>NZ_LT607413.1:4970833-5588750 GCF_900091495.1 Micromonospora echinospora | reverse complement strand
CGCCCCTCGACCAGGGTCCAGGCCACCGCCGGATCGTCGGGCCGGTCCTCCGCCCCGCGACCGGGGTCGCCGAGCCGCCGGACCAACCGGTCGGCCTGGTCCCGGAGTCCGGCCGCCGTCGCGGCGGAGACCGGCCACGGCAGCACCTCGACGCCGGTCGCCGACCGGTCGGCGGTGTCCGTGGTCACGGACCGGTCGGCCCCGTCGACCGTCGACGGTCCGTCGACCGGCTCGGCGGGATCCACGGCCGGCGCCTGTTCGAGGATCACGTGGGCGTTGGTGCCGCTGATGCCGAACGACGAGACACCGGCCCGGCGGAGACGACCGTCGGTCTCCCACGGGCGCGCCTCGGTGAGCAGCGCCAGCGGGCCCGACGCCCAGTCCACGTGCGGAGACGGCTCGTCGACGTGCAGGGTCGCCGGAAGCGTCCCGTGCCGCAGCGCGAGCACCATCTTGATCAGGCTGGCCACGCCCGCTGCGGCCTGGGTGTGGCCGATGTTCGACTTCACCGAACCCAGCCAGAGCGGCCGGTCGGCGGGGCGGTCCGGTCCGTACGCGGCCATCAGCGCCTGCGCCTCGATGGGGTCACCGAGGGTGGTGCCGGTGCCGTGCGCCTCGATGGCGTCGATGTCGCCCGGGGTCAACCCGGCGTTGGCGAGGGCGTGCCGGATGACGCGCTGCTGCGCCGGCCCGTTCGGGGCGGTCAGCCCGTTGGACGCACCGTCCTGGTTGACGGCGCTGCCCCGCACCACGGCGAGGACGCGCCGGCCCTCCCGTTGCGCGTCGGAGAGCCGTTGCAGCAGCAGGACGCCGACGCCCTCACCCCAGCCGGTGCCGTCGGCGCTCGCGGCGAACGCCTTGACCCGCCCGTCGGCGGCCAGGCCACGCTGCCGGGAGAACTCCAGGAACGCCCCCGGCGTCGACATCACGGTCACCCCGCCGGCCAGGGCGAGGTCGCACTCGCCGGAGCGCAGCGCCTGGGCGGCCAGGTGCAGGGCGACCAGCGACGACGAGCACGCGGTGTCCACGGTGACCGCCGGGCCGTGCAGCCCGAACGAGTACGCCAGCCGACCGGAGACCACCGACGCGCCGTTGCCGGTGGCCTGGTAGCCCTCCACCTCGGACCGGGCACCCAGCAGCAGGGTCGCGTAGTCCTGTCCGTTGGTGCCCATGAACACGCCGGTGGCGGAGCCCCGGACCCGCTGCGGGTCGACACCGGCCCGCTCGAACGCCTCCCAGGTGGTGTGCAGCAGCAACCGCTGCTGCGGGTCCATCGCGAGGGCCTCCCGGGGGTTGATCCCGAAGAACGCCGCGTCGAAGTCGGCGACGTCGTCGAGGAAGGCCCCGCTGCGGGCGTAGCTGGTGCCCACCCGCTCCGGGTCCGAGTCGAAGAGGGTTTCGAGGTCCCAGCCCCGGTCGGTGGGCATCGGCGTCACCGCGTCCACCCCGTCGACCAGCAACTGCCACAACTCCTGCGGCGAGGACACCCCGCCGGGGAAACGGCAGGCCATCGACACGATGGCGATCGGCTCGTCGGCTGCCGGCCGGACCACGGCCACGCCGGCCGCCGGCCCGTCGCCGGCCACGCCGGCCACCAGTTCGGTACGCAGGAAACGGGCCAGCTCCGCCGACGACGGGTGGTCGAAGACCACGGTCGACGGCAGGGTCACGCCGGTGGCCCGGCCCAGCCGGTCCCGCAGCTGCACGGCGGCGAGGGAGTCGAAGCCGAGTTCCCGGAACGCCCGTCCGGCCGGCACCTGGTCGGCGGAGCTGTGGCCGAGCACCGCCGCCGCTTCCGCGCGGACCAGGTCGACCAGGAGGGTCTCCTGTCCGGTGGCCGGCAGCGCGGCGAGTCGGGTCCGCAGCCCCTCGGTGGCGGCGTCGGCTTCCGGCCGCTCCGGTCGCACCGCGACGGCCGGGGCGACCCGGTCGAAGAGGTGGCTCGGTCGGGCCGCGGTGAACGCCGCGACGAACCGGGACCAGTCCACGTCGGCGACGACCGGCGCCGCCTCGGCGGCGTTCACCCAGCGGCCGAGCGCCGCGACGGCGGCGTCGGGCGCGAGCGGGGTGAAGCCCCGGCGGCGCAGGCCCTCGGCGGTCTCCCCGGCAGCCATGCCGTCCTCCGCCCACGGCCCGTAGGCGAGGGCGGTGGCGGGGAGGCCAGCCGCCCGACGGGCGGCGACGAGGGCGTCGAGCAGGGCGTTGCCGGCCGCGTAGCCGGCCTGCCCGCCGCCGCCCCAGACCCCGGCCACCGAGGAGAAGACGACGAACGCGTCGAGGTCCCGGTCACGGCACGCGGTGTCCAGGTGCAGGGCGCCGAGAACCTTGCCGGCCAGCGTCGCCGACAGGTCGGCGTCGGTCAGCTCGTACGCCGGGGTGGTCCCGCCGGACGCGCCGGCGGTGTGCACCACGGCGGTCAGCGCCGGCAGCCCGGCGACCAGCTCGGTGACCGACTCGGCGTCGGCGACGTCGCAGGCGACCACCCGTACGGTGCCGTGCGCGGCCAACTCGTCGACCAGGTCGGTCGCGCCCGGGGCGTCGGGGCCACGGCGGGAGGCGAGCACCACCTCGGCGGCGCCGTTGACCAGCAGCCAGCGGGCCACCCGTCGGCCCAGCGCACCCGTGCCACCGGTGACCAGCACGGTGCCCGAGGGCCGCCAGCCCGTTCCGGCCGGCGGCGCGGCCGGGACCAACCGGCGACCGAAGACACCGTTGCGGCGGACGGCCACCTGGTCCATGGTGCCGTCGGCGAGCACCGCGACGAGCGCGGCGCGGGTGGTCCGGTCGGCGCGGGCCGGCAGGTCGACCAGACCGCCCCAACGGTCCGGCTGCTCCAGGGCGACGGCACGGCCGAGGCCCCAGGTCAGTGCCGCCCAGGGGTCGCCGGCCGGTCCACCCGGCGCGACCGGCATGGCGGCCCGGCTGAGCGCCCACACCCGGCCCGGCAGGCCGGTGTCGGTCAGCGCCTGGACGAGGGTGAGCAGCACCGCCGTGCCGGCGGGTACGCCCGGCGCGTGCGGGAGCGATTGGTCCTGTCGGGGCAGGACGCACAGCACGCCCGCCCAGCCGTCGGCCCCGGTGCGGCGCAGCCGCTCGCCCAGTGGCGCCCGGCCGAGGGTCGGCGCGACGGTCAGGGTGTCGACCCGCGCACCGGCCCCGGCGAGCGCCTTCGCGACGCCCGCGTCGGTGTCCGCGCCCACGGTGACCACGAGCCACCGCCCGGACAACCCGGCCGCCGGAACCGGGCGTACCGGCTCCCAGCCGATCCGGTACGACCATCCGTCCAGGCTGGTGTCCCGGGTCCGGGCCTGACGCCAGGAGGTGAGCGCGGGCAGGGCCGGGGCCAGGGCGTCCACCGCGTCCGCGCCGAGCTGCTCGGCGAGGCCGCTGAGGTCGCCACGCTCCACCGCCGCCCAGAACTCGGCGTCCCCGGCGTCGGCGACGGCTGCCTGCGGCCGGTCCACCGTCGCGGGCCAGTACCGCTGGTGCTGGAACGCGTACGTCGGCAGGTCCACCCGCCGCGCGCCGACCCCGGCGAACCACTGCGACCAGGTCACCGCCACACCGTTCACATGCAGCTCACCCAGAGCCGCCAGCAGCGCGGACACCTCCGGCCGGTCCCGCCGCTGCACCGCCACCGCGAGAACATCCCCGTCACCCGGAAGCACCTCGGCGGCCATCGCCGTCAACACACTCTGCGGACCGACCTCCACGAACGTGTCCACCCCGGCAACCCGCAACGCGGTGACCCCGTCGGCGAACCGGACCGCCTCCCGCACGTGCCGCACCCAGTACTCCGGGGTCCGCAGCTCGCCGGCGTCGGCGATCGCACCGGTCAGGTTCGACACCACCGGCACCAACGGCGCGGCGAACCTCAACCCCGACAGCACCGCCCGGAACTCGTCGAGCATCGGCTCCATCAACGGACTGTGGAACGCGTGACTCACCGCCAGGCGACGGGTGCGTGCGCCCCGATCCCGCCAGGCCGCCTCGACCTCGTCCAACACCTCGACCGCACCGGAGACGACCACCGCACTCGGGCCGTTCACCGCCGCGATGCCCACCCGGCCGGTCAGCCCCTCGATCGACGCCGCAACGACAGCCTCCGGCGCGGCCACCGCCAGCATCCCACCACCGGACGGCAACGCCTGCATCAACCGACCCCGCGCGGCGACCAACGCACACGCATCCGCCAGCGACAACACCCCCGCCACATACGCGGCCGTGATCTCACCAACCGAGTGCCCGCCGACGAAGTCCGGCACCACACCGAACGACTCGACGAGGCGGAACAACGCCACCTCGACCGCGAACAACCCGGCCTGCGTGAACACCGTCTGATCCAGCAGCGCCGCCTCGGGCGTGCCCGCCTCGGCGAACAACACGGCCTTCAACGGCTGCGGCAGCAACGGATCCAGCTGGGCGCACACCTCGTCCAACGTGGCGGCGAACACCGGGAACGTCGCGTACAACTCCCGACCCATCCCGGCACGCTGCGCACCCTGACCCGAGAACAGCAACGCCACCCGACCACGAACGGCAGCCGTACCGGTGACCACCGCACCCGACGGCTCACCCGCCGCCAACGCCCGCAACGAGCCGAGCAGGTCGTCCCGGCCGGTCGCGGTGAGCAGGGCGCGATATTCCAGAGCCGGACGCGTGGTCACCGACGACCAACCCACGTCCACCGGACGCAGCCCCTCGTCGGCGGCGAGCCAACGGGCCCAACGGTCCGCCTGCCCAGCCAGAGCCTCCGCCGACCGCGCCGACACCAGCACCGGCACGAGGGCATCGGGCAGGGCCGGGTCGACGATCTCGCCCTCGACCACCTCCACCGGCGGCTGCTCGATGATCACATGCGCGTTGGTGCCGGAGATCCCGAACGAGGAGACGGCAGCCCGACGCGGACGGCCGGTCTCCGGCCACGGCATCGGTTCGGTGGCCAGCGTGACCGCCCCGGCCGTCCAGTCGACATGCGGGGACGGCTCGTCCACATGCAACGTCGCCGGCACGAGCCCGTGCCGCATCGCCAGGACCATCTTGATCACACCCGCCACACCAGCGGCGGCCTGCGTGTGACCGATGTTCGACTTGATCGACCCGAGCAGCAACGGCTCGACACGATCCTGCCCGTACGTCGCCAACAACGCCTGCGCCTCGATCGGATCACCCAGGGTGGTGCCCGTGCCGTGCGCCTCCACCGCATCCACATCCGCCGTCGACAGGCGAGCATTCGCCAGGGCCTGCCGGATCACCCGCTGCTGCGACGGACCATTCGGCGCCGTCAAACCATTCGACGCACCATCCTGGTTCACCGCGCTGCCCCGCACCACCGCCAGGACCCGATGTCCCCGCCGCTGCGCGTCGGAGAGCCGCTCCACGAGCAGCATGCCGACGCCCTCACCCCAGCCGGTGCCGTCCGCACCCTCGGCGAACGCCTTGCACCGACCGTCCGGAGCCAGGCCCCGCTGCCGGGAAAACTCGATGAACGTCCCCGGCGTGGCCATCACCGTCACACCACCGGCCAACGCCAGATCGCACTCCCCGGACCGCAGGGCTTGCGCCGCGAGGTGCAACGCGACCAGCGACGACGAGCAGGCGGTGTCCACCGTCACCGCCGGCCCCTCCAGACCGAACGTGTACGCCACCCGACCCGACAGCACACTGCCCGACGTGCCCGTGCCGAGGTAACCCTCCACCTCGGCCGGCAGGTCCACCAGGCGCGTCGCCCAGTCGTGGTACATCACGCCCGCGAACACACCGGTACGGCTGCCCCGCAGTCGCTGCGGGTCGAGGCCCGCGGACTCGAACGCCTCCCACGACGCCTCCAGCAGCAACCGCTGCTGCGGGTCCATCGCCAGCGCCTCACGGGGCGAGATGCCGAAGAACGCCGGGTCGAACTCGGCCGCCCCGTACAGGAAGCCGCCCTGCCGGGCGTACGACGTGCCGCTGCTGTTCGGATCCGGATCGAACAGGGACTCCAGGTCCCAGCCCCGGTCGGCGGGGAACTCCCCCACCCCGTCCCCACCGGTGGCCAGCAACTCCCAGAGCTGGTCGGGGCTGTCCACCCCACCCGGGTAGCGGCAGGCCATCCCGACGATCGCGATCGGCTCGTCCACGCCGAGGGAGGCCATCGTCTCGGGACGCGCCTCCACCATCCCGGTGAGCTGCTCGTACACGTACCCCGCGAGAGCCGCCGGCGTCGGATAGTCGAACACCAACGTCGACCCCAACCGCAGACCCGTCGCCGCGTTCACCCGGTTCCGCAGATCCACCGCCGTCAACGAATCGAATCCGAGTTCACGGAACGCCCGATCCGCCGGCACCGACTCCGCACCACCGTGCCCCAACACCTGCGCCACCAGGCCACGCACCAACACGTCCACCTGGGCACGGGCCTCGTCCTCGGCGAGTCCGGTCAGTCGTGCGGCCCATGCGCCACCGCCCTGTCCCGCCTGGCGGCGGGTGACGGTCGTGCCGAGCAGCGTGCGGAGCATCGTGGGTGCGGCGTCACCGGAGGCGGCTCGCATCGCCGGTACGTCGACGACCACCGGCACCAGGACGGCCGGTCCGGCCGTGAGGGCGGCGTCGAACAGTTCGAGCCCGGTTTCGGCGCTCATCGGCGGGAGACCGGCACGGGTCGACCGGGCGCGGTCGGCGTCGGCGATCGACGCGGCCATGCCGTCGGTGTCCCACATACCCCACGCCAACGACACCGCCGGCAACCCCAACTCACGCCGGAACACCGCCAGACCATCCAGGAACGCGTTACCCGCCGCATACGCCGCCTGCCCCGGCGACCCCAACACCCCCGCAACCGACGAGAACACCACGAACAGATCCAGACCCAGACCCGCCGTCACCTCATGCAGATGCCAACCCGCATCCACCTTCGGCGCCAACACACCCGCCAACCGACCAGCAGAAAGCCCCTCGACCACCCCGTCATCCAGCACACCCGCCGTATGCACCACACCCGCCAACCGACCCGTCGACGAGATCTCGGCGACCAGCGCGTCCACCTGCTGCCGGTCGGTCACGTCGCAGCCCACCACCCGGGCGCTCGCCCCCAGCGCGCCCAGCCGCTCCACCAGCGCATCCGCGCCCGACGCGGCCGGCCCCTGCCGGGACACCAACACCAGCGACCGCACCCCGTACGCCGCCACCAGATGCTCTGCCACCAGAGCACCCAGAGCACCCGTACCACCGGTCACCAACACCGTGCCGGCACCCACGACCGGCGGTTCCGACGCCACCGGCGCGGAGGCTCGCACCAGGCGGGGAACGAACACCTCGCCCGTACGGACCGCCACCTGGCCACCCGACGCGCCGCCGGCCGCCCACCCGAGCAGACCCCGTAGGTCCGTGTCCGCGTCCGCGTCAAGGTCGACCAGCACGACCCGGCCCGGGTGTTCCGACTGCGCCGACCGCAACAGACCCCACACCGCCGCACCCGCCAGGTCGGTCACCCGATCACCCGACCGAACCGCCACCGCACCCCGCGTCACCACGACCAACGTCGAGCCCGCCAACACCCCAGCCGCCAACCACGCCTGCACCGTCGACAACACGTCCGCCGTCACCGCCCGCACCGAGGCGGGCACATCGGCATGGGCCTCGGAGTTGGCGAGGAGCGGCAGCAGCAGCGTCTGCGGCCTGGCACCGGCTTCGACCGCGGCCAGCACCGACGCCACGTCCGGGTACGCCGGCACCTCCCACCGGGCGGCCAGGCCGGTCGGCAGTTCGTGGCTGGTCCCGTGCCCGGTCAACAGCACCATGCCGGACGCCTGCGGGTCCAGGACCGTCTGCTCGACCTGCCAGCGCACCTCGAACAGCGAGCGGGCCGCCGCACCCGGGGCGGCCGGGCCGGTCAGTTCACGCAGGACGAGGGAGTCGACCGACACCACCGGGGCACCCGCCTCGTCGCAGGCGACCAGACGCACTCCGGAACCCGACCGGGACAACCGCACCCGCAGCACTTCCGCGCCCGAGGCGTGCACCTGCACACCCTCGAACGCGAACGGTACGCGCGGAGCGGTGCCGGCCTCCGCGTCGAGCAGGCCGATCGCGTGGAGCGCCGCGTCGAGCAGCGCCGGATGCACCCCGAAGCCGGAGACGTCCACCGACTCCTCGGGCAGGGCGACCTCGGCGTGCACCTCCCCGTCGCCGGTCCACGCGCGTCGCAGCCCCTGGAAGACCGGCCCGTACACCAGGCCGTGCCCGGCCAGCGCCTCGTACCAGCCCGCCACATCCACCTCGGACGCACCGGCCGGCGGCCACGCACCGACCACCGGCTCGTCGACCGACACCGGCTCCAGCACACCGTCCGCGTGCCGGGTCCAACCCGCCTCGGTGTCATCGTCCTGACGGGAGTAGATGGTCACGGCGCGCTGCGACGAGCCGGCAGCGCCGTCCACCCGCACCTGGATCCGCACGCCTCCCATCTGGGGGACGGTCAGCGGCGTGGCCACGGTCAGCTCCCGGAGCCGGGAGAGGCCCACCTCGTCGCCCGCCCGCACGGCCAGCTCGACGAGGGCGGTGCCCGGCACCAGCGTCACGCCGGCGACCGCGTGGTCCGCCAGCCAGGGGTGCGTGGTCAGCGAGAGTCGGCCGGTCAGCACCACCTCGTCGTCGCCAGCCAGGTCGACGGCCGCGCCGAGCAGTGGGTGCTCGGCGTCGCCCAGTCCCGCGCCGGACACGTTTCCGGCTCGTGGCCGACCCGTCGTAGGCCAGTACCGCTGGTGCTGGAACGCGTAGGTCGGCAGGTCCACCCGCCGCGCGCCCACCCCGGTAAACCACTGCGGCCAGGTGACGGCCACACCGTTGACGTGCAACTGCCCCAACGCCGCCAGCAGACCCGAGACCTCGGACCGGTCCCGCCGCTGTGCCGCCACCGCGAGGATGTCCCCGTCACCCGGAAGCACCTCGTCGGCCATCGCGGTCAGCACACTCTGCGGACCGACCTCCACGAACGTGTCCACCCCGGCAGCCCGCAACGCGGTGACCCCGTCGGCGAACCGGACCGCCTCCCGGACGTGCCGCACCCAGTAGTCCGGGGTCCGCAGCTCGCCGGCGTCGGCGAGCGCGCCGGTCAGGTTCGACACCACCGGCACCAACGGCGCGGCGAAGCTCAACCCCGACAGCACCGCCCGGAACTCGTCGAGCATCGGCTCCATCAACGGACTGTGGAACGCGTGACTCACCGCCAACCGACGGGTACGCACACCCCGATCCCGCCAGGCCGCCTCAACCTCGTCCAGCGTGTCGACCGCACCGGAGACGACCACCGCACTCGGGCCGTTCACCGCAGCGATGCCCACCCGGCCGGTCAGTTCCTCGATCGAGGCCGCTACGTCAGCCTCCGGCGCGGCGACCGCGAGCATCCCACCACCGGCCGGGAGCGCCTGCATCAACCGACCCCGCGCCGCCACCAACGCACACGCATCCGCCAGCGACAACACACCCGCCACGTACGCGGCGGTGATCTCACCGATCGAGTGCCCGCCGACGAAGTCCGGCACCACCCCGAAGGACTCCACCAGACGGAACAACGCCACCTCGACCGCGAACAGGCCGGCCTGCGTGAACACCGTCTGATCCAGCAGCGCCGCCTCCGCCGACCCCACCTCGGCGAACAACACGGCCTTCAACGGCTGCGGCAACAACGAGTCCAGATGACCGCACACCTCGTCCAACGCGGCAGCGAACACCGGGAACGCGGGGTACAGTTCCCGCCCCATCCCGGCACGCTGCGCACCCTGACCGGAGAACAGCAACGCCACCTGACCGCGCTGGCCCTGGGTGCCAGTGACCACCGCACCCGACGGCTCACCTGCCGCCAACGCCCGCAACGAGACGAGCAGGTCGTCCCGGCCGGTCGCGGTGATCACCGCACGCTGCTCCAACGCCGGACGGGTCGTCACCGACGACCATCCCACGTCCACCGGACGCAGCGAGTCGTCGCCCGCCAGCCAGTCGACCCACCGGCCGGCCTGGGCGGCGAGTGCCGGCTCCGACCGCGCCGACAACAGCACCGGCACGGCCGGCGGCGTCACCGACGGCACGATCTCGCCCTCGAGCACCTCCACCGGCGGCTGCTCGATGATCACATGGGCGTTGGTGCCGGAGATGCCGAACGAGGAGACGGCGGCCCGACGCGGCCGACCGGTCTCCGGCCACGGCATCGGTTCGGTGGCCAGCGTCACCGCCCCGGCCGACCAGTCGACGTGCGGGGACGGCTCGTCCACGTGCAACGTCGCCGGCACCACACCGTGCCGCATCGCCAGGACCATCTTGATGATGCCCGCCACACCGGCCGCGGCCTGCGTGTGGCCAAGGTTCGACTTGATCGACCCCAACAACAACGGACGGTCCCCCGGCCGATCCTGCCCATACGTCGCCAACAACGCCTGCGCCTCGATCGGATCACCCAGGGTGGTGCCGGTGCCGTGCGCCTCCACCGCGTCCACATCCGCCGTCGACAGGCGGGCGTTCGCCAGGGCCTGCCGGATCACCCGCTGCTGGGAGGGACCATTCGGCGCCGTCAAACCATTCGACGCACCATCCTGGTTCACCGCCGTACCCCGCACCACCGCGAGAATCCGACGACCGTCCCGCCGCGCATCGGAGAGCCGCTGCACCAGCAGCACACCCACACCCTCCGACCAACCCGTGCCGTCCGCCGACGCCGCAAACGACCGGCACCGACCATCCGCCGACAAACCCCGCTGCCGCGAGAACTCGATGAACGTCCCCGGCGTCGCCATCACCGTCACACCACCAGCAAGCGCCAGGTCACACTCACCCGACCGCAACGCCTGCGCCGCCAGATGCAACGCCACCAACGACGACGAACACGCCGTGTCCACCGTCACCGCCGGCCCCTCCAGACCGAACGTGTACGCCACCCGACCCGACAGCACACTGCCGGAGTTACCGGTGCCGACGTACCCCTCGGCGTCCGATGGCAGGTCGGCCACCTGGGAGGCGTAGTCGTGGTACATCAGGCCGGCAAAGACGCCGGTACGGCTGCCCCGCAGCCCGGCCGGGTCCAGACCGGCGGACTCGAACGTCTCCCACGACGCCTCCAGCAGCAACCGCTGCTGCGGATCCATCGCCACCGCCTCACGCGGCGAGATACCGAAGAACGCCGGGTCGAAGTCCGCAGCTCCGGGCAGGAATCCACCGTGCCGGGTGTACGACGTACCGTTGCGGTCCGGGTCCGGGTCGAACAGGGAGTCCAGGTCCCAGCCCCGGTCGGTCGGGAACTCGCCGATGCCCTCACCACCGCCGACCAGCAGCTCCCAGAGCTGGTCCGGGCTCTGCACCCCGCCGGGGTAGCGGCACGCCATACCCACGATGGCGATCGGCTCGTCGACGCTGGCAGCCGTGCTGACCGTCCGGTCCGCCGTCGTCTGCCGTACACCGGCCAGTTCGGACCACAGGTGGTCGGCGAGCACCGCCGGGGTCGGGTAGTCGAACACCAGCGTCGACGCGAGGCGCAGGCCGGTCGCCGTGTTGAGCCGGTTCCGCAGGTCCACTGCGGTCAGCGAGTCGAAGCCCAATTCACGGAAGGCACGGTCGGTGGGGACCGACTCCGCGCCGGCGTGCCCGAGCACCTGGGCGACCAGACCCCGGACCAGGGTCTCGATCCGGGTCCGGCCCTCGTCGGGGGTCAGGCCCGCCAACTGGTTGGTCCAGTCGCCGCCCTGTCCGGCCTGCCGGCGGGTGACGGTCGGCCCCACAAGGGCACGCAGCACCACCGGTACCGGGCCAGCCGCGCCAAGCGTCGCCCGCATCGCCGGTACGTCGAGAACGGCGGGCACCAGCGTCGGCCGGGCCACGCGGAGTGCCGCGTCGAACAGTTCCAGACCGGTGTCCACGCTCATCGGGGTGATGCCGGCGCGGGTCGACCGGGCGCGGTCGGCGTCGCCGATCGACGCGGCCATGCCGTCGGTGTCCCACATACCCCACGCCAACGACACCGCCGGCAACCCCAACTCACGCCGGAACACCGCCAGACCATCCAGGAACGCGTTACCCGCCGCATACGCCGCCTGCCCCGGCGACCCCAACACCCCCGCAACCGACGAGAACACCACGAACAGATCCAGACCCAGACCCGCCGTCACCTCATGCAGATGCCAACCCGCATCCACCTTCGGCGCCAACACACCCGCCAACCGACCAGCAGAAAGCCCCTCGACCACCCCGTCATCCAGCACACCCGCCGTATGCACCACACCCGCCAACCGACCACTGCCGGTCAGCTGATCCACCAGGTCACCTACGGCGGCCCGGTCGGTGACGTCACACGCGACCACCCGTACCGACGCGCCCAGGCCCGACAACCGCTCCACCAGCGCATCCGCGCCCGACGCGGCCGGCCCCTGCCGGGACACCAACACCAGCGACCGCACCCCGTACGCCGCCACCAGATGCTCCGCCACCAGAGCACCCAGAGCACCCGTACCACCGGTCACCAACACCGTGCCGGCACCGACGGTCACCTCAGCCGTCGCCGGTGCCGACGACCGCACCAGGCGCGGCACGAACACCGCGCCCGACCGCACGGCCACCTGACCACCGAGCGGGTCACCGGCCGCCGAGGCGAGCGCACCCAGCGCGTCCGCGTCCAGGTCACCGTCGACGTCGACCAGCACGACCCGGCCCGGGTGTTCCGACTGCGCCGACCGCAACAGACCCCACACCGCCGCACCCGCCAGGTCGGTCACCCGATCACCCGACCGAACCGCCACCGCACCCCGCGTCACCACGACCAACGTCGAGCCCGCCAACACCCCAGCCGCCAACCACGCCTGCACCGTCGACAACACGTCCGCCGTCACCGCCCGCACCAAGGCGGGCACGTCGGCGTGGGCCTCGGTGACGGGCAGGGGCAGCAGCAGCGCGCGGGGGGCCTCTGCCGGGCTCGCCTCGACCGACGCGACCAGCGCCGCGACGTCCGGGAACGACGGCAGCTCCGGCAGTCCGGCCGGCGGTTCCCCGGCGGTCAGCAGCGCCCAGCCGGACGTGTCCCCGATCGTGGAGGCGTCGTCGGCCTGCCAGGCGAGTTCGAAGAGCGAGCGCGTCGCCGCGCCGGGCGCCACGACACCGCTCAGTTCACGCAGGACGAGGGAGTCGACCGACACCACCGGGGCACCCGCCTCGTCGCAGGCGACCAGACGCACTCCGGAACCCGACCGGGACAACCGCACCCGCAGCACTCCCGCGCCCGAGGCGTGCACCTGCACACCCTCGAACGCGAACGGCACCTGTGGCCCCGACGGCTCCTCCCCGGCCAGCAACAGTCCGGTCGGGTGCAGCGCCGCGTCGAGCAGCGCCGGGTGCACCCCGAACCGGCCGGCCTCCCCGGCCGCGTCCTCCGGGAGCGCGACCTCGGCGTACACCGTGCCGTCGCCGGTCCACAGCCGCCGCAGGCCCTGGAAGACCGGCCCGTACACCAGGCCGTGCCCGGCCAGCGCCTCGTACCAGCCCGCCACATCCACCTCGGACGCACCGGCCGGCGGCCACGCACCGACCACCGGCTCGTCGACCGACACCGGCTCCAGCACACCGTCCGCGTGCCGGACCCAGTCGGAATCGCCCTCGGACTGCGAGTGCAGCGTGACGGCACGCGTGCCCGTCGGGTCGGCCGCACCGACCCGCACCTGCACCCGCACCCCACCGCTCTCGGGAAGCACGAGCGGGGCGGCGATGGTCAGATCACGAAGCCGGGACAGGCCCACCTCGTCGCCCGCCCGCACGGCCAGTTCCACGAGAGCCGTGCCGGGGACGATCACCGTGCCGGACACCGCGTGGTCGGCGAGCCAGGGGTGGGTGGCGACGGAGAGCCGACCGGTGAGCACCACCATGTCCTCACCGGCGACGGTGACTGCCGCGCCGAGCAGGGGGTGACCGGCCATACCGAGGCCAGCTCCGGTGACGTCACCCGCCCGGGCCCGTCCGATCCCGAGCCAGTACGGCTGGTGCTGGAACGCGTACGTCGGCAGGTCCACCCGCCGCGCGCCAGCCCCAGCGAACCACTGCGACCAGGTCACCGCCACACCGTTCACATGCAGCTCGCCCAGAGCCGCCAGCAGCGCGGACACCTCCGGCCGGTCCCGCCGCTGCACCGCCACCGCGAAAACATCCCCGTCACCCGGAAGCACCTCGGCGGCCATCGCCGTCAGCACACTCTGCGGACCGACCTCCACGAACGTGTCCACCCCGGCAACCCGAAGCGCGGCGACCCCGTCGCCGAACCGGACCGCCTCCCGGACGTGCCGCACCCAGTAGTCAACGCGGGTCAGCTCCTGCGGATCCGCCACCGCACCGGTCAGGTTCGACACCACCGGCACCAACGGCGCGGCGAACCTCAACCCCGCCAACACCGCCCGGAACTCGTCGAGCATCGGCTCCATCAACGGACTGTGGAACGCGTGACTCACCGTCAGGCGACGGGTGCGTGCGCCCCGATCCCGCCAGGCCGCCTCGATTTCGTCCAGCGCGTCGACCGCACCGGAGACGACCACCGCGCTCGGGCCGTTCACCGCAGCGATCCCGACCCGGTCGGTCAGCCCCTCGATCGACGCCGCCACCTCGGCCTCGGACGCGGCCACCGCCAGCATCCCGCCACCGGCCGGGAGCGCCTGCATCAACCGACCCCGCGCCGCCACCAACGCACACGCATCCGCCAGCGACAACACCCCCGCCACATACGCGGCCGTGATCTCACCAACTGAGTGCCCGCCGACGAAGTCCGGCACCACACCGAACGACTCGACGAGGCGGAACAACGCCACCTCGACCGCGAACAACCCGGCCTGCGTGAACACCGTCTGATCCAGCAGCGCCGCCTCCGGCGAGCCCGCCTCGGCGAACAACACGGCCTTCAACGGCTGCGGCAGCAACGGATCCAGCTGGGCACACACCTCGTCCAACGCGACAGCGAACACCGGGAACGCGGAGTACAACTCCCGACCCATGCCGGCACGCTGCGCACCCTGACCGGAGAACAGCAACGCCACCCGACCACGAACGGCAGCCGTACCGGTGACCACCGCACCCGACGGCTCACCCGTCGCCAACGCCCGCAGCCCGGTCAGCAACTCGCCCCGGTCAGCCGCCACCAGCACGGCACGCTGCTCCAACGCCGGACGGGTCGTCACCGACGACCAACCCACGTCCACCGGACGCAGCGACTCGTCGGCGGCGAGCCAACGAGCCCAACGGTCCGCCTGGGCGGCGAGTGCCGGCTCCGACCGCGCCGACAACAGCACCGGCAGCGGAGCGACCGGCGTGGGTCCGTCGTCTCCGGGCTGGCGGGTCCCGGTCTCCACGGGCGGCTGCTCGATGATCACGTGGGCGTTGGTGCCGCTGACCCCGAACGAGGAGACCGCCGCCCGACGGGGCCGGTTCACCGCCGGCCAGGGCGTCGCCTCGGTGGCCAGCGTGACCGCTCCGGCCGTCCAGTCGACGTGCGGGGACGGCTCGTCCACGTGCAACGTCGCCGGCACCACACCGTGCCGCATCGCGAGGACCATCTTGATCACACCCGCCACACCAGCGGCGGCCTGCGTGTGACCGATGTTCGACTTGATCGACCCGAGCAGCAACGGCTCGGCACGACCCTGCCCATAGGTGGCGAGCAGCGCCTGCGCCTCGATCGGGTCACCCAGGGTCGTGCCGGTGCCGTGCGCCTCCACCGCATCCACATCCGCCGTCGACAGGCGAGCATTCGCCAGGGCCTGCCGGATCACCCGCTGCTGCGACGGACCATTCGGCGCCGTCAAACCATTCGACGCACCATCCTGGTTCACCGCCGTACCCCGCACCACCGCGAGAATCCGACGACCATCCCGCCGCGCATCGGAGAGCCGCTGCACCAGCAGCACACCCACACCCTCCGACCAACCCGTCCCATCCGCCGACGCCGCAAACGACCGGCACCGACCATCCGCCGACAAACCCCGCTGCCGCGAGAACTCGACGAACGTCCCCGGCGTCGCCATCACCGTCACACCACCGGCCAACGCCAGGTCGCACTCCCCCGACCGCAGGGCTTGCGCCGCGAGGTGCAGGGCGACCAGCGACGACGAACACGCCGTGTCCACCGTCACCGCCGGCCCCTCCAGACCGAACGTGTACGCCACCCGACCGGAGACCACGCTCCCGGAGTTGCCGGTGCCGATGTACCCCTCCAGCCCTTCGGGCAGTTCCTGCACCTGTGAGGCGTAGTCGTGGTACATCAGGCCGGCGAACACGCCGGTACGGCTACCCCGCAGCCCGGCCGGGTCCAGACCGGCGGACTCGAACGTCTCCCACGACGCCTCCAACAGCAACCGCTGCTGCGGATCCATCGCCACCGCCTCACGCGGCGAGATACCGAAGAACGCCGGGTCGAACTCGGCCGCCCCGGTGAGGAAGCCGCCGTGCCGGGCGTACGACGTGCCCGGGTGGTCGGGGTCCGGGTGGAACAGGGAGTCCAGGTCCCAGCCCCGGTCGGTCGGGAACTCACCGATGCCCTCACCGCCACCGACCAGCAACTCCCACAGCTGGTCGGGGCTGTCCACCCCACCCGGGTAGCGGCAGGCCATTCCGACGATGGCGATCGGCTCGTCGACAGCAGCGGAGGTGACCACCTCCGTACGGGCACCCACCGCACCGGTGAGCTGCTCGTACACGTACTCCACCAGTGCCGCGGGCGTCGGGTAGTCGAACACCAACGTCGACCCCAACCGCAGACCTGTCGCCGCGTTCACCCGGTTCCGCAGATCCACCGCCGTCAACGAATCGAACCCGAGTTCACGGAACGCCCGATCCGCCGGCACCGACTCCGCACCACCATGCCCCAACACCTGCGCCACCAGACCACGCACCAACACGTCCACCTGGGCACGGGCCTCGTCGGGGGTGAGCGTGGCGAGCCGGTGCGCCCAGCCGCCGGCCGCACCGCCGCCGGCCTGCCGGCGGGTGGTCACGGTGCCGACGAGGGCGCGCAGCATCGGCGGTACGCCGGTGGCGGTGGCCGCCGCGCGCAGGGCCGGCACGTCGACGACGGCGGGGACGAGCGTGGGGGTGTCGGCGGCGACGGCCGCGTCGAAGAGCGCGACGCCGACGGGGCCGGTGATCAGGCCGAGGCCGGCGCGGGTGACCCGGGACCGGTCGGTGGCGCTGAGGGTGGCCGCCATGCCGTCGGTGTCCCACATGCCCCAGGCGAGGGAGTGCGCGGGCAGGCCGTGGCCCCGGCGGTGGCCGGCGAGGGCGTCGAGGAAGCTGTTGGCCGCCGCGTACGCGCCCTGGCCGGGCGAGCCGAGCACCCCGGCGATGGAGGAGAACGTCACGAACAGGTCGAGGTCCAGGTCGGCGGTGGCCTCGTGTAGCCACCAGCCGGCGTCGACCTTGGGGGCGAGGACCCGGGCGAGCCGGTCGGGGTCGATGCCGGTGACGACGGCGTCGTCGAGGACACCGGCGGTGTGCACCACCCCGGCGAGCCGTCCGGCCCCGGTGAGCTGCCCGACGAGGGCGTGGACGGCCTCCCGGTCGGTGACGTCGCAGGCGAGCACCTGGACGTGGGCCCCGAGGCCGGTGAGCTCGGCGGTCAGTTCCGCCGCGCCGGGCGCGTCGGGGCCGCGCCGGCTGACCAGGGCGAGGGAGTCCACGTCCCACTCGGTGACGAGGTGCCGGGCGAGCAGGGCGCCGAGCGCACCGGTGCCGCCGGTGACCAGGACGGTGCCGCCGCCCAGGCGCGGGGTCTCCACGGGTGGGGCGTCGGCGCGTACCAGACGGGGGGTGAGGGCCGCGTCGCCGCGGACCGCGAGCTGCGCCACGGTCGGGTCGGCGGCGGCGAGCAGCGCGACGGCCGACGTGTCCAGGTCCCGGTCCAGGTCGGCCAGGACGATCCGGCCGGGGTGCTCGGACTGGGCGGAGCGCATCAGGCCCCAGACGGCCGCGCCGACCAGCTCGTCGGCCGGGTCGGCGTCGACGGCCCGCACCGCGCCCCGGGTGACCACCGCGAGGCGGGTGTCGGCGAGGTCGTCGGCGGCCAGCCACGCCTGCACCACGGCGAGCACGTCGGCGGCCGTGGCCCGGACCACGGCCGGCAGTTCCGCCGCCGGCAGCCCGGCCGGCGCGGCGGGCACCGGCAGCAGGACCAGCGGGGGTACGTCGCCGGTGGCGACCAGCTCGGCGACTCCCGGGTACGCGGGGACCCCGGACAGCGCCGGGGTGGCCGCACCCAGCAGGGCGGCACCGGGTGCCTCGACGGGGTCGATCGGGTCGGCCTGCCAGGCGACCCGGAACAGCGACCGGGCGGCGAGGGTGGCCGCCGACGGGTCGACGCTGGTCATCTCACGCAGGACGACCGAGTCGACGGAGACGACCGGACGGTCGGTGTCGTCGACGGCGAGCAGCCGCACGCCGCCGCCGACCCGGGTGAGCCGGACCCGCAGGGTGTCCGCGCCGACGGCGTGCACCTGGACGCCCTCGAAGGCGAACGGTGCCTTCGGGCCGCTGGTGCCGTCGCCGGGCAGCAGGGCGGTCGGGTGCAGGGCGGTGTCGAGCAGGGCGGGATGTACGCCGAAACCGGTGTTGCCGTCGGGGGTGGCGGGGAGGGCGACGTCGGCGTAGACGGTGTCGTCGCCGGCCGTCCAGGCTCGCCGCAGGCCCTGGAAGACCGGCCCGTAGGTCATGCCGTGGCCGGCGAGTGCCGCGTACCAGCCGTCGAGGTCGACCTCGGCCGCCCCGGCCGGCGGCCACGCGCCGAGGCCGGTGTCGTCGGTGGGGTCGACGGCGGTGAGCACGCCCTCGGCGTGCCGCACCCAGTCGCCGTCCGGGTCGTGGTCGGGCTGGGAGTGGATGGTGACGGCACGCCAACCGGTGTGGTCGCGCGGGCCGACCCGGACCTGGACGCGGACCGCTCCCTGGGCGGGAAGCACGAGCGGGGCGGCGATGGTCAGTTCACCCACCCGGCAGGGACCGAACTCGTCGCCGGCCCGCAGCACCAGTTCGACCAGGGCGGTGCCGGGGACGACCACCGCGCCGGCCACCACGTGGTCGGCGAGCCAGGGCTGGGCGGCGACGGAGATCCGACCGGTGAGCACGGCGGCGTCCTCGCCGGCCAACCGGATGGCGGCGGCGAGCAGCGGGTGCCCGGCGGCACCGAGGCCGGCGACGGAGACGTCCGAGGACCGGCCGGCGGGGCGCAGCCAGTAGCGTTCCGGCGCGAAGGCGTACGTGGGCAGGTCGGCCCGGGTGGCGACGGTGCCGGCGAAGATCGGCGTCCAGTCGACCGGGCCACCGGCGGTGAACAGTTCGGCCAGTCCGGTCAGCAGGGCGTGTGGCTCGGCGCGGTCGCGGCGCTGGGTGGGCACGGCGAGGACGCCGTGGATGTCACCGGGGAGGGTCTCGCGGACCAGGGCGGTGAGCACCGCGCCGGGTCCGATCTCGACGAACGTGTCGACTCCGGCGGCCCGCAGCGCGGTGATCCCGTCGGCGAACCGGACCGCCTCGCGGACGTGCCGCACCCAGTAGTCCGGGGTGCGCAGTTCGTCGGCGTCGGCGAGCGCGCCGGTCAGGTTCGACACCACCGGCACCAGCGGCGCGGCGAAGCTCAGCCCCGCCAGGACGCCACGGAACTCGTCGAGCATCGGCTCCATCAACGGGCTGTGGAACGCGTGACTCACCGTCAGCCGGCGGGTGCGCACACCCCGGCCCTGCCAGACGCGCTCCACCTCGTCCAGCGCGTCGACCGCACCGGACACGACGACCGCTTCCGGACCGTTGACGGCGGCGATCCCGAGTCGGTCGGTCCGTCCGGCCAGCGTCTCCGCCACCTCGGCCTCCGGCGCGGCCACCGCCAGCATCCCACCGCCTGCCGGCAGCGCCTGCATCAGCCGGCCCCGGGCGGCGACGAGGGCACAGGCGTGCTCCAGGGACAGCACCCCGGCCACGTGCGCCGCCGTGATCTCGCCGACCGAGTGGCCACCCACGAAGTCGGGCAGCACGCCGAACGACTCCACCAGGCGGAACAGCGCCACCTCGACCGCGAACAGACCGGCCTGGGTGAACACCGTCTGGTCCAGCAGTTCCGCCTCGGGCGTGCCCGCCTCGGCGTCAAGGACAGACCGCAACGGCTGCGGCAGCAGTGGGTCCAGATGACCGCACACCTCGTCCAACGCGGCGGCGAACACCGGGAACGCGGCATACAGGTCCCGGCCCATGCCAGCGCGCTGCGCGCCCTGACCGGAGAAGAGCAGCGCGACGGGACCCCGCTCGGTGGCCCGGCCGGTGACCACCGCGTCGGTGGGTTCGTCGGCGGCGAGGGCGGCCAGTCCGGTGGTCAGCCCGGCGTGGTCGGCGGCGAACAGCACCGCGCGGTGTTCCAGCGCGGTACGGGTGGTCAGCGACGTCCAGCCGACGTCGACGAGCCGGGGCGGGTCGCCCGCGCCGAGGCGGTCGGCCCAGTGCCGGGCCTGGCGGGCCAGCGCGCCTTCACCCCGGGCGGAGAGCAACACGGGCACCAGCGGCGGCGCGGTGGGCTCGACGAGTTCGCCCTCCACCACCTCGGCCGGGGGCGCCTCGACGATGATGTGCGCGTTGGTGCCGCTGACGCCGAACGAGGAGACCGCCGCCCGGCGCGGGCGTCCGGTCTCCGGCCACGGCTGGGCCTCGGTGAGCAGTTCGACCGCGCCGGCCGACCAGTCGACGTGCGGGGTGGGTTCGTCGACGTGCAGGGTGCGGGGCAGCACGCCGTGCCGCAGCGCCTGCACCATCTTGATCACACCGGCCACCCCGGCGGCGGCCTGGGTGTGCCCGATGTTCGACTTGATCGACCCCAACCAGAGCGGACGGTCGGCGGGCCGGTCCTGCCCGTACGTGGCGAGCAGGGCCTGCGCCTCGATCGGGTCGCCGAGGGTCGTGGCGGTGCCGTGCGCCTCGACCGCGTCGACGTCGGCGGTGGTGAGTCCGGCGTTGGCCAGGGCCTGCCGGATGACGCGTTGCTGCGAGGGGCCGTTCGGGGCGGTCAGGCCGTTCGACGCGCCGTCCTGGTTGACGGCGCTGCCCCGCACGACAGCAAGGACGCGGTGGCCGTGGCGCTGCGCGTCGGAGAGCCGCTCGACGAGGAGCACGCCGACGCCTTCACCCCAGCCGGTGCCGTCGGCGGCGGCGGCGAAGGAGCGGCACCGACCGTCGGCGGAGAGGCCGCCCTGCCGGGTGAACTCCACGAACGCCCCGGGGGTGACCATCACGTTCACGCCGCCGGCGACCGCGAGGTCACACTCGCCCTGCCGCAGCGACTGCACGGCCAGGTGCAGGGCGACCAGGGACGACGAGCAGGCGGTGTCCACGGTGACCGCCGGTCCCTCCAGGCCGAACGTGTACGCCACCCGCCCGGAGATGACGCTGTGCGCGCCGCCGGTGAGCCGGTAGCCGTCCAGGCCGGGGGTTTCGTCGCCGGTGCCGTAGCCGGTGGGGGACGCGCCGACGAACACCCCGGTGGGGGTGCCGTGCAGCCGGTCGGGAGCGACGCCGGCCTGCTCGAACGCCTCCCAGGTGGCCTCCAGCAGCAGCCGCTGCTGTGGGTCCATGGCCAGGGCCTCGCGGGGCGAGATGCCGAAGAAGTCGGGGTCGAATTCGGTGGCGCGGTCGATGAACCCGCCGTGCCGGGTGGCCGAGCGGCCGGGTGCCTCGGGGTCGTCGGCGAGGAGCCGGTCGAGGTCCCAGTGCCGGTCGGTGCGGAACTCGGTGATGCCGTCGCGTCCCGAGGCGACGAGTTCCCACAGTCCGTCGGGGTCGTCGACCCCACCCGGGTAGCGGCAGCTCATCCCGACGATGGCGATGGGCTCGTCGGCGTTGTCCCGACCGGCGGTGCCGGCCGCTGTCCCGGCGGGCGCGGGTTCGGCGTCGTCCAGCCGTAGCAGGGACGCCAGGTGCCCGGCGAGGGCGGCCGGGTTCGGGTAGTCGAAGATCAGCGTGGTGGGCAGGGCCAGGCCGGTCGCGCCGGTGATCTGGTTGCGCAGCTCCACCGCGGTCAGCGAGTCGATGCCGAGTTCCTTGAAGGCCCGCTTCGGGCTGACCGCGTCGGTGCCGGTGTGGCCGAGGACGGCGGCGGCGTGGTCGCGGACCAGGTCGGTGAGGTGCCGGTCCCGTTCGGGGCGGGTGAGGCCAGCCAGCCGCTCGCGCAGCGCGGCGGCGTGGTCGGTGGTCGTCCCGTCGGCCGAGTCGGCGGCCAGCGCCGCACGGGCCTCGGCGATGTCGTCGAGCAGCGGACGCGGCCGGGCCGAGGCGTAGGCGGGCGCGAAGGTGGCCCAGTCGACGTCGGCGACGACGAGGCAGGTCTCGCCGTGCTCGACGGCGCGGCGCAGGGCGAGCAGCGCGGCGGCCGGCTGCATCGGGTTGAGGCCACGCCGGCTGAGCAGCCGCTGCGCCTCCTCGGTGGTGGCCATGCCGCCCTCGGCCCACGCGCCCCACGAAATGGAGGTGGCGACGAGACCCCGGGCGCGGCGCTGCTCGGCGAGCGCGTCGAGGTAGGCGTTCGCGGCGGCGTACGCGCCCTGCCCACCGCTCCCCCACACCCCGGAGATGGAGGCGAAGGTGACGAACGCGTCGAGCTGCCGGTCGCCGAGGAACTCGTCGAGGTAGGCCGCACCGGCGACCTTGCCGGCCATGACGTGGTCGAACACGTCGAGGTCCGTGTCGACCAGCGCGGTGAGTCGGGTGATCCCGGCGGCGTGCAGGACGGCGGTCAGCGGGGCGACCTCGTCCAGCCCGGCGACCAGTGCGGCGACCTGGTCGCGGTCGGCCATGTCGCAGGCGACGACGCTGACCCGTACGCCGGTGGCGGTCAGCTCGTCGGCCAGTTCCCGCGCGCCGGTCGCGTCGAGGCCGCGCCGGCTGGTGAGGACCAGGTGCTCGGCGCCGTTGGCGGCGAGCCAGCGGGCGGCCTGCGCGCCGATCGCGCCGGTGCCGCCGGTGACGAGGACGGTGCCGCGGGGCTGCCACGGGGTGACCTGCCCGGCGGGGCGGGCGCCGGCACGGGCGAGCCGGCGGACGAAGGTGCCGTACGGGCGGACGGCGAACTGGTCCTCGTCGTCGGCGGTGGTCAGGATGCGGGTGACCTCGGCCCAGGTGGTGGCGTCGGGGTCGGCGGGCAGGTCGACCAGGCCGCCCCAGCGGGTCGGGTGTTCCAGTCCGACCACCCGGGCGAGGCCCCAGAGCGCGTGCTGGGCGGCGCTGGCCACGGGTTCGGCCGGGTCGGTGCCGACGCCCCCTGAGGTGAGGCACCACAGTGGGGCGGGCACGTCGGCGTCGGAGAGGGCCTGCACGAGCCGGGTGGTGGCGACCAGTCCGGTGGGGATGCCCGGGTGGCCGGGGTGCTCCGCGTCGGTGAGGCCAAGCAGGGAGACCACCCCGGCCAGCGGGGTGTCCCGGTGCGCGGCGAGCGCCTCGGCGAGCGCGTGCCGGTCGACGTCGGCCGGGTCGACCTCGACCCGCCGGACGGCCGGTCCGCCGGCCGTGGCGAGCCCGTCCACCCAGCCGTCGAGGGTGGGGTCGCCGGTCGGGAGGACCACGAGCAGGTCACCGGGGACGGTGGTCGGGTTGCTCTGGCCGATCGGCTTCCACCCCACCCGGTACGACCAGCCGTCCAGCACCGCCCGCTGCAACCGGGCCTTCCGCCAGGACGACAGCACGGGCAGCGCCGGGGCGAGCACCTCCAGGTCGGCCGGGTCGCCGTCGAGCTGGGCGGCGAGCGCGGCCACGTCGGCGCGTTCCACCGCCGACCAGAACTCCACGTCGACCACGTCCGGGCTGACCGGCCCGGTGCCGGCGGGGGTGCTCCGCTCGGTCCAGTAGTGCTGCCGTTGGAAGGCGTAGGTGGGCAGGTCGGTGAGGATCCCGGCGGCGGGGAGCACCTGCCGGTGGTCCACGGGCAGGCCGTGGGCGTGGGCGGCGGCGATGCTGGTCAGCATCCGCACGGCCGCGTCCTCGCCCCGGCGGAGGGTGGCCAGGACCTGTCCGGCGGTTCCGGTGTCGTCGAGGATCGTGGTGAGCGGCATGCTCAGCACCGGGTGCACGGAGACCTCGACGAAGTCGGTGAACCCGGCGTCGAGGGCGGTCCGCACGGCGGTGTCGAACAGCACGGTGCGGCGCAGGTTCTCCGCCCAGTAGTCAGCGTCCAGTTCGGTGCCGTCGATCCAGGTGCCGGTGACGGTGGAGAGGATCCGGACGTCACCGGGGCGGGGGGTCAGTCCGGCCAGGTCGGTGCGCATCCGTTCGGCGGCGGCGTACACCAGCGGGCAGTGCGAGGCGTAGTCGATGTTGATGGGGCGGGCCCGGATCCCGTCGGCGACGCACGCCGCGACGAGGTCGGCGACCTGGTCGTGCGGGCCGGAGACGGTGACCGCGCGGGGACCGTTGACCACGGCGATGGCGACCCCGTCGGGGAGCCGTCGGGTGGCCTCGTCGACGGAGAGGTCGAGGGCGGCCATGGTGCCGGCCTCGGCGAGCTCGGCGACGGCCCGCAGCCGCACCGCGAGTAGCTTCACCGCGTCGGCGAGGGTCAGCACCCCGGCGACGTGCGCGGCGACGACCTCGCTCTGCGAGTGGCCGATGACGGCCTGCGGGGTCATGCCGGCGGCCCGCCACACCCGGGCCAGGCTGATGGTGAGGGCGAACAGGATCGGCTGGACGATCTCGTGGCGGCCGAGCCAGGACTCGTCGTCGCCGGTGAGGTGGCCGACGATGTCGAGGTCGAACCAGCGGTCGAACTCGGCCTGGCACTCGGCGAGGGCCTCGTCGAAGACCGGGCAGGCGCCGATCAGTCCGGCCGCCATCCCCAGGTGGTGCCCGCCGTAGCCGGGGAACACCCAGACCGGGCCCTCGGCGGGCTCGCCGGCGACGGCGGTGACCACCGAGCCGGCGGGGCGGCCCTCGGCGAGGGCGTCGAGGCCGGCGAGGAGCTGCGCGGGGTCGGCGCCGACGACGGCCGCCCGGTGCTCGAACACCGACCGGGTGGTGACCAGCGACCAGGCCACCCGGGCCGGGTCGAGGTCCGCGCGGGAGCGGACGTACCGGGCGAGCCGGGCGGCCTGCTCGCGCAGGGCCGGCGCGGACCGGGCGGAGAGCGTCCACACCGTGGTGGGGGTGGTGAGCAGGCCGGGCTGCGCCGGCTCCGGTTCCGGGGCGGGGGCCGGGGCGGCCTGTTCGAGGATGACGTGGGCGTTGGTGCCGGAGATGCCGAACGACGACACGGCGGCCCGCCGGGGCCGGTCCGCCGTCGGCCAGTCGCGGGCGTCGGTGAGCAGCGACACCGCCCCGGCCGACCAGTCGATGTGCGGGGACGGCGCGTCCACGTGCAGGGTGGCCGGCAGCCGCCCGTGGCGCATCGCCATGACCATCTTGATGATCCCGGCGACGCCGGCGGCGGACTGGCTGTGCCCGAAGTTCGACTTGATCGACCCGAGCCAGAGCGGGTCGCCGCCGGCCCGGTCCTGCCCGTACGTGGCGAGCAGCGCCTGCGCCTCGATCGGGTCACCGAGGGTGGTGCCGGTGCCGTGCGCCTCGACGGCGTCCACGTCGGCGGGGGTGAGCCGGGCGTTGCTCAGCGCCTGCCGGATGACCCGCTGCTGGGCGGGACCGTTCGGGGCGGTCAGGCCGTTGGAGGCACCGTCCTGGTTGATCGCGGAGCCGCGCACCACGGCGAGGATCCGGTGGCCGTTGCGCTGGGCGTCGGAGAGCCGTTCGACGAGGAGCAGACCGACGCCCTCGGCCCAGCCGGTGCCGTCGGCGGACGCGGCGAACGCCTTGCAGCGCCCGTCCGAGGAGAGACCGCGCTGCCGGGAGAAGCCGACGAACGCGCTGGGGGTGGCCATCACGGTCACGCCGCCGGCCAGGGCCAGGTCGAACTCCCCGGCGCGCAGCGCCTGGCAGGCCAGGTGCAGGGCGACCAGGGACGACGAGCAGGCGGTGTCCACGGTGACCGCCGGCCCCTCCAGCCCGAGCGCGTACGCGATCCGGCCGGAGACGACACTGCTGACGGTGCCGGTGAGCAGGTAGCCCTCGTCGGCGCCGTCCGCGCCACCGTCCGCGCCGACGCCGTAGCCGTTGGCGGTGGTGCCGACGAAGACGCCGACCTTCTGTCCGCGCACCCCGGACGGCGCGATGCCGGCGCTCTCGAACGCCTCCCACGACGTCTCCAGCAGCAGCCGCTGCTGCGGGTCCATCGCCTGGGCCTCACGGGGGCTGATGCCGAAGAAGTCGGCGTCGAAGGAGGCCGCGTCGTACAGGAACCCGCCCTGCTGGGTGCTGGAGCGGCCAGCCCGCTCACCGGTCGGGTCGTACAGGTTGTCCAGGTCCCAGCCCCGGTCGGCGGGAAAGCCGCCGATGGCGTCCCCGCCGGAGGCCACCAGGTCCCACAGCTCGTCCGGGTTGGACACCCCGCCCGGGTAGCGGCAGGACATCGCCACGATGGCGATGGGTTCCCGGGCGGCGGCGGTCAGCTGCTGGTTGAGCTGCTTGAGCCGGCTGGTCTCCTTGAGGGAAGCCCGAAGCGCCTCGACGACCTTATCTGCAGACGTGGACATCAGTTACTCCGTACGTGGGACAAGGGTCAGGACTCGGAGCCGTCGAGCGCCAGCCTGATCAGGGTGTCGGCGTCCATCTCGTCGATGTCGACGCCCTCGTCGGTGGAGGCGTGGTCGGTGTCGTCGCCGTCGGCGAGGGTGAGCAGCAGGTCCAGCAGCCCGGCCTCGCGGATCCGGGCCAGCGGGATGGTGGCCAGGGCCTGCCGCACCGCCGTCTCCGCCGGGTCGGCCGTCTCCTCCCGCTGCGTCTCGGGAACCAGCTCGGTGAGCAGGTGCCCGGCGACGGTGGCCGGGTCGGGGTAGTCGAAGACCAGCGTGGTGGGCAGGGACAGGCCGGTGACCCGGGCGAGCCGGTTGCGCAGTTCGACGGCGGTCAGCGAGTCGAAGCCGAGTTCCTTGAACGCCCGCCTCGGCTTGACCAGCTCGGGACCGGTGTGGCCGAGCACGGCCGCCGCCTCGGCGCGGACCAGGTCGGTCAGGTGCCGGTCCCGTTCGTCGCCGGGCAGGGCGAGCAGCCGCTCGCGCAGCGACCGGCCGCCGTCGGCCGAGGCGGTGTCCTCGGCCGGGGTGGCCTGCCGGGCCTCCGGCAGGTCGGCCAGGAGCGGACGCGGGCCGGCCGACCCGTACGCCGGGGCGAACGTCGCCCAGTCCACGTCGACCACGGTGAGGCCGGTGCGGCCACGACCGACGGCCACCCGCAGGGCATGCACCGCGTCGTCCGGGGCCATCGCCCGCAGCCCGCGCCGGGCCAACTCCCGCTGGGCGTCGTCGGTGGCCATGCCGCCGTCGGCCCACGGCCCCCACGCCACCGAGGTGGCGGCGAGGCCCCGGGCACGTCGCCGCTCGGCCAGCGCGTCGAGGTACGCGTTGCCGGCCGCGTAGCCGGCCTGCCCGCCGCTGCCCCACACCCCGGCGATCGAGGCGAAGAGGACGAACGCGTCGAGCGGCCGGTCGCCGAGCAGCTCGTCGAGGTGCACCGCCCCGGCGATCTTGCCGGCCATCACCCCGGCCAACCGGTCCAGGTCGGTGTCGACCAGCGGGACCACGTCGTTGAGCCCGGCTGCGTGCACCACCGCGGTCAGCGGTTCCGGGTCGTCGTCGATCCGGGCGAGCAGCGCGGCCACCGCGTCCCGGTCGGCCACGTCGCAGGCGGCCACGGTGACCCGGGCCCCGAGAGCGGTCAGCTCGTCGCGCAGGTCGGCCGCGCCGGGGGCGGCGTCGCCGCGCCGGCTGGTGAGCACCAGGTGCGCCGCGCCGTTGCCGGCCGCCCAGCGGGCCACGTGCGCGCCGAGCGCGCCGGTGCCGCCGGTGACCAGCACGGTGCCGGCGGGCTGCCAGCGTTCGGCCGCCGCCGGGTCGGCGGGGGTGGCCCGGGTCAGCCGGCGCGCGTACACGCCGGTGGGCCGGACCGCGAGCTGGTCCTCGTCCCCGGCGGCGGTGAGCGCCGCCGCCAGCCGGACCGGTTCGACGTCCCGCTCCGGCAGGTCCAGCAGACCCACCCGCAGCTGCGGCAGTTCCAGGCCGGCGACCCGGCCCAGGCCCCACAGGGCACCCTGGGCGGCGCTGCGCGCCGGGTCGTCGTCGCCGGTGCCGACCGCGCCCCGGGTGACGCACCAGAGCGGCACGGCCGCACCGGCGTCGTGCAGGGCCTGCACGAGCAGCAGGGTGGCCGCGACGCCGGCCGGCACGGCCGGCTGCTTCGGGTGTGCGCCGTCGGCCAGGCCGAGCAGGGAGACCACGCCGGTGACCGGCCCGTCGGCCAGCGCGCTGGTCAACCGGCGGGTCAGGCCGCCCCGGGTGGCGGTGGCCGGGTCGACGACGAGTCGCCGGACGTCGCCACCGGCGGCGGTCAGCGCGGCGGTGACCTGCTCCCCCGCCGGGTCGCCGTCGGGGCCGACGAGCAGCCAGCCGCCGGTCGCCGCCGGCTGGTCGACCAGGTCGATCCGCCGCCATCCCACCTGGTACGACCAGCCGTTCACCGCCGCGTCCCGGGTCCGGGCCCGACGCCAGGAGGTGAGCGCGGGCAGGGCCGGGGCGAGGGCGTCCACCGCGTCCGCGCCGAGCTGGCCGGCGAGGACGCTCAGGTCGCCGCCCTCGACGGCGGCCCAGAACTCGGCGTCGCCCGCGTCCACCACCGGTGCCTGGCCCTGCGGCCGGCTCGCCGGCTCGGGCCAGAACCGCTGGCGCTGGAACGCGTACGTCGGCAGGTCCACCCGGCGCGCGCCGGTGAAC
The DNA here is from genome assembly GCF_900091495.1 of Micromonospora echinospora. NCBI lineage: Bacteria > Bacillati > Actinomycetota > Actinomycetes > Micromonosporales > Micromonosporaceae > Micromonospora > Micromonospora echinospora. The sequence goes on along the minus strand of NZ_LT607413.1, from coordinate 5,559,933 downwards.
CAGGGCTCCCACCGGACAGGCAGGCCGTGCACGTGCAGCTCGCCCAGCGCGGCGACCAGCCCGGTCACCTCGGTACGGTCCCGCCGCTGGACGGCCACGGCGAGCACGTCCTCGTCGCCGGGGAGCACGTCGGCGGTCATCGCGGTCAGCACGCTCTGCGGGCCGATTTCCAGGAACGTGTCCACGCCCGCCTTGCGGAGCACGGTGACCCCGTCGGCGAAGCGGACGGTCTCCCGCACGTGCCGGACCCAGTAGTCCGGGTCGCGGAACTCGTCGGCGTCGGCGAGCGCGCCGGTCAGGTTCGACACCACCGGCAGCAGCGGCGCGGCGAAGGTCAGCCCCTCGACGACCGTGCGGAACCCGTCGAGCATCGGCTCCATCAGCGGGCTGTGGAACGCGTGGCTCACCGTCAACCGACGGGTCCGCGCACCCCGCTCCCGCCAGATGCGCTCCACCTCGTCGAGGGCGTCGACCGCACCCGACACGACGACCGCCGACGGGCCGTTCACGGCGGCGACACCCACCCGGTCCGTCCGGCCGACGAGCGTCTCGGTGACCGCCTCCTCGGACGCGGCCACCGCGAGCATCCCGCCCCCGGCGGGAAGGTCCTGCATCAGCCGGCCCCGCGCCGCGACCAGCGCACACGCGTCGGCGAGAGACAGCACTCCGGCGACGTGGGCGGCGGTGATCTCACCGACCGAGTGACCGCCGACGAAGTCGGGCACGATCCCGAAGGACTCGACCAGCCGGAACAGTGCCACCTCGACCGCGAACAGCCCGGCCTGCGTGAACACCGTCTGGTCCAGCAGCGCCGCCTCCGGCGTGCCGGGCTCGGCGAACAGGACGGTCCGCAACGGCTGCGGCAGGAGCGGATCGAGGTGGCCGCACACCTCGTCCAACGCGGTGGCGAACACCGGGAACGCCCCGTACAGCTCGCGGCCCATCCCGGCGCGCTGCGCACCCTGGCCGGAGAAGAGCAGGGCCACCTGGCCACGCTGGGCAGCGGTGCCGGTCACCACCGTGCCCGACGGGTCACCCGCTGCGAGCGCGCGCAGCCCGGCGACCAGCCCGTCGCGGTCGGCCGCCGCGACCAGCGCACGGTGCGCCAACGCCGGCCGGGTGGTCACCGACGACCAGCCCACGTCCACCGGACGGGACGCCTCGTCGCCCGCCAGCCAGTCGGCCCACCGGCCCGCCTGCCCGGCCAGAGCCGTCTCCGACCGCGCCGACAGCAGCACCGGCGTCATCGCTGGCGGCACCGGCTCCACGGCCTCGACCACGTCGGTCACCGGCGGCTGCTCGATGATCACGTGCGCGTTCGTACCGGAGATGCCGAACGAGGAGACCGCCGCCCGGCGGGGCCGGTCCACCGCCGGCCACGGCGTCGGTTCGGTGGCGAGCGCGACGGCTCCGGTGGCCCAGTCGACGTGCGGGGACGGCTCGTCCACGTGCAACGTCGGCGGGACCAGGCCGTGCCGCATGGCGAGGACCATCTTGATGATGCCGGCGACACCGGCAGCGGCCTGCGTGTGACCGATGTTCGACTTGATCGACCCGAGGAGCAGCGGCCGGTCGGACGGCCGGTCCTGCCCGTACGTGGCGAGCAGCGCCTGCGCCTCGATCGGGTCGCCGAGGGTGGTGCCGGTGCCGTGCGCCTCGACGGCGTCCACGTCGGCCGTGGTCAACCGGGCGTTCGCGAGGGCCTGCCGGATCACCCGCTGCTGCGCGGGGCCGTTCGGCGCGGTCAGGCCGTTCGACGCGCCGTCCTGGTTGACGGCACTGCCCCGCAGCACCGCCAGGACCCGGTGGCCGCGCCGCCGGGCGTCGGAGAGGCGTTCCACGAGGAGCATGCCGACGCCCTCGCCCCAGCCGGTGCCGTCCGCGCAGCCGGCGAACGCCTTGCACCGGCCGTCCGGGGCGAGACCCCGCTGCCGGGAGAAGCCGACGAAGGCACTCGGGGTGGCCATCACCGTCACCCCACCGGCCAGTGCGAGATCGCACTCACCGGAACGCAGCGCCTGGGCGGCCAGGTGCAGGGCGACCAGCGACGACGAACACGCCGTGTCGACGGTGACCGCCGGCCCCTCCAGGCCGAACACGTACGCGACCCGGCCGGAGGCGACGCTGCCGGCGGTGCCGTTGACGAGGTAACCTTCCAGTTCCTCCGAGGCCTCCAGCCGGCCCGCGTAGTCGTGGTGGATGAGTCCGGCGAACACGCCGGTGGTGACCCTGGTGTCGCGCGGGTCGAGGCCGGCGGACTCGAACGCCTCCCACGAGGTCTCCAGGAGCAGCCGCTGCTGCGGGTCCATCGCCAGGGCCTCGCGCGGGGAGATGCCGAAGAACTCCGGGTCGAACTCGGCCGCGTCGTACAGGAACCCGCCCTGCCGGGTGGTGGACGTGCCCGCCCGGTCCGCGTCCGGGTCGTAGAGGGCGTCCAGGTCCCAGCCCCGGTCGGTCGGGAAACCGTCGATCGCGTCGCGGCCCGAGACGACCAGGTTCCACAGTTGTTCCGGGTTCGAGACGCCACCCGGGAACCGGCAAGCCATGCCGACGATCGCGATCGGGTCGTCGTCACCGGGCGCGGTGACGGTCCGGACGGCGGCGGGAGTCGCTGCCACGGAGTGGCCCATCTGCTCGTGCAGGTGCTCGGCGAGCCGCTCCGGCGTCGGGTAGTCGAAGACCAGGGTGGCGGTCAACCGCAGCCCGGTCGCCGAGGCGAGCCGGTTACGCAACTCCACCGAGGTCAACGAGTCGAAACCCAACTCCTTGAACGCCCGACCACCCGGCACCGCCTGCGCCGACGCGTGCCCCAACACCGCCGCCGCCTGCGCACACACCAGATCCACCAGCAGCCGACGCGCCTCGTCCTGCGACAGCCCCGTCAACCGCTCCGACCACGTGCCCGTGCCGGCCTCGACGGAGCGCGTCTGCCGGCGTGCCCCGCTGCGGGCCAGCCGACGCAGGATCGGCGGGACCTGCGCGGGCTCTCCGGTGATCCGCAGCCGCGCGGCCACCACCGTGGACGATGTCCCGGTGATCGCGGCGTCGAACAGGGTGGTTCCTTCGGTGGCGGTGAGGCCGCTCATGCCGAGCCGGCCCAGCCGCTGCCGGTCGTCCGCGCTGAGGCGGGCGGCCATGCCACCCGTGGCCCACATGCCCCAGCCGATGCTGGTGGCGGGCAGACCGTCCGCCCGTCGGTGCTGGGCGAGGGCGTCGAGGAACGCGTTCGCCGCCGCGTAGTTGCCCTGACCGGGCGAACCGAGCGTCGCCGCGATCGACGAGAACACCACGAACGCCGACAGATCCAGCCCCGCAGTCGCCTCGTGCAACACCCACGCCGCGTTCACCTTCGGCCGCAGGACGGTCGACACGGCATCCGCGTCCAGGGAGGTGATCGTCGCGTCGGCGATGACGCCCGCGCAGTGCACCACGGCAGTCAACGGATGCGCCGCGTCCACCCCCGCGACCAGGGCCGCGACCTGCTCCGGGTCGGCCACGTCCGCCGCGACGGTGGTGACGGACGCACCCGAGGCGGTCAGCTCCGCGACCAGCGCCGCGTAGTCGCTGCCCTCGGCCGGCACCGTCCGGGAGGCCAACAGCAGACGCCTCGACTGCCCCGAGGCAACCAGGTGCCGGGCCACCACACCGGCCAGGGAACCGGAGGCTCCGGTGACCAGGGTGGTGCCGTCCGGGTCCATGGAAGCAGGGACGGTGAGGACCACCTTGCCGACGTGCCGGGCCTGACTGATGTGCCGCAACGCCTGCCGCGCCTGCCGCACATCCCACACCCGAACCGGCAACGGCTCCAACGCACCCTGCTCGAAGAGAGCGAGGAGCTCGGACAGCATCTGCCCGATCCGCTCCCCACCCGCCTCGTTCAGGTCGAACGCCCGGTAGGACACCCCCGGGTGCCGCTCGGCGACCACCTCCGGGTCCCGGACGTCGGTCTTGCCCATCTCCACGAACCGGCCACCACGCGGCAACAACCGCAACGACGCGTCCACGAACTCACCCGCCAGGGCGTCGAGGACCACGTCCATACCCGCGCCACCCGACGCGGCCAGGAACGCCTGCTCGAACTCCGTCGTCCGCGACGACGCGATCCGCTCCGGCGCGACACCCAACTCCCGCAGCGTCCCCCACTTACCGGGGCTCGCCGTGGCATAGACCGTCGCACCGAAATGATGCGCGAGCTGGATCGCCGCCATCCCGACACCACCGGCACCCGAGTGGATCAGCACCGACTCACCGGCCTGCAGATCGGCGAGGGCACGCAGCCCGTAATAGGCCGTCAGGAACACCACCGGCACCGAGGCGGCCTCCACGAACGACCAGCCCGCCGGAACCTTCGCGATCCGCTCCCGCTGCGCCACCACCTCGGGGCCGAAACCAGGCTCGAAGAGACCGAACACCCGGTCACCAGGGGCGAGCCCCTCGACGCCGGGGCCGACCTCCAGCACCACACCCGCACCTTCGCTGCCCATCACCGCAGCCGGGTCCGGGTACATGCCGAGCGCCATGAGGACGTCGCGGAAGTTCACGCCGGTGGCGCGCACCGCGATGCGGACCTCACCGGGCGCCAGGTCGACCGGCGTGGTCGGGACGATCTCGACGCCGTCCAGGGTGCCGGGACGTACCGCGGCCACGTGCCACGGGCCGTCGGCCGGCGGGGTCAGTTCCGCGCCGGCCGGCCGGACGATCCGGGGCGCGAACACCCGGTCGCCCCGGATCGCGAGCTGCCCGCCGCTGACGGACTGGTCCGCCGCCACGGCCGCCAGCACGCCCAGGGCCCGCGCGTCGACGGTCCCGTCGATGTCGGCGAGCACGATCCGGTCCGGGTGTTCCGCCTGCGCCGACCGCAGCAGACCCCACACCGCCGCACCCGCCAGGTCGGCCACCCGCTCGTCGTCCTGCGCGGCCACCGCGCCCCGGGTCACCACCACCAACCGGGAGTCAGCCAGCGCGTCCGCCGTCAGCCACGCCTGCACCGTCGCCAGGACCGCATCGGTCAGGGCCTGCACCGCCTGCGGCACCGGGGCGTCGACGACACCACGCACCGGCAGCAGCACCACCTCGGGCGCGGTGTCTCCCGTCGCCACGGCGGACGCCAGCTCCGCCACGTCGGCGAAGACGGGGCCGGTGGGAAGGTCGGCCACGGCATCCGGGGTGCCCAGCCGGGCCCAGGCCGTCGGGGCGGTGGCCGGCGTGACGTCCTCGGGCTGCCAGGTCACCTCGAACAGCGACCGGGGGGCGGCAACCGGGGCGGCGACCGCGCCGGTCAGTTCCCGCAGGACGAGGGAGTCCACCGACACCACCGGCGCACCCGACTCGTCCACCGCCACCAGACGCACACCCGAACCAGCCCGCGTCAACCACACCCGCAACACACGCGCACCCGACGCATGCACCTGCACACCCTCGAACGCAAACGGCACCCGAGGACCCGAACCCGAACCCGAACCCGCATCCAACAACCCGATCGGATGCAACGCCGCATCCAACAACGCCGGATGCACCCCGAACCCCGACACATCCGCCGAACCCTGCGGCAACACCACCTCGGCGAACACCTCGCCGCCACCCGACCACACCCGACGCAACCCCTGGAACACCGGCCCGTACGACAGACCGTGTCCCACCAGCGCCTCGTACCAGCCGGTCAGATCCGTCTCCGGGCCCGACGGGGGCCACGCGTCGATCGCCGGCTCGTCATCCGTGGCGGGTTCCAGCACGCCCTCGGCGTGCCGGACCCACTCGGCGTCGGCGTCGTCGTCGGGTTGCGAGTAGACGGCGACGTCCCGTCCACCGGCCTCGACCGCGCCGACGCGCACCTGCACCCGGACCCCACCGGAGGCCGGCAGGGACATCGGCGCGGCGACCGTGAGCTCGCGTACCCGGGAGGCGCCGACCTCGTCGCCGGCCCGCACGACCAATTCCACCAGCGCGGTACCCGGCACCAGCACCGAACCCGACACCACGTGGTCGGCGAGCCACGGGTGGGTGGCGATCGACAGGCGGCCGGTCAGCACCACCCCGTCGTCACCGGCGAGTCGGACGGCGGCGCCCAGCAGCGGGTGCTCCGCCGCCGCGAGCCCCGCACCCGACACGTCGCCCGTACGCCAGGCCACCGCCTCCGGCCAGAACCGCTCCCGCTGGAACGCGTACGTCGGCAGGTCCACCCGGGACGCGCCGGAGCCGCCGGTCAGCGGGCTCCAGTCGACGGCGACACCACCGACGTACGCCTCAGCCAGGGCCGTGAGCAGCGCGGACGCCTCGGTGCGGCCCTTGCGCAGGGTCGGTACGACCACCGGGCCGGTGCCGTCGGTCGTGCCCTCGGCGAGGCAGTCCTGCGTCATGCCGGCGAGGACACCGTCCGGCCCGACCTCCAGGTAGGTGCCGACGTTGCGCTGCCGCAGGTAGCCGATGCCGTCGGCGAAGCGGACCGCCTCGCGGACGTGCCGTACCCAGTAGTCGGCGGTGCGGATCTCGTCGGCGTCGGCGAGCGCGCCGGTCAGGTTCGACACGACCGGCAGCCGCGGCTCGGCGAGGGTCAGCCCTTCGACCACGGCCCGGAACCCGTCAAGCATCGGTTCCATCAGCGGGCTGTGGAAGGCGTGGCTCACCCGCAGCCGACGCGTCCGCGTCCCGCGTTCCCGCCAGATCCGCTCGACCTCGTCGAGCGCCTCGACCGCACCGGAGACGACCACCGCGCGCGGACCGTTCACCGCCGCGACACCGACCCGGTCGGTCAGCCCGACGAGCGTCTCCGCGACCTCCGCCTCCGGCGCGGCCACCGCCAGCATGCCCCCGCCGGCCGGGAGGGCCTGCATCAGCCGGCCCCGGGCCGCGACCAGCGCACACGCGTCCGCCAGGGACAGCACCCCGGCCACGTGGGCGGCGGTGATCTCGCCGACCGAGTGACCGCCGACGAAGTCGGGGACGATCCCGAACGACTCGACCAGCCGGAACAGCGCCACCTCGACCGCGAACAGCCCGGCCTGCGTGAACACGGTCTGGTCCAGCAGCTCCGCCTCCGGCGACCCTTCGGTCGCGAACAGGACGGGCTTCAGCGGCTGCGGCAGCAGCGGGTCCAGGTGGCCGCAGACCTCGTCCAGCGTGGCGGCGAACACCGGGAACGCCCCGTACAGCTCCCGGCCCATGCCGGCGCGCTGCGCGCCCTGACCGGAGAAGAGGACGGCGAGCCGGCCGGTGCGGGCCGTGCCGCGCACGACGATGGAGGACGGCTGGTCGTCGACGATCGTGTCGAGGCCGGCGAGGAGACTCTGCCGGTCCCGGGGCAGCAGCACCGCCCGGTGCTCGAACGCCGAGCGTCCGGTGGCCAGCGCGTGCCCGAGGTCGGGCAGTCCGGTCTCCGGGTTCGCCGCCAGCCAGGCACGGAGCCGCTGGGCCTGCCCGGCGAGGGCGGGGCCGGTGCGGGCGGAGAGCACGCACGGGGTGGTCAGGTCGCCGAGCACGGCGGGGACCGACGCGACCGGTGCGGGCGTCGCCTCCGGGGCCTGTTCGAGGATGGTGTGGACGTTGGTGCCGGAGATGCCGAACGAGGAGACGGCGGCCCGGCGGGGCCGGTCCACCTGCGGCCAGGGGCGGGCCTCGGCGAGCAGCTCGACCGCGCCGGCCGTCCAGTCGACGTGCGGGGACGGCTCGGCCACGTGCAGGGTCGCCGGCACCTGCCCGTGGCGCATCGCCATGACCATCTTGATCACGCCGGCGACACCGGCCGCCGCCTGGGCGTGGCCGATGTTCGACTTGATCGATCCCAACAGCAACGGCTCGGTACGGTCCTGCCCGTACGTGGCGAGCAGCGCCTGCGCCTCGATCGGGTCACCGAGGGCGGTGCCGGTGCCGTGCGCCTCGACCACGTCCACGTCGGCGGGGGCGAGCCGGGCGTTGGCCAGCGCCTGCCGGATCACCCGCTGCTGCGCGGGGCCGTTCGGGGCGGTGAGCCCGCTGCTGGCACCGTCCTGGTTGACGGCGCTGCCCCGGACGACGGCGAGGATGCGCCGCCCGTTGCGCTGGGCGTCGGAGAGCCGTTCGAGCAGCAGCATGCCGACGCCCTCGGCGAAACCGGTGCCGTCGGCGCCCGCGCCGAACGCCTTGCACCGTCCGTCGGGCGACAGGCCGCGCTGGCGGGAGAACTCGGCGAGCATGCCGGGGGTCGACATGACGCTGACGCCACCGGCGAGGGCGAGCCCGCACTCGTTCTGCCGCAGCGCCTGGGCGGCCAGGTGCAGGGCGACCAGCGACGACGAGCAGGCGGTGTCGACGGTGACCGCCGGCCCCTCCAGCCCGAACAGGTACGAGATCCGGCCGGAGGCGACGCTGCCGGCGCTGCCGTTGCCGACGTACCCGTCGAGTTCGTCGGACGTGCCGAGCGCCTTGCCGGCGTAGTCGTGGTAGATCAGGCCGACGTAGACGCCGGTGCTGCTGCCCCGGGCGGTGAGCGGGTCGACGCCGGCCCGTTCGAAGGCCTCCCACGAGGTCTCCAGCAGCAACCGCTGCTGCGGGTCCATGGCCAGGGCCTCACGCGGATTGATGCCGAAGAAGGCGGCGTCGAAGTCGGCGGCGTCGTAGAGGAAGCCGCCGTTGCGCGGGACGTCGGTGTCGTCCCCGGCGCCGGACCGCAGCGCGGCGACGTCCCAGCCACGGTCGGTGGGGAACGGCGCGATGACGTCCGCGCCTGCCGTCACCAGGTCCCAGAGCTGCTCGGGGGTCTGCACGGCACCGGGGAATCGGCAGGCCATGCCGACGATGGCGATCGGCTCGTCGACGTCGGTCGTCGAGACGGTGGCCGGGGTCGGTGCCGGGGCGACCCGACCACCGATCTCCCGGTCGAGGAAGTCGGCGAGCACGACGGGGGTCGGGTAGTCGAAGGCCACGGTCGCCGGCAGGCGCAGCCCGGTGGCCGAGGCGAGCCGGTTACGCAGCTCGACCGAGGTCAGCGAGTCGAAGCCGATCTCCTTGAACGGCCGCAGCGGGTCGACGCTCGCCGCCGAACGGTGGCCGAGCACCGCCGCGACGCTGCCGGCGACCAGGTCGAGGAGCTGGCCGCGCCGTTCGACCGGGCTGAGCGCGGCGAGCCGTTCGGCCGCCGACAGTTCGGCGGCGCCACGGGCCGCCGAGCGCCGCCGGGTGCGGGGCTGGCGCACGAGGTCCCGCAGCAGCGCGGGCACCCGGTCCGCGTCCGGCCCGTCCGCCACCGCCGGCACCTTCATGAGGACGACATGTGCGCCGCCGTGCCGCTGCGCGGCGTCGAAGAGCGCGAGTCCCTCGGCGTCGGTCAGCGGGGCACTGCCGGCGCGGATGGCGCGCCGGTGCTCGCTGGCGTCGAGGTGGGCGGTCATGCTGCTGGTGGTGGCCCAGAGCCCCCACGCCAGGCTGGCCGCCGGCAGGCCCTGCGCCCGCCGGTGCTGGGCGAGGGCGTCGAGGAACGCGTTCGCCGCCGCGTAGTTGCCCTGACCGGGCGAACCGAGCGTCGCCGCGATCGACGAGAACACCACGAACGCCGACAGATCCAGCCCCGCAAGCGCCTCGTGCAACACCCACGCCGCGTTCACCTTCGGCCGCAGCACCGTCGACACGGCATCCGCGTCGAGGGAGGTGATCGTCGCGTCGGCGATGACGCCCGCGCAGTGCACCACAGCGGTCAACGGATGCGCCGCCTCCACCCCCGCCACCAAAGCCGCGACCTGCTCCGGATCGGCCACGTCCACCGACACCGTCGTCACGGTCGCCCCGGCACCGGTCAGCTCCGCGACCAGCGCCGCGTAGTCGCTGCCCTCGGCCGGCAGACTACGCGAGGCCAACAGCAGACGACTCGACTGCCCCGAGGCAACCAGGTGCCGGGCGACGACACCCGCGAGGGTGCCGGACGCACCCGTGACCAGGGTGGTCCCGTCCGGGTCCATGGAAGCAGGGACGGTGAGGACCACCTTGCCGACGTGCCGGGCCTGACTGATGTGCCGCAACGCCTGCCGCGCCTGCCGCACATCCCACACCCGAATCGGCAACGGCTTCAGCGCACCCTGCTCGAAGAGAGCGAGGAGTTCGGACAGCATCTGCCCGATCCGTTCACCGCCGGCTTGGTTGAGTTCGAAAGCCTGGTAGGTGACGCCCGGGTGCTGCTCGGCGACGAGCTGCGGGTCCCGGACGTCGGTCTTGCCCATCTCCACGAACCGACCACCACGCGGCAACAACCGCAACGACGCGTCCACGAACTCACCCGCCAGGGCATCGAGGACCACGTCCACACCCGCACCACCCGACGCGGCCAGGAACGCCTGCTCGAACTCCGTCGTCCGCGACGACGCGATCCGCTCCGGCGCGACACCCAACTCCCGCAGCGTCCCCCACTTACCGGGGCTCGCCGTCGCGTAGACCGTCGCACCGAAATGACGCGCCAGCTGGATCGCCGCCATGCCCACACCACCCGCACCCGAGTGGATCAACACCGACTCACCGGACCGCAGACCCGCCAGGTCACGCAACGCGTAGTAGGCGGTCAGGAACACCACCGGAACCGAAGCGGCCTCCACGAACGACCAGCCCGCCGGAACCTTCGCGATCCGCTCCCGCTGCGCCACCACCTCGGGGCCGAAACCAGGCTCGAACAACCCGAACACCCGGTCACCCGGCACGAGACCCTCGACGTCGGGGCCGACCTCCAACACCACACCCGCACCCTCACTGCCCATCACCGCAGTGGAGTCCGGGTACATGCCCAGTGCGATCAACACGTCACGGAAGTTCACGCCGGTGGCGCGCACCGCGACACGGACCTGCCCGGCCGCCAGGGGCAGGGCGGTGCCGGCGACCAGGTCGACGCCGTCGATCGTCCCCGGCTCGACTGCGGCGAGGTGCCAGAGATCGGTGGACGGGACGAGACGGTCGGCCCCGGGGCGGGTGACCCGGGGTACGAACACCGTGCCGTCCCGGAAGGCGAGCTGCCCACCGGTCGGGGCCGGGTCGCCGGCCACCGCCGCGAGCACCGCCACCGTGTCGACGTCGGGTCCACGGTCGAGGTCGGCCAGGACGATCCGACCCGGGTGCTCCGACTGCGCCGAGCGCAGCAGACCCCACACGGCTGCCCCGGCCAGGTCACCGGCCCGGTCGCCCGGTCGGATCGTCAGGGCGTCGCGGGTGAGCACCACCAGTCGGGTATCGGCGAGCGCGTCGGCGGCGAGCCACGCCTGGACGGTCGCCAAGACGTCCGCCGCCAGCGCCCGCACCGCCTCCGGCACGGAATCCCCGGAGGTCGCAGCGGGCACCGGCAGTAGCAGCACCTCCGGTGACGGCTCCCCCGCCTCGACGGCGGCGTGCAGCGCCGCCACGTCCGCGTACGCCGGCATCCCGGGCAGGTCCCCGGGGAGCGGGGCGTCGGCCGTCAGGACCGCCCAGCCGGAGACGTCCCCGGCCGGCGTGATCTCCTCCGCCTGCCAGGAAACCTCGAACAGGGAACGGTCGACGGCAGCCGGGGTCGGGACGGCGCCCATCTCCCGCAGCACGAGGGAGTCCACCGACACCACCGGCGCGCCCGACTCGTCCACCGCCACCAGACGCACACCCGAACCGGCCCGCGTCAGCCGCACGCGCAGGACACGGGCCCCGGAGGCGTGCACCTGCACACCCTCGAACGCGAACGGCACCCGGGGGCCGGCCGTCCCGTCCCCGGACAGCAGCAGACCGATCGGGTGCAACGCCGCGTCGAGCAGCGCCGGGTGCACCCCGAAGCCGGACACGTCCGTCACGTCGTCGGCCAGGGCGACCTCGGCGTGCACCTCGCCGTCACCAGACCACACCCGGCGCAGGCCCTGGAACACCGGCCCGTACGACAGGCCGTGTCCGACGAGCACGTCGTACCAGCCGGTCAGGTCGGTCTCCGGGCCGGCCGGCGGCCACGTGTCGAGGCCGGGTTCCTCGTCGAGGGCCGGTTCGAGCACACCGTCGGCGTGCCGGACCCACTCGGCGTCGGCGTCCTCGTCGAGCTGCGCGTAGACCGCCACGTCCCGGACACCGACGTCGTCGGCGTCACCGACCCGCACCTGCACCCGAACCCCACCAGCGGCAGGCAGCGTCAACGGCGCGGCGACCGTGAGCTCACGCACCCGCGACGCACCCACCTCGTCACCGGCCCGCACCACCAGCTCCACCAACGCGGTGCCCGGCACCACCACCGACCCCGACACCACATGATCGGCCAACCAGGCGTGCGACGACACCGACAGACGGCCCGTCAACACCACCCCGCCGTCCCCGGCCAGGCGCACCGCCGCGCCGAGCAGCGGGTGGCCGGGGGCGGCAAGGCCGGCCCCCGACACGTCACCGGACCGCCAGGTCGCCGTCTCGGGCCAGAACCGCTCCCGCTGGAACGCGTACGTCGGCAGATCCACCCGGGTCACGCCGGAGCCGGCGAAGAGGGCGGTCCAGTCGACCGGCACGCCGGCCGTGTACAGGCCGCCGAGCGCGGTGAGGATCTCGCGGGGACCGTTCTCGTCGCGACGCAGGGAGCCGACCACCACGCCGGGCTGCCCGGCGGTGGGAGGCTGGTCCGGGTCGGCGGCGGCCCGGTCGAGCGCGTCCTGCACCACCACCTTGAGCACGGGGTGCGGGCTGACCTCGACGAACGTCCGGTATCCGGCGGCGATCAGCGCGTCGACGACGGGAGCGAGGCGGACCGGTTCACGCAGGTTCCGGTACCAGTAGTCGGCGTCCAGTTCGGTGGTGTCGACCAGCTCACCCGTGACGGTCGAGTGGAAGGCCACCTCGGTCGGGTGGGACACGATCGTGCCGAGCGCGCCGGCCAGGTCCTCGCGGACCGCCTCGACGTGACCGCAGTGGGAGGCGTAGTCGACGGCGATCTGCCGGGCCCGGATGCCGCGCTCCGCGCAGGTCGCCAGCAGCTCGGTGACGGACGGGGCGTCGCCGGAGACGACGGTGACGCTGGCCCCGTTCAGCGCGGCGACGGAGAGCGTGTCCGCCCAGGGCGCGATGAGCTGCGCGGTGTCGGCGGCGGAGAGCGGCACGGAGACCATGCCGCCGAGCCCGGAGATGGCGAGCAGGCCCCGGCTGCGGGCCACGACCAGGCGCATCGCGTCGGGCAGGGTGAGCGCGCCGGCCGCGCAGGCGGCGGCGATCTCGCCCTGCGAGTGGCCGATGACCGCGTCCGGGCGGACCCCACAGGCCTTCCACACCTCGGCGAGGGAGACCATGACGGAGAAGAGCAGCGGCTGGACGACGTCGACACGGTCCATCGCCGGGGCGTCCGGGGCACCGCGTAGGACGTCCTCGATCGACCAGTCGGTCAGTCGGGACAGCTCCGCCGCGCACTCTTCCATCCGGCTGCGGAAGACCGGCGAGGAGTCGAGAAGGTCGAGGGCCATGCCCGCCCACTGGGAGCCCTGGCCGGGGAAGACGAAGACGACCTTGGGCGTACTGTCGCCGACGCTGGCGCGGTGGTCGGCCTCGGCCAGGGTGGCGAGCCCGGCCAACGCGTCGTCGCGGTCGGCGGCGACCACCACCTGCCGGTACGGGTGGTGGGCACGGCCGGTGGCGAGTGAGTAACCGAGATCGGCCAGGTCGAGGTCCGGCCGCTCGGCGAGGTGATCGCGGAGCCGCGCCGCCTGGTCGCGCAGCGCGCGGGCGCTGCGGGCCGACACGGGCAGCGGTACGGCGTCGGCGGCGACCAGCCCGGGCAGCGTCGTCCTGCGGCGCTCGGTACGGGCCGGGGTGGCGGCCGGGGCCTGTTCGATGATGGCGTGGGCGTTGGTGCCGGAGATGCCGAACGAGGAGACGGCGGCCCGACGCGGACGGCCGGTCTCCGGCCACGGCGTCGGTTCGGTCGCCAGCATCACCGCTCCGGCGGTCCAGTCGACGTGCGGGGACGGCTCGTCCACGTGCAACGTCGCCGGCACCACACCATGCCGCATCGCCAGGACCATCTTGATCACACCCGCCACACCGGCCGCGGCCTGCGTGTGACCGATGTTCGACTTGATCGACCCGAGCAGCAGCGGCTCGACACGATCCTGCCCGTACGTCGCCAGCAGCGCCTGCGCCTCGATCGGATCACCCAGGGTCGTGCCGGTGCCGTGCGCCTCGACAGCGTCCACGTCGGCGGTGGACAACCGGGCGTTCGCCAGGGCCTGCCGGATCACCCGCTGCTGCGACGGACCATTCGGCGCAGTCAGACCATTCGACGCACCGTCCTGGTTGACCGCCGTACCCCGCAGGACAGCCAGGACCCGATGTCCCCGCCGCTGTGCGTCGGAAAGCCGCTCCACGAGCAGCATGCCGACGCCCTCACCCCAGCCGGTGCCGTCCGCTCCCCCGGCGAACGCCTTGCACCGACCGTCCGGAGCCAGGCCGCCCTGGCGGGAGAACTCGGAGAACATGCCCGGGGCGGCCATCAGTGCCACGCCCCCGGCGAGGGCCATCTCGCACTCACCGGAGCGGAGCGCCTGGGCGGCCAGGTGCAGGGCGACCAGCGACGACGAACACGCCGTGTCGACGGTGACCGCCGGCCCCTCCAGACCGAACGTGTACGCGACCCGGCCGGACGCGACGCTGCCGGCGGTGCCGGTCAACAGGTGACCTTCGAGTCCTTCGAGGCCGTCGCTGCCGCCAGCGGCGTAGCCGGAGGAGGCGGCACCGATGAAGACACCGGTGACGGTGCCGTGGCCGCTGGTGGGGTCGATGCCCGCGTACTCGAAGGCCTCCCACGAGGTCTCCAGCAGCAGCCGCTGCTGCGGGTCCATCGCCAGGGCCTCGCGCGGGGAGATGCCGAAGAACTCCGGGTCGAACTCGGCCGCGTCGTACAGGAACCCGCCCTGCCGGGTGGTGGACGTGCCCGCCCGGTCCGCGTCCGGGTCGTAGAGGGCGTCCAGGTCCCAGCCCCGATCGGTCGGGAAACCGTCGATCGCGTCCCCGCCCGAGGCGACCAGAGCCCACAACTGCTCGGGAGTCGCCACCCCGCCCGGGTACCGGCAGGCCATGCCGATGATGGCGATCGGCTCGTCGGAGGTCGCCGGGCCGGCGGTCGGGACCACGACCCGGTCGCCGCTCGTGGTCTCCGCCAGCCGGTCGTGCAGGTGCTCGGCGAGCCGGGCCGGGGTCGGGTAGTCGAAGACCAGGGTGGCGGTCAACCGCAGCCCGGTCGCCGAGGCGAGCCGGTTACGCAACTCCACCGAGGTCAACGAGTCGAAGCCCAACTCCTTGAACGCCCGACCACCCGGCACCGCCTGCGCCGACGCGTGCCCCAACACCGCCGCCGCCTGCGCACACACCAGATCCACCAGCAGCCGACGCGCCTCGTCCTGCGACAGCCCCGTCAACCGCTCCGACCAGGCGGAGCCACCCGCGCCGGTCGCACCGCCGGCCTGACGGCGTCCGCCGGAACGGGCGAGGAGTCGCAGGATCGGCGGAACCTGCCCGGCGTCCCCGGTGATCCGGAGGCGGGCCGCCGCGATCGCCGGGAGCGCTCGGGTCGTCGCGGCGTCGAAGAGGGCGGCACCCTCGGTGGCGGTGAGACCCGTCATGCCGAGCCGGCTCAGCCGCTGCTCGTCGTCCCGGTCGAGGTGGGCGGTCATGCTGCTGGTGGTCGCCCACATGCCCCAGCCGATGCTGGTGGCGGGCAGACCGTCCGCCCGTCGCTGTTGGGCGAGGGCGTCGAGGAACGCGTTCGCCGCCGCGTAGTTGCCCTGACCGGGCGAACCGAGC
The DNA here is from genome assembly GCF_900091495.1 of Micromonospora echinospora. Lineage (NCBI taxonomy): Bacteria > Bacillati > Actinomycetota > Actinomycetes > Micromonosporales > Micromonosporaceae > Micromonospora > Micromonospora echinospora. The sequence continues at coordinate 5,544,201 of NZ_LT607413.1, read as the reverse complement.
GTCGCCGCGATCGACGAGAACACCACGAACGCCGACAGATCCAGCCCCGCAGTCGCCTCGTGCAACACCCACGCCGCGTTCACCTTCGGCCGCATCACCGTCGACACGGCATCCGCGTCCAGGGAGGTGATCGTCGCGTCGGCGATGACGCCCGCGCAGTGCACCACAGCGGTCAACGGATGCGCCGCCTCCACCCCGGCCACCAAAGCCGCGACCTGCTCCGGATCGGCCACGTCCACCGCGACGGTGGTGACCGACGCACCCGAGGCGGTCAGCTCCGCGACCAGCCCCGCGTAGTCGCTACCCTCGGCCGGCAGACTGCGCGAGGCCAACAGCAGACGACTCGACTGCCCCGAGGCAACCAGGTGCCGGGCCACCACACCCGCGAGGGTGCCGGACGCACCCGTGACCAGGGTGGTGCCGTCCGGGTCCATGGAAGCAGGGACGGTGAGGACCACCTTGCCGACGTGCCGGGCCTGACTGATGTGCCGCAACGCCTGCCGCGCCTGCCGCACATCCCACACCCGAACCGGCAACGGCTCCAACGCACCCTGCTCGAAGAGAGCGAGGAGCTCGGACAGCATCTGCCCGATCCGCTCCCCACCCGCCTCGTTCAGGTCGAACGCCCGGTAGGACACCCCCGGGTGCCGCTCGGCGACCACCTCCGGGTCCCGGACGTCGGTCTTGCCCATCTCCACGAACCGGCCACCACGCGGCAACAACCGCAACGACGCGTCCACGAACTCACCCGCGAGCGCGTCCAACACCACGTCGACACCGGCCCCGCCGGACACCGAGGCGAACGCCGCCTCGAACTCCGTCGTCCGCGACGACGCGATCCGCTCCGGCGCGACACCCAACTCCCGCAGCGTCCCCCACTTACCGGGGCTCGCCGTCGCGTAGACCGTCGCACCGAAATGACGCGCCAGCTGGATCGCCGCCATACCGACACCACCCGCACCCGAGTGGATCAGCACCGACTCACCAGCCCGCAGACCCGCCAGATCGCGCAACGCGTAGTAGGCGGTCAGGAACACCAGCGGGACGGAGGCGGCCTGGGTGTACGACCAGCCGGCGGGGATCGTCGCCACCCGCTCCCGCTGCGCCACCACCTCGGGGCCGAAACCAGGCTCGAACATGCCCATGACCCGGTCACCGGGCACGAGGCCGTCGACGTCGGGGCCGACCTCCAACACCACGCCCGCGCCCTCGCTGCCCATCCGGGCGGCCGGATCCGGATACATGCCGAGCGCGATCAACACGTCACGGAAGTTCACGCCCGTGGCCCGTACGGCGATCCGCACCTGCCCCGGCCCGAGCGCGAGAGGCGGGGCGGGTACCAGGTCGATGCCGTCCAACGTGCCGGGCGTGACCGGCGCGAGGTGCCAGCGGCCGGATGCCGGTGGCACCAGACCGTCGCCGTCGAGTCGGGTCAGCCGGGGTACGAACACCGTGCCGTCCCGGAACGCGAGCTGCCCACCGGTCGGGGCCGGGTCGCCGGCCACCGCCGCGAGCACCGCCACCGTGTCGACGTCGGGTCCACGGTCGAGATCGGCCAGGACGATCCGACCCGGGTGCTCCGACTGCGCCGACCGCAGCAGACCCCACACCGCCGTGCCGGCCGGATCGGTCACCCGTTCCTCGTCGCCGACGGTCATCGCGCCCCGGGTGAGCACCACCAGCCGGGAGTCGGCGAGCGCGTCGGCGGCGAGCCATGCCTGCACGGTCGCCAGGACGTCCACCGTCAGCGCCCGCACCGCCTCCGGGACCGGGAGCCCGGCGACGCCCCGCACCGGCAGCAGCACCATCTCCGGCGACGGCTCCCCCGCCTCGACGGCGGCGCGCAGCGCCGCCACGTCCGCGTACGCCGGCATCGCGGGCAGGTCGACGCCGAGCGCGGCGGCGTCGACGGCCAGCAGCGCGGAGCTGGCCGGTTTCCCGGCCGGCGCGACGTCCTCGACGTGCCAGGACACCTCGAACAGGGACCGGTCGGCGGCGCTGGGAGTGGAGACGGCGGCCATCTCCCGCAGGACGAGGGAGTCCACCGACACCACCGGCGCACCCGACTCGTCCACCGCCACCAGACGCACACCCGAACCAGCCCGCGTCAACCACACCCGCAACACACGCGCACCCGACGCATGCACCTGCACACCCTCGAACGCAAACGGCACCCGAGGACCCGAACCCGAACCCGCATCCAACAACCCGATCGGATGCAACGCCGCATCCAACAACGCCGGATGCACCCCGAACCCCGACACATCCGCCGAACCCTGCGGCAACACCACCTCGGCGAACACCTCGCCGCCACCCGACCACACCCGACGCAACCCCTGGAACACCGGCCCGTACGACAGACCGTGCTCCGCGAACGCCGGGTACCAGCCGGCGAGGTCCACCTCGGATGCCGCCGTCGGCGGCCAGGCCGTCAGGGTCGGCTCGTCGGCCGACGCCGGTTCGAGCACGCCCTCGGCGTGCCGGACCCACTCGGCGTCGGCGTCCTCGTCGAGCTGCGCGTAGACCGCCACGTCCCGGGCACCGACGTCGTCGGCGTCACCGACCCGCACCTGCACCCGAACACCACCAGCGGCAGGCAGGGCCAGCGGCGCGGCGACCGTGAGCTCGCGCACCCGCGACGCACCCACCTCGTCACCGGCCCGCACCACCAGCTCCACCAACGCGGTGCCCGGCACCACCACCGCACCCGACACCACATGATCGGCCAACCACGGATGGGACGACACCGACAGACGGCCCGTCAGCACCACCCCGCCGTCCCCGGCCAGGCGCACCGCCGCGCCCAGCAACGGGTGTCCCGCCACACCGAGGCCCGCGCCCGACACGTCGCCGACCTGCCAGGTCGCCGTCTCGGGCCAGAACCGCTCCCGCTGGAACGCGTACGTCGGCAGATCCACCCGGGTGGCGCCGGTGTCGGTGAACCACGTCGTCCAGGTCACCGGCACGCCGTGGACGTGCAGGTCGGCGAGGGCAGTCAAGAGGCCGGTGACCTCGGGCCGGTCCCGCCGTTGGGCGGCGACGGCGAGGATGTCGTCGTCGCCGGGCAGGGCGTCGGCGGTCATCGCGGTCAGGACGCTCTGCGGGCCGATCTCCAGGAACGTGTCCACCCCGGCGGCGCGCAGCGCGGACACGCCGTCGGCGTACCGCACCGCGTCGGCCACGTGCCGTACCCAGTAGTCGGGGGTGCGCAGGTCGTCACCGTCGGCGAGCGCGCCGGTCACGTTCGACACCACCGGCAGCGCCGGCGCGGAGAAGGTGAGTCGGGTCAGCAGGGTCCGGAACTTCGCCAGCATCGGTTCCATCAGCGGACTGTGGAACGCGTGGCTGACCGTCAGACGGCGGGTCCGCACCCCCCGCTCCCGCCAGGCGTGCTCCACCTCGTCCAGCGCCTCGACCGCACCGGAGACGACGACCGCCTCCGGACCGTTGACGGCAGCGATCCCGAGCCGGTCGGTCAGCCCCTCGATCGAGGCGGCCACGTCGGTCTCCGACGCGGCGACCGCGAGCATGCCACCGCCGGCCGGCAGGGCCTGCATCAGCCGGCCCCGTGCGGCGACGAGCGCGCAGGCGTGCTCCAGGGAGAGCACCCCGGCCACGTGTGCCGCCACGATCTCGCCGACGGAGTGCCCGCCCACGAAGTCCGGCGTCACACCGAACGACTCGACGAGGCGGAACAGCGCCACCTCGACCGCGAACAACCCGGCCTGCGTGAACGCCGTCTGGTCCAGCAGATCCGCCTCCGCCGAGCCCTCGGCGGCGAACAGCACGGTCTTCAGCGGCTGCGGCAGGGCCCGGTCGAGGTGTCCGCACACCGCGTCGAAGGCGGCGGCGAAGACCGGGAAGGTCTCGTACAGTTCCCGGCCCATGCCGGCGCGCTGGGCGCCCTGACCGGAGAAGAGCACCGCGAGCGGACCCCGCTCGGCCGCGTGACCGGTGGTCACCGCGCCCGACGGCTCCTCCGCCGCCAGCGCGCGCAGCCCGGCCAGCAGGTCGTCCCGACCGGCGGCGGAGAGCACCGCCCGGCTGTCCAGGGTGGCCCGCGAGGTGACCGAGGTGAATCCGACGTCCAGGGGGCGCAGGTCCGCGTCGGCGTCCAGCCAGGCCGCCCAGCGACCGGCCAGCGCGGTGAGGGCGGTGGGGTTCGCGGCGGAGAGCAGGACCGGAACCGCCGGCAGCGTCCGTGCGTCGGGCACGTCGTCGGTCGTGGGTTCGGGCGTGCGGGCCTGTTCCAGGACGAGGTGGGCGTTGGTGCCGCTCATGCCGAACGACGAGACGGCGGCCCGGCGGGGCCGGTCCGCCTCGGGCCAGGGGCGGTTCTCGGCGAGCAGCGCCACCGCGCCGGCCGTCCAGTCGACGTGCGGGGTGGGCTGGTCGACGTGCAGGGTGCGGGGCAGGACCCCGTGCCGCATCGCCATGACCATCTTGATCACGCCGGCCACACCCGCCGCCGCCTGCGTGTGCCCGAGGTTGGACTTCAGGGAGCCGAGCCAGAGCGGACGGTCCGCCGGGCGTTCCCGGCCGTACGTGGCGAGCAGCGCCTGGGCCTCGATCGGGTCGCCCAGCCGGGTGCCGGTGCCGTGCGCCTCGACGACGTCGACGTCGGCGGGGGTGAGCCGGGCGCTGTCGAGGGCCTGCCGGATGACGCGTTGCTGCGCGGGACCGTTCGGGGCGGTGAGGCCGCTGCTGGCCCCGTCCTGGTTGACGGCGCTGCCCCGGATGACGGCGAGGACGGGGTGACCGTTGCGCCGGGCGTCGGAGAGCCGCTCGACGAGCACCATGCCGACGCCCTCGGCCCAGCCGGTGCCGTCCGCGTCGGCGGAGAACGCCTTGCAGCGCCCGTCGGAGGCGAGGCCGCGCTGACGGGAGAACTCGACGAAGCCACCGGGGGTGGCCATCACGCTGACGCCGCCGGCGACGGCGAGGGTGCACTCACCGTCCCGGAGTGCCTGGCTGGCCAGGTGCAAGGCGACCAGGGAGGACGAGCAGGCGGTGTCGATGGTGACGGCCGGGCCCTCCAGGCCGAAGGTGTAGGCGAGCCGGCCGGAGATGACGCTCGCGGCGGTGCCGGTCAGCACGTACCCCTCGACGCCCTCCGGGAGGCGGCGCAGGACGGAGGCATAGTCCTGCCCGGCGGTGCCGACGAACACGCCGGTACGGCTGCCGCGCAGCGTGCCCGCGTCGATGCCGGAACGTTCGAAGACCTCCCAGGTGGTCTCCAGCAGCAGCCGCTGCTGGGGGTCCATGGCGAGCGCCTCGCGGGGCGAGATGCCGAACAGGGTGGGATCGAAGTGGCCGGCGTCGCGCAGGAAGCCGCCCCGGTCGCTGTACGAGGTGCCGGGGTGGTCCGGGTCCGGGTGGTACAGCTCGGCCAGGTTCCAGCCCCGGTCGGTGGGGAACGTCCCGGTCGCGTCCGTGCCGGCGGCGACGAGGTCCCACAGCTCCTCGGGCGAGCTGACGCCGCCGGGGAACCGGCAGGCCATGCCGACGACGGCGATCGGCTCGGGTTCGGCGTCCTCCAGTTCCCGCAGGCGCCGGTGCGCCTGGCGGAGTTCCGTGGTCACCCACTTCAGGTGTTCGAGGAGCTTCTCTTCGTCCGCCATGATCCACCCGCCCGGAACTTGCTACCGATCGATTTCCGCCGAACACCGAGGAAGCCATCGACCCGACCCGGCGTCTTCGACCGGGAGCGACCGATGGCGACACGGACGTGCACTCACCGCTTCAACGTCTGTTCCTCACCGCTGACCACCCCGCACGCCACCGCACGCTCCGACCCTGGGATTGCCGGCATCCGACCGCTACCGTGAGTGGACGGTACTGAGCGGTGAACTGCCGCCCAACCCCTACGGACCCCTCATTCGGCTGTGGTCGGCGGGCCCTCGGTCGGGCCGGATAACAGCAGCCTGAGGGCGGTCGGAACCGTCCGCCCCCGCCTCTGCGGAGGCGGTCAGCCGAGGTGTCGGACGGGGGCCGGCAGCAGCGGTCGGAGCTGCCCCGGCGCGGTGGCCCGGCGACGCCACTCACGCGGGTAGCCGACCGACACCTCCTCGAAGCGCACCCCGTCGTACCAGGTGGTGCGGGGGATGTGCAGGTGGCCGTAGACGGCGACGCGGGCCTCGTAGCGCAGGTGCCAGTCCGCCGTGAGGTCGGTGCCGCACCACTGCGCGAACTCGGGGAACCGCAGGATGCGGGTCGGCTCACGGACCAGCGGGTAGTGGTTGACCAGGACGGTGGGCAGTCCGCCACGCTCCGTGTCGAGCCGCCGTTCGGTCTGGATGACCCGGGCCCGGCACCAGGCGTCCCGGCTCGGATACGGGTCCGGGTGCAGCAGGATCTCGTCGGTGCAGACCACGCCGGTCTCGTGCGCCAGGGCCAGCGCCTGTTCCCGGGTGTACGTCCCCGGGGGCCGCCACGTGTAGTCGTACCCGACGAAGAGCGGGGCGATCAGGACGGGATCGCCGTCGGGATCCCACACCGGGTACGGATCCTCCGGGGTGACCACGCCGAGCCGGCGACAGATCTCGACCAGGTGCCGGTAGCGCGCCTCACCGCGCAATTGCACGACGTCGTCCCGGGGCGTCCACAGTTCGTGGTTGCCCGGCGCCCAGATCACCTTGGCGAAACGCTCGCTGAGCAGACCGAGCGCCCACTCGACGTCGGCGACGAACTCGCCGACGTCACCGGCGACGATCAGCCAGTCCCCGGCGTTGCCGGGGCGCAGGCCCTCGACGATCGCACGGTTCTCCGCGTACACGACGTGCAGGTCGCTGATCGCGAGCAGTTGGCGGACGTAGGTCACCCGGAACCTCCCGTACCTCCGGGCACCCGCGTGCACCCCACCGTCCGTCCCACGTACCGGCCGGGGACGACCACCTGACGGGCTCCGACCCTACGGAGCCCGTCAGGTGGTGGCACACCCCTAGATGAGCAGGGCGCACCCCTAGGGTGGCTGGCGGTCACTGTTTGCCGAACTCCCGCTGGATGATGTCGAAGATGTCGTCCTCCGTGGCGCTGGTCAGGTCCTCGGCCACGTCGACCGGGTCCCCGGCGGATGCCGGATCGGCGGCCGGCGGAGCCGCGCCGCCCCGCCACCGGGCGACGAGTTCCTCCAGCCGGCGGGTGACCTCCGCGTCGTCGCGGCGGTCCCCGGGGACCGCGCGCAGCACCTGGTCGAGCCGATCGATCTCGGCGACGACCGGGCTGGCCGCCCCGTGCGGCAGCAACTCGGCGCGCAGGTGCGCGGCGAGCGTCGCCGGCGTCGGGTGGTCGAAGACCAGGGTGGTCGGCAGGGTCAGGCCGGTCTCGGCGGTGAGCCGGTTGCGCAGCTCGACGGCGGTGAGCGAGTCGAAGCCGAGTTCCAGGAAGCCGCGTCCGGCCCGGATCGCGGCCGGGGTGCGGTGCCCCAGGACGGTGGCCGCGGTGCCGCGGACCAGGTCGAGCAGGATGCGCTCCCGCTCGGCGTCCCCGGCTGCGGCGAGCCGGTCCCGCAGCGCCTGCGGTGCCCCGGCGTCCGCCGCCGGCGTCTCGGGCTGGCCGGCGGTGCCGGCCGCTTCCGGGATGCCGTCGAGCAGGGGGCTGGGACGCAGCGCGGTGAAGGACGCGGCGAACCGGTCCCACGCCACGTCGGCGACCACCACCGAGACGTCGTCCCGGTCCAGGGCACCCTGCAACGCGGTCACCGCCAGCTCCGGAGCCATCGCCGGCAGACCACGCCGGGCCAACTGCTCCTGCTGCTCGCCGTGCGCCATGCCGGCACCGGCCCACGGCCCCCAGGCCACGGCGGTGCCGGCGAGACCCCGGGCGCGTCGCCGCGCGACCAGCCCGTCGAGGTACGCGTTGGCCGCCGCGTAGCCGGCCTGCCCCGCCGAACCCCACACCCCGGCGATGGACGAGAACACCACGAACGCGTCCAACCCGTCCGGCAGCAGCTCGTCGAGGTGGGCCGCACCGTCGACCTTGGCCCGGAGCACGTCGGACAGCTCCTCGGCGGTCATCTCGGCGAGCGGGACGGACTGCGCCGCCCCCGCCGCGTGCACGACGGCCCGCACCGGATCGCCCTGATCCGTCAGGTCGTCGAGCAGCGCCGCGACCTGGGCCCGGTCGGCCACGTCACAGGCCGCCACGGTCACCCGCGCACCCGACGCCCGCAACCGCTCCGCCAACTCCACCGCACCGGACGCCCGCTCACCGCGACGACTCGTCAACACCACGTGGCCGGCACCCGCGCCGACCGCCCACTCGGCGACCCGCGAACCGAGCGCCCCCGTACCGCCGGTGACCAGCACCGTCCCCGACAGCCGGAAGGACCGACGCACCGGATCACCCGAAGCCCGCACCAACCGCCGGGCGAACACCCCCGACGACCTCACCGCAACCTGATCCTCGGTGCCGGCCCCCACCATCGCGCAGAACCGGCGGACCGCCCGCTCGTCCACCACCTGCGGCAGATCCACCAAGCCACCCCACCGACGCGGCTCCTCCAACGCCGCCACCCGGCCGAAGCCCCACACCGCAGCCCCGACCTCGTCCACCGGACCGTCGGACGCCCCCAGCGACACGGCACCCCGGGTCAACCACCACACCCGGCCTCCGACACCGGCGGCACCCAACGCCTGCACCACCGCCAGCGCCTCGCCCACGCCGCCGCCCGTGAGCGACAGCAGCGACACCACTCCGGTGACCTCGCCGACGTCGCGGAGGGCCTTCGCCACCAGTTCCCGGTCGTCGGCCGGGCCGTCGAACGGCACCGGGCGGACCTCCGCGCCGGCTGCGGTCAGCCCGTCGGTCACGGCCGCGAGCAGCGCGCCGTCCAGGCCGAGGTACGGCACCAGCAGCAGCCACGTGCCGGACAGCGCCGGCTCGGCATCCGGTACGGCGGTCCAGTCGATCCGGTAACGCCAGGAGTCGGCGGTGGATCGGTGCTGCCCCTCCCGCCGCCACTGGGCCAGTCTCGGCAACAGGGCACTCAACGGCTCATCCGCGTCGAGCCGGAACTCCTCCCCCAGCCCGGCCAGGTCCTCCTGCTCCACCGCCGCCCAGAACCGCTCGTCGCTCACCGCAGCGGAGACGGCGGCGGGAACAGTCGTGGCGGGCGGGGTGTCGTGCAGCCAGTACCGCTGCCGCTGGAAGGCGTAGGTGGGCAGGTCGACGGTGCGGGGCCGCTGACCGGCCTGAGTGAACCAACCCGTCCAGTCCACCGCAGTACCCGTCACGTGCAACCGAGCCAGAGCCGTGACCAGCGCAATCGCCTCCGACTGGTCCCGCCGCAACACCGGAACCAGGTGCACCGCCCGGTCGGTCGGCGTGTCAGCCGCCATCGCCGTCAACGTCGCATCCGGCCCCACCTCCAGCACCGTGGCCACACCCAGACCGTGCAACGTCGCGATGCCGTCGCCGAACCGGACCGCCTCACGCACATGCCGCACCCAATAGTCCGGGCTTGCGATCTCCCCCGGATCCGCGACCTGGCCGGTCAGGTTCGACACGATCGGCACCCTCGGCGCAGACCAGTCCAGACCCGCGATGGCAGCCCGGAACCCGTCGAGCATCGGCTCCATCAACCGCGAGTGGAACGCATGACTCACCGAGAGGCGCTTCGCCCGCCAACCCCGGGCCGCACACTCCTGCGCCACCCGATCCAACTCGGCCACCGGACCGGACAGCACGACGGACGCCGGACCGTTCACCGCCGCCACGTCGACACCCTCGCCGGCCAGCTCGCGGACCTCAACCTCCGGGGCACCGACCGCCAACATGCCACCACCGGACGGCAACGCCTGCATCAACGAACCCCGCGCCGCCACCAGAGCACACGCATCCTCCAGCGACAACACCCCCGACACGAACGCCGCCGTCACCTCACCAATCGAATGACCCGCCACGAAGTCCGCCGTCACACCCCACGACGACAGCAACTCAAACAGCGCCACCTCCACCGCGAACAAACCCGCCTGCGTGAACACCGTCTGATCCAGCAGACCCGCCAACTCGCTGCCCGACTCGGCGAACACCACCTCCCGCAACGGACGGTCCAACCGACCCTCGAACAGGGCACACACCCGATCGAACGCATCCGCGAACACCGGAAACGCCCCGTACAACTCCCGACCCATCCCCGGCCGCTGCGCACCCTGACCCGGGAACACCAACGCCCGACGACCCGACACCACCTCACCGGACACCAACCCAGGCACAGAAGAGCCCTCGGCCAGGGCAGCCAACCCAGCAAACAGGTCCCCGCCGGACGCACCCAGCACCACCGCCCGGTGCTCCAACGCTGCCCGGGCGGTGGCCAGCGACCAACCGACGTCGGCCGGCGACTGGTCCTGGTCGCGACGGAGGCGGTCAGCGAGGCGGTCGGCCTGCTTGGCCAGGGCGTCGGTGGAACGCGCCGACACCAACCACGGTACGAGCGGCAGTCCGTCGGCCACCGGCCCGGTCTCCACCGGCACCGGTTCCGGCTGTTCGAGGATGACGTGGGCGTTGGTGCCGGAGATCCCGAACGACGACACCGCCGCCCGACGCGGCCGACCCACCACCGGCCACGCACGAGCCTCGGTCACCAACTCCACCGCACCCGCCGACCAGTCCACCCTCGACGACGGCACATCCACATGCAGAGACGCCGGCACCACACCATGCCGCATCGCCAACACCGACTTGATGATGCCCGCCACACCAGCCGCCGCCTGCGTATGACCAACGTTCGACTTCACCGAACCGAGCAGCAACGGACGACCCTCCGGCCGACCCTGACCGTACGTCGCCAACAACGCCTGCGCCTCGATCGGATCACCCAACGTCGTACCCGTACCGTGCGCCTCCACCACATCCACGTCGGCGGTCGACAACCGGGCATTCGCCAGAGCCTGACGGATCACCCGCTGCTGCGACGGACCATTCGGCGCCGTCAAACCATTCGACGCACCATCCTGGTTCACCGCCGTACCCCGCACCACCGCGAGAATCCGACGACCGTCCCGCCGTGCGTCGGAGAGCCGCTGCACCAGCAGCACACCCACACCCTCCGACCAGCCCGTCCCGTCGGCGCCTTCGGCGAACGACTTGCAGCGCCCGTCCGGGGCGAGGCCGCCCTGCCGGGAGAACTCCACGAACGTGGCGGGCGAAGCCATGACCGTGACGCCACCGGCGAGGGCCAGGTCGCACTCCCCCGACCGCAACGACTGCGCCGCCAGGTGCAACGCCACCAACGACGACGAGCACGCCGTGTCCACGGTGACCGCCGGCCCCTCGAACCCGAACGAGTACGCCACCCGCCCCGACAGCACGCTGGTCGCGTTGCCGGTGAGAAGGTGTCCGCCGACCTCCTGGTCACGGCCCATCGCGGTCGAGGCGTACCCCTGGAAGCTGGCGCCCGCGAAGACGCCGACCCGTTCGCCCTTCAGGCGGGACGGGTCCACTCCGGCCGACTCGATCGCCTCCCAGGAGACCTCCAGCAGCAGTCGCTGCTGCGGGTCCATGGCCAGGGCCTCACGGGGCGAGATGCCGAAGAAGTCCGCGTCGAACGCGCCCGCGTCGTAGACGAAGCCGCCCTGGCGGGGGAAGGAGGTGTCGGTGAGCCTACCGTCGAGGAAGCTGTCCCAGCCCCGGTCGAGCGGGAAGTCGGAGATGCCGTCCCGGCCGGCGGTCAGCAGTTCCCAGAGCTGGTCGGTGGTGTCGACGCCGCCGGGCAGGCGGCAGCCCATGCCGACGATGACGATCGGGTCGTCGTCGACCGCGACGGGCCGGTTCTCCACCGCCGCCTCAGCCGGCGTCCCGGTCAGTTCGGCAGCGAGGTGGGTCGCCAGGGCCAGCGGCGTCGGATGGTCGAAGACCAGGGTGCTGGGCAGGGCGAGGCCGGTCTCCGCAGTGAGTCGGTTGCGCAGTTCGACTGCGGTGAGCGAGTCGAAGCCCTGACGTTGGAACGCCCGATCGGCCGGTACGGCGTCCGACGCCGCGTGCCCGAGCACGGCGGCAGCCTGGGCCCGGACCAGGTCGAGCAGGTACGCGTCCCGCTCGACGCTCGTCATACCGGCGAGCCGACGGCCGAGTCGCGTGCCGTCACCGGTGTCTGCGTCGGCGTCGGTCGGCGCGGGTCGCGCCTCGGGGATCTCGTCGAGCAGGGGGCTGGGACGCAGCGCGGTGAAGGACGCGGCGAACCGGTCCCACGCCACGTCGGCGACCACCACCGAGACGTCGTCCCGGTCCAGGGCACCCTGCAACGCGGTCACCGCCAGCTCCGGAGCCATCGCCGGCAGACCACGCCGGGCCAACTGCTCCTGCGCCTCGCCCTGCACGGCCATGCCGCCACCGGCCCAGGGTCCCCACGCCACGGCGGTGCCGACGGCCCCCCGGTCACGGCGGCGCGTGACGAGCGCGTCCACGAAGGCGTTTGCCGCCGCGTAGCCGGCCTGCCCCGCCGAACCCCACACCCCGGCGATGGACGAGAACACCACGAACGCGTCCAACCCGTCCGGCAGCAGCTCGTCGAGGTGGGCCGCACCGTCGACCTTGGCCCGGAGCACGTCGGCCAGTTCGTCCTGGCTGAGTTCAGGGAGGGGGGTGAACTGGGGGGCTCCGGCGGTGTGCACGACGGCGCGGACGGAGTCGCCCTGCTCGGTCAAGTCGTCGAGCAGCGCCGCGACCTGGGCCCGGTCGGCCACGTCACACGCCGCCACGGTCACCCGCACACCCGACGCCCGCAACCGCTCCGCCAACTCCACCGCACCGGACGCCCGCTCACCGCGACGGCTGGTCAGCACCACATGACCGGCACCCGCGCCGACCGCCCACTCGGCGACCCGCGAACCGAGCGCCCCCGTACCGCCGGTGACCAGCACCGTCCCCGACAGCCGGAAGGACCGACGCGCCGGATCACCCGAAGCCCGCACCAACCGCCGGGCGAACACCCCCGACGACCGCACCGCGACCTGATCCTCGGCACCGGCCCCCACCATCGCGCAGAACCGGCGGACCGCCCGCTCGTCCACCACCTGCGGCAGATCCACCAAGCCACCCCACCGGCGCGGCTCCTCCAACGCCGCCACCCGACCGAGGCCCCACACGGCAGCTCCGGCCGGATCCATGAGCTCGTCGGCCTTGCCCACCGACACCGCGCCCCGGGTCACCCACCACACCCGGCCGCCTGTCCCGCAGTCGCCCAACGCCTGAACCACCGACAGCGCCTCACCGACACCCGCACCCGCGAGCGACAGCAACGACACCACTCCCGCGAGGTCGCCCGGGTCGGCCACGGCGGCGCGTAGCCGCTCGGCCACGTCGTCGCGGCTCAGGGCCGCCGGGTCGAGCCGTATCGTCCGGACCTCGGCACCGTGCGCGGCAAGACCCTCGGCCACCGGGTGGTCGGCCTGCGTCGACGGCGCCAGCACCAACCAGGTCCCGGTCAGATCCGCCTTCGGTACGGAAGCCGCCGGCCGCCATTCGACGCGGTAACGCCAGGAGTCGGCGGTGGAACGCTGCTGCCCCTCCCGCCGCCACCGGGCCAGCTTCGGCAGCAGCGCACTCAACGGCTCATCCGCGTCGAGCCGGAACTCCTCGCCCAGCCCGACCAGGTCCTCCTGCTCCACCGCCGCCCAGAACCGCTCGTCGACGTCACCGCCCCGCCGGGATGCCATGCCCCCGGTGGCGGTCACGTCCGGCCAGTACCAGGTGCGCTGGAAGGCGTAGGTGGGCAGGTCGATCGTGCGGGGCCGCTGCCCGCTCTGGGTGAACCAGCCCGTCCAGTCCACCGCGGTGCCCGTCACGTGCAGCCGGGCCAGAGCGGTGACCAGCGCGGTCGTCTCCGGCAGGTCCCGCCGCAACGCGGGGATCAGGTGCACCGTCCGGTCGGTCGGGGTGTCGGCTGCCATCGCCGTCAACGTCGCATCCGGCCCCACCTCCAGGACCGTGCTGACACCCAGCCCGTACAGCGTGGTCACCCCGTCGGCGAACCGCACCGCCTCCCGGACGTGCCGTACCCAGTACTCCGGCCCTGCGATCTCGGACGGATCCGCCACCGCCCCGGTCAGGTTCGACACGATCGGCACCCGTGGCGCAGACCAGTCCAGGCCGACGATGGCGGCACGGAACCCGTCGAGCATGGGTTCCATCCACCGCGAGTGGAACGCGTGGCTCACCGGCAACCGCTTGGCCCGCCAACCCCGCCCGGCGCACAGCTCCGCCACCCAATCCAGGTCGGCGGCCGGCCCGGACAGCACCACCGACGCCGGACCGTTCACCGCCGCCACGTCGACACCGTCACCTGCGACAGCCCGGACCTCGGCCTCGGTGGCACCGACCGCCAGCATCCCCCCACCGGAGGGAAGCGCCTGCATCAGCGAACCCCGCGCCGCCACCAGCGCACAGGCGTCCTCCAGTGACAGCACCCCGGACACGTACGCGGCGGTCACCTCACCGATCGAATGACCCGCCACGACGTCAGCCGTGACACCCCACGAGGTCAGCAGCTCGAACAGCGCCACCTCCAGCGCGAACAGACCCGCCTGGGTGTACGCCGTCTGATCCAACAAACCCGCAAGATCAGATCCCGGATCGGCGAACACCACGTCCCGCAACGGGTGGGCGAGCCGGCCCTCGAACAGGGCACACACCCGGTCGAACGTCTCCGCGAACACCGGGAACCGGTCGTGCAGCTCCCGCCCCATACCGGGCCGCTGCGCACCCTGACCGGCGAACACCAGCGCCCGACGGCCCGACACCACCGCGTCGGTCACCACGCCGGGAGCCGACCCGCCCTCGGCCAGGACGGTCAGCGCCGCCACCAGCTCATCGCCGTCGGCCCCCAGCACCACCGCCCGGTGCTCCAACGCCGCCCGCGTCGTCGCCGACGACCAGCCCACATCGATCGGCGACAGCCCCGGGTGGTCCTGGGCGAAGCCGGCCAGCCGACCCGCCTGCCCGGCCAGCGCCTCCGCCGAGCGCGCCGACACCAACCACGGCACCACCGGAAGCTCGCCAGTTACTGGTCCGGCCTCTGCCGACGTCACGGCCGGCTCCGACACCGGTTCGGTTTCCGGCTGTTCGAGGATGACGTGGGCGTTGGTGCCGGAGATCCCGAACGACGACACCGCCGCCCGACGCGGCCGACCCACCACCGGCCACGCACGAGCCTCGGTCACCAACTCCACCGCACCCGCCGACCAGTCCACCCTCGACGACGGCACATCCACATGCAGAGACGCCGGCACCACACCATGCCGCATCGCCAACACCGACTTGATGATGCCCGCCACACCAGCCGCCGCCTGCGTATGACCAACGTTCGACTTCACCGAACCGAGCAGCAACGGACGACCCTCCGGCCGACCCTGACCGTACGTCGCCAACAACGCCTGCGCCTCGATCGGATCACCCAACGTCGTACCCGTACCGTGCGCCTCCACCACATCCACGTCGGCGGTCGACAACCGGGCATTCGCCAGAGCCTGCCGGATCACCCGCTGCTGCGACGGACCATTCGGCGCGGTCAACCCGTTCGACGCACCATCCTGGTTCACCGCCGTACCCCGCACCATGGCAAGCACGCGGTGGCCGTTGCGGCGGGCGTCGGAGAGCCGCTCCACGAGGAGCACACCCACACCCTCGCCCCAGCCCGTGCCGTCCGCCGAGTCCGCGAACGACCGGCACCGTCCGTCGGCGGAGAGCCCCCGCTGCCGGGAGAACTCCACGAAGGCACCGGGGGTGGACATCACGGTCACGCCACCGGCGAGGGCCAGGTCGCACTCCCCCGACCGCAACGACTGCACGGCCAGGTGCAACGCCACCAACGACGACGAACACGCCGTGTCCACGGTGACCGCCGGCCCCTCGAACCCGAACGAGTACGCCACCCGCCCCGACAGCACGCTGGCGGACGCGCCGGTTGCGCCGTACCCGGCGAGGTCTTCGCCGCCGTACCGGATGAGGTTGTCGAAGTCCTGCCCGTTCGTGCCGGCGAAGACGCCGACCCGGCTGCCCCGCAGGGAGAGCGGATCGATCCGGGCGTCCTCGATCGCCGCCCAGGAGACCTCCAGCAGCAGCCGCTGCTGCGGGTCCATGGCCAGGGCCTCACGGGGCGAGATGCCGAAGAAGTCCGCGTCGAACGCGCCCGCGTCGTCCAGGAACGCACCCTGCGACACGTACGACTCCCCGTACAGCGTGGCCAGATCCCAGTGCCGGTTCGTGGGGAAGTCGGACATCGTGTCGACCCCGTCGGCGAGCAGCCGCCAGAACTCCTCCGGGGATGCGGCACCGGCGGGGAACCGGCAGCCCAGGCCGACGATGACGATCGGGTCGTCGTCGACGGGGCGTACCGCCGGGTGGGCCGTCTCGGGCCGGTCCTGCCCGCCGAGCAGTTCGGTACGGACGTGGGCCGCGAGGGCGGTGGGGTTGGGGTGGTCGAAGGCGAGGGTGGCGGGCAGGGTGAGGCCGGTCGCGACGTCGAGCCGGTTACGCAGCTCGACGGCGGTGAGGGAGGTGAAGCCGAGATCCCGGAACGCGCGTCCGGCCGGCACCTGGTCGGCACTGCCGTGACCGAGCACGGCCGCCACCTCGGCACGCACCAGGTCACGCAGGGCGTCGAGTTGTTCGGTTTCGGAGAGCCCGGCGAGGCGGTGCCGCAGGGCGCTGCCACCGGCGGCCCGGTCGGCGGTGGCGGCATCGGTGACCTGCGGTGTGGTCAGCAGGTCCCGGGTCAGCGGATCAAGTCGACCTCCGACGGCGCCCGCCGCCACCCGGTTCCAGTCGACGTCCGCGATCACCAGGTGGGTCTCGTCGTGGTCGAGGGCCCGGGTGAGCGTGCGGACGGCCAGAGCGGGGTCCATCGCCGCGATGCCGTTGCGGACCATCCGGCGTTCGAAGTCACCGGCGCTGACCCCGCCGTCGGCCCAGAGGCCCCAGCCGACGGAGGTGGCGGGCAGTCCCTCGGCGCGGCGGCGTCGGGCGAGGGCGTCGAGCCAGGCGTTGCCGGGGGCGTAGTTGGCCTGCCCGGGGCCGCCCAACGTGCCGGCCAGCGAGGAGAACAGGACGAACGCCGACAGCTCATGCTCACGGGTCAGCTCGTCGAGGTTACGGGCGGCGTCGACCTTGGCGCGCAGGGCGGTCGCCATCTGCGTGACGGTGAGGGCGTCGACCAGGGTGTCGTCGAGCACCGCCGCGGTGTGGACGACGGTGGTGAGCGGCAGATCGGCGGGAACGGTGGAGAGCAGGTCACGCAGCGCGTCCCGGTCGGCCACGTCGCAGGCCGCGACGGTGACCCTGGCGCCCAGCGCGGTCAGCTCCTCAGCCAGGGACGCGGCACCGGGGGCTTCCGGGCCACGCCGACTGACGAGCAGGAGGTGGTCGACGCCGGCCGCCGCGAGGGCACGGGCGACGTGCCCGCCCAGCGCACCCGTACCGCCGGTGACGAGCGCCGTGCCGCGCGGGGTCCAACGGCGCTTGGGCTCGCCCGGCGGGCCGGCGTGGACCAGTCGTCGGGCGTACGCGCCGGTGGCGCGGAGGGCGAGCTGCTCCTCGACGCGCTCACCGTCGAGCAGCCGGCGCAGCAGCCGTACGCCACGCGCGTCCGCCGTCTCGGGCAGGTCGACGAGGCCACCCCAGCGGTGCGGGTGCTCGGCGCGCAGCACGCCGCCGAAGCCCCAGAGCGCCGCCTGGTCGGGGTCGACGAGATCGTCGCGGGGGTCGACGGCGACCGCGCCCCGGGTGGCGATCCAGAGGCGGGCGGCGACCCCGGCGTCCCCGAGGGCCTGGGCGAGGGTGACCGTGGTGGCGAGACCGGCCGGCACGGAGGCCGAGTCGGGGTGCGTTCCGGACGCGAGGCCGAGCAGCGAGAGGACGGTACCGGGCTGCCCTTCGGCGTACGCCTCGGTCAGTTCCCGGGCGAGGCGCTCCCGGTCGGTTCCGGCGGCCACCGGCAGCACCCGTACGCCGGACGCGGTGAGCGCCGTCGCCCATTCCCCGGCGGTTCCGTCTGAGTCGGCGGGCACGAGCAGGAGAAGACCGCCGACCTCCTGGCGGGTGCTGTCGGGGAGCGGTTGCCAGCTGACCCGGTACTGCCAGGAATCGAGGGTCGCCTCGGTCTCCTGGCGGCGTCGCCACGCCGAGAGGGCGGGGAGTACGGCACCGAGCGGGGCCTCCGGGTCGACGGCGAGAGTGGCGGCGAGCGTTTCGACGTCCTGGTTCTCGATGACCTGCCAGAACGCCTCGTCGCTCGGGGCGTCGACACCACCGTCGGTGTCACGGGGCCGGGCCTTCGCGTTGAGCCAGTAGCGCCGGTGGTGGAAGGCGTAGGTGGGCAGGTCGACGGTGCGCGGCTGCTGCCCGCCCTGGGTGAACCAGCCCGTCCAGTCCACCGCAGTACCCGTCACGTGCAACCGGGCCAGGGCCCCGACCAGCGCAGTCGTCTCCGACTGGTCCCGCCGCAGCGCCGGGATCAGGTGCACCGTCCGGTCGGTCGGGGTGTCGGCCGCCATCGCCGTCAGGACCGCATCCGGCCCGACCTCCAGGACCGTGGCCACCCCCAGACCGTGCAACGTCGCGATGCCGTCGCCGAACCGGACCGCCTCACGCACATGCCGCACCCAATAGTCCGGGCTTGCGATCTCCCCCGGATCCGCGACCTTTCCGGTCAGGTTCGACACGATCGGAATCCGGGGCGCGGACCACGTCAACCCGGTGAGAACCGCCCGGAACCCGTCCAGCATCGGCTCCATCAGCCGTGAGTGGAACGCGTGACTCACCGAGAGGCGCTTCGCCCGCCAACCCCGGGCGGCACACTCCTGCGCCACCCGGTCGAGGTCGGCCACCGGGCCGGACAGCACGACGGACGCCGGGCCGTTCACCGCCGCCACGTCGACACCGTCACCGGCCGCCTCACGGACCTCGGCCTCCGGGGCACCGACCGCCAACATGCCACCACCGGAGGGAAGCGCCTGCATCAGCGAACCCCGCGCCGCCACCAGGACACACGCGTCCTCCAGCGACAACACCCCCGACACGTACGCCGCCGTCACCTCACCGATCGAATGACCCGCCACGAAGTCCGCCGTCACACCCCACGACGACAGCAACTCGACCAGCGCCACCTCAACAGCGAACAGACCCGCCTGCGTAAACACCGTCTGATCCAGCAGACCCGCCAACTCGGAGCCCGACTCGGCGAACACCACCTCCCGCAACGGGTGTGCGAGCCGGTCCACGAACAGGGCACACACCCGATCGAACGCATCCGCGAACACCGGAAACGCCCCGTACAACTCCCGACCCATCCCCGGCCGCTGCGCACCCTGACCCGGGAACACCAACGCCCGACGACCCGACACCACCTCACCGGACACCAGCCCAGGCACAGAAGAGCCCTCGGCCAGGGCAGCCAACCCGGCAACCAGGTCCCCATCGGACGCGCCGAGCACCACCGCCCGGTGCTCCAACGCCGCCCGCGTCGTGACCAGGGACCAGCCCACCTCGACCGGCGACAACCCGGCCTGCTCCCGGACGAATTCCGTCAGCCGGCCCGCCTGCCCGGCCAGGGCCTCCGCCGACCGCGCCGACACCAACCACGGCACCACCGGAAGATCCACACCGGTCGACGTCTGCGCCGGGTCGGCCTCCGCCTCGGCCTGCTCCACGATCACGTGCGCGTTGGTGCCGGAGATACCGAACGACGACACCGCCGCCCGACGCGGCCGATCCACCACCGGCCACGCACGAGCCTCGGTCGCCAACTCCACCGCACCCGCCGACCAGTCCACCTTCGACGACGGCGCATCCACGTGCAGGGTGGGCGGGACGATGCCGTGCCGCATCGCCAGCACCATCTTGATCACACCCGCCACACCGGCAGCGGCCTGGGTGTGCCCGAGGTTCGACTTGACCGACCCCAACAGCAGCGGCTCGTGCCCCTCGCGGCCCTGTCCGTACGTGGCCAGCAAAGCCTGCGCCTCGATCGGATCTCCCAGGGTCGTACCGGTACCGTGCGCCTCCACCACGTCCACGTCGGCAGGGGTGAGACGAGCACTCGTCAACGCCTGGCGGATCACCCGCTGCTGCGACGGACCATTCGGCGCGGTCAACCCGTTCGACGCACCATCCTGGTTCACCGCCGTACCCCGCACCACGGCAAGCACGCGGTGGCCGTTGCGGCGGGCGTCGGAGAGCCGCTCCACGAGGAGCATCCCGACCCCCTCGGACCAGCCGGTCCCGTCGGCGCCGTCGGCGAAGGACTTGCACCGCCCGTCCGGGGCGAGTCCGCGCTGCCGGCTGAAGTCGACGAACGTCTCCAGCGTGGTCATCACGGTGACACCGCCGGCCAGTGCGAGGGTGCACTCACCGGACCGCAGGGACTGCACCGCCAGGTGCAACGCCACCAGCGAGGACGAGCAGGCGGTGTCGACGGTGAGCGCCGGCCCCTCGAACCCGAAGGTGTAGGCCACCCGGCCGGAGAGCACGCTGCTGGCGGTGCCACCGCCGATGAAGCCGTCCAGCGTCTCCGGGACCTCGTCGAGCCCGGCGGCGTAGTTGTGGTACATCATGCCGGCGAAGACGCCAACGCGGCTGCCGCGCAGGGAGAGCGGGTCGATCCGGGCGTCCTCGATCGCCTCCCAGGAGGCCTCCAGCATGAGCCGCTGCTGCGGGTCCATGGCGAGCGCCTCGTACGGGGAGATCTTGAACAGCTCCGGGTCGAAGTCCCCGGCGTCGTGCAGGAACCCGCCCTCCCGGGCGTACGTGCTGCCCCGCCGTTCCCCGGTCGGATCGTACGCCCGCTCGGTGTCCCAACCCCGGTCGACGGGGAAGCCGGTGACGCCGTCGGTGGCGGTGGCGACCAGGTCCCACAGCTGCTCGGGCGACCGGACCCCGCCCGGGTAGCGGCAGCTCATCCCGACGATCGCGATGGGCTCGTGGTTCCTGGCGTCGACGGCCTTCAGGCGTTCGCTGGTCTCGTGGAGATCGGCGGTGACGCGCTTGAGGTACTCACGGAGCTTGGCTTCGTTGGCCATCGGGGATTCACCTGTCGCGTTGGTCGGCAAGCGGGGCGGTTCGACGGTCAGGAACGACCGAACCTGCTGTCGATGAAGTCGAAGAGTTCGTCGTCGCTGGCGTCGTCGAGGGACGGGGCGACGGAGCCGGTGTCTCCGGTCTCGCCCTCCCAGCGGGTGAGCAGCGCCCGGAGGCGCGCGGTGACCGCCGTACGGGTCTCCTCGTCGGCGGTCAGCTCGGCCAGCGTCTCCGCCGGGGTCGTGGCGAACGCCGCCTCCAGCCGGTCCAGCTCGTCGAGGAGGGTCGGCGCGGACGGACCGGGGCCGAGCTGCGCCATCAGGTGCCCGGTCAGCGCCTCCGGGGTGGGGTGATCGAAGACCAGGGTGGCCGGAAGCGACACGCCGGTCAGGGTGGTGAGCCGGTTGCGCAGTTCCACGGCGGTCAGCGAGTCGAAGCCGAGTTCGGTGAACGACTGTCCGGTGCCGACAGCGGCCGACGAGGCGTACCCGAGCACCTCGGCCACCTGGCCGGTGACCAGTTCCTCCACCAACCGGCGGCGGTCCTCGTCGGAGGCCACGGCGAGCCGGTCGCGGAACCCGCCGGCCGGCGCGGACCCGGCGGCGCTGCGCCGCACACGGACACCGGCCAGCCCGCGCAGCGGCGCCGGAAGGTGGTCGACGGAGGTGAGGGTACGCAGCCCGGCGAGGTCGAGGCGGACGGGCACCAGCAGCGGCTGACGGCTGTGCCGGCTGGCGTCGAAGAGCGCGAGTGCCTGCTCGGTGCCGAGTGGGACGATGCCCTGGCGGGCCATCCGTTCCCGGCCGCCGGTGCCCAGGTCACGGGTCATCCCGCTGTCTTCCTCCCACATGCCCCAGGCCAGGGAGGTGGCGGCGAGCCCGGCGGCGTGCCGGTGGTGGGCCAGCCCGTCGAGGAAAGCGTTGGCCGCCGCGTAGTTGCCCTGGCCGGGGCCGCCGAGCGGGCCGGCGATCGAGGAAAAGAGCACGAACATCGGCAGGTCCAGGTGCCGGGTGAGGTCGTGCAGGTGCCAGGCGGCGTCGGCCTTGGGGCCGAGCACGGCGGCGGTCCGTTCCGGGGTCAACGCGGTGACCACCGCGTCGTCGAGGACCCCGGCCGCGTGCACCACCCCGGTGAGCGGGTGTTCGGCGGGGACGCTGGCGAGCAGCGCGGCGACCGCCTCCCGGTCGGCCACGTCGGCGGCGACGAGGCGGGCCTGCGCGCCGAGGTGGGCGAGGTCGGCGAGGAGGTCGGTCGCGCCGGGGGCGTCGTGGCCGCGCCGGCCGACGAGGAGCAGGTGCCGGACCTTGTGTGCGGTGACCAGGTGACGGGCGATGATGCCGCCGAGGGTTCCGGTGGCACCGGTGACGAGGACCGTGCCGTCGGGCAGCAGGTCGGTGGTGCCGGTCGGGTCGGCGTCGGCCGGGGCGAGCCGGGGTACGAGCAACTGACCGTCGCGGACGGCGAGTTGGGGTTCGTCGCTGGCCAGAGCGCGGCCGAGCAGGTCGGCGTCCACTCCGTCGTCGAGGTCGGCCAGCACGAACCGGCCGGGGTGTTCCAGCTGCGCCGTGCGCACCAGGCCCCAGACGGCGGCACCGGCCAGGTCGGTCACCGCAGCGGCGGGACCGGCCGGGACCGCGCCCCGGGTGAGCACGACGAGCCGCCGGTCGGCGAACCGCTCGTCGGTCAGCCATTCCCTGACGGCGGCAAGAATCCCGGCGAGCCGGGTGTGGGTCGCGCCGAGGGGGTCGCCCGGGTGGGTGTCCCCGACGGGGAGCAGCACCAGCCGGGGGTCGTGCCGGCCGGCGTCGACGGCGTCGGCGAGCGCGGCGAGTCCGCCGGGCAGGGACACGGCGGCGGGTCCGGCACCGTCGAGCGCCACGATCCCCGTCGCCGACCGGGACGGCAGCGGAAGCGCGGACCAGCGCAGGTCGAAGAGGGGCAGCTCGGTCGTTCCGGCGTTGTCGAGCTGGCCGGCGCCGACGGGCCGGGAGAGCAGCGACCCGATCCGGGCGACGGGCGCACCGGTGCCGTCGGCGAGGGTCAACGACACCGCCGAACCGGCGCGGGTGACGCGTACCCGCAGGTGGGTCGCGCCGACGGCGCTGAGCGCGACGTCGGACCAGGCGAACGGCAGGCGGGCCCCGGACGCGTCGGCGTCGGCGTCGTCGGTGAGACCGACGACGTGCAACGCCGCGTCGAGCAGCGCCGGGTGGAGGGCGAACCCGCCGGTGGCGGCACCGTCGGGCAGGGCGACCTCCGCGAAGACCGCATCGTCGGTACGCCACGCGGCGTGCAGCCCACGGAAGGTGGGACCGTGGTCCACGCCGAGGCGGTGCAACTGCTCGTAGATCGGCTCGACCGGCACGACGGCCGCGCCGACCGGTGGCCACTCGGTGAGCGGTTCCGGGGTGTCGGGGCCGCCGGGGGCGAGGACACCCTCGGCGTGGCGGGTCCAGTCGCCGCGCGGGTCGTCCGCCGGGCGGGAGTGGATGGTGACCCGACGGCGACCGTGCTCGTCGGGAGTGGCGAGGTGGAGCTGCACCGTGCGGGCGCCCTGCTCGGGCAGGACGATCGGGGCGGCGAGGGTCAGTTCCTCCAGCGTGTCGCAGGCGGCCTGTGTTCCGGCGTGCAGCGCCATCTCCACCAGTGCCGAGCCCGGTACGACCACCGAGCCCAACACCACGTGGTCGGCGAGCCAGGGCTGGGTCTGCACGGAGAGCCGGCCGCCGTGGATGCGGACGTCGTCGGCCGCGGTGACCAGTTCGGCGGCGAGCAGGCCGTGTTCCGTGCCGCGTACGCCGAGTCCGGAGGCGTCGGTGCCGGACGTTCCGGCGTTGAGCCAGTACCGCTCCTTCTGGAAGGCGTAGGTGGGCAGGTCGACGGTGCGGGGCTGCTGACCGGCTTGGGTGAACCAACCCGTCCAGTCCACCGCAGTACCCGTCACGTGCAACCGAGCCAGAGCCGTGACCAGCGCAATCGCCTCCGACTGGTCCCGCCGCAACACCGGAACCAGGTGCACCGCCCGGTCGGTCGGGGTGTCGGCCGCCATTGCCGTGAGGACCGCGTCCGGCCCGACCTCCAGGACCGTGGCCACACCCAGACCGTGCAGGGTGGCCACCGCGTCACCGAACCGCACCGCCTCACGCACGTGCCGCACCCAATAGTCCGGGCTTGCGATCTCCCCCGGATCCGCGACCCGCCCCGTCAGGTTCGACACGATCGGAATCCGGGGCGCGGACCACGTCAACCCGGTGAGAACCGCCCGGAACCCGTCCAGCATCGGCTCCATCAGCCGTGAGTGGAACGCATGGCTCACCGACAACCGCTTGGCACGCCAGTCCCGCTCGACGCAACGCTCCGCCACCCGATCCAGATCCGCCACCGCACCCGACAGCACCACCGACTCCGGGCCGTTCACCGCCGCCACGTCGACACCCTCGCCGGCCAACTCCCGGACCTCAGCCTCCGGGGCACCGACCGCCAACATGCCACCACCGGACGGCAACGCCTGCATCAACGAACCCCGCGCCGCCACCAGGACACACGCGTCCTCCAGCGACAACACCCCCGACACGTACGCCGCCGTCACCTCACCGATCGAATGACCCGCCACATAGTCCGCCGTCACACCCCACGACGTGAGCAGCTCGAACAGCGCCACCTCCACCGCGAACAGACCCGCCTGGGTGTACGCAGTCTGATCCAACAAACCCGCGAGGTCAGAGCCCGGATCGGCGAACACCACCTCCCGCAACGGACGGTCCAACCGACCATCGAACAGGGCACACACCCGATCGAACGCATCCGCGAACACCGGAAACGCCCCGTACAACTCCCGACCCATACCGGGCCGCTGCGCACCCTGACCCGTGAACACCAACGCCCGACGACCAGGAGTCGCCTGCCCCAGCAGCAGCGCGCCGGGCCGCTCGGCGGCACCGTCGGCGAGCGAGTCCAGCCCGGCGAACAGCTCGTCACGGGACGTGCCCAGCACGACCGCCCGGTGTTCCAACGCCGCCCGCGTCGCGCCCAGGGACCAACCCACGTCCACCGGCGAAAGAGCAGCATGGTTCCGCACGAACCCGGCCAGCCGACCGGCCTGCCCCGCCAGGGCCTCCACCGACCGCGCCGACACCAGCCACGGCACCACCGGAAGATCGATCCCAGCCGCCGCCTGTGACGCCTCGGCCTCCGCCTCGGGCTGCTCCACGATCACGTGGGCGTTGGTGCCGGAGATCCCGAACGACGACACCGCCGCCCGACGCGGCCGACCCACCACCGGCCACGCACGCGCCTCGGTCACCAACTCCACCGCACCCGCCGACCAGTCCACCTTCGACGACGGCGCATCCACGTGCAGCGTCGCCGGGACGATGCCGTGCCGCATCGCCAGCACCATCTTGATCACACCCGCCACACCGGCAGCGGACTGCGTGTGCCCGATGTTCGACTTCACCGACCCGAGCAACAGCGGCTCGTTCCGGTCCTGGCCGTAGGTGGCGAGCAGAGCCTGCGCCTCGATCGGATCACCCAGCGTCGTACCCGTACCGTGCGCCTCCACCACGTCCACGTCGGCAGGGGTGAGACGAGCACTCGTCAACGCCTGGCGGATCACCCGCTGCTGCGACGGACCATTCGGCGCGGTCAACCCGTTCGACGCACCATCCTGGTTCACCGCCGTACCCCGCACCACGGCGAGCACGCGGTGACCGAGCCGCTGGGCGTCGGAGAGCCGCTCCACGAGGAGAATGCCGATGCCCTCGGCGAGGGAGGTGCCGTCGGCGGCGTCGGCGAAGGCCCGGCACCGCGCGGACGGAGAGAGGTTGTTCTGCCGGGTGAAGTCGACGAAGATCGCCGGGGTCGGTATGACGGTGACGCCGCCGGCCAGCGCCAGATCGGACTCGCCCGAGCGCAACGACTGCACGGCCAGGTGCAGGGCCACCAACGACGACGAACACGCGGTGTCGACGGTGACCGCCGGGCCCTCGAAACCGAAGGTGTAGGCCACCCGGCCGGAGCTGATGCTGCCGGCGTTGCCGAGGCCGAGGTAGTCGACGACCCCGTCGGGCACGTCGGTGGCGCCGGCCGCGTAGTCGCCGTGGGTGAGGCCGGCGAAAACGCCGACCCGGTCGCCCCGGTGCGCGGTCGGGTCGATCCCGGCGGACTCGAAGGCCTCCCAGGAGACCTCCAGCAGCAGTCGCTGCTGCGGGTCCATGGCCAGGGCCTCACGGGGGCTGATCCCGAAGAACCGGGGGTCGAAGTGCCCCGCGTCGTGGACGAAGCCACCCTCCCGGACGGAGGACGTACCCGGACGCTCCCCGGTCGGGTCGTAGAGGGCGTCGAGATCCCAGCCCCGGTCGGTGGGGAAGCCGCCGACAGCGTCGCCGGACGCGGCGACGAGATCCCACAGCGCCTCGGGCGTGGTGACGCCGCCGGGGAACCGGCACGCCATCCCGACGATGGCGATCGGCTGCCGGGCCTCGTCCTCGACGTCACGGAGCCGTTGCCGGGTCCGCCTCAGGTCGGTGGTGACCCGCTTCAGATACTCCCGGAGCTTCTCTTCGGTGTCCATCAACCTGACCCATCGCAGTGGCCGGCGGAGACCTGACGCGGCCGGCGGTGCGAATGCGCGAATGCTCAGGCCAGTTCGGTTCCACGTCCTTGAGTACACGTCACCCGAGAGCCACGGGTCCCCTCTGCGGGGAAGTTATGGCGTCGTATGAGCTGCGACAACCCCTAACCGATGCGGCCCGTCCGCTAGGGGTGGCCCGGCTCCGGCGGCGCGGTTAGCGTCCGGTGCAATGGCCGGGTGCCCGGAGGTCCGGGCCCCATCGCTGGGAAGGACCACGCGAGAATGACCGACCACGACAACGGCCTGTGGGTACGCCGGTTCCACCCGGCCCCGGCCGGTGCGCCCCGGCTGGTGTGCCTGCCGCACGCCGGCGGGTCCGCGAGCTTCTACTTCCCGGTCTCCCGGGCGCTGTCGCCGGCCGTGGAGGTCCTCAGCGTCCAGTACCCGGGCCGGCAGGACCGGCGTCACGAGCCGTGCGTCGACAGCATCCCGGAGCTGGCCCGGCAGGTCTTCCGGGTGCTGCGGCCGTGGCTGGACCAGCCGCTGGCGATCTTCGGGCACAGCATGGGCGCGACCCTCGGGTTCGAGGTGGCGCGGCTGATGGAGGCGGAGACCGGCACGCCGGCCACGCACCTGTTCCCGTCCGGGCGGCGGGCGCCGTCGTGCCACCGGGACGAGACGGTGCACCTGCTCGACGACGAGGGGCTGCTCGCCGACGTGAAGAAGCTGAGCGGCACGAACTCGGCGGTGCTCGGTGACCCGGACATGCTGCGGGCCGCGTTGCCGGCGATCCGCAACGACTACCGGGCGGCGGAGACGTACGAGTACACGCCGGGGCCGAAGCTGAGCTGCCCGGTGACGGTGTTCACCGGTGACGACGACCCGAAGACCACGGTGGACGAGGCGCGGGCGTGGCAGGAGCACACCACCGGCCCGTTCGACATGCACGTCTTCCCGGGCGGACACTTCTTCCTGGCCCAGCACCAGCCGGCGATCCTGCGTACCCTCTCGGCGGCGCTGACCCGGACGGCGGTCGGCTGACCGCGCCGGCCCGACGCGCGTCGCGGCCCTCACCCGCCGGGTTCGTCCGGCTGGTGAGGGCCGCGTCGTGTCACGGCTTGTGGGCGACGGCGATGACGTAGTCGAGCAGGGCGATCTCCTTCTTGATCAGGTTCTCGTCGCGCCAGTGGTTGGCCATCCCCTTCACCGCGCTGCGGTCGGCGGCGGCCTGGAACGCCGGGTCGCTGGGCCGGGCGGCCTGGAACAGTCGCCAGCCCTCCCAGGTGCGGTCCTGGATCGACTGCACCTCGGCGTTGACGAACCCGGCCGAGGTGAGCTGCTCGGCGTAGACGGTCCGGTCGTGCCAGTTCTCGTCGGGGATGCTGAACTTGACGAAGCTGAGCGGGCCGGAGCTGATGGACATCCGGGGGGTCTCGTTGCTCAGCGGAATGATGTCGGCGGTGGCGAGGGTGCCGCCGGGCTTGAGTACCCGGAACGCCTCGGCGAAGAAGGCGCTGCGCGGATGGAAGTGGAAGGCCGACTCGAGCGCCACGACCCGGTCGAAGGTGTTGTCCGGGAAGGGCAGTTCGGTGGCGGTGCCGAGCTGGAAGTCGGCCTGCTCGGTCAGGCCCTCGCGGGCGGCGCGCTCGCGGGCGTGCGCGACGTGCCGGGGAGTGACGTTGATGCCGTGCACCTTGGCCACCCGGCGGTCGCGCAGCCAGGCGAAGTCCTGGTCGCCGTAGCCGAAGCCGACGTCGAGGACGGTGTCGTCGGGCTTGAACCCGGCGGCGTCGGCGAGTTTGGTGGCCAGCGCCTCGCCGGCCACGTCGATGCTGTTCACGCCCTCCTCCCAGTAGCCGACGTTCATGTACCGGCTGGTGCGGGCGGCGAACTCCACGTCCGGGGACTGGATCTCGTAGAAGCGGCGGACCCGGGTCACCGGGTCCTTGGTGGCCAGGGTGCGGATCACCCGGCCGAGGGTGCGGAGGTTCTCCAACATGTCTGTTCCTTCAGCAGCAGGGAGCGGTCAGGGATGGAGGGCGCGGGCGGCGACCTGCCGGCGCAGGTCGTCCACGAGGGCGGCCGGGCCGTCCGGTCCGGCCGCCACGCCGAAGACGTAGAAGTCGGGTCGGACCAGCACGGCGTCGGCGTTCGCGTCGGCCAGCCAGGCCAGGTGGACGCCGTCGAGGTCGACGACCTCGGTCGGCGCGGTGGCGTCGTCCGGCACCGGGCCGGCGTCGGAGTCGGCCGGTCGTACGGTGACCCGGTGGGCGCCGAGGGTGTCGAGGAACGCCATGGCGTCCGCGTCGAGCGCGGCCGGGTCACGGGTGAGCAGGACGAAGCCGGTGCCGACCACCTCGTCGAAGCGGCCGGTCCGGTCGCCGACGGTCACCCGGCCCTGCACGGCGGGTGCCCCCGCGTACGGGGCGGGGTTGCCGTCCGGGTCACGGCGCAGCACCCCGTCGACGATCGCCTCGCGCAGCGAGCGGGCGTGCCGTTGCTGGGTACGCCGGCGCAGCGCGGCCAGCATCACCGCGTCCCGGCCGGCGGCCTTCTTCTGGTCGGTCTCGCAGATGACAGCGCCGGAGTCCATGGACATCCGGATGGCGTGCTGCACGTGGGCCCGCCGCTCCACCTCGTAGGTGTCGAGGAGCGTCTCGTCGGCGACGCCCCGGTGCACCAGGTCCAGCTTCCAGGCGAGGTTGACCACGTCCCGGAAACCGGAGCTCATGCCCTGGCCGAGGAAGGGGGGCATGACGTGGGCGGCGTCGCCGGCCAGGAACACCCGCCCGGAGCGCCAGGTGTCGGCGTAGCAGGCCTGGGTGGTGTAGACGCCGTAGCGGTCCAGCCGGGCGGTCTCCGGGGTGATGTCGAACAGGCCCAGCAGCCGCCAGGCGCTGGCCTCGCTGCGGAACTCCTCCAGGGTCTCCCCCGGCACCCGCATGAACTCCCAGCGGCGGTGGTCGGGGCCGGCGGAGACGGCGGTGCGGGGCCGGGCCGGGTCGCAGATCTGGAGGTTGTTCGGCTTGAACTCGTGCGGCTCGTGCAGCACCACGTCGCAGACCAGCCAGTCGTAGCCGAAGCCCAGGTCGGTGACGGTCGCGCCGAGCCAGCGGCGGACGAAGCTGTTCGCGCCGTCGCAGCCGAGCACCCAGGAGGCGGTGAAGGCGTGCTCCGTGCCGTCGCCGTCGACGGCGGTCACGTCGACCCGGTCGCCCTGGTCGGTCAGCCCGGTGACCTCCAGCCCCCGGTGCACCTCGACGCCGGGCAGGGCGCGGCCCCGCTCGGCGAGGCGGTCCTCCAGGCCCGGCTGGTAGAAGGAGGTGGAGTCGGGCCAGCCGGCTGGGCCGTCCTCGGCGGCCTTGACGTGCAGCAGGGTCCGGCCGAAGCCGTTCTTCCAGGTGTACTCACCGGACAGCTCGGTGACGTCGTCGAGGCGGTCACCGAGGCCGCACGCGGCGAGAACGCGGCTGGCCTCGCCGTCGTAGGAGACCGCCCGGGGCATGCTGTACGGGGTCTGCCACTTCTCCACCACCCACACGGTGAGTCCGCGCTGGGCGAGCAGGATCGCCGCCACCTGGCCCACCGGGCCGTAGCCCACGATCAGTACGTCGGTCATCACCGTTTCCTCGTGGTCCGCGTCGGGCCGGTCATCAGAGCCCGAGTTCCGTGTCGATCAGGCTGAAGATCTCGTCGTCGCTGGCCTGGTCGAGGTCCAGGTCGTGGTCGGTGGTGGAGGCCCCGCGCATGGTCCGCCACTTGGCGACCAGCACCTCCAGCCGGGCCGTGACCTGGGTGTGCAGGTCCGCCTCGACGGTCGTCTCGGCGAGGGTGCGTTCCAGGTTCTCCAGTTCGACGAGGATCGCCGGGGCGGCCTCGCCGCCGTCGGGGGCGAGCCGGGAGCGCAGGAAGGCGGCGAGCGCGGTCGGATCCGGGTAGTCGAAGATCACCGTAGCCGGCAGCCGTTCGCCGGTCGCCCCGGTCAGCCGGTTGCGCAGCTCCACGGCGGTCAGCGAGTCGAAGCCGATCTCGTTGAACGCCTGTTCCGGCCGGATCGCGTCCGGGCTGCCGTGACCGAGCACGGTGGCCGCCTCGGTGCGGACCAGGTCGAGCAGGTACGCGGACTGCTCGGCCGCGGTGAGCGCGCGCAGCCGTACGGCGAGGTCCGGGCCGCCGGTGCTCGCCGTGGCGCGGGATCGGGGCCGTTCCTGCCGGACGAGGCCACGCATCAGCGCCGGCACCACGGCCCGCCCGGCGAGGGCGGACACGTCGACCCGGGTGGGCACCAGGTGTTCCTCGGCGACGACCAGGCCGGCGTCGAACAGGGCCATGCCGAGGTCGGTGGGGATGGCGAGCTGGCCGTCGCGGGCGGTGATCCGGGGGTCGGTGCGGTTCAACGCGCCGGTCATCGCGCTGGCCTGCTCCCACAGCCCCCAGGCGTACGACTGGGCGGGCAGGCCGGCTCCCCGCCGCCGCCGGGCCAGCGCGTCGAGGTACGCGTTGGCGGCGGCGTAGTTTCCCTGACCGGGGACGCCGAACACGCCCGCGCCGGAGGAGAAGAGCACGAACGCGGCGAGGTCGAGATGGCGGGTCGCCTCGTCGAGATGCCGGGCGGCGTCCACCTTGGGCCGGAAGACGGTGTCGATCCGGTCCGGGGTCAGCGCGGTGACCACCCCGTCGTCGAGCACCCCGGCGGCGTGCACGACGGCGGTGAGCGGGTGCGCGTCGGGCACCCCGGCGACGAGCCGGGCCACGTCGGCGCGGTCGGCGACGTCGGCGGCGACCACGGTGACCGTGGCACCGAGGGCGGTGAGGTCGGCGGTCAGGTCCGGCACGCCGGGGGCGTCCGGTCCACTGCGGCTGGCCAGCAGCAGGTGCCGTACGCCGTGCCCGGTGACCAGGCGGCGGGCGACCAGCCCGCCGAGCAGGCCGGTGCCGCCGGTGAGCAGCACGGTGCCGTCGGGGTCCCATTCGGCGGGCATGGTGAGCACCACCTTGCCGACGTGCCGGGCCTGGCTGACGTACCGGAAGGCGTCGGGTGCCTGGCGGACGTCCCAGGCGCGCACCGGCAGCGGCCGGAGGGTGCCGTCGGCGAAGAGGTCCATCAGGGTGACCAGCATCCGCTGGATCTCGTCGGGTGCCGCGGTGGTCAGGTCGTACGCCTGGTAGGCGACCCCGGGGTGGTCGACGGCGACCTGGGCCGGGTCGCGCAGGTCGGTCTTGCCCATCTCCAGGAACCGCCCGCCGCGTGGCAGCAGCCGCAACGACGCGTCGACGAACTCGCGGGCCAGCGCGTCGAGCACCACGTCGACGCCGCGTCCCCCGGTGGCAGCAAGGAAGCGGGCCTCGAAGTCGAGGGTGCGGGACGAGGCGAGGTGGTCCTCGGGGATGCCCATGGCCCGCAGCGCCGGCCACTTGCCGGGGCTGGCGGTGGCGTAGACGTCCGCGCCGAGGTGCCGGGCGAGTTGGACGGCGGCCATGCCCACGCCACCGGCGGCGGCGTGCACGAGCACGGACTCGCCGGCCCGCAGTCCGGCCAGGTCGACCAGCCCCCGGTAGGCGGTCAGGAAGACCACCGGCACCGAGGCGGCCTGGGCGAAGGTCCAGCCGTCGGGCACCGGGGCCAGCAGCCGGCGGTCGGTGACCGCCACCGGCCCGAAGCAGCCGAGGAAGACTCCGAGCACCCGGTCACCGGGGCGGAGGTCGGCCACGGCCGCGCCGACCTCGGTGACCACCCCTGCCGCCTCGCCGCCGGGCGGGCCGGGGTCGCCGGGGTAGAGGCCGAGCGCGTTGAGCACGTCCCGGAAGTTCAGGCCGGCGGCGCGGACCCGGACGCGGACCTCCCACGGGCCGAGCGGGGCGTCGGCCGCGTCGGTGGGGACCAGCGCCAGGTGCTCCAGGCTGCCCCGGGTCGGCACGTCGAGCCGCCACGCCGGGGTGGCCGGCGGGCTGAGGGTGGCCGCGTCGGCGCGGCGCGCCAGGCGCGGGACGTACGGGGTGCCGTCCCGCCAGGCCACCTGCGGTTCGCCGAGGGCGAGGACGGCGGCGACGGTGGCGGCGTCGGGCGTGTGGTCGGTGTCGAGCAGGACGAACCGGTCGGGGTGTTCGGACTGGGCGGAGCGGACCAGCCCCCAGGCGGTGGCCGCGTCCGGATCGTCGACCTCGGCGGCGCCGTGCACGCCGACCGCGCCCCGGGTGAGCAGGACCAGCGGGGTGTCCGCCCAGCGGGCGTCGGCGAGCCAGCCCTGCACCAGCGCGAGGGCCTCGGCCGCGACGAGTCGGGCCCGGTCGGCGTCCGGGGCGGGGTCGGTGGGGCTCGGTTCGGCCCAGCCCGGGGCGGCGAGGACGGCGTCGGGGGCGGGGGTGCCCTCGTCGACGGTCCGGGCGAGCGCGGCCGGGTCGGCGTGGTGCGGGAAGCCGTCGACGGGCCGGCCGAGTGCCACCACCCGGGCCGCCGGGACGGTTTCGGGCACGGCGAGGGGCTGCCAGTCGAGGCGGAACAGCGCGTCGTCGACGGCGGCGTCCCGGGCGCCCAGTTCGGCCCGGGAGATGGGACGCATGGCCAGCGAGGCGACCTCGGCGACCGGAGCGCCGGCCGCGTCGACGGCGGTCAGACTGAAGGCGTGCGGGGCCACCCGGCGCAGCCGGACCCGCAGCGCGCCGGCCCCGGCGGCGTGCAGGACGACGCCGTTCCAGGCGAACGGCAGCAGCATCCGGTCGGCTCCGGCGTCGGCGAGTCCGCCGAAGTGCGCGGCGTGCAGCGCGGCGTCGAGCAGCGCGGGGTGCAGGTTGTACCGGTCGGCGTCGGCGCGCGGCCCGGCGGGCAGCTCCACCTCGGCGTGGACCTCGTCGCCGGTGGTCCACACCGCGCGCAGGCCCTGGAACGTCGGCCCGTACGCGTATCCCTCGTCGGCCAGGCGGGCGTAGAAGTCGGTCAGGTCGACGGGGCGGGCGTCACGCGGGGGTCCGGCGGGGACCTCCGGCGGCGCGGTGCCGGTCGCGGCGAGGGTGGCGGTGGCGTGCCGGGTCCACGGTGCCCCGGGCGGACCGTCGGCGGGCCGGGAGTGCAGGGTCACCGGGCGGCGGCCGTCCTCCCCGGCCGGGCCGACGGCCACCTGCACCTGGGTCGCCGCGTCGGGCACGAGGGCCAGCGGCGCCTCGATGACCAGTTCGTCGAGGACGGGGCAGCCGACCTCGTCCCCGGCGCGCAGGCACAGCTCGACCAGGCCGGTGCCGGGCACCAGCACGGTCCCGGCGACCGCGTGGTCGGCCAGCCAGGGCTGGTCGGCGACGCAGAGGCGGCCGGTGAAGAGGTGACCGCGCGCCTCGGCCAGCGGCACGGACGCCCCCAGCATCGGGTGGTCGGCGGCGGCCAGGCCGACCGCGCCGACGTCACCGCGGCCGGTGACCGGGCGGGGCCAGTAGCGGCGGTGGGCGAAGGCGTACGTGGGCAGGTCCACCCGCCGCCCGCCGGCCAGGGCGGGACGCCAGTCGACCGGGACGCCGCGCACGTGGAGCTGGGCGAGGGAGAGCAGGAAGCGGTCCAGGCCGCCCTGGTCGCGCTGGACCGATCCGACCGTCACCGCCTCGGTGTCGTCGTCGGCGAAGGTCTGTTCGATCCCGACGGTGAGCACGGGGTGCGGGCTGCACTCGACGTACGTGTCGTGGCCCTCGGCGGACAACGCGCGGACCGCCTGTTCCAGCTCGACCGGCTGACGCAGGTTGCGGTACCAGTAGTCAGGGTCCATCTCGGGGCCGTCGAGCCAGCGCACGTCGGTCGTGGAGAAGAGCGGGACGGCGGCCGGGCCGGGCGTGATACCGGCCACCGCGGCGGCCAGCTCGTCGCGGATCCGCTCCGTCTGCGCGGAGTGGGAGGCGTAGTCGACCGCGATCCGGCGGACCCAGACCTGGTCGGCGGCGAGTTCGGTGAGCAGTTCCTCGACGGCGGCCTCCTCCCCGGAGACCACCACGGCGGACGGGCCGTTGACGGCGGCCACGGCGAGCCGGTCGCCGAACCGGGCGATCCGGTCCCGGACCACGTCGACGGGGAGCGCCAGGGAGGCCATCGTCCCCTGTCCGGCCAGGAGAAGGATCGCCCGGCCTCGCAACGCCACCACCCGGGCGGCGTCCGGCAGGGAGAGCACCCCGGCGACGCAGGCGGCGGCGATCTCGCCCTGCGAGTGGCCGACCACGGCGGCGGGCTGGACGCCGTACGAGCGCCACAGCTCGGCCAGGGACACCATCACCGCGAAGAGCACGGGCTGCACCACGTCGACCCGGTCCAGGCCGGGCGCACCGGGGACGCGGCGCAGCACGTCCAGCAGGGACCAGTCCACGTGGGGCCGGAGGGCGGCGTCGCAGGCGGCCATCCGCTCGGCGAAGACGGGTGCCTGGTCGAGCAGGTCCAGGGCCATGCCCTCCCACTGGGAGCCCTGCCCGGGGAAGACGAACACGCAGCGGCGGGCCGGGCCGGCGTCGCCGCGCACCAGCTCGGGCGCGGACCGGCCGTCGGCGAGTGCGTCGAGCGCGGCGTCGATCCGGTCCGCGTCGACGCCGACGAGCACCGCCCGGGTGTCGAAGGTGGCCCGGCTGGTGGCGAGCGACCAGGCCACGTCGAGGGGACGCAGGTCGGGCCGTTCGGCCAGGTGGGCACGGAGCCGCCGGGCCTGACCGGCCAGGGCCTCGGGGGTACGCGCCGACAGCAGCCACGGCAGGGCCCGCACGCCGTCGGTCGGGTCGGCGGGCACCGGGGCGGCAGCCGGCGGGACGGGGGATGCCTCGGTGGCCGGCTCGGTCGCGGTGGCCGCCTCGACGACGACGTGGGCGTTGGTGCCGCTGATGCCGAACGAGGAGACACCGGCCCGGACCGGCCGGTCGGTGCGGGGCCACGGGCGGGCCTCGGTGAGCAGGTCGACCGACCCGGCGGCCCAGTCGACGCGGGAGGTGCGGGCCTCGGCGTGCAGGGTGCGGGGCAGCCGGCCGTGCCGCATGGCGAGGACGACCTTCAGCACCCCGGCGACACCGGCGGCGGCCTGGGTGTGGCCGAGGTTGGACTTGACCGAGCCGAGCAGCAGCGGCGGGACGTCGGCCGGACGCTGCCCGTACGTGGCGAGGATCGCCTCCGCCTCGATCGGGTCGCCGAGCGGGGTGCCGGTGCCGTGCGCCTCGACGACGTCCACGTCGGCCGGGGTGAGCCCGGCGGCGCCCAGCGCGGCCCGGATGACCCGTTCCTGGGAGGGCCCGTTGGGGGCGGTGAGCCCGTTGGACGCCCCGTCCTGGTTGACGGCCGTGCCGCGCACCAGGGCGAGGACGGGGTGGCCGCGCCGCCGGGCGTCGGAGAGCCGCTCCACGACCAGCATCCCGACGCCCTCGGACATGCCGAACCCGTCGGCCTCCTCGGCGAACGCCTTGCACCGCCCGTCGGCGGCGAGGCCACGCTGACGGCTGAACCCGGTGAGACCGGCCGGGGTGGACATCACCGACACGCCACCGGCCAGCGCCAGGTCGCAGTCGCCCTGCCGGAGGGCCTGCACCGCCAGGTGCAGCGCGACCAGCGACGCCGAACAGGCGGTGTCCACGGTGACCGCCGGCCCCTCCAGCCCGAGGGCGTACGCCACCCGTCCGGAGAGGACGCTGCCGGCGGTGCCGGTGAGCAGGTGGCCCTCGTCGGCGGTGGTCTCCCCGTCGTCCGAGGTGGCGCCGGGGGCGATGTGGTCGGCGTAGTCCTGGCCGTGGGTGCCGGCGAAGACACCGGTACGGCTGCCGCGCAGCGTGCCCGGGTCGATGCCGGCGCGTTCCAGGGCCTCCCAGGAGGTCTCCAGCAGCAGCCGGTGCTGCGGGTCCATGGCGAGGGCCTCGCGGGGGCTGATGCCGAAGAACGCGGCGTCGAAGTCGGCGATGCCGGTGAGGAAGCCCCCGGCGCGCACGTACGTCCGTCCGGGTGTGCCGGGGGTGGGGTCGTACAGGTCCACGAGGGGCCAGCCCCGGTCGGTGGGCAGGTCGCCGATGACGTCACCACCGGCGTCGAGCAGCCGCCACAGTTCCTCCGGGGAGCCGATGCCACCGGGGAACCGGCAGGCCATGGCGACGATCGCCACCGGTTCGTCGAGGGCGACGGTGGTGGCGTCGGCGACTTCGGTGGCGGTGGTGCCGAGCAGCCGGGCGTGCAGGTGCGCGGCGAGCAGCTCCGGGGTGGGGTGGTTGAACACCGCGTGCGGGGCGAGCCGGACCCCGGTGACGGCGGAGAGCCGGTTGCTCAGCTCCACCGCGGTCAGCGAGTCGAAGCCGAGTTCCTTGAACGGGCGGTCCGGCTCGACGGCGGCGGGGTCGCTGTGCCCGACGACGGTGGCACAGCGGGCCCGGACCAGGTCCAGCAGGAGCGCGGCCCGTTCGGGCTCGGCGAGACCGGCGAGGCGGTCGGCGAACCCGGCGGCGGTGCGCGGGGCGGGGTCGGCGTTGACCGCCCGGCGAGGTGGCGGGGGCAGCAGCGCCCACAGCAGGGCGGGCACCTCCCCGGCGGCACGCACGGCGGCCAGGTCCAGTCCGATCGGCACCAGGGTCGCCCGGTCGGCGGCCAGCGCGGCGTCGAACAGGGCCAGCCCGGCGGCGGTGTCGAGGGGGCGGGTGCCGCCCCGGGCGAGGCGGGCCAGGTCGGCGGCGCCGAGGCTTCCGGCCATGCCCTCGGGCTCGGCCCAGAGGCCCCAGGCCAGCGCGGTGGCCGGCAGCCCGTGGGCACGCCGGTGCGCGGCGAGCGCGTCGAGGAAGGCATTGCCGGCGGCGTAGTTGCCCTGGCCGGGGCTGCCGAACACCGCCGACGCGGAGGAGAAGAGCACGAACGCGGCGAGGTCGAGGCCGGCGGTCAGCTCGTGCAGGTGCCACGCGCCGTGCACCTTGGCCCGCAGGGTGTTCTCCCACCGGGCCGGGTCGAGGTCGGTCAGCAGCGCGTCGTCGGTGACGCCGGCGGCGTGCACCACGGCGACGAGCCGGTCGGCGAGGGCGGCGACGACCGCTTCGAGGGCCGCGCGGTCGGCCACGTCGACGGCGACCACCCGGATAGTGACGCCGGTCCCGGCGAGCGT
This sequence comes from Micromonospora echinospora, assembly GCF_900091495.1. Lineage (NCBI taxonomy): Bacteria > Bacillati > Actinomycetota > Actinomycetes > Micromonosporales > Micromonosporaceae > Micromonospora > Micromonospora echinospora. The sequence continues at coordinate 5,506,542 of NZ_LT607413.1, read as the reverse complement.
GTCCGTCCAGGGGGCCGGCCGGCCGGTCCGGCTGAGCAGGACCAGTTCGCTGACGCCGTACGCGGTGGCGAGGTGGGTGGCGACGTGCCGGCCGACGCCGCCGGTGCCGCCGGTGACCAGCACCGTTCCGCCGGCCAGCGCCGGTGCGGCGGGGTCGGGAGCGGGGTCGGCGGGGCGCAGCCGGGGCACCAGGGCCCGGCCGTCGCGGACGGCCACCTCCGGCTCGTCGGTGGCGGCGGCCAGCGCCGCCCGGACGGTGGCGTCGTCGGTGGCGTCGAGGCTGAGCAGCAGGAACCGGCCGGGGTGTTCGGCGCGGGCGACCCGGAGCAGGCCGACGACCGGCGCGTGCACCGGGTCGCCGTCGCGGACGGCCACGGCGAGCCGGGTGTCCTCGGCGCGCGGGTCGTCGAGCCAGCGCCGGAGCACGCCGAGCAGGTCGAGGCCGACCGTGTGGGCCCGCTCGGGAACGGCGGCGTCGGGGTCGCCGTCGCCGACGCGGAGCACGAGCAGCGGGGGCAGCGGCCCGGCCGGCGGCACGTTGTCGGCGACGGTCCAGGTGGGCACCGGTGTCGCCGGGGTGGCGGCCGGCAGCCAGTCGACCGTGTAGAGGCCGGCGGGACCGGCGTCGGCGGTCGCGGTCGCCGCGTCGGCGGTCACCGCGACGTCGCGCAGGACGACGCGGTCGACGTCGAGCACCGGGGCCCCGGCGTCGTCGACGGCGCTCAGCGTCACCGCGTCGGCCCCGGCACGGGCGAGGACGACCCGCAGCGCGTGCGCGCCGACGGCGTGCCGGCGGACGCCGGTCCACTCGGTGGGCACGGTCCGCCGGCCGTCGCCGGGGTACGGGGCGAGACCGGCGAGCGGCAGCAGGCGCAGGGCGGCGTCGAGCACCTGCGGGTGCACCCCGTAGCGCTCGGCGTCGGCGTCGGTGGTGTCCTCGGGCAGGCGTACGTCGACGAGGAGCCGGTCCCCGGCGATCCAGGCGGCCCGGGCCAGGTCACCGGCGAGCGCCCGGTGCGCCTCCACGGTGAGGTCCACCGGCTGGGCCCCGGCGGGCGGCCACGGCCCCCCGACGGCGCCCGGGGTGGCCGGTTCGGCCGGGGCGAGCAGCGCCTCGGCCACCTCCCGCCACGGCTGCCCGGCGGTGCGGACGTGGCAGCGGGCGGCCCGGTGGCCGTCGGGGTCCGGACCGGCGAGGTCGACCTGCACGTCGACGGTCAGGTCGGCGGGGAACGGAACCGGCTCGGGGACCCGCAGTCGCGCCACGGTGGGCACGCCGAACTGCTCGCCGAGGTGGGTGAGCACGTCCAGCAGCGCGGTGGCGGGCAGCAGCGGCGCGCCGTCGTCGATGGTGGTCGGACCGGGCTGGCCGGCGGTGATCCGGCCGGTGGCGACGACCTGGCCGGTGCCGGCGACCGGCAGCACCCCGTCGAGGAGCGGATGCCCGGTGTCGGCGAGCCGGCCGGAGCCCGGCCCGTCCGCGGGCAGCCAGTAGTGCCGGCGCTGGAAGGCGTAGGTGGGCAGGTCCACCCGGCGACGTGGGCCGGTGCTGGTGAGCGCGGTCCGGTCCACCGCGACGCCGCGTACGTGCAGTCGGGCGACGGCGGTGAGCAGCGCGTCCGGTTCCGGTTCGCCGGTGCGCAGGCTGGGGACGAACGCCAGGTGGTCACCGGCGTCGGCGAGGCACTCCTGGGCCGTGGCGGTGAGGATCCCGCCCGGTCCGACCTCCAGGAACGTGGTGACGCCGTGCCGGTGCAGGGCCCGCACCCCGTCGAGGAAGCGGACAGTGCCCCGGACGTGGTCGACCCAGTAGTCGGCGGAGCAGAGCCGCGCCGGGTCGACCAGCTCGCCGGTCAGGTTGGACACCAGAGGCAGCCGGGGGGCACGGTAGGTCAGACCGGCGGCGACCTCGCCGAACGCGTCGAGCATCGGCTCCATACGGGCCGAGTGGAAGGCGTGCGACACCCGCAGCCGACTGGTGCGGCGGCCGGCCGCGCGCAGGGTCGCCGCGACGGCCAGCACCGCGTCGGTGTCCCCGGAGAGGACCACGCTGGTGGGGCCGTTGACGGCGGCGAGCCCGACCCGGTCGGTGAGGTGGCCGGCCACCTCGGCCTCGGCGGCCTCGACGGCGACCATCGCGCCCCCGGTCGGGAGCTGCTGCATGAGCCGGGCCCGCGCGGCGACCAGGGCGGCGGCGTCGGCGAGCGGGAACACCCCGGCCACGTGGGCGGCGGCCAGCTCACCGACGGAGTGACCGATCAGCAGGTCCGGTCGGACGCCCCAGGACTCCACGAGCCGGTACAGCGCCACCTCGACGGCGAACAGCGCCGGTTGGGTGTAGAGGGTCTGGTCGAGCAGGGCGGCGCGTTCGTCGCCGTCGGGAGCGCGGACGACGTCGGCGACCGGGTGCGGGGCCGTCCCGGCGAGGTGCCGGTCGAGTTCCGCGCAGGCGGCGTCGAACGCCTCGGCGAAGACGGGGTACGCGGCGTGCAGCCCGACGCCCATGCCGGGACGTTGGCCGCCCTGGCCGCCGAAGAGCACGGCGAGCAGCCCGTCCCCGGTCCGGCCGGTGACGACGGTGGGCAGGTCGGCGTCGCCCCGGGTGAGCGCGGTCAGCCCGGTCCGGGCGCCGGCCGGGTCGGTGACCAGCAGGACGGCCCGGTGGTCCAGCGCGGCCCGGGTGGTCGCCAGGGCGTGCGCGACGTCGCCCGGGTCGGCGTCCGCGCCGGGGCCGTCGAGCCAGCCGAGCAGGCGGGCGGCCTGGTCCCGCAGGCCCTCCCGGCTGGCGGCGGAGAGCAGCCACGGCACGGCCGTGCCGGCCCCGGCGGACTCCGCCCCGGCGTCCCCGGCGGGGTGCGGCGCGGCGTCCCCGGTGGCGGCCGGGGCGTCGGCTTCGGGCGCCTCCACGATGACGTGGGCGTTGGTGCCGCTGATGCCGAACGACGAGACGGCGGCCCGGCGGGGCCGGTCGACCGCCGGCCAGGGGCGGGCCTCGGTGAGCAGTTCCACCGCCCCGGCGGTCCAGTCCACCTCGGAGGTCGGGGTGTCCACGTGCAGGGTGCGGGGCAGCGTGCCGTGCCGCATCGCGAGGACCATCTTCATCACCCCGGCCGCGCCGGCGGCGGCCTGGGTGTGCCCGAGGTTGGACTTCAGGGAGCCGAGCAGCAGCGGCCGGTCCGCCGGCCGGCCCTGCCCGTACGTGGCGAGCAGCGCCTGTGCCTCGATCGGGTCGCCGAGGCGGGTGCCGGTGCCGTGCGCCTCGACGGCGTCCACGTCGGCCGGACCCAGGCCGGCGGCGGCCAGCGCCCGCCGGATCACCCGCTCCTGGGCGGGCCCGTTGGGGGCGGTCAGCCCGTTGGAGGCCCCGTCCTGGTTGACGGCGGTGGCGCGCAGCACCGCGAGGACCGGATGCCCGTTGCGGCGGGCGTCGGAGAGCCGTTCCAGCAGCAGGACGGCGACGCCCTCGGACCAGCCGGTGCCGTCGGCGGCCTCGGCGAACGCCTTGCACCGCCCGTCCGGCGCGAGACCGCGCTGGCGGCTGAACTCGACGAACGCCTGCGGGGTGCCCATCACCGCGACGCCGCCGGCCACCGCGAGGGAGCAGTCCCCGGCGCGCAGCGCCTGGGCGGCGAGGTGCAGCGCCACCAGCGACGACGAGCAGGCGGTGTCGACGGTGACCGCCGGCCCCTCCAGCCCGAGGGCGTACGCGACGCGACCGGAGACGACGCTGCCGGCGGTGCCGACACCGAGGTAGCCCTCCACACCGGGCGGCGCCTGGCGCAGGTTCGCGGCGTAGTCGTGGTGCATCACGCCGGTGAAGACCCCGGTGGCGGTGCCCCGCAACCCGGTCGGGTCGATGCCGGCGCGCTCGAACAGCTCCCACGAGCTCTCCAGCAGCAGCCGCTGCTGGGGATCCATGGCCAGCGCCTCGCGGGGGCTGATCGCGAACAGGGTGGCGTCGAAGTCGGCCGCGTCGGCGAGGAACCCACCGACCCGCGCGTACGAGGTGCCCGGCTGGTCGGGGTCGTCGGAGAACAGGTGGGCGAGGTCCCAGCCCCGGTCGGTGGGGAACCCGGTCAGCCCCTCCCGGCCCTGGTCGAGCAGCTCCCACAGCTCCTCGGGCGCGGTGACGCCGCCGGGGAGCCGGCAGGCCATCGCGACGATCGCCACCGGCTCGTCGGTCGACGACGGCCCGGTCGCCGCGGTCGCCGCCACCGGGGCGGCACCGCGCAGCCGGGCGGCGAGATGACGGGCGAGCGCCTCCGGCGTCGGATGGTCGAAGGCGGCCGTGGCGGAGAGTCGGGCCCCGGTCTCCCGGGCCAGCCGGTCGCGCAGGGCGACCGCGCCGACCGAGGTGAACCCGAGTTCCTTGAAGGCCCGCCCGGGGCGGACCGCGACCGGGCCGGGCAGTCCGGCGACCTCGGCGGTGGCCGCCCGGACCAGGTCCAGCAGGATGCGGTCGCCCTCGGCGGCGGTCAGCACGGCCAGCCGTCGGCGCAACGTCCCGGCCATCTCGGCGGTGTCACCGGTCGGCCGTACGGGTTCCCGCCAGGCCGGGTGGCCGGCGGTGGGCCGGGCGAGCAGGACCAGGTCGGCGCCGTCCTGGGCCACGTCGAAGGCGTCGAGGTCGCGCCGGAGAGCGGCGGCCGTCGGAGCGGGGCCGTGGGTCCCGGTGCCGGCCAGCCGGGCGGGCAGCCCGGCCGCGCGCCGTCGGGCGAGCAGGGCGTGCAGGGAACCGACGACGGCGGCGGCCCGGTGGCCGTCGGCCGCCCCGAGCAGCGGGTCGGTCGGGACGAGCACGGTGAAGGTGGTGACGTCGGCGTGCCGGGTCCGCCGGTGCAGCCCGTCGGCGAGGGTGAGCAGCCACCCGCCCTGGTCAACGTCGTCGGCGGCGCGGTGCCGGCCCGGGCGGTCGTCGAGGTCGTGGGCGGCGGTGAGGGCGTCGGCGGTGAGGCAGAGCACGGCCGCCCCGATCTCCTCGTCGCCGACCGAGGCGGCCGGGTCCGAGGCGGGTCCGGAGGCCAGCGGGGTGGCCTCGGCGCCGGCGGCGGTCAGCTCGGCGGTCAGGGCGGCCAGGGCGGGGGCGTCCACCGGTCCGGTGGCGAGCAGCCGCAACCGTCGCACGCCGTACGCGGTGACCAGGTGCCGGGCCAGCGCAGCCCCCAGCGGGGTGTCCGCGCCGGCCAGCACGACCGGTTCGGCGACCGTGGCCGCACGCTCCCCGGTCGGGACGGGCACGGGTCCGAGGTGCGCGTGGCGGGCCTCACCGGCCCGCAGGGCGACCTGGGCGGCACCGGTGGCCACCACGGCCGGCAGCAGCGCGTACGGGTCCGCGTCGGCGTCCCGGTCGACCAGCACGATCCGGTCCGGGTGGGCGGCCTGGAGGCTCCGGGCCGCTGCCCAGGTCGCCACGGCCGCCGGGTCGAGGTCGGGGTCGTCGGCGCGCTCCGGGGTCGAGGCGTCCACCGCCCCGGTGGTCAGCAGGACCAGCCGGGTGGCGGCGAACCGGTCGTCGGCGAGCCAGCCTCCGAGCGACACCGGATCCGCGTCCGGCGACCCGATCGGCAGGACCACCACGTCCGGCACCTGCCCGCCCTCGCGCAGGTCGGCCAGGTCGGGGTGGAACCGGAGACGGTCCGGATCGGCCGCGTCCCGCTGCGGCGCGGCCCCGGCGCCGACGTGTGGCGCGTGGTCGGCGCCGACGACCGCCCAACGCCGGTCCGGCACCGGCACACCGGCCAGGTCCAGGGGGGCCCAGCCGAACCGGACCAGTTCGTCGTGGTGGCTGCCGTTGACCGCGCGCAGCCGGGCCGGCTGGTCGGGCAGCAGCCGACGGGTGACCTTCCCGGACGCGGTGCGCGGTACGGCGGCGATCTCGTACAGCTCCTGCGGGACCTTGTGGTAGGCCAGCCGTTCCCGGCAGGCGGCCAGGGCGGCCCGGGGCGCGAAACCCTCCGGCCCGGCGACGACGTACGCCACCGGAACCTCGCCGAGCACCTCGTGCGGACGGCCGGTGACCGCCACGTCGGCGACGCCGGGGACGGTCCGCAGCACCTCCTCCACCTCGACCGGGTGGATCTTCTCGCCACCCCGGATGATCAGCTCCCGGTGCCGTCCGGTGACGAAGAGGTTGCCGGCGTCGTCGCGGCGGGCCAGGTCACCGGTGCGGTACCAGCCGTCGCGCAGCACCGCGTCGGTGTCGGCGGGCCGGCCGTGGTAGCCGAGCATGACGCTCGGTCCGCGCACCCACACCTCGCCTTCCACCCCGACGGGCACGTCCCGGCCGGTCTCCGGGTCGACCAGGCGGACGTCCACGCCGGGCACCGGACGGCCGCAGGATCCTTCGACCCGGGGCTCGTCGGGGCGGGTGACGGCGATCGAGCCGCAGGTCTCCGTGCTGCCGTACGCGTCGAGCAGCGGCGCGTCGAAGACCTCCTCGAAGGCCCGGCGCAGCGGCCCGGTGGTGATCGCGCCACCGACCAGGCACACACGCAGGGCCGGGGCGCGGAAGCCGGTGTCCCGGGCGGCGGTGACCAGGTGGTGGTACATGGCCGGCACACCGGCGAGCACCGTGGCCTCGTCCTGCTCGACCGCGCGCAGGACGTCCTCGGCGGAGAACCCGTCGACGAGCCGGGCGGTCGCGCCGACCGCGGTCACACTGAGCACGCAGCCGATGTGGGAGAGGCTGTGGAACAACGGCAGCGGCCAGACCACCCGGTCGTCGGAGGTGAGTCCGGGGATCGGCACGTAGCAGGAGGCGACCGACCACAGGCAGGTGCGCTGGGTGGAGAGCACGCCCTTGGGGCGGCCGGTGGTGCCCGAGGTGTAGAGCATCCAGGCGACCTCGTCGAGGCCGAGGTCGTCGCGGGCGTCCACCGGCGGCTCGGCCTCGACCAGCTCCGACCAGGCGGCGACGCCGGCCGGGACCGGACCGGTGCCGGTGACCCAGACCCGCAGGTCGGGGCGGTCCTGGCGCAGCCGGAGCAGCTGGTCGAGGTGCTGCGGGTCGGTGACCACCAGCACCGCGCCGGAGTCGTCCAGCAGGTGGGCCAGCTCGGCGTCCGTGCTGCGCGGGTTCACCGGCACGCCGACCGCCGCCGCCCGGGTGACGGCCAGCCACGTCTCCACGGTCTCCACCCGGTTGCCCAGGCAGAAGGCGACCCGGTCGCCACGGGCCACCCCCGTCGCGACGAGGTGCCCGGCCAGCCGGCGGGTCCGCTCGGCGAGCGCGGCGTAGCTGACCGACCGGTGGTCGTCGCGGAACGCGACCCTGTCCCCCAGCCGGGCGGCGTGGGCCCTCAGCAGATCGGGCAACGGCTGGACCAGGTCGCTCCGAAGCATGTCGTCACCACATCCGTCCCTCGCCGTAACGGCCCAAGTCTTCCCAGCGACCTCCCGGTGACCTACCCCTGTCACCCCCTAAGTGCTCCCCAGATCCACCCGTGGAGGCGGTGACCAGGCGCGTCGTCGGCCGATGATGGGGTGGCCCGAGGACCGTCGCACCCGTGCCCGCCCCGCCGACCAGTCGAGGTGCCGTCGTTGGAACGCTCCTGGATGTTCGCCCACCTCGCCGTACCCGTCGGGGGTTGTCCGGACGCCCGCGCGGCCGAGCTCGTCGGCACCGTCGTGGCGGGACTGGTCGCCACCGTGCGCGCCGCCGACCCCCGGTCACGGTGGTTCTACGACCGACTCGGTCCCCGGACCAACCCACGCCTCCGCGTCGGCCTGCACGCGAGCGCCGTCGGCCTCGACGCGGCCCGTCGGCGGCTGGGCGGCGACCCGGCGGCATCGCTGGCCCCGGACCCGTACGCCGTCCGCGACGCCGCGCGCGGCGGACCGCTGGCCCAGGCCAGCAGCGAGGTGGCCCTGACCCTGCTGGGTGGGGACGCGCCCTGGCTGGCCGGCATGGAACTGCCCCTGACCGTGGCCCACCTGCGGCACCTGTGCGACCTCATGCCGGTCGCCGACCGGCCGGCCTTCCTCTTCCTGCACTGGCAGGACCGCAGCCGGTCGCTGAGCGCCGCGAGCCGCCGTGACCTCGCCGCCCAGGCGGACACCGGGGCCGAGAAGATCGTCCTGGCCGCCGGGGACCTGCCGTCGACCGGTCCGGTCGCGGCGGCCTGGCAGCGCTACCTGGACCGGGTCACCGAGGTGATGGGCGCGGACCACGCGGCTACCCCACGCGGTTTCCTGCTCGCCGAACACGCCCAGCTCACCCACGAGCGGTGGGGCATCGACCCGGCCGTCGACTCGCTGGCCGCCATGGCCCTGCGGCTGGCCCTGCGGCGGGACGGTCCCCCGTCCGTACCGACCGCCCCGCCCGCTGCGACGAGGAGAATCCCGACCCGATGAACACCCGCACCGACGGTCCCGAGGCGACCGGCCGCGTCGACGTCCTCCTCGGCGACCGGAGCTATCCGGTGTTCGTCGGCCCGGGGGTCCGCCACCGGCTGCCCGAGGAGGTGGCCCGGATCGGCGCCCGCCGGGTCGTGGTGGTCTCGGCCCGGCCACCCGAGTGGACCCCGGACCCGGGCGTGCCGCACCGGGTCGTGCCGGCCCGCGACGGCGAGCACGACAAGACCCTGGCCACGGTGGAGCACCTGTGCCGGGCGTTCGCCGACTTCGGACTGACCCGCGCCGACGCGGTGGTCTCCTGCGGCGGCGGGACCACCACCGACGTGGTCGGTCTGGCCGCCGGCCTCTACCACCGGGGGATCGCGGTGATCCACCTGCCGACGTCGCTGCTCGCGCAGGTGGACGCCAGCGTCGGCGGCAAGACCGCGGTGAACCTTCCCGAGGGCAAGAACCTGGTCGGCGTGTACTGGCAGCCCCGCGCGGTGCTCTGCGACACCGAGCAGTTGGACACGCTGCCCGCCGTCGAGTGGCGCAACGGCTACGGGGAGATCGCCCGCGCCCACTTCATCGGCGCGGGCGAGCTGCGCGACCGCCCGGTGACCGAACAGATCACCGCCTGTGTGGCGCTCAAGGCGCGGGTGGTGGCCGCCGACGAGCGGGACGCCGGCCTGCGGCACATCCTGAATTACGGCCACACCCTGGGGCACGCGCTGGAACGGGCCACCGACTTCCAGCTGCGTCACGGCGAGGCGGTCGGCGTGGGCACGGTGTTCGCCGGTCGGCTGGCCGGCCTGCTGGGCCGGATCCCGGCCGACCGGGTCGACGAGCACCGTGCGGTGGTGGCCGGCTACGGCCTCGACACGCGCCTGCCCGACGGGGTGGACCACGACGACCTGCTGGCGTTCATGCGGCGGGACAAGAAGTCCACCTCGGGGCTGTCCTTCGTGCTCGACGGCCCGTCCGGTCCGGAACTCGTCGCGGACGTCGACGAGACCGCCGTCCGTGCCGCCCTCGCCGACATGTGAGGCCGGGGTTGGTTGGTAGCAGGTTTGGCTGGTAGCAGGGGCCCCCTGTTACCGCTTTTTGATGAGCAGGGGTCCCCTGCTACCACCCGGACAACCCGCACCGGGCAGGAGCAGCGGGCGGGGCGGCGGGGACGGGCGGCGAGGCGGTGGTCAGGTGGCGGGCACAGCCGGGCAGTGGACGAGCAGTTCCTCCGGCTTGTGCGCGACCAGGTCCGGGGCGGCGGCGAGCAGGCCCTCGACGTCCCCGCCGTGCCAGGTAGTGGCGACGGTCGTCACCCCGGCGTCCCGTCCACTGGTCAGGTCGGTGATCGCGTCACCGACCATCATCGCCTGGTGCGGGGGCATCCCGAGCAGCTCCAGCGCCCGGAGCACGATGTCCGGCGCGGGCTTCGGACGGGGCACCTCGTCGGAGCCGATCACGTGGTCGAACAGGTGGAGCACACCGAGCAGGTCGAGCAGCGACCGGGCCCGGGGGCCGCTCTTGCCGGTGGCGACCGCCATCCGGATGCCCCGCTCGGACAACTCCTCCAGCGTCTCGCGGACGCCGGGGAACAGTGGCACCTGGTGGGCGAGCCGGTAGCTCTCCCGGACGAACGGCTCCTCCATCTCCAGCGGCAGCCCCATCAGGCGCATGATGTCCGGGAAGTACCGCCCCATGTGCTTGTTGTACTCCTCGAACGGCGCCGGACCCGGCCCGACCACCTCGGCGTAGGCGACGCTGAACGCCGCGCGCATCACCGCCGAACTGTCGACCACGACACCGTCGAGGTCGAAGACGACCGCCCGGATCGGCCCCGGCCGGGTGGGGGTTGTGCTGACCTCGAGGGTGGACGGCGGATGGCTCATGGCTGCTCCCGAGTGGGTTCGCCGGTGGTTCTCACCGGTCGAGGGTTCCCGCCAGCGCGTACGTCGGCGCGGTGGGCCGGGCGCAGCGGTAGATCCGTTCGATGACGTCGATGGTCCGGCGGGCCTCGGCCGCGGCCACGCCCCGGCTGTCCGGCCCGGCGAGCAGGTCGGGCAGTACGTCGAGCTGACGGTCGTACTCGGCGCCGATCGGCTCCACCGGAAGCGGCAGGCGGACGGTCTCGCCGTCGCGGGTCCGGGTGAGCACCGGCGTCGGTTCCCGGTTGGGGCTGAACCCGAACGTGCAGTGCAGGGTCGCCGAGCCGCCGGTGCCGTGCACGGCGATGGTGGTGCGGTCCCGCGCCTCGTGCGACGCCCAGCAGGCATGCAGGCCGGCGGAGGCCCCGTCGGCGGTGAGCAGGAACGCGCGGGCGGTGTCCTCCACGTCGCCCCGGGCCCGGCCGGTGTCGGTGGCCGTGCCGCGCCACGCCGCCGCGGCGGCGTCGTCGTTGACGAAGTCGTCGGAGACGCTGCCCACCGCGTGCACCACCGGGGCCGGCCCGAGCAGCGGCAGCACCGTGTCGAGCAGGTGCCAGCCGAGGTCGACCAGGGCACCGCCGCCGGCCAGCTCCCGCCGGGTGAACCAGCCACCGGCGTCGGGAACGCCGCGCGCCCGTACCCAGGCCACGTCGACGTGGCGGACGGCGCCCAGGTCGGCGGTCGCCTCGACCAGGGCGCGGACGTCCGCCCGGTAGCGGGCGGCGCTACCGGCGAGCAGCACCGCGCCGCCGGCCCGCTCCGCCTCGGCCAGTTCGTCCGCCTCGGCGGAGGTGAGACAGACCGGCTTCTCCAGGAAGACCGGTACGCCCCGGCGCAGCAGCCGGGCCGCCACGCCCGCGTGCAGGTGGTTGGGGACGGCGACGACGACCAGGTCCACCGTGTCGGCGGGGATGTCGTCGACGTCGGCGTACGCGGACGGAACCCCGTGGGTGGCACGGGCCCGGTCACGTGCCGCCGGGTCGGGGTCGACCACGGCGGTCACCGCGAAGCGTGGGTGCGTGGCGAGTCGGGGCAGCCAGATCTCCCGTCCGGCCCAGCCCAGGCCGGCCACGGCGACCCGGACGCGCCCCGGTGTGGCGGCCGACGGCGACGCGCTCATTCGCCGAGGACGTCCGCGAGCACGGCGGCGATCTGGTGCATCTGCTCCTCGGTGCCGAGCAGCGTGCGGTGGTGCAGCCAGATGCAGTCGGCGTGGATCTGCTCGACGTTCGGGCACCGGGCGGCGACCTGGTCGACCGTCTCGTCCGGGGCGCCGGCGAGCCAGAAACCCTCGCACCGGTAGATCGCGCGGAACGCCACGAAGGCGGGGATGCCCCGGGCGATCAGCTCGTCCACCACGACCCGGCGGCGCTGCTCGCCGATGCCGGGAACCCGGAACATGGCCATGTAGTGCGGGTTGCGGTCGCCCCGGTCGTCGCGGCCCTGCGGCACCACGCCGGGGATCTGGGCGAGCAGGCTCGCCAGCAGCGGCCAACGCTGCTCGCGCAGCTCGATCTGGCTGTCCAGCCGGGACAGTTGGGCCCGCAGGACGGCGGCGCTGAACTCGTTCATCCGGTAGTTCGACCCGGTGGTGCGGTGCAGGTAGTCGCGGTCGGTGCGCGGCCGGCCGCAGCTGTGCACGAGGAACGCCCGCTCGTACAGCTCCTGGTCGGGGAAGAGGACCGCGCCGCCCTCACCGGCGGTCATCAGCTTGCCGTTCTGGAAGCTGAACGCGGCCACCGAGCCCAGCTCACCGACGCGCTTGCCCTGCCACTGTGCGCCGTGGGCGTGCGCGGCGTCCTGGAGGATCGCGACCCCGGCGTCGGCGGCGATCTTGTCGAGGGCGTCCATGTCGGCCATCTGCCCGGCCATGTGCACCGGCATGATCACCCGGGTGCGGTCGGTGATCGCGGCGGCGACGGCCTCCGGCTGGATGCAGTAGGTGTCGAGGTCGACGTCGACCGGTACGGCCACCGCGCCGAGCCGCTGCGCGGCCAGCGACGACGAGATGAACGTGAACGCCGGGACGATCACCTCGGTGCCGGGTCCGACCCCGAGCACCTCCAGGGCCACCTCCAGGGCGTGGGTGCCGTTGGTGACGGCGAGCGCGTGCGGGGTGCCGTGGTACGCCCCGAACTCCGCCTCGAAGGTGTCGACCTCACTGCCGCCGACGCGCCACCACTGGCCCTGCTCCAGGGCCCGGACCAGGCCGGCCCGTTCCTCGTCACCGAACTGCGGCCACTCGGGGAACTCCGGCACGCTCGCCGACAGACCACTCATGATGTCCCACTTCCCAATCCAGCTGGAACGGCGGTTCACTGGCCGTTCGTCGACAGCGGCGCGCCGCCCCGCGATCCCGGGCGTCGGATGCGACCCACGACCCGCACCGCCCGGCTGGTCCCTCGGGGCGGACGCCACCGTCGATCGCGGCGACGTACCTGGCTCGCGGTGGACGCTAACCGACCTGGCCGGCGGCTCAACTCCCCTAACGGCCCCTAACCGCCCCTTAGTCGGCCTGCTGGACGGCGTGTGGCGGCCGTCCGCGTAGTAGACCTGCGAACGCTGACGCGACCCACCCTGCGCGCCCCGAGGACGCACTCCGCCCACGGCGCGCCCCCGGGGTGGCGGCGTGGGCGACCTGAGGTGGCGCGGCAGCCTCCAGGTGGCGCGCGGGCAGCTTCCAGGTGGTTGCAGGGGCACCTTGCAGTGCAAAAATCACCTGCAGGGGGCCCTTCCTCACACCTCAACCACCTCAGCCGGGCGCACGGCAGCGCCCCTAGCTGCCCCTATCCGCCCCTTGTTTCGGGTGGGCGGGCGCGGTCGACACCGGCCGCCGACGCGATACTGCCGGGGACCCGTCGTCGACCCCACGCCGACGGGACCGTTCCGCGCGAGGTGAACCGTGTCCAACGTGCTCCTGCTCAACGGCCCGAACCTGGGCATCCTCGGTCAGCGGGAGCCGGAGATCTACGGCACCGACACGCTGGCCGACATCGAGCGGGCGGTCGCCGAGGAGGTCGCGCCGCGCGGCTGGCGGGTGACGGCCGAGCAGCACGACTGCGAGGGCGCCCTGATCCGCGCCATCCAAGGCAACTACGACACGGTCGGCGCGATCGTCAATCCCGGTGCCCTGATGATCGCCGGTTGGAGCCTGCGGGACGCGCTGGCCAACTACCCCCGCCCCTGGATGGAGGTCCACCTCTCCAACGTGTGGGCGCGGGAGAGCTTCCGGCACGACTCGGTGCTCGCTCCGCTCGCCAGCGGGGTGATCGTCGGACTCGGGGCGCTGGGCTACCGGCTGGCCGCCCGCGCGCTCGTCGCCACCGTCGCGTGACCGATCCCCTTCCACGGCCGGAGCCAGCACGGTCGTCCGTCCGTCTACCCCCGACCTGAGGACAGCTTCGTGCGTATCCCGATCATCACCCTGACCGTCATCCTCGCCTCCGTCCTCATCGCCGTGGCGCTGCCGAAGCTCCTCGGCCAGTTGGAGATGCGGAACCGGATGGCCCGCATCGGCGTCTCGGCCGGCCTCACCCGGACGATCGGCATCCTGGAGATCGCCGGGATCGCCGGGTTGCTGCTCGGCCTGCTCTGGTGGCCGGTGGGCGTCGCGGCGGCCGTCGGGCTGACCCTGCTGCTGATCGGCGCGGCCGTCTACCACATCCGGGCCAAGGACCCCGTGCCGATGGCGGTGGTGCCGGTGGCGTTCGCCGTGGCGGCGGCGGCGATCGCCGTCCTGCACGTCCTCGCCAACTGACCACCGTCATGACGGACCGGCCGGACGTCGGCGTCCTGGGGGTCGACGTCGGCGGCACGAAGGTCGCGCTGCGCGCCGAGGCGGCCGGGCGGCCCGCGTACGAGCGGACCTTCGTCTGGCCGTCCGGCGGCGGCCCGGCCGGCGACCTGGCGGCGCTCGACGCGGAGGTCGCCGCGCTGCGGGCCACCTGGGGACCGGTCGACGCGGTCGGGATGGCGATGCCGGCCATCACCGGCTCCGACGGCACGGTCCTGACCTGGCCGGGTCGGCCGAGCTGGACCGGACTCGACCTCGCCGGCGCGCTGCGGCAGCTCTTCCCCGACGTCCCGACCGGGTACGCCGACGACGGTGACCTGGCCGCGCTGGCCGAGGCCCGGCACGCCGGCCACGACGACCTGGTGTACCTGGGCGTGGGCACCGGGGTCGGTGGCGGGATCGTGCTGAAGGGCCGGCCCGTCCCGGCCGGCACCTCCGCCGAGGTCGGACACATGGTCGTCGACCTCGACGGCGTGCCCTGCGACTGCGGTCGCGTCGGTTGCCTCCAGTCGGTCGCCTCCGGCCCGGCCACGCTGCGGCGGGCGGCCCGGGAGCACGGCGGCGAGGTCACCTTCGACCAGTTGCGGGCCGGGTTGCGGGACCGCCGGCCCTGGGCGGTCGCGGCGGTGCACGAGAGCTGCGCCGCCCTAGCTGCGGCGGTGGTCAGCCTCGGCGAGTTGCTGGCCGTTCCGGTGGCGGTCGTGGGCGGCGGCTTCGCCGACGGTCTGCCCGGCTTCGTACCGCTCGTCGCGGACCTGGCCCGGCAGGCGGGACGCCCCGGACGACCGGCCCCGACGGTGCGGGCCGCCGCCCTCGGCGGCCTCTCCTCGCTGCACGGCGCGCTCTGGCTGGCCCGTGACCTGACGGCCGGCGGCACCGGCTCCCGGTGAACCACACCCGGAAGGAACCCCTCCGATGACCGCTGTCGACGCCCCCGTCACGGCCGTGCCGGCGATCAGCGGCACGACGCGCCTGTACGCGCTGCTCGGCGACCCGATCACGCAGGTCCGCGCGCCCGGCCTGCTCAACCCGGTGCTCGCCCGCCGGGGTACGGACGCCGTCCTGGTCCCGGTACACGTCACGGCGGCCGACCTCGAAGCGGTGGTACGCGGCCTGCGGCAGATGGCGAACCTGGACGGGCTCCTCGTGACCGTGCCGCACAAGGCGGCCGTCCTCGCCCTGGCCGACCGGGTCACCGACCGCGCCCGCCTGGCCGGCAGCGCCAACGCGTTGCGCCGCGAGCCGGACGGCACCTGGACGGCCGACACGTTCGACGGCGACGGGTTCGTCCGTGGCCTGGTCGAGGCCGGGCACGACCCACGGGGTCGCCGGGTGTGCGTGGTGGGCGCGGGTGGCGCGGGCAGCGCCATCGCGGTCGCGCTGCTCGACGCCGGTACGGCCGCGCTGCGCCTGGTCGACACCGACCCCGGACGGCTCGACACGCTGCATCGGCGGTTGTCGCCGGTCTACCCGGGCCGGGTCAGCACCTCGGCCCGCCCGATCCTGGACGACGTCGACCTCGCGGTCAACGCCACTCCCCTGGGCCTGCGTCCCGGCGACCCGCTGCCGTTCCCGGTGACCGGGCTGCCGACGCACACCGTGGTCGCCGACATCATCATGACCCCGGCGGAGACGGCGTTGCTGCGCGCGGCCTACCTCCGTGGCCTGCCGACGCAACCCGGCCTGCCGATGCTCGGCCACCAGATCGACGCCTACCTGGAGTTCTTCGGTCTCTGAGCCGAACTCCCTGGCGTCACGTCACGCCAAGCGAGTTGTTGACTACGCAACGCACCTGGCCTAGCATTCACGCGTGTCGATCACAATCGGACGCGAACCGTTTCCTTGGCAGCGGCGATGCTGCGAACGGAGTCACCCGCGGAAGGTCTGACGCCTGCGGTCTTTCGGTGGGGCGGCTCCTGCACCCCGTTCCGGGACGCCTCCGTGCCCCCTGTCGTGCCGCCGGAAAGGGAATTCACGTGTCCATCAAAGCGCTCATCGCGGGACTTTCGCCCAAGCGCCTGGCCAGCATCGGAGTGGTGACGGCGACGGTGCTGGCCGCGACCCTGGCCCTCCCCTCGCCCGCACAGGCCGATGCCTTCAGGTGCGGATCCGCAGGCAGCGA
The DNA here is from genome assembly GCF_900091495.1 of Micromonospora echinospora. Lineage (NCBI taxonomy): Bacteria > Bacillati > Actinomycetota > Actinomycetes > Micromonosporales > Micromonosporaceae > Micromonospora > Micromonospora echinospora. The sequence continues at coordinate 5,490,365 of NZ_LT607413.1, read as the reverse complement.
CCCCCGTGCTTGGTGCGCCTACATCAAGAACGTCGGGTCCGCCGGGCTCAACGCGCGCTCCGGCCCGGGAACCGGCTATCCGGTGGTCGCCGTGTACGCCAACGGGCAGATGGTCGAGGTCGATTGCTGGGCGTACGGGACCAGCGTGAACGGTTACAACATCTGGTCGAAGTTGTACACCCCGAGCCGCGTGACGTGGGTCAGTGACTATTACCTGACCACCGGTATCGTGCAGAATTACGTCCATCCCTGCTGAGTCGGACTCAGCCCCAACGGTCGACAAGCGGCAGCGAAACCTGCCGAGCGCGAGCGCACCGCTCCCCGCCGGTCGTAGAAGCCGACCCGTCGGCGTTGCACATTGGAAACGACGGACATCCCGATCGAGGACAGCGCCGACACCGTCGGGTTCGCCCCGGCGGTGACCGACCGCCACCGCTTCAGCCGGACCATGCCGACCTCGCCGTCGGCGCGTACCGCCGGGCACTCCGCATCCGTCCCCTACGAGCCTCCCAAGACACACTCCTGGGCTGGCCGTGATCAGCAGGACGGGGCCTACCCGACACGAGGACGGGTCAGGCCGAGTGTGGTGGCGAGGCGGGTGAGATCGACCGGGTTCGCACCAGCACGGAGGACAGCCGCCAGGGCGGCGTGGGCAACGGGCCGGAGTCGCATCTCGGCCAAGGCGATGCGGTCGACGGCGACGAGTGCCCGGCCGGCGGGCCGGTGATCGCCGAGGTCGAGGTGAGCCCGGGTGATGTCGATCAGGTGGGCGGCCCGGTGTTCGGCGGGGAGCCGCGCCAGCAGCCCGGCCACGAAGTCCCGGACCCGGCGCCGTGGTTCCGACCGGGCAAAGCGTGATCCGACCGGGTCCATCAGCCCGTCAAACAACGCGGCCCATCGCTGAACGTCTACTCGGTAGGCGGCAGCCACCGCCGCATCCTGTTTGGTCCACACAACCTCAGGCTCGACGGTGGCTGCTCACTGTCGACGGACAAAACCACACCGTCACAGCAGGTCAGAACGGTTCTCCTGCTGAAGCATTAGCCCTATCCGGTTCCCAGGACGAGGGATTTTGCCATTTATTATAGGCGATCGTTGCTCGGCAGCGACTCGCCCACAGGTCAACAGCGGTCGAGCGTCAGCGCCAACCGCACTAATTAGTTGGCGGATTCGGCGCGACCAGAACTACTGGTGGAAAAGACGCGACGCTGATCGCGCTCGCACTCGGCTCTGACCAACCGGAACCGCCAGTCCTCGCCTCGGAGAATCCCGGCATGGTGTTGCATTTCGGTATTGTCACATCCGTCCGCCATCGTCGTTACGTTCGCCCTTCGCCAAACGCCAGGGTTCATCTCTCCGTGACGATCCGACTATCGTGAGTAAGAATTCCCGAAGAAGGAGAGGACCTCTCATGCCGTTGTCAGTGGCGGACCTCGCGGCGCTCGGAAACACACCGATCACGATCCTTTCGACGACCTTTCCGAACGTGTATCTGCGCATGGACGGCACCGGGGTGACGACCTGGAACGGGTCTGGCAGTGGGGTCGTCAACTGCCAATTTGGCGCGGGACCTTACGAGAAGTTCAAGGTTCTCCCGCAGGCCGACGGCTCGTTCGCCTTCGCGTCGGCGACCTTTTCGAACGTGTATCTGCGCATGGACGCCGCCGAGTTGCCGCAGATCCCCGGAGGGCCGGGCGGTGGGACCGTCAACTGCCAGGTCCACGTGGGTACCCACGAGACGTTCAAGCTTCTCCCGCAGGCAGGCGGCTCGTTCTCCTTCGAGTCGACGTTTTTTCCGAATTCGTTTCTGCGCCTGGTCGGCTTCGGGGTGACAGCCTCCACCAACGGTGGCGGTGGGGTAGTCAACTGCCAGTTCGGCGCCCCGGGTGGCGATCACGAAAAGTTCTTTCTCAACGTGGCCGCCTAGCCACGGACCCGTCAAGTCCCTGGAATGCCTTGGCTAAACGGCCCTGACCGGGCATGCCTGGTGTGGTGATGAGCGGATAGGGCTAATACTTCAGCAGGAGAACCGTTCTGACCTGCTGTGGCCGGATCACGCTTTGCCCGCCCGGAACCACGGCGCCGGGTCCGGGACTTCGTGGCCGGGCTGCTGGCGCCGTTGCCGGTCAAGAACTGCTGGACGATCGCGGAACACGCGGGCGACACCCGGTCCGGGCGGTATGCAGGACTTGATCGGCCGGGCCAGTTGGGATGACGCCTCCGCACGGCAAGCACCGCGGCGGCAGCGAGGCCTGCCCCGTCGATCATGGAGTTGTGGCGCACGGTCAGCGACCTTGGTGGAGGTTTGGCTGGTGCCCGAACTCGAAGATCGACGGGGCGAGGCGATGCGGGGCGGTGGGGGTGGGGCGACTACAGGGGTCCCAGGACTGCGCCTGGGTCCGCGTCGAGGTCCAGGGTCTTCAGCACGGCGAGGAGTTGCCGTTCCTCGTAACGGAAGTGCGACTCCATGATCGCCGCCAGCCCCTCCAGATGGCGCTCCAGTTCGGCGGGCGGGGCGGCCCGCGTCACGGCGTCCTGCAACCCGGACAACAGGTGAGCCATCATCGAGTGGTCCTGCCGCAGGTAGCGCAGCGCCTCGCGCAGTTCGGGGTGCTGCTCGGCGATCGCGGGGAACAGCTCGCGATCCTCACCCTCGTGGTGAGCGGTCAGGGCGGCGCAGAACCCGTGACAAAACAGCAGCAAATCTCTGGTCGCCGGTTCCGCCGGCTTGCCGGCCGCCAGGGCCTGTCGGGTCAGTGCCAACGCCTCGCGAAGCCTGTCGTGCACGTCGCGCAGCTCGCGATGCCAGGCCACCAGCCTGCTCTTCTCGCCCTCACGCATAGGTCGAGGGCGAAGGGACAACGATCATCGTCGCCGTATTCCCTTCGGTCCGGCGCCTCCATGCCTGACACGGTCTGCCACCGGCACGCGACGCTGGGGCTGACGCTACCACGCACGCTGCGGAACCCTGGTGGGGCCGGGCATCGGGGTCGGCTCGACAGCGGAACACCCGTTCGTCGAGCACGCCGCCTCCCTGTGGGCCGACGCAGAGTCCGCCGGCCCGCGGCACTAGCGAACCGCCGGGTGAGGCAGGCCAGGACAGTTGTGCGGGCGGTGAGCGGTGGCGCGGTTCCACAAGGAGGCGCAGATGTTCGACGGCAGTAGCCAGAAGGCGTACGCGGCCGACGACACCGAGTACTCTACCGACGGTGCTGCTGCCGCCTACGCCAACAAGAACGCCGAGACGTTCTTCGACGACATCGACCCCGGCAACCAGGTCACCGGCGTAATCGTCTTCGACATTCCGGAAGGCGTAGAGCTCACCAAGCTCGAACTGCACGACTCGCCGTTCTCCTGTCGACGGCCCTGGCACTGGCCGGCGGCGCAGCGGTACGGCGAGTGGCGTCCCGCACGCTGACTCATCCTGCTTCCGAGATGCCAGGAGGGCATCGTGCCGACGGTGGAGGGCTTCCTCAACCAGCGACGAACGGCGGGCCTCGGCGGCGACGGGTGGCGAATCGTCGCGGTGGCGGCTCCGCTGTACCTGTCGATGATCGCCGCGTCCGTCGGTTCGATGGTGGTCACGGCGGCACTGGGACGGTTCGACACGGCCGCCCTTGCCGCGTTCGCCCTGGCCAGTGCCGTCCACGTCCCCACCACGGCGGCGGTGACCGGCGCGGTGCGTGGTGTGCTGCCCTTCGTGTCGTCGGCCGCCCACGACCGCGACGGCGTGCTGTGCGTGGTCCGTGACGGCACGTGGCTAGCCGTCGCCGTCGGGGTGCCCGGTGCGGTCGCCGTGTCCGGTGTGCCGCTGCTGGCCCGCGTCGGCGGAGTACCGGCCGAGACGGTCGCCGAACTCGGGGTCCTCCCGCTGCTGCTGGCCGGATCCGTGCTGCTGGGATCGGTCGGGGCGATGGCCTCGTCGAGCCTGGTCGGGCTCGGTCGCACCAGGACCGTGATGCGGGCCGGTCTGGTCGCCGCGACGTGCGCCGCCGGCCTGTCGTCGCTGCTGGTCAACGGGTTCGGGCCGGTGCCCGCGCTCGGCCTGGCCGGTGCCGGCACCGCCGTGCTCGTCGCCAACCTGGCCGCCTGCGCCATGAACCTGTCCGGTCTGCGGTCGACGCTCGGCAATCCGCTGGCCGGTCTGGTGACGGTCCGTCCCGACCCGCGTCGGGTGCGGGAGCTGGCCACGGTCGGCATTCCGATGGCGGGCACTGTCCTGGTCAAGTTCGGGGTGCTCGGCCTCCTCGCCTTCGCCGCCGCCCGGATCAGCCCGCCCGCCACGGCGGCGCACGGGATCGCGACCTCGCTGGTCGGCCTGATCTTCACGGCGGCGGTCGCGGTCGGCCAGGCCGGCGTACCGCTCGTCAGCAGCCGGGCCACGGCGGGCGACCTCCCGGGCGCGCGGCGCGGGGTCCGGGCCGGGCTGGTGGTCACCACCGCCACCGTGGGTGCTTCGGGTGCCCTGCTGGTGATCCTGCGTCCGGTCTTCCTTCCCCTGTTCACCGACGACCCTGTGGTCCGCTCCCTCACGACCGTACTGGTGCCGGTCGTGGCGCTGGCCGTCCTCGGCGACGGGTTGCAGGCGGTCCTCGGGTTCGGTCTGACCGGACTCCGGCGCACGGCACCGAGCTTCGTGGTGTTCTCCGTCGCCTACGGCATCCTCGCTCTGGTCGCGCTGCCGGTCGCGTCGGCCACGGGCATCGTCGGGCTCTGGATCGCCCTCGTCGTGACCAACGCACTGGTCGCGCTCGGCCAGGGCACCGCGTTCCTGAGAGTCAGTGGCCGCCTGGGGGCAGCTGCGGAGACGCGGTGACCGGTAAGCGGAAAGGGCCGCGAGACGGAGCAGGCGGCGGCACGTCCGACGGCAACGGGAGCCACCACTCCCTGAGTGACGGCTCCGCCGCGACGGCGGCGTGCCGTCAGGAGCGCAGCCCGTCGTAGTACGGCTTCATCGCCGGGTAGTAGTCGCCGAAGTCGGGCAGGGCCGTGCCGTCGCGGGATGCGACCAGCAGGTCGAGGTAGTACTCCCAGCCGGGACCGACCTCGCCGATCGCCTCCTCCGTGTCGAGGTGGTGGGTGAACCGCAGCTCGGTCACTCCGTCGGCCTCGGCCAGCAGCATCTCCAGGCGCCACGAGCCCTGCTCGTCGAGCGTCGCGACGGCCAGCCGGCGGGGCGGTTCGCACGCCTCGATCAGCATGTCGCACCAGGGCTCCCCCTCCTCGTACGCCATCTGTACCCGGATGGTGCGGCCGGGCCCGGGGTCGCCCTCCCACGGGCCGAACCAGCGCGCGGTGCGATCCGGCTCGGTGAGGCTCGCCCAGACGTCCTCCATCGGGGCCCGGAAGGCGCGGGTCAGCACCAGGTCACTGCCGGCGTCCGTACGGAACAACCGGCCGACGGGTAGGCGGTTCATGCGGTCCTCTTCTTCTCGGCGGGGCGTCCGGTGCTGCCCCGGCGTTCGCGGCGGGTGCGGTACACCTCGGTCTCCAACGCGTCGAGGCGGTGCTCCCAGCCGCGCGGCTGGTCGAACCGGGCGAGCCACTCGACCAGGGCGGTGAACGGCTCGGACTCCAGCTGGTAGAGCCGCTGCCGGCCGACCAGTTCGTCGCGGACCAGACCGGCCTGGCGGAGCACCCGCAGGTGTCGGCTCACCGCAGGCCGGCTGACCGGGAAGTGGGCGGCGATGTCGCCGGCGGTCAGCCGCCCGTCCCGCAACATCTCCAGGATGTTGCGCCGGATCGGATCCGCGATCGCCTCGACCACCTCGTCCACACCCGGAAGCGTAACCTATAGGTTACGCGTCAGGCGACCCGCCGCACGGGTCACGGCCCCGGAGGGTAGAACCCAGGTTGCGCGTCGCCGACCGGGGACCTTGGGGAAGACAGTTCAGATCAGGAAATTCCACATCAGCAGCACACCGGGGATGAGCCCGGACAGTGCGAGCACGGCGAGCACCACGCAGCCCGAATGTGGGTTGGAGACGGCTCCGGTGTCAATGTTTCGCCTCAGGTTGGAGTTGGGGATGCGCACATCCCTTTTTCCGGCGTGGTAGTCCGCCCCCGCCTCCAGGCCCCAGCAGTACATGCATTCGCCCGAGTCCTTGCGCCTGCCGCACTTCGGACATTCGCTCATAGACGCCTCCTTGGAGTGTCGAGTTGACGGCTGACTGGCCGTTGAGGTGGTCAGGGTTTGGCCGGAGCGAGGCCCTCGAAGGCAGCCTTGGAGGCGTTCCGGGGCGCTGGCCAGCGCGTGGCCCACCGCCTGCGTCCGGCACCGGTGGAATCCAATCTCATCAACGCATATGCCGGCACTTGAGCGCTGTCGTCAAGGTGACCGGACGCCGGTCGTCCACCCCGACCCACCGGACGCTGCGGTGGTCGCCCGGCTTCGCGTGCAACGTCTTCTCCGCCGAGGCGAACGCGTCGAACAGCGCGAGCCCGGACGAACGGTCGACGTGCTCGTCGTCCCACGGCAGCAGGAACTGGACCGGCACGGTGATCTGCCGCGCGGCCATGATCACCGGTTCGTCCACGAAGAACCCGCCGCCGAAGATCGCGGCGGTGATCCGGGGCTCGGCCGCGGCCAGCCGCACCCCGATCGCCGTGCCCATCGCGATGCCCCCGCCGTAGCCGACCGGCGCGTCCGGGCCGATCTGCGGCAACACCCGCAGGGCGTCCAGCGTCGACCGCCATTCGGCGACGGCCTGTTCCGCCAGCGAGGCCACGAAGCGGAGGCTGGCCGCCGCGAACCGCGGGGTGTCAGGAGAGCCGTCCGGCCCACGGTCAGGGTGCCGCGGACCGGGCCGCCTGGACCAACCGGTCCTCGATGTCCCGCAGCAGCCGTTCCGCGCGGTCCGGTGGCAGGTGGACGGTGTCGGCGGTGACCGCCAGTTCCACCGCGCCGGGCGCGTCCATCACCTGGATCCGGCAGCGCCAGGCGAACCGGTCCAACTCCTCCAGCCAGCGGAAGGAGCCGGGGGTGCGCAGCGTCGGCTCGTCCGGTCCGGCCACGTCGGCCGGCACGTCGTGGGGCAGGCGGATGTCGTTGAGGTAGCAGAACGGGGCGAGCGCCGTGCCGTAGTCGTAGCCGTGGTCGGCGAAGCCCTGCGCGAGCGCGAGCGGATCGTAGTAGGCGTGCCGGTACCCGTCCAACGACGCCTGCCGGGCCCGCCGCAGCAACTCGGCGAAGTCCGGTCGGCCGGTGAGGTCGACCCGGCAGAGCCCGATCTGGTTGAGCTTGCTGATCGCGGTGTCGTACTCGGGCTGGAAGCGGTTGTTGGCCATGGTGAAGATGCCGACGGCCTCGGACCCGCCGCGGGCCTGGCCGGCGACCTCCGGTCCGCCGCCGGCCTGGAGCGCGGCGGCGGTGGCCGCGAGCAGGACGGTGGAGCTGCTTGTCCGGTGCCGGGCGGCGAGCAGCCGGGCCGCGTGGTGGATCGCCGGCGAGGTGAGCGCGCCGCGCCGGTAACGCGGGGTGAGCCCGGTCCCCACCGGTTCGGCGAAGCTGCCCGCCCCGAGCGTGGGGAACTGCCGGAGCCAGTACGCCACCGCCCGGTCGGACCGTCGCCGTTCGACCTGCCGTTCGCGGTCGGCCACGTCCAGCGACTGGAGACCCGGCGGGGTGGGCGCCGCCCCGCGCAACAGCAGCATCCGCAGGTCCCGGAGCACCGTCTCGGTGGCGTGGAAGTCGACGGTGGAGTGGCTGAAGACCACGACGACCTGTCGGACCAGCCCGTCGACGACCACCACGGCGGCCCGCAGCGGCCACTCGGCGGCGTGGTCGAACCGCGGGTCGCCGAAGCGCGCGGCGAGCGCGCCGGCCGCCACCTGCCCGTCCGGATCGGCCCCGGCGGCCGGCACGGTGTGCACCAGCACCGGCAGTCGCCCCTCGGCGGCGGCCACCTGGCGCAGCTCGCCGTCGCTCGGGCGGACCCGGGTGCGCAGCGACTCGTGCCGGCCGACCAGGGCGGCGAGCGCGCGTACCGCACGCGCCGGGTCCACCCCGGCCCGCCGCGAGACGGCGAGCGTACGACGCAGGTTCAGGAAGCTGTGCCGGGTGGACTCGAACTCCACCACCGCCCGCCACATCGCGCGCTGCCCCCAGGTCAGCGGCCCGGTGGCGGCCCGACCGCCGTGGAAGTCCGCGTACGCCATCTCCTCGGTGCGCGCCGTGGCCTGGTCCGTGGGTTGGGAAGTGAGCACCATTCAGGTTACCCCGGCGGTCAGCGGGGCAGGACGGGCGACGAGGGCGCCCAGGGCCAGGCCACCTCCCGGAAGACCGCCGTGACCAGCAGATCCTCCAGGTCGCGCAGGAACGGCTCGACCGACTCGACGGGCACGAACCGGGTGTCGACGCTGACCGTGACGCCCACCGCCCCCGGCTCGTCGACGACGTGGGTCAGCCGGTGCCAGGCCGCCTTGGCCATGCCGTCGATCCACTGGAAGCTGCTCTCCGCCATGGTGGCGCGCAGGTCGCTTTCGGTCACCGTCGGGGTCGTTCCGGCGCTTCCGCCGGCCAGCCGCACGTCGTTGAAATAGTAGTACGGCAGAAATGCGGTGGTCGGGTCGTGACCGTCCGCCAGTAAACGGTTCCGCAGGGCTACCGGATCGTAATAGGCGTGTCGGTACGCCCCCAGCGCACCGCGCCAGATGCGGGGCAGCAACTCGGTGAACGCGGGCCGGTCGCCCAGGTCCACCACGCATATTCCGATCTGCCCGAGATTCGCCACCGCGTCGGCGTACTCGGCCCGGAAACGGTTGTGCGCCATCGTGAAGAGACCACACACCGACGACCCGTCGCGGCCGGCGGCCAGCGCGGTGGTGGCGGCCAGCAGCACCGCGGAGGCGCTGACCCGGTGGCGGGCGGCGAGCAGCCGGGCCGCCCGGTCGGCGGCCGGGGAGACCAGCGTCCCCCGGCGCAGTCGCGGGGTCAGTTCGGGGTGGGTGGGGGTCATCGGCGGCTGCGGCAGCTGGGCGAGCGCCCGCGCCCAGTGTTCCACCGCTCGGGCGGAACCGTCCTGGTCCGGCCCGTGCTGGTCCCGGGCCACCTGCGCCGACTGCGGGCCGGGCGGGGTGGCGATCTCCCCCCGCAGCAGGAGCAGCCGCAGGTCCCGGAGCACCACCTCGACCCCGTACGCGTCCACGGTGGAGTGGCTGAAGACGATGACGATCTGGCGTACCCGGTCGTCGACGGTGACCAGGGCGACCCGCAGTGGCCACTCGGCCGCGTGGTCGAACGCGACGTCGGCGAGCCGCTCGGCCGCCGCCCCGGCCGCCGCCACGCCGTCCCCCTCACCGGGCACCACCAGCAGGGGCAGTTGGCCGGCCGCCGCAGTCTCCTGCCGGAACTCACCGTCGACCGACCGGACCCGGGTCCGCAACGACCCGTGCCGGCTGACCAGGGCTCCGAGCGCGCGGGTCACGCCGGGCAGGTCCGCGCGGACCCGCCCGGACACCGGCACGGTACGGCGCAGGTTCAGGAACCGGTGGTTCGCGACGGACCGCGCGGCGGCCCGGAACATGACGCCCTGCGCCCAGGTCGTCGGGGCCGTTTCGGTGCGCCCACCGCCGAACTCGGCCAGGACCAGCGTCTCGGTGGCCCACTCGGCCGGCACCACGGCATCCGCGAATCGCATTCCTGACGGTAAAACGACGCCCGGTCACCCGGATCGCTCGTTCGGGCTTTCCACAGTGCACGTCAGGGGCTCTTTCCCACGCCGGACAGGCGTCCGTCTGTGCGCCGTTCAGTTGATTACATGCGTCGTTTGCATTCGGCACACTGCTTGCCTCGCCCGCCATCGACGTAAGGCCTCGCCGCGTGACCAATGTAGACCTTCCGGCCCGGGTTGTCCGTTCCTCCTCGAATGGGATTCCCGACACCGTCGGGGCGAGCCCGTCGTTGTCGTTCGGCCAGGAGCGGATCTGGTTCACCGAACAACTGACTCCCGGCACGGCGGGCTACCTCGTCTACGCGACGCTGCGGTTGACCGGTCCCCTCGATCCGGACCTGCTGACCGCCGCCATCGACGCCACCGCCGGACGGCACGACAGCCTGCGGATGCGGTTCACCGAGAACGAGCTCGGCGAGCCGGTGGTCGAGGTGGTGCCCGCCGTGCAGGTGCCGGTCACCGTCACCGGCGTGGTCGACGAGACGACCGCCCGTGCCCTGGTGGCCGAGTCCGCACGCACCCCGTTCGACCTGGCCACCGCTCCCCTGCTGCGGGCGCTGGTGATCCGGCTCGGCGACGACGACAACGTGCTGCACCTGGCCATGCACCACATCGTCAGCGACGGCTGGTCGCTGGACCTGCTGCTCACCGAGATCGCCACGCTCTACGGCGCACTGCGCGACGGCGGTCCGGTGCCCGCGCCGCCGACCGTCTCGTACGTCGACTACGCGGCGTGGCAGCGGCACCGCGTCGACGGGCCGGACGCCGGGTCCGAGCTGGCCTGGTGGACCACGGCGCTGGCCGGGGTGCCGGCGCTGGAACTGCCCACCGACCGGCCCCGCCCGGCCGTACAGACGTACGCCGGGGCCACCCACCGCTTCCGGATCGACGCCGACCTCACCACCGGGCTGCGCGAGCTGGCCCGTAGCCAGCGGGCCACCCTCTACATGACGCTGCTCACGGGTCTCCAGGCGCTGCTGTTCCGGCACAGCGGCCAACGGGACTTCGCCATCGGCTCGCCGGTGGCCGGCCGCGTGGTGCCCGAGTTGGAGAGCCTGATCGGGCTCTTCGTCAACACCCTGGCGATGCGCGCGGACCTCTCGCCGAGCGGAGCCTCCGCCGACTCCCCCGGCGAGGAGCCGAGCTTCGCGACGCTGCTGCGCCGGACCCGCACCGGGGTGGTCAAGGCGCTGGCGCGCCAGGAGGTGCCGTTCGAGCGCCTGGTCAAGGAACTGAACGTGACCCGGGACGTGAGCCGGTCGCCGGTGTTCCAGGTGCTGTTCACCCTCCAGAACTACGACCGGGGCAGCGGAAGCCGGTGGCCCGCCGGGCTGATCGCCGAGAGCTTCGGCGCCGACGGCAACGCCGCCCGGTTCGACCTGTCGCTGTACCTCGGCGAGGTCGACGACGGCCTGCGGGGGATGTTCGTCTACAACACCGACTTGTTCGACGCGGCCACCGTCGACCGGTTGGCCGAGCGGTTCACCACCCTGCTCCGCGCGGCGGTGGCCCGCCCGGACCTGCCCATCGTCGACCTGGACCTGCTGGAGGCCGGCGAGCGGGACCGGGTGCTGGCGTTCAGCGCGCCGGACGCGCCGGCAGCGCCCGCCGTCGCGGTGACCGGCACCGCCACCACCCTGGCCGACCTGGTGACCCCGCACGTGGCGGCCACCCCGGACGCGCCGGCCGTGATCTGCGGCCCGGACGCGGTGGCCTACCGGGACCTGGACCGGCGGGCCAACCGGCTGGCCCACTGGCTGCGCTCCCGCGGCGTCGGCCCGGACGCGCTGGTCGGCGTGCTGCTGGAGCAGTCCGCCGAGCTGGCCGTGGCGCTGCTCGGCGTGCTGCGGGCCGGCGGGGCGTACCTGCCCCTGGATCCGGAGCAGCCGCCGAACCGGCTGGCCGCCATGCTCGCCGACGCCCGGCCGACGGTGGTGCTGACCAGCGACGACCTGCGCGACCGACTCGCCCCGACCGACCCGGCGATCCCGGTCCCGGCGGCCCCGGCCTGCCTCGACGAGATCGCCGGGGAGGTGGCCGGCTGCCCGGAGACCGCGCCGGACGCCGACGTCCACGGCGGGAACCTGGCCTACGTCATCTACACCTCCGGGTCCACCGGCACTCCGAAGGGGGTGGCGGTGGCGCACCGGCAGGTGTTGCGCTACCTCGACGGGGTGGCCGACCGGTTCGGCGTCGTCCCGGCCGGCCGCTACGCGCTGCTCCAGTCGATGTCGTTCGACTTCAGCGTCACCATCTTCTACCTGGCCCTGGCCACCGGTGGGGTGGTGCACCTGCTCCCCCGGCGCGGCACCGGCGCGGAACTCGCCGAACAGTTGCGGGAACACCGGATCGACTACCTGAAGATCACCCCGTCGCACCTGGCGGCGTTGACCGCCGACGCCGAACCGGCCGAGCTGCTGCCGGCCCGGGCGCTGATCCTCGGTGGCGAGGCCTCCGACCTGGCGCGGGTGCGGCCGCTGGCCGCCGCCGGCCCGGCCCGGGTGTTCAACCACTACGGACCGACCGAGGCGACGGTCGGCATCGCCACCCACGAGGTGGCCGCCGACGGGGACGACAGCGGACCGGTGCCGACCGGCCGGCCGCTGCCGTACGCCCGGGTGCACGTGCTCGACGACCGGATGCGTCCGGTGCCGATCGGCGTGCCCGGCGAGATCCACCTCGGCGGGGACCGGCTCGCCCGGGGCTACCTCAACCGTCCTGGGCTGACCGCCGAGCGGTTCGTGCCCGACCCGTTCGGGCCGCCCGGCGCCCGCCTCTACCGCACCGGTGACCTCGGCCGGTGGCGGGCCGACGGCCAGTTGGTGTTCCTCGGGCGCACCGACCACCAGGTCAAGATCCGGGGTTACCGGGTGGAGTTGGGCGAGGTGGAGGCCGCGCTGCGCGACTGCCCGCCGGTGCGCCAGGCGGTGGTGGTGCTGCGCGACGACCGGCTGGTGGCCTACCTGGAGCCGGTGCCCGGCGCGGACACCCCGGAGGCCACCGAGCTGCGCCGCACGCTCGCCGACCGGCTGCCGGACCACATGGTGCCGCAGCGGTTCGTCTGGTTGGCGAAGCTGCCGTTGCAGGAGCACGGCAAGGTGGACCGCCGGGCGCTGCCCGAGCCGACCGTCGAGACGCCGACCGGCGAGCGGGTCGCCCCGGTCGGCCCGGTGGAGAACCTGGTCGCCGGGATCTGGCGGGAGGTGCTCGGGCTGGCGGAGGTCGGGGCCACCGACGACTTCTTCGACCTCGGCGGGCACTCGCTGCTGGCCACCCAGGTGGTGGCCCGGCTGCGCCGGGAGCTGCCGGCCGCCGAAGGCGCCGCCCCCCGGGTCAGTGTGATGGACCTGTTCCGCCACCGGACGGTCCGCGAACTCGCCGCCCGGGTGTCGACGGCCGACGCCGAGCCGGTCGGCCTGCTGCACGAACTGACCCCGCCGGTGCCGGTCGCCGAACGGGTCGCCACCCTGGTCTGCGTCCCGTACGGCGGCGGCAGCGCGGTGGTGTACCAGCCGCTCGCGGACGCCCTGCCGCCCGGCTACCGGCTGCTGTCGGTCTCCATGCCCGGCCACGACATCGGCCTGGCCGACGACCCGGCCCCGATCGACGAGGTCGCCGGGGACGTGGTCGCGGAGATCCTCGCCCGGGTCGAGGGTCCGCTGGTGCTCTACGGGCACTGCGGTCCCGGCGGGGCCCTCGCGGTCGAGGTGGCCCGGCGGCTGGAGGCGGCCGGCCGGGAGCTGACCGCGGTCTACCTCGGTGCGGTGTTCCCCTTCGCCCGGCCGGTGGGCGGGCTGCTCGGTCCGCTGCTGCGCCTGCGCCTGTCCGAGCGGATCCGCAGCGACCGGATCTACCGCACCTGGTTGCAGGCCCAGGGCACGTCGATCGGCGCGTTGGACCCGGACGAGGTGGCGTTCCTGATCCGGGCGATGCGGCACGACGCCCAGGTCTCCGAGGAGTACTTCACCGAGCTGATGGAACGGCGGGTGACCCCGCTTCGGGCGCCGGTGATCTCGGTGGTCGGCGACCGGGACCGGGGCACCGAGTTCCACGAGGAGCGGTTCCGGGAGTGGCACTTCCTCAGCGACCGGACCGCGCTGGCGGTGATCGACGAGGGCGGGCACTACTTCCTCAAGTACCGGGCCGGGGAGCTGGCCGAGATCGTCACCGGTGTGCACCACCGGATCGCCGACCCGGCCGGCGTCGACGGTCCGCCCCCGGCCGACGCGACCGGGGCGTCCGTGCCGGACGGGTCGGATCCACCCTGGACGCTGGCCGCCGTGTCCGATCGCGGGCGCGAACCGGCGTCGTCTCCCGGCCCGGCCGCGCCGCCGGACCGGCCGGAGCGGCCCGGTGGTCGCCGCCGGACCGCCGACCGGGACCCGCAGCCGAGCATGGCCCGGTTCGGCCTGGTCGCGGCCGGTCAGATCGTGTCCAGTACGGGAACCGCGCTGACCAACTTCGCCATCCCCCTCTGGATCTACCTGGAGACCGGGTCACTGGCCCGGTTCGCGCTCTTCGCGGTGCTCGGGCTGGTGCCCGGCCTGCTGGTCGCCCCGATCGCCGGCGCGCTGATCGACCGCACCAGCCGACGCAAGGTGCTGCTGCTGGCCGGCACCGCCGCCGGGGCGGCCAACGCCGCGCTGGCCGCGCTGGTGCTCACCGACCGCATCCAGGTCTGGCACTTCTACGTGCTGGTGGGCTGGCTCTCGGTGGCCCTGTCGTTCCAACGGCTGGCGTTCGTCTCCGCCGTACCGCAACTGGTGCCGAAACGCTTCCTCGGCCACGCCAACGGACTGGCGCAGACCGCCACCGGCATCACCCAGTTCCTGGTGCCGCTGATCGCGGTGGCCCTGCTGGAGGCGGTCGGCCTCGCCGGCATCCTGGTCATCGACGTCGCGTCGTACGTGTTCGCGATCGGGGTGCTGCTGCTCCTCCGGTTCCCCCGGACGCTGGCCTTGCAACGCCGGGAGGGCATCGGCGAGGAGATCCTCGGCGGCCTGCGCTACTCGGTGCGCCGCCGCGAGTTCCGGTCCATGCTGGTCTTCTTCGCCGCGCTGAACCTGTTCCTGTTCCCGGTGCTCTACCTGCTCTCCCCGCTGGTGCTCGGCTTCGCCGAGCTGGCCGAGGTGGCCAAGGTGGCGCTGACCGGCGGGGTCGGCGCCGCCGTCGGGGGCGTGGTGATGCTCGTCTGGGGCGGCCCCCGCCGCCGGCGGATGCGGGCGGTGCTGCTGGGCACCCTCGGCATCGCGGTGGCCTGCCTGGTCACCGGGCTGCGGCCCAGCCTGGTCACGGTCGCTGCCGGCGCGTTCGGCGTCTACCTCGCGCTCGGCATCGTCAACGGCGTCTACAACACGATCATCCAGACCAAGGTGCCGCCCCGGTTCCACGGCCGGGTGTTCGCGCTCAACCAGATGGTGGCCTGGTCCACCATGCCGCTGGGCTGGGGGGTGATCGCCCCGTTCGCGTCGCAGGCCCTGGAGCCGCTGCTGATGCCCGGTGGCGCGCTGGCCGGCAGCGTCGGCGCGGTGATCGGGGTCGGGCCGGGTCGGGGCATCGCCCTGCTCTACCTGGTCTTCGGCGGGTGCATCGCGCTCACCGCGCTGGTGTCGCTGCGCACGCCGGTGCTGGCCCGGTTCGACGACGAGGTGCCGGACGCCCCGCCGGACGACCTGATCGGCATCGAGGCCCGACAGGCGCGTGCCGCCGGAGTCCAGCCGTCGCCGGTCGGCACCGCGACCGGCGACGTGACGGCACGGAGGGCGGCCTGACATGAGCGCCGCGACGCCCGTCCGCCGGCCGGCCCCGCCGGCCGCCCGGACCGTGCCCGAGCTGCTGACCTGGCGTCACGGCGTGCACCCCGACCGGGTGGCGGTCGAGGTGCACGGGGTGGCCGCGTTGACCTTCGCCGAGTGGGAGTCCGACGCGACCGCCGTGGCCCGGTCGCTGCTGCGCCGTGGGATCCGCCCCGGCGACCGGGTCGGGCTGGTCTTCGGCCCGGCCGGCTGGACGGAGTACGCGGTGGCGTACTGCGGGGTGCTGCGGGCCGGCGCGGTGGCGGTGCCGTTGTCGGACCGGCTCGCCGCCGGCCAGCTCGACCACGCGCTGACCCACTGCGCGGCGGGCGCGCTGGTGCACGGAGGTGACACCGCCGCGCCGGCGCCGGCCGGCGTGCCGGTGTGGACCGTGGCCGAGCTGCGCGCCGAGCGCGGCGACGAGGTGGAACTGCCGACGGTCCGCCCGGCCGACCTGGCCCAGATCCTCTACACCTCGGGGACGACCGGCCGGCCCAAGGGGGTGGGAGCGAGTCACGCCAACCTGACCGTGGGCGCGCCCAGCCACGTCCGGCGGCTGGCGTTGGCCCACTCCGAACGGTTCCTGCACGCCTTCGCGATCGGCACGAACGCCGGGCAGACCATGCTGTTCAACGCGCTCACCGCCAAGCCGACCGCGCTCACCCTGCCCCGGTTCACCCCGCTGCGGTTCGCCCGGGTGATCGAGACGGCCGGCGTCGGGACGCTGTTCGTGGTGCCGTCGGTCGCGATCGAGCTGCTCGACTCCGGGGCGCTGCGGGACCGGGACCTGTCCGGCGTACACCTGGTCGGGTCGACCGCGGCGGCGCTGCCACCGGCGGTGGCGGCCCGGCTGGCGGCGGCCCTCCCGGCGGCCACGATCGTCAACTACTACACGTCCACCGAGGCGGCCCCGGCCCAGACCACGATGATCTACGACCCGGCACGGCGGGACGCGGTGGGCCGCCCGGTCGGCGGGCAGCTGATGATCGCCGGCCCCGACGGGGATCCACTGCCGGTCGGGGCGACCGGGGACGTGTGGCTGCGGGCCCCGCATCCCCGGGCCTACTACCGCGACGAGGCGGCCAACCGGGCCACCTTCCGGGACGGGTGGGTGCGGATGGGCGACGTCGGCCGGTTGGACGCCGACGGCTATCTGTATCTCACCGACCGGCACCAGGACGTCATCAAGTCCGGCGCGTTCAAGATCTCCTCGCTGGAGGTCGAGGCGGCCCTGCACGAGCACCCCGGGATCACCGGGGCGGCCGTGGTGGGGGTGCCGCACCCGGTGCTCGGCTCGGCGGTGGCCGCCGTGCTGGTGCCCCGCCCCGGCACGGCCCCGGACGAGCTGTCCCTGGCCGCGCTGCGCGGCTTCCTCGCCGACCGGCTCGCCGACTACCAGCTGCCGTCGCGGGTGCTGCTGGTCGACGAGCTGCCCCGCAACGCGGGCGGCAAGGTTCTCAAGCGCCACCTGACCAGCCAGTTCGACAACTGACCACCCGAAGATCGTTGGGAGAGCACGTGGGCACCGCCGAGGCGACATACGCGCAGCACGCCGTCTGGTTCACCGAGCAGGCCGGGGTGGCCGGCACGGCGTACCACATGGCGCTCGGCGTCCGGTTCGGCGCCGAGCTGGACCGGTCGGCGCTGGTCGAGGCGTGTGCGGTGGTGACCGCGCGGCATCCGGTCCTGGCGACCCGGGTCGTCGCCGACCACGACGGCACGCCGCGACTCGTCCCGGCCGACGGACGGCCGGCGGTGACCTTCGGCGAGCTGACCGACGACCGGACCGCCGAGGAGATCGCCCGCCGTTACGACCCGGCCAGCGGGCCGCTGTCCCGGTTCACGCTGCTGACCGGGGCGGACGGGACGCACCTGCTGCTGGTCACCGCGCACCACCTGGTCTTCGACGGGATGAGCAAGGACGTGCTGGTCCGGGACCTGGCCGCCGCCTACGCCGCCGCGCTCACCGGCACGCCGGCCGAGTTCGCGCCGACCGACGACGGGTACCCGGCGCACGCGACCGCCGAGCGGGAGCGGGTGGAGGCCCGACTGCCGGACGCCCGGGCGTACTGGGAGCGGCACTGGTCCGGCCCGGGTGACGTGGTCCTGCCCGGCCTGCGGCGAGTGCCGACCGCCGCCGAGCCGGGCGCGACGGTCGAGGTGGGGCTCCCCGGCGAACTGGTCGAGGGCGTCGACCGGACCGCCCGGTCGCTCGGGGTGACCCGGTTCGAGGTGCTGCTCGCCGTGGTGCACGCGCTGCTCGCCCGGTACGGCAACCGGGACGTGCCGGTCGGGGTGGGGCTCTCCACCCGGACCGCCGCCCAGGCCGACCAGGTCGGGCTCTTCGTCAACGAGCTGCCGGTCGGGGTCGCCCCGGCCACCGGCGACGTCGCCGGGTACGTCCGCGCGGTCCGGGCCCGGCTCCGCGAGCTGTACCGGTTCCGGGACGTGCCGCTGGCCCACGCGGTCTCCGGGCTGCGGCCGGCACCGGCGCTGACCCCGGTGTCGGTCGGCTACCGGCGGCGCGGCGCGGAGCCGACCTTCACCGGCGTGTCGAGCCGCGTCGAGTGGACGCTGTTCGGCGGCGCGGCCCGCAACGCGCTGCACGTGCAGATCGTGGACGCCCCGACCGGGCTGACCGTGGGCTTGCAGTACAGCCCGGCGGCGATCGACGCCGACTCGGTGGACCGCATCGGCGGACACCTGCGGACCATGCTCGCCGCCGTCGTCACCGACCCCGGGCAGCCGGTGGCCGGGCTGCCGCTGCTGCCCGCCGGGGAACGCGACCGGGTGCTGCGGTCCTGGAACGACACCGGGCGGACGTACCCGCTCGACGCCACCGTGCCGGCGCTGGTCGCCGAGCGGGTCCGCACCGATCCGGACGCGGTGGCCGTGGTCGACGGCGACCGGACGCTGACCTACGCCCAGCTCGACGCGGCCAGCGCCCGGCTGGCCGGGCTGCTGGGCGACCGGGGGGTCGGCCCGGGAACCCTGGTCGCGGTCGCCCTGGACCGGTCCTGGTCGGCGGTGGTGACGCTGTTGGCGGTGCTCCGCCGTCGGGCGGCGTACCTGCCGGTCGATCCCGGTCACCCGGTGGCCCGGCAGGAGCTGGTCCTCGCCGACGCCGCCCCGGCCCTGGTGGTGACCACCGCCGCCACGGGCGCCCGGCTCGACCCGGCCCGGCCGGTGCTGGTGCTCGACGGGGTCGACCTGGACGCCCCCGCCGGTGCCGACGACGTGCCGCCGGCCGACCCGCCGACCGCCGACGACCTGGCCTACGTGCTCTACACCTCCGGTTCGACCGGCCGTCCGAAGGGGGTCGCCGTCCGGCACGGCGCGCTGGCGAACCTGCTGCTGGCGGTGCGGGACACGCTGGACAGCCGGCCGGAGCACCGCTGGCTGCACCTGACCTCGTTGTCGTTCGACATCTCCGGGGTGGAGATCTTCCTGCCCCTGGTCACCGGTGGCCGGGTGGTGGTCGCCTCGGCGGTGAGCGCGCTCGACGGGGCCGGGGTGCTGCGGCTGGTCCGCGACGCCGGGGTGACCCACGTGCAGGCCACCCCGTCCGGGTGGCGGGTGCTGCTGGAGGCGGGACTCGGCGGGACCCCGGACGCGGTGACGCCCGAGCCGCTGGTGGCGGTCACCGGTGGCGAGGCGCTGCCGGTGACGCTGGCCCGGGACCTGCGGGCCCGGGTGGACCGGCTGGTCAACGGGTACGGCCCGACCGAGGCGACGATCTACGCCACCATGGCCGACATCCCGGCCGACCCGGACGAGGTGACCATCGGCCGGCCGCTGCCCAACACCCGCGCCTACCTGCTCGACGACGACCTGCGGCCGGTGCCGGTGGGACTTCCCGGTGAGCTGTGCCTCGCCGGTGCCGGGCTGGCCGCCGGTTACCTGGGCCGCGACGACCTGACCGCCGAGCGCTTCGTCACCGTGGCCCTCGGCGCGGGCGAGGACGCCGACGCCGGTGGTCCGGACGGAAACGTCGACGGTCCGGTCGGGGCGACCGGGGGCGTCGAGCGGATCTACCGCACCGGGGACCGGTGCCGCTGGCAGCCGGACGGCCGGATCGCCTACCTGGGCCGGGCCGACGACCAGGTCAAGATCCGGGGGCACCGGGTCGAGCTGGGCGAGATCACCGCCCGGCTGTTGGACCACCCGACAGTCGCCGAGGCGGTGGTGCTGCTGCACGACCCGGTCGACGGCGACCCGCGCCTGGTGGCGTACCTGGTGCCCCGCCCGGGAGCGGGCGCGCCGGAGCCGGCCGACCTGCGCGGGCACCTGGCGCTCACCCTGCCCCCGGTGATGCTGCCGGCGGACTGGGTGGTCCTGGACCGGTTGCCGGTCGGGCCGAACGGCAAGGTCGACCGGGCGGCGCTGCCCGCGCCGTCCGCCCGCGACACGGCGGTCGCCGCCGAGTCGGCGACCGCCGTCGACCCGCTGGTCGAGACGCTTCAGGAGATCTGGCAGGACGTGCTGAAGATCCCGGACATCGGCCCGCACGAGGACCTGTTCGACCTGGGCGGGCACTCGTTGACGATCACCCGGATCAGTGGCCGGATCGTGCAACGACTCGGCGTCGAGGTGCCGCTGGACGCGTTCTTCGACACCCCTACCATCGCGGAGATCGCCGAGATCATCCGGCAGTCCGGAGAGGAGTTCTGATGGGTGTCACCCCCGAGCTGCGGCAACGCGTCGCCGAGCTGGTCAGCACGGCAACCGGCGGCGAGGTGTCCGTCGCCGACCTGATGGCCGGCGGCTCGATGGTCGCGTTGGGCCTGGACTCGCTGGGCCTGCTGCGTCTCGTCGACGCGATCGAGCTGGAGTACGGCGTCGAGGTCGACCTCCAGGCCCCGGGCCGGGGTCTGGACACGCTGGACGAGCTGGCCGCCCTGGTGGCCGAGGCGCGACCGGAGCAGAGCGCGGCCGTGCGGTAGGCCGAGTGGGCCAGCACGGCAGGGGTGCCTGCCTCGCGGTCGCGAGGCAGGCACCCCTTTCGGACGGACGACAGGCTGAGGCAGCGCTGTTCCTGACTACCGCGGGTAGCGGTGGTACCAGGGGTTGTGCCTTTCGTAGGCAGCGGCGGCGGTGATGACCTCGTCGTCGCGCTTCATTCGACCGATGACCTGCAGACCGACCGGCAGATCCGGGCCCTGGAGGGGGTTCGGCGCGAAGCCGGCCGGCAGGCTCATCGCCGGATGGCCGCTGAAGTTGACCGGATAGGTCAGGCACCAACCGATCTGCGGATCGACGGCGACACCGTTGACGGCCGACGGGCCGAGGGTGTTGCCGTCGTCCGCGTTCGGGACGCCCACGACGGCGATCGTCGGCGTGACGATGTAGTCGTACGTCCCCAGGACGACGTTGAGCTTGTGCAGCACGTCGGCGCGCAGGAAGTCCAGGTGCCGGTACTCTTCGGCCAGGAGCCGCTCCGACCGGTCGAGCATGGCGGCGAACTCCGGGGTCAGCTGCTCCTTGTGCTCGCGCAGGTCCATCGGAATGCCGAACTCCAGGAACAGGTCCCGGGCGTGGCCGTACAGTCCGGCCTGCATGAGGACCCAGGTGTCGGCGAAGTGCTGGCTGGTCAGCGGCCGCCGGTTCCGGCCGCCCAGATCGGTTACCTGGATCTCGTCGAGCCCCAGCTTCACCTGGTCGACCCTTGCCCCGGCCCGCTCGAAGGCCTGGAGTGCCTGGCGGACGACACGCTCGACCGACGCCTCCACCGGGAACAGGTCCATGTCCGGTGAGTAGGCGATGCGCCTACCCGCGAGCGGACTCTTCCCGTCCACGCCCGCCCGGAACGCGCCGACGTAGTCCAGCAAGCCGTCCATGCTCAACGGGTCGCCCTCGGAGGGACCGCTGATCGCCTGCATCAGCATGGCCACGTCCGCCACCGTCCGTGCCATGGGCCCGGGGGTGAAGAACGGCGCTGCGGCGATCGGCGGCGCATCCTGTGGCCAGCGGCCGACACTCGGCTTCAGTGCCGCGATGTTGCACATGGCCGCCGGGATGCGAACGCTGCCACCCGCGTCGGAGCCCTGGGTGAGGGCCGTCATGAAGGAGGCCACGGCCGCAGCCGCCCCGCCGCTGGAGCCACCGGCGTTGAACCGGGGGTCGAACGGGGTGCCCGTCGGGCCGTGGACCTTGTTGTCGGTGGTGCCCTTGTGGCCGAACTCGGGCGTGTTGGTCTTGCCCGGCACCACCACGCCCGCGTCGAGTGCGCGCTGGATGTACACCGCGGTGAAGGGCGGCACGAAACCCAGGTCCGCCATCGGCTTGGAGCCGAAGTCGTTGGGCACGCCCGCCAGGAAGTCGAACAGCGCCTTGACGCCGAAGGTCAGCCCCTCCAGCATCCGTGGCCGGCCCTGCCGGTACCGTTCGTCGGACCGCACCGCGGCTTCACGCGCCAACGCCTCCGTGACGTGCACGAAGGCGTTCAATCTCGGGTTGACCAGCCGCAGCCGGCGCAGGTGCGCCTCGGTCAGATCCACCGCCGAGACGCGGTTCTGGCTGCGGCCCAGCAGCGCCAGCTGCTCGTAGGCAGGCAGGAACACCAGTTCGTCGGCTGCGGGTATCGCCTTCTTGACGTCGCCGTACTGGGCGAACCGCCGTAGCAGCCAGCTCCAGTTGTCGGATGGGGTGCTAGCGCTCGCCGGCTGGGACACCAGTCCCGAACCGGCGACCGCAGCCGTCGAGCTTGCCAGCGCGATGACACGCCTACGGGTCAACCGCATGAAGGGGTCCTCTCTGGAACAGCAAAAAAAGGTGGGGGTGGAGAAGGGTCTCGCTGCTGTCTACTCCGCCGTGCGAAGACTGTCCACGGTCGCCTCACCTGCTGGAATGTGCCCTGGGGCCCGGTGCGCCGAGCGGCGCGGCCACCGATGCCGTCGGGTTGCGTCCGGTCACGGGGCGTCACGACGCAGGGCGCCGAAGCCGCTGGCCGAGATGGCGACGATGGCACGGCACGATGGAGACGTGGACATCGAACCGATCGCCGCCGCGCCGGAACAGGCGTTCCGCCGGGCGGTCCTGCGGCAGCGGTGGCAGGACGCCACCTTCCTGCACTGGGCGGTGGCGCCGGAGGTCGTCGCGCCGCTGCTGCCCGTCGGCACCCGACCGGACACCCTCGACGGGCACACCTACGTCGGCCTGGTCGGCTTCCGGATGGTCGGGGTGGGCCTGGGACGGGGTCCGGGGGTTCCGTACCTCGGCAGCTTCTGGGAGACCAACGTCCGGCTCTACTCCGTCGACCACACCGGCCGGCGCGCCGTGGTGTTCCGTTCCCTCGACGCGTCCCGGCTGGTTCCGGTGCTGGTCGGCCGGGTGTCCCTGCGGCTGCCGTACCTGTGGTCGGCGATGCGGCTGGACCGCGACGGCGACCGCTACACCTACCACTGCCGGCGCCGCTGGCCCGGACCGGCCGGCGCGACGAGCCGGATGACGGTCCGGGTGGGTGGCCCGATCGACGACCCGACCCCGCTGGAGCACTTCCTCACCGCCCGCTGGGCCCTGCACACCTCGGCGTACGGACGCACCCTACGGCTGCCGAACTGGCATCCCCGCTGGCCGCTGCACCGGGCGGAATTGCTGCACCTGGACGACGAGCTGGTCACCGCAGCCGGGCTCCCGGCACCGTCCGGCCCACCGGTGAGCGTGCTCCACTCCCCCGGTGTGCCGGCGGTGTTCGGCCCACCCGTCGTCGTCCGTTGACCGGTACGGACGATCAGACGGCCGGGTCGTCCACCCCCGAGGATGTCGCGGTCCCGGTGGCCGGATGCCCCTCGCCGCCCGTCCACGGTCGAATGGGAGCATGACGGCATGGACATCTACGAGGACGCCCGGACCGTGTCCCGGGCGGATCTGGCCGCATGGCTGCGGCAGCTCGCGAGCCAGCTGGAGACCACCGGACAGGTCTTCTACGGCGCTGCGGGCACCATCGCCGTCGCCGACCAGGTGCGGTGCGAGCTGGAGATCGAGCAGGAGGACCAGGACGAGTTCTCCATCGAGATCGAGTTCTCCTGGGTGAACCCGAAGGCCGCCACGACGACCGACGCCCCTGGCGTCCGGAAGACCGAGGCGGCCACGGAGGAGCCCGAGTCGGCGGAGGAGACGACCGGCGAGTAGTCCGGCGCGTCTTCGGCGGGGCGGACTGGCTCGACTACGCGGTCGCCTACGCCGTGCCGTGAACCGACACACCTGACCGCGAACCCACGGCGGCGCCGCACCCTGGCCTGAGCGGATGCCCCAAGGCCAGGGTGCGGCGCCGCCCTCGGGTGTCGGGGGAACCCGGCCGCGGTCAGAAACTGCTGACCAGCTTGACGAACGCTTCGTCGATCTTGGTTGGGTCGGTGGCGTCGAAGGCCTTGCCGGACGAGGCCTTGGCGATCTGGTCCAGGGTGGCGAAGTTGGAGTCCCGGTCGAAGGCGATGCAGAAGACCTTGACCGGGCGGTCCGGGTCCAGGGCTACGTCGGCGAGCAGTCGAGCCAGGTCGTTGTCCCGGTTGTACTCGTTCTTGCCGTCGGTCAGCACCACGACGGCGTTGATCCGCTCCGGGTCGTACCGGTCGAGCAGGTGCCGATGGGCGGCCCGGACCGTCGCGTAGAGAGCAGTGCTTCCCTCGACGTGCAGGCCGGCGATCCGGCTGTTGATCCGCTTCTGGTCGAAGTCGCCGAGCCGGACCTCCTCCCGGTACGGGCCCTCCGGCCGCTTCGACGTCTCCGAGGAGAACGACCAGAGCCCCACCCGGTCCTCGGAGTTGAGCAGCGCGAGCCCCTTGGTCGCCGCCGCCGAGGCGACCTGGAAGCGGGTCTTGTCACCGACCGACTTCTCCATCGACCCGGAGGTGTCCAGCGCGATCAGGATGTTGGCCTTCTTGCGCAGCGTGCCCCAGCCGTCCAGCATCGCCTCGACCACCGCCGGGTCCGGTGGCTCGAAGTAGTTCAGTCCGCCACTCGGCTCCGGGCCCACGCTGGCCAGCAACTCCTTCGGTGCCCGGTGTTCGTGGTCCCGGAAGCCGAGGTTGCCGAATTTGCGCTGTTGGTCGTCCTCGGTCAGGAACTCCAGGAAGTCGGCCGCCGCCACCCGCTGCCGTTCGTCGGCGGTCGGCAGCACCACGAAGGGGTGGTCCAGGTTGAAGGTGCCCTCCTTCGGGTGGACGGCGACCAGCGGGACGTTCGGCCGGCGGCCCCGGTCCTCGCCGTCCTGCTTGGGGCTCAGCTCACCCTCGTTGTAGAGGTGGACCAGTTCCTCCTGCATGACGATGGCGCTCATGTCGTCCGTGCTGGCGCCCCCGCCGGCCAGGTCGGCTTCGGCGAGGTCCCGCAGCAGGTCCACCACGTCGTCGCTGTAGTGCGACACGTTGGCCTCGATCCGCCGGACGAACTGGGTGACCGCCGGGTTCGTCAGGTCGGACCGGGTCAGGTCGCTGGACCGCTGCACGGCGGCGTAGTAGGTGGCGATGGTCGCCGCCAGGCCCGACGTGGAGAGGTTCGGGTTGTCCTTGCCGAAGGTGAACCGTCCCCACTCCGGCTTGCCGAAGCTGGCCCACCCCTGGCGTCCGGAGAGGCCGAGGACCTCCCCCCAGCCCACCGGCCCGCGCTGGCGGACCAGCTCGCCCTTGGGCTTGGGCATCGCGATCACCAGCGGGCTGTTCGCGATCGACGGGTAGTTGTCCGGGGTCTGCGGCGCCCGGCCGGCGGCCTGGTCGAGCAACCGGAGCTGGCCGGTCCAGAGGCTCGACGTCGGCAACCAGACCTGCGGCACCGGCAGGTTGGTGCCGGTCCAGCCGGCGGCCAGCGCCTCGGCGGCCTTGCCCGAGGTCAGTCCGCTGACGTGCACCTGGGCGCAGCCGCCGCCGTCGAGCGACCGGTCGCTGGTGTTGTACTGCTCGGCCAGCTCGCCCAGCAGCGCCGACTTCTCGGTCGAGGAGTTGACTTCCAGCTTGACGGCGCAGTCGCGGGAGCGTTCGGTGTCCGTCTCCTGCTGCCGGACGAGCACGAACGCCCCGGTGATGACCACTAGCCCGGCGGTGACGGCGGCAGTGTACGGCAACCACTGTCGAGTGTGGGTGGGGGCCATGGGGACGTCCTCCTCGGCGGCCGACTGATGGCAGTCAACCTACCGCTCCGGTGCCACCCGGATGAGGCCGGAGCCGGGCGCGTCCGGTCAGGGGCGGTCGGACCGGCCGCCGAGGGCCGCCGCGAGCAGCATCCGGACCAGGTAGACCACGACGAAGGTGGCCGTCCCGGCCGCCACGGCCATGGCGGCCGCGCTCGACGCGACGTACCCGGCGGCACCGCCGACCGCGCCGAGGAAGATCGCGGTCGAGATGCCCCAGGCGTCGCCGGCCTCGTGCCGGAGCCGCCGTCCCCAGTCGCCACCCGTCGGGGCGGGCGGGACGAATCCACCCGGTGCCGTGGACCGGTCGGACGGCACGGACCGGGCAGGCCCCGGTGCCGCCGACCGGTCGGGAGACACCGGCTGGGCCTGCGCCACCGTCCGGTCCGTCAGTGTCGGTCGTGCCGGAGTGGCGGGCGGGTCGGGTTCGGAGCGGGGCAACGGCAGCGGCTGGTTCGGCGTCGGCGCCCCGGCGGTCTCGTTGCCCACCTGGAGCACGGTCTCCCGGCGGAGCGGGGCGGTGACCCTGGCGTCCTGCCCGAGCAGCCGCATCAGCACCTGCTCGGCCTCCGGCCGGTCCCCCGGCTCCTTGGCCAGGCACTGTTGGATCAACTCGTCTAGACCCGGCGGGAGCGGCGGCAGGTCGGGGGATCGTTCAGCACCCGGTGCATCACCGCGAAGAGCGAGTCGTTGCCGAACGGCGGCCGCCCACCGGCGGCGTAGGCGATGGTGCCGGCCCAGGCGAAGACGTCGCAGGCCGGGCCGACCGGGTCGTTGCGGAAGCGTTCCGGGGCCATGTAGGCGGTGGTCCCCATGACCCGGCTGGTCACGGTCTCGGTGACGCCCAGGGCGCGGGCGATGCCGAAGTCGATCACCCGGGGGCCGTCCGGGCCGAGCACCACGTTGTCCGGCTTGAGGTCACAGTGCACCACGTCGGAACGGTGGATCGCGGCGAGCGCGGTGGCGGTGCCGATGGCGAGCCGGTGCAGCGCGTTGCCGGCGACCGGGCCGTGTTCGCGTACGTGCCGGTGGAGGGTGGGCCCCTGGATGAACTCGCTGACCACGTAGGGCTGCTCACCGTCCACGTCGGCGAAGAGCACCTGCGCGGTGCAGAAGGGGGCGACCCGGCGCGCCGCCGCGATCTCCTTCATGAACTGGGACCGGATTCGGAGGTCGCTCAGGTCGGTGTTGATCATCTTGACCGCCACCCGGTGGCCCTCGTCGTCCTCACCGAGGTAGACCACGCCCTGGCCGCCCGCGCCCAGCCGGCCGAGCAGCCGGTAGGGACCGGCGGCGACCGGATCGTGCGTCCACAGCGGCGCCAGCCCCGGCACCGGCGCGTCGGCCACTCCTGTCATCGGCGACTCCATCAGCGTCGTTTTCCGGCCACCGGATGGCGGAGGACACGGGTCATGGTGCCACGCTCCCACCCGGTCGTGGCGGACCGCCCGCCCGGCCGGCGCCCCAACCGTCGAGCAGGACCCACCCCGGCGGGTGGAAACCGTCCGGTCGGACGGTAGGTTCTCCGGGTGGAGAGTATCCCGGTGGACCAGCCGGTACGTGAGGCCGCGGAACTGCTCGGACGGGCCCGCCGGGTCGTGGTGTTCACCGGGGCGGGAATGTCCGCCGAGAGCGGGGTGCCCACCTTCCGCGACGCCCTCACCGGGCTGTGGCAGCGGTACGACGCCCAGGCGCTCGCCACGCCGGAGGCCTTCCGGGCCGATCCCGCCCTCGTCTGGGGCTGGTACGAGTGGCGTCGGCACACCGTACGGCTGGCCCGGCCGAACCCGGGTCACCGGGCCGTGGCCGCGATCCAGGCCCGCGTCCCGGGCACCGTCCTGATCACCCAGAACGTCGACGACCTGCACGAACGCGCCGGTTCATCCGACCCGGTCCACCTGCACGGCAGTCTGTTCGCCCCCCGCTGCTCGGCCTGCGCCCATCCGGCACCGACGCCGGACGACGCGGAGGGCGAGCCGGCGGACGGCCGGCGGGTGCCACCTCCGGACTGCGCACGCTGCGCGGCCCCGGTCCGACCCGGCGTGGTGTGGTTCGGCGAGGCACTGCCCGGCGCGGCGCTGGAGGCGGCCGTCGAGGCGGCCTCCTCCTGCGATCTGCTGGTGACCGTCGGCACGTCCGGCCTGGTGTACCCGGCGGCCGAGATTCCCCAGGTGGCCGCCCGCCTCGGTGCCGCCGTGATCCAGGTCAATCCCGAGCAGACCCCGCTGGACCCAATCGCCGAGGTCAACCTGCGTGGCCCGGCGGCAACCGTGCTCCCCGCCCTCGTCGACGCGGCGTGGGGTGACCCGGCGGGTTAGGACGGCGTGACCGGACGGGTCCGGCTCCGTGGCCGGAGACCTGCCTACGGTGGGCGCGGAGCGGGCCGCCACACGGCGGCCCCGGCCGCGCCGACGGGAGCGGCCGGGGTCACCGGTCAGGTCAGGCCGGCAGGCGCCACACCTGGTTGGCACCGCCGAAGCAGTCCCAGATCTGCAACCGCGTGCCGTTGGCGGAGCTGTTGTCGGTGGCGTCCAGGCACCGGTTCGACTGCGGGTTGCGCAGCGTTCCGTTGGACTGCGGCTGCCACACCTGGGCACCGGTGCCGTTGCAGTCCCAGAGCTGGATCTTCGCCCCGTTGGCGGTGGAGGCGCTGGTGACGTCGGCACACTTCCCGAGCGCGCGCAGGGTGCCGTCGGAGCCGACGGTCCAGGTCTGCGCGGCGGTGCCGTTGCAGTCGTAGAGCTGGACGGCGGTGCCGTTGGCGGTGCCGGCCGCGGCGACGTCCACGCACTTGCCGCCGATGCCGGTGATCGGGCCGGTGCGTCCCGGCGGCGTGGTGCCACCCATGACGGTGGCGTAGATCGCGCTGACCAGGGAGGTCGAGCCCGTGGTGTCCTGGGAGAGTTCCCAGTTCATCATGCCGCCGGCGTTGGCCAGCGCCCACTGGGTCTTGCGCTTGACGGTCGGGATGCCGTTGTAGCACTGCTGGGCTCCGCCAACCGTGGTGCAGTCCCGGTTGGCGTTGGCCGGGTCCATGCCGACCAGCGCGGCGTAGGTGTAGTAGCCGGGCCGGCTGTAGAAGGGCACCCCGAGCACCGCCTTGCTGGCCGGCAGGCCGCGTGCCTTCCATCCGTTCACCGCGTTGATCGACCAGTCGTAGTTGGCGTGCGGGCTGCCGCCGTCGTACGCCATGATGTTCAGCCAGTCGACGTGGCCGAACACCGAGGTCGGCACGCCCTGCACGTAGTAGCCCTCGCTGACCACGGCGGCGGTGAGCAGTTTGCCCCGGCTGCGCAGCGCACCGCTCAGCTGTTGCATCAGCAGGCCGTAGTTGGTGGCCGAGGCACCGGGGTCCGGGTACTCCCAGTCCATGTCGACGCCGTCGAGGTTGTACTGGTTGACGAAGGTGACCACGTTGTTGACGAACGTGGTGCGGGTGGCGGAGTTGGCGGCGAGCGCCTCGAAGGCCGAGTCGTCGCCGTTGTTCCAGCCGCCGATCGCGATGGACACCTTGACGTCGTTGGCGTGGCTGAGCGACACCAGGGAGGACAGTTTGCCGGGGTTCTCCACCGGACGCAGGGTGCCGTTGCTGTTGGGCAGCACGAACGCGTAGTTGATATGGGTCAGCTTGCGGTACTGGACGGTGTTGACGTCGCCGCTCCAGGACGGCATGTAGCCGACGCTCTTGAAGTTGTTCGGCAGCACGACCGCCTCGGCCGCGCTCGGGGTCAGGGTGAGGGTCGCGGCGGCGGTGGCGAGTGCGAGCAGGCCGGCGGTCAGGACGGACCGGCGGCGGGGACGTGGTGAGAACATCGAGGGCCTTCCCGTGGGCGGGACGCCGTGCCGCCCCGGCCGGCGCTGGGCGGCCAGCCACCGGTCGGGCGTACGGGCGGGACGGGGACGGTCTTCCTCGAGGCAGCCAAATCCTAAAGAGTATTAACTATTGACGTCAATGACATTGGTCAATGTTTGGGGCCGGTGTCCGGCCGCTCGACCCGGACGGGGTCGCCGCGTACGAGCTCGTCGTGGACGCGCCAACGGGCGGCGGTGACGGCCCGGCCCGCTTCCCGGTCGTCGTGCGCGATGCGCTGCCGAAGCAACTCCAGGGCGAGACGGCGGTTCTGGCTGAACTGCCGTTCGGTGTCCACCACGACGACCAGCCCCGAGGGACGGTGGGTCGCCCGTACCGCGGTGCTGGCCTTGTTCCGGTGCTGCCCGCCGGGTCCGCCGGTACGGCACCCGACCACGTCGACGTCGGTCTCGCGGAAGGACGTGCGCGGCGCGTCGACCTCGCACGGCCGGGCGACGACGTACCAGTTCTTGCGCCCGGTGTCCGCCCGGTAGGGACTGGGCGCCTGCCAGCACAGCGTCCCGGTCCACGAGCCGACGAACGGTCCGACACCGTCACCCGAGATCCGCAGCAGGACCGACCGGTGAGTGCCGGGTCGGTCGCCGGGAACGGTCTGGACCCGACGGGTGACCAGGCCCCGCCGGCTGGCTTCGGCTTCCAGGCGGCGGACGAGCTGGGCGACCGCCCAGGCGCACTCCTGCGGCCCCCGTCCGGCGGACAGGAGCAGGTGCTGGTCGGTGCCCGGCCCGGCGGGTGCCCCGCTCACGACCGGCCCCGGCCGCGCCGGTGGTCCCGGTGGTCCCGTCGCCAGTCGGGTCGGGTGTCACCCCGGGGACGGTCGGCCGTCTTGTAGGTGACCAGGGGGACCGTCGCGACCACGGGGGTGGCCAGACCGTGCGCGGTGAGGTCGGCGATCACCTGCTCGATCCGCTTGTACGCCGTCGGAGCCTCCTCGAAGAGCAGTTGACGGTCACCGCAGACCACCAGCGATCCCACCGGCGTCCGGCGCAGTTCCTCGACTGTGTGCTTGGCCCGGCCCCGGCGCAGGGCGTCGGCGCGGGACATCTTGCGGCCCGCGCCGTGGGCCACCGACCAGTTGGCATCCGGCCCGGCGTGGGCGGCCACCAGGTAGGAGCAGGTGCCCCGGGTGCCGGCGACCAGGACGTCCCGGCCGTCACCCGGGGCTGCGCCCTTGCGGTGCAGGTAGACCCCGTCGCGGATCTCGACGAGGTTGTGGCACTGGTCGACGATCGGGGCGGTCGGCCGGGCGCCCAGGGCGTGCGCGACCCGGGCGGCGATCAGCCGACGGTTGACCGAACCCCAGCGCACCGCGGCGTCGTGCCGGGCCAGGTACGCGGCGGGGTCGGCGGCGGGACCCGCGCCGTGCCGCTCGGTGTGCGCCCGCAGGATCCGCTCCCCCAATCCCCGGGATCCGCTGTGCACGATCAGGACGGCCTGGCCGGCGGCGAGCCCGAGGCGGGCGGCGTGCCCCGGGTCGAGGACGTCCCGGACCCGGGCCAGCTCGACGAAGTGGTTGCCCCGCCCCACCGTCCCCAGTCCCTCGACGTATCCGGCGGGGATGTCGCCGTCCACGACGGACCAGGCCGGGTCGTCGGCGTCCCGGCCGGGGTCGAGGGCGTGGTCGAGGTCGGGGAACCGGTTGGCGAGCTGCTCGGGTACGACGCGCTTCAGGTCGACGGGGAAGACGGCGATGCCGCAGCCGATGTCGGAGCCCACCAGGTGCGGGTACAACACGGTCGACGCCATCGCCGCGCCGATCGGGGCACCCTTGCCGGGGTGCAGGTCCGGCATGCCGGCGACGTGGATCATGCCGTCGAAGGCCGCCACCTGGTGGCACTGCGTGACGGCGTCGGACTCGATCCAGCTCTGGGGGCCGGCGAAGACGGTGACGGTGGCGGTTCCCGGGGTCGGGACGGACGACGGCAGGGACCCCTGCCGGGGCTGGTGCTGGGACAAGGTGACGCTCTCTCGTTCGCGAGGAGGGGACGGACGGCACGACGGCTCTCCCGAAGGCGCGGTTCGGCGCGGCGGGAGCGTCGGCTCGACGAGATGGTGTCCGTCAGTACGTCATGCCCCCACGGTGGCGCAGCCCGCCCCACCCGGCAAGTGGTTTTCCCCGCCCGGCCGGTCGACCACAGGTGGCGACGACAGGAGCGGCTGAAGGGCTACCGGGGCAGGTCGGCCAGCCAACGGTCCAGAGCTGCTGGGGACCGGAACAGCAGCACCGGCGGTCCGGACGGGTCGGCCTGCCAGGCACGCATCCGTCGCCGGGCCCGGCCGAACGCGGTCACGTGCCAGGCCAGGACCGAGTCCCGGGAGAGCACACTGCCCAGCGATTCCCGGTTGCCGTTGCAGATCTCCTCCCCGCTGGACAGCCGACGCAGGGTGCGGCGCAGCAGCCGCCAGAAGGAGAGCCAACGCGGGTAGTCCAGGCCGACGACCAGGTCGGCGCGGGCCAGCGGCACGTCCCGCCACCCGTGGTACGCCCCGTCGAGGATCCACCGATCCCGCCGGCAGATCGCCTCGATCCGGCTGCGCTGCTGCGGGACCGGCACCTCCACCCAGCCGGGCTGCCAGAGCAGATCGTCGACCGGATACCACGGCAGCCCGAGCCGGTCGGCCAGCCGGGCGGCGAGCGTGGACTTGCCGGCCCCGTACACGCCGTAGACCAGGATGCGGGCCGGTGGGCTCATCGCGGCAGCGTACGGCACCCGGGCCAGCGGCCCCGGGACGACGAGCCCGGGGCCGGGTCGGCCCCGACGCGGACGCGCGTCAGGGTCGGACGGACGCGGGCGGACGGTGAGCGGGCAGGACCCGGTCGGTGACCGGCGCGTGCGTGTCGGCGGGGGCGACGGTGACGTCGGTGCTGGTGGTGAGCGCCCCCACCGAGGGGTACAGCCTGGTCACCAGGTCGGTGGTGACCACCTCCCGGGGCGTGCCGTCGGCCAGGAGCCGACCCTGGCGGCCCAGGGCCACCACCCGGTCGCAGAACCACAGCACGTGGTTGGGCTCGTGGGTGCAGACCAGCACCGCCCGTCCGGCGCGGGCCAGGTCGCGCACGGTTCGCCAGACCCACATCTGGTTGCCGAAGTCGAGGCTGGCGGTGGGTTCGTCCAGCAGCAGCACGTCACAGTCCTGCGCCAGGGCGCGGGCGATCAGCACGAGCTGGCGCTGCCCGCCGCTGAGGGTGTGGTAGTGCCGGTCCCGGTCGGCGGCCAGACCGACCTGCTCCAGCACCCGATCGCAGGCCTCGACGTCACGCCGCCGGGGGCCGAACACCCCGCCGAGGTGCGGGGTACGGCCCATCAGCACCATGTCCAGCACGGTGAACGGGAACGGGTTGGTGTGCTGCTGCGGCACGTACGACACCCGGCGGGCGACCTCGGCGGGGCGCAGCCGGCCCAGATCGGTGCCGTCGAGGGTGACGGTGCCGCCGTGGCGCAGGTGCCCGAGGAGGCACCGGTACAGGGTGGATTTGCCGCTGCCGTTCGGGCCGAAGAGCGCGCACAGTTCGCCGGCCCGCAGGTCGAGGTCGATGCCGTCGAGCACCGGCCGGTCGCCGTAGGCGAAGGAGAGTCCCCGTACCCGCAGGGTCACGACTGCGCTCCCAGGAAGGTGGACCGGGTGCGCAGCAGGTAGACCAGGTACGGCGCCCCGAGGATGGAGGTGATGATGGTGATCGGCACCTCGCCGGAGTGGATGGTCCGGGCGATGTCGTCGCAGACCATGACGAAGACCGCGCCCAGGGTGGCCGACAGCGGGACGACGAAGCGGTGGTCCGGTCCGACGAGCAGCCGGGCGGCGTGCGGGACGAGCAGCCCCACCCAGGCGATGATGCCGGAGACCGAGACGGCCAGCGCGGTCAGCGCGGTGGCCAGGACGATCACCCACCGGCGCAGCGGTTCGGGGTCGACGCCGAGGGACCGCGCCTCGTCGTCGCCGAGGCTGAGGATGTTCATCCGCCAGCCGGTCCGCCAGAGCAGCAGGCACCCGAGCACCGAGGCCGGCACGACCACGGCGACGTCGCTCCAGGTGGCCCGGTAGAAGCCGCCCATGATCCAGAAGACCAGGCGGCGGAGCTGCTCGTCGGTGCCGACGTACTGGAAGAGGGAGAAGATCGCGGAGAAGAACGAGCCGACCACCACCCCGGCGAGGATCAGGGTGACGGTGGGGCGTTCCCCGCGTACCCGGGAGAGGCTGTAGGTCAGTCCGACCGCGACCATGCCGAAGACGAAGGCCATCACCTGCATCGACAGCGGCAGGTCCACCATGACGGACACGCCCGCGCCGAAGGCCGCACCGGCGCTGACGCCGAGGATGAACGGCTCCACCAGGGGGTTGCGGAAGGTGCCCTGGTAGGCCGCTCCGCTACAGGCGAGGGCCGCGCCGACGGCCCCGGCGAGCAGCACCCGGGTCAGCCGCAGGTCCCACACCACGGCGTCGTGCAGGTTGTTGGTGTCGTCGGTCAGTCCGACCCGGGCGGCGAGCACGGCCAGCACGTCGCCGACCGGGACGACGTACGCGCCGACCATGATGGAGACCACCGCCACCACGCCGACGAGCACGGTCGTGGTCGCCAGCAGCAGGATGCGGACGCGGTTGCCACGCGCGGCGGTGCCCTCGCGCGGCGGGCCGCCGCCCTCTCCCGGGGCCGGCGGGCCGGGCACCGGGGAGAGGGCGGCGCGGGATACGGACGGGGTCACTTGACCTCCAGGTCCCCGACGTACTTCTGCGCCTCGATGGCCTCCCGGGCCCGCTGCTCGTCCATGCCGTAGACCTCGCGGTAGAAGGCGACCTCCTCGGCGGCGACGTCGACGTCGGCGAAGCGGTCGGGGTACGCCAGCTTCGCCATCTTCAGCAGGGCGATCGGGGTCTCCACGGTGGCCCGCCACTCGTCGTAGCCGAGCGCGACGAGGCGCTTGTTCCGGATGGCCCGCATCTCGCCGAGGTTGGCCCAGTTCAGGCCGGCGTGCCGCCCGGCATGGATCAGGGCCGGGTCGAGGTAGCCCTCGTGTCCGGCGACCACCATGGCCTCCGGGTCGAGGGCGAGCAGCTTCTCCTCGGAGACGGTGACGAAGGTGCCCGCGCCGGCCACGTTGCGGGCCCCGACGATCTCGGTGAGCAGGTACGACTGGATGCTCTTCGTCCCCATCACGTTGTTGATCGTGGCGAAGTACGCCACTGGGGTGCGCTCGGCCTCCGGGATGTCGCGGGTCCGGGCGGTGACCTTGTCGAGGCCGGCCTGGAGCCGTCCGACGAGCTTCGCGGCCTCCGCCTGCTTGCCGAAGACCGCACCGGTGATGGTGATGTGTTCCCAGGCGGTCCGGATGTCGGGCTGGTCGAAGTTGGACGGCGAGAGGAGGACCACCACGGGGACGCCGAGGGACTCGATCTTGTCGACCACCTCCTGGTGCAGGGTCCGGTTCTCCTCGCTGGCCACCCAGGCTTCCAGGAACACGACGTCGGGCTTGAGGCCGACGAGGCGCTCGTAGTTGACCCCGCTCCACGGGGAGCCGAGCGCCTCGGCCCGGTCGATGCTGGGTACGAGCTTGGCGCGGTAGCCCATCTTCTTCGTGGCGGTGTCGACGCCGACCAGGGTGTCCTCGACACCGAAGATCCGCATGGACTTGGTGATCAGACCTTCCCACTCCAGCACCACGACGCGCTTCGGGTTGGCCGGCACCTCGACGGTGCGCTTCCAGTGGTCGGTGACGGTGACCGGCTTCGCGGTCGACCCGGCCGAGGTGGCCGCGCTGTCGGAGCCGCACCCGGTGAGGGTGAGGCCGAGGACGAGCGCCAGCAGCCCGGCGAGTGCCGCACGGGGACGGCGACGGGCGATGTTCGGGGCGTTCATCGGTACCTTTCGGAGAAACGGAAATTCAGGGGACCTGCACCGGGTCGGCCGGTTGGTCGACCACCTCGCGGACACGACGCGGGGCCAGCACCCCCGGCCAGGCAGCCAGCACGGCCGCCGCCGCGGCGGCCCCGGCGCAGGCCAGGAAGCCACCGGCCGCCCCGGCCGGTCCGTCGACGATCGCGCCGGTCACCGCGGAGCCGAGCGCGGCCAGCGACAGGTTGACGGTGGTCAGCCAGGTGTACGCCTCGGTGAGCATCGACGCCGGGGCGATCCGGGCCATCAGTCCGGCCTGCACGGTCATCGCCGGGGCGATCACCGCCCCGCTGAGCAGCAGCACCCCGCCGAGCACGGTGCTGTTGGGCGACAACGCCCAGGCCGCGTAGCCGGCTGAGAGACCGGCCAGCAGCCAGGTCAACTGCCGGGTCAGCGGGGTCTGCCAGGTCCGGGCGCCGTACCAGAGCCCGGCGGCGGCGCTGCCGAGGCTCCAGACGGCGATCAGCACACCGGTGACCGCCTCGGCGCGGTCGCCGTCGTGCTCGGTGGCGAAGGCGGCCACCGCGACCGGCGACGCGCCGAAGGAGAAGGCGACACCGGCGGCGCAGAGCAGCAGCGCCGGCATCCGGGGCGAGCGCAGCGGCCCGAGCCCCCGGGTCGGGGTGCCTCCATGCGGGCGTAGCTGCCGCAGCGCCCGGCCCCGGGCGAGCACCGCCGTGCCGCCGCCGGCACAGACGGCGGCCAGGACGATCGCGGCGGCAGGGCCGGCGATCCCGGACCGGGAGCCGGTCAGCGCGGCGAGCGGGTCGGCGACGAGCATCGCCGCCGACAGCAGCAGCGGGCCGACGACGAAGACCAGTTCGAAGAGCGTCGACTCGGCCGCCATCGCGGTGCTGCGGACGTCCTCGCGGCCGGTGCCCTGTCCGGTCAGCACGGTCCAGGCCGCGCGCAGTGCCGGGCTGATGGCCGGGAAGACCGCCCCGGACAGCGCGGCGAGGACGCAGAGCAGGGGCACCGGCTGCCGGGTCAGGGTGGCCGCCAGCAGCAGCAGTTGGGCGGTGGCGTAGGCCGCGCCGTAGAGCGGCAGCACCCGGTGCGCGCCGAAGCGGTCGGCCAGCCGCCCCCCGATCGGCGCGGTGACCGCCGTGGCCAGCGACACCGACGCCCCGACCAGTGCCGCGTCGGCGAACGAGCCGGTGGTCTCACGGACCAGGAGGATCCAGGCGAGCACGGTGACCCCCTGGCCGAGCCGGGCCACCACCCCGCCGACGAGCAGCAGCGGCGCTCCCGGCACCCGCCACAGTCGCGCGTAGCGGGAGGCTGGCCGGCTTCGGGCTGGCGCGGACGGCGCGGTCATCGGGGACCTCCGGCAAGCGCTCCGGTCGCCGTCCGCCGGGGCCGCGCCGTCACCGCGTTCACGCGGCGCTCGCGGTGGTCTCGGGCTCCAGGTCGTAGAAGCCGTACCCGTCCAGCCAGCCCACCGTGGCCAGGTCGCGTTCGACCACCTCGGCGCGGGGGTGGGCGAGGACGACCATCATCGGTTCGGTGGTGTCGTCCACGGTCAACGGCAGCCGCTGGCCGGGGTGCACCCCGATCTGGATCTCGTGCAGGCTCTCCAGCTCGCGGACCCGTTCCAGCAGCGGGTAGCCGCGCAGGGTTCCGGTGACCGGGGCGGTGAGGAAGGCCATCGCCACGTGCCGGCGCAGTTGCTGGGGGTCGTCCACGGCGGCCAGGAAACCGGCCGGGTCGAGGTAGGCCTGGACGGTGCGTTCGACCTGGGACTCGCCGAGGGCCAGCAACGCCTGGGCGGCGGTGTCCGCGCCGCACAGCCGCACCCCGACCTCGACGAGGCGGGGCCCGTCGGCGGTGAGCATGATCTCGTGGTGTGCCGGGCCGTGCCGCACGTCGAGGGCGTCGAGGACGTCGGCGGCGTACCGGACCAGGGTGTCCCGCACCGGCGCGTCGGGCGCCACCAGGACCGCGCCGCTGATCCGGTCGCGGACCCCGTTGGCGGAGATCTTGGTGTACCGCCAGACGTCGGTGGCCCGGTGCCGGCCGTCACGGCTGACGGTGTTGACCACGTACTCGGTGCCGGTGAGGTACTCCTGGGCGACCACGGCGTCGTTGGGCAGGGAGAAGATGTTGCGGGCCCCGGCCACCGCCCGGTAGGCGGCCACCGACTCGGCCGGGGTGTCGCAGAAGGCCACCCCGTCGTTGCCGGCACTGCGCACCGGCTTGACCACCACGCGGGCGCCCAGGTCGCGGTGCCAGTCGGCCAGTTCGTCGGCGTCGGTAACGAGCAGCTGGCGGGCGGTGGGCAGCCCGGCCGCCCGGACGGCCTCGATCTGGCGGTACTTGTCCCGCCGGGCCGCGCTGTGACGCGTCCCGTTGCTGGTCAGGCCGAGCGTCTCGCTCAGCCGGTCGGCCAGTTCGACGCCCAGTTCACCGCCGGTCACGACGGCGACCGGGTCGTGGTCGGCGACCGCCTTGCCGGTCGACTCGACGTCGCCGGAGTGGACGATGGTGTCGACGAAGAGCGCCTCGGCGGCCGGGTCGGCGTGCCCGGCGTACACGGCGGGGATCTCCGGGGTGCTGCGCACCCGGACGACGGCGCAGCCGGCGTCGGCGAAGGCCCGGGCCAGCCGCATGGTCGGCGCGTACACGTCGACCATCACCACGGTACGGGTGCCGGTCGGCGGTGGCGGGTTCTGCACGGACGAGGTCAATGGTGCTCCTCAGTGGTGGGACGGGGTGGTCAGGGCGGTGTCGAGGCGGGCCAGCACGTCGAGGAGCCGGTCCACCTCCTCGACGGTGTTGTAGGCGTGCAGGCTGACCCGTACCGAGTTCTCCCGTTCCCCCGCCGGGCCCTGGCAGTGGGCGTTGGCACGCACCATCAGCCCGTGGTCGGCCAGCACGAACCCGAGGTCGGCGGCGCTGATCCCCGGGTGTCGGAAGGTCACCGGGCCGTGCCGGCGCTGCACGGTCGAGTCCAGGGTCAGGCTGTCCTGGCAGCCGAGGACACGGACGTCGCGCAGCCGGCTCAGCCCGTCGGTCAGCCGGGCGCCGAGGGCCACCGTCCAGCGGGCGATCCGCGCCACGTCGGTCGCCTCGAACCAGTCCACGGCCGCCGCCAGGCTCACCGCGCCGACGGTGTGCGGGCTGCCCGGCCAGCCCCGGTGCTCGTAGCGGGGACCACGGCGGTTGCGGGCCCAGAGCACCCCGATGCCGGGCAGCGCCATCGCCTTGTGCCCGGAGAACGCCAGGAAGTCGACGTCCAGGTCGGTCACCGAGACCGGCAGGTGTCCGACGCTCTGCGCGGCGTCCAGGCAGATCACCACGTCGTCGCCGACGAGCCGGCGGATCCGGTGCACGTTCATGTCCACCCCGTAGACGTGGTGGACGTGGGTGACCGCGACCAGGCGGGTCCGTTCCCCGACCAGCGGGGCGAGCGCGGCGACGTCGTAGTCGCCGGAGGGTTCGTACGGCATCTCCACCAGGCGTACGGTGACGCCACGGCGGGCCGCCGCGTCCCGTGCCTCCTGCCAGGGGATCACGTTGGCCAGGTGGTCGGCGGCCGGCACGACGATCTCGTCGCCGTCGGCCAGGGTGTCGACGAGCCAGTCCAGGGCCACCCGGCGCAGCGCCTCGGTGGTGCCGCCGACCAGGTGCACGCCGGACCGTTCCGGGTCGGGGTCGTCGATCAGGTCGCCGACCCGCTCCCGGCACCGGTGCAGCAGCGCGGTGGTCCGGTTGGCCCACCGGTAGGTGCCGCGCCCGGCGTTGGCGTTCTCGCCGGTCAGGTAGCGCTGCACGGCGTCGAGCACCACCTGCGGCTTCTGGGCGGTGGCGGCGCTGTCCAGGTACGCCTCGTCGGTGCCGGTCAGGATGGGGAACTGGGCGCGGACGGCGCGCTGCCAGTCGGCCAGTTCGGCGAGCACCCGGTCCGGGTGCCCGCCGGGCAGCGTCGCCGGGGCGGCACCGGTGCCCCCCGCCGGCGCGCCGGAGGTGCTCGGAGTGGTCGTCGGGGCGGCCATCAGGCGCGCACCAGGGGGGCGTCGGCGTCCCGCCAGGCCACCACCCCGCCGTCGAGGCTGCGGGCGTCGGTGTGTCCCATCCGGGTCAGCAGGGCCGCGTACCGGCGGGACTTCTCCCCCACCGGGCAGGCCAGCAGGACCGGCCGGCCCCGGTCGAACGGCAGGCCCCCGCGCAGCAGCTCGTCGAGGAGCTCGTCGACGATGTTGACCGAGCCCTCGATGTGCGCGGCGGTGTAGGCGAAGGTGCCCCGCAGGTCGACCACGAGCGGCTGCGCCTCGGCGATCCACCTCCGGGCGGCGGGTACGTCCACGGTGCGGGCCGCGTCCGCCTCGGCGTCGGTGACCGTGGCGACGGCACCGACCAGGGCGGGCTGGTGGAGCAGTTCCGGCCGGCGGCGGCGGATGTAGCTGAGGTAGCTCTCCACCCGGTCGCAGACGATGAACACGGCGCTGCGGCGGCGGGGTTCCCGCCCGGCCGCGGCCTCGGCGGCGAGCGCGGCGTCGACCCGCCGCAGGTGCCGCACCGCCCCGGTGTACGCGCCACCTCCGGTCGGCCCGGCCAGCACCCCGCAGCGGCGGTTGAGCGTCAGCAGGCCGTCGATCGCCTCGTCGGCGGAGACCGACTCGATGGTGTCGTAGGTGTCCGGGTCGAACAGACCCACCTCGTGGACCTCGTCGATGTTGCGGATGCCGGGGATGAAGTCGGACTTGGCGGCGACCAGGCCGACCACGGTGACCGACGGGTCGTGCTCACGCAGCACCCGGGCCACGCCGGTGGACGATCCGGCGGTGCCCACGCAGGCGACGAAGTAGTCCGGCACGCGCCCGTCGAGATCCTTGACGATCTCCGGCCCGGTGCCCTCGACGTGTGCCTGGGTGTTGCGGGGGTTGTAGTACTGGTCGGTGTGCAGGTACGCCGAGCCGGACTCGCTGATCGTGCGGTGGATCCGGGTCAGCGGGTCCTCGGTGTTCGTCGGGTCGAGGCACTCGGCCTGCCCGGGCAGTTCCTCGATGGTGGCGCCGAGAAGGAGGAGCAGGTCCTTGATCTCGGGGACCTTCATCCGGTTGGTGATGCTGGTGAACGGCAGCCCGTGCATGCCGGCGATCACCGCCAGGGCCTTCGCGGTGTTGCCGCTGGAGAGTTCGACCACGGTGGCGCCGGCCTCGCGGGCCTCGGCCAGCCGGGGCGCGGCCATCGTCCAGGCGGCCCGGTCCTTGACCGATCCGAACGGGTTGAGCAGCTCCAGCTTGGCGTAGAGGTCGACGTGGGCGAGCCCGTGCACGGCGGGGTCGATGCGGAGCAGCGGGGTGTTGCCGATGGCGTCGGTGATGGTGTCGTATCTCATGCGGCTGCGGTCTCCTGGCGACGCGGACCGGGGATGGACCGGCCGGCCGTGGTGGTGGGGGTCGACTCGTGGCTGGACGGTCGCCGCCCGGTGTCGAGGGGCCAGTACTGCTCGTCGAGGCACCAGCGCCACGTGCCGGCGTCCTGCCAGGCGGCCACCATCCGGGCCACCGGCTGGTGCAGGGCGTGGTCGGCGCTGAAGTCCATGAAGTAGCCGGCGGTGTTGGCGAAGGCGAGCAGGTCGCCGGTGCGGGGCAGGGTGGGCAGGAAGACCATGCGCCGGGTGATCAGGTCGGCTTCCAGGCAGAGGTTGCCCAGCAGGTAGACCGGATGGCCGTGCGGCGCGGCGTCGCCGGACGCGACCGGGTCCGCCGGCAGCAGCACCGGGTCCATCATCACGCCGTGTTCCTCCAGGCTGACGTCCCCGGCGTTGAGGTCGAGCCGGACGAGGTGACAGCCGGCGGCGGTGGGCCGCACCTCCAGCACCCGGGCGAGCACGACGCCGCACTGGTCCACCAGCGCGCGGCCCGGCTCGACCCACAGGTCGTGCAGGTGTTCCTGGAGCAGCGTGGCGAGGGTGCGTCCGCCGAGGCCGGTGGCGCTGGTGTCGAGCAGCTCCGCCAGGTAGCGGTGGCCGGAGGAGGGCCGGTGCGCCGGGTAGAGGCCCAGGGCGCCGCGCAGCGTGCCCGCCTCGGCCCGCCAGCCGTAGCCGTGGCCGCCCCAGGTCAGCTCCGGGCGACGGCCGAGCACGGCCAGGGCCAGCTCGCTGGTCCACCGCTCCCACTGCGCGCCGTCGGCGAGGTAGTCCACGCCGAAGCCGCCGCCGACGTCGACGATCCGGGGGCGCAGGCCGTGCCGGTGCGCGTCGGCGAGGACGGTCAGGCACGCCTGGAGGGCGACCGCCTTCTCGGCCACGCCGATGGTGTCGAGGTGGTACGCGACCCCGACCAGTTCGACCGCGTCGCGCGTCTCGGCGAGGCGGGCCAGCAGCCGGTCGGCCTCGGCCAGCGGGGTGCCGAACCGGCTCGGTCGGGACAGGATGGTCGCCCCGGCCGAGCCGAACGCCGACAGGCGCGCCAGGACGCGGACCGGCGGCAGTCCGTGCCGGCGGACGAGGGCGACGAGGTCGTCCAGTTCGGCGGGGGAGTCCAGGTTGACGGTGATGCCGCAGCGGGCGGCGAGCCACAGGAACTCGCGGGTCTTGGGGCCGGTGGCCATCACCCGCCCGGGGGTGAAGCCCGCGCCGAGCGCGTGCTGCAACTCCCCCAGGCTCGCCACGTCGATGCCGGCGGGTGTCGCCGCCAGCCGGCGCAGCAGGGCCGAGGAGCGGTTGGCCTTGTGGGCGAAGAACACCTCGCCGCGCAGGTGGTGTCGCCGGTGCACGGCGCCGAACGCCTCGACGTTGTCGGCGATCTGGTCGGGCAGCACGACGTTGAGCGGTGAGCCCAGCGCCCGGACCAGGTCGTGCAGCAGGCGTGGCTGGTCCAGCAGCTGTTCCAGTCGGCCGTCGACCCGCGGACGCAGGTACAGCGGGGAGTCCATCGGCACATCCCTCCAATCAATACTCGGAGATGATAATCGTTATCAACACCGAGGGGAAGTCCCGATGGGAACGACACGCGGCCCTCCGGTGGGCAGACGCGGAACCGGGTGCCCCGCCCGCCCACCGTGGCGCTCACCGCCGGCGGCGGCCCCGGGCACGCGGAAGGGTCACGCCGGCACCGGGCCGAGCTGGGTGGTGACGTCGCCATGGGCGCTGCGGACCCAGTTCTGACCGGCGAGACGCAGGTGCAGGGCGCGCAGCATGGCCTCCCGCCGCTCCGGAGCCATCGGACGGGCCCGGGCACGCTCGGCAACGCGCGCCAGCGGGGTGACGTCGTCGAGGTCCCCCAGGCTCGGGCACGCGCCGGCCTGCCGAGCCCGGCGCAGGCCGACCTGGACGGAGAGCGCCGCCAGCGGGGTGACACCGAGTTCCCGGGCCAGGTAGTCGCGATCGACCTCGTCGACCACCTTGTTGCCCACCACGGCCAACAGGTCCGCCACCCCGGCCGCCGCCGCCAGCTCCCGGTAGCGCCGGGCGACCGAGACGGACTCCGGGGTCGGCTCGGCGACCACCACGATCACGTCGAACTGGGCGTGCAGCGAGTTGGCGAAGGCGTCCGTTCCGGCGACCATGTCGCAGACCACCCAGTCGCCGGCGTCGAGCCGCAGGTGGGACAGGAGGTTCTCCAGGACCGCCAGGTGCCCGTGGTAGCAGCCCGCGCCGATGTCGTCGGGTTCGTACGTGCCGACGTGCAGCACGTGCGTACGCGGATCGAGCGCTGCCGCGTGGCGGACCAGGACCGGGTCGTCGGCGTCCAGGGTGACCAGCCGCGAGCCGGGGCCGGGTGGAGTGGTCGGCACGAAGTGCTCGACGCCGGCCACCCTCGGGTTGCTGCCGAGCAGGTGACGCCGCACCCGCCGGGCGTTGTCCGGGTGGGACAGCGCGCCCTCCGGGCCGGCCTCGACCCCGAGCAGGGGCGCGAGGTGCACGTTCACGTCCGCGTCGACGGCGAGCACCCGGTGCCCGGCCGCGCGCAGGTATCCCACGAAGAGGGCGGCGAGGGTGCTCTTTCCGCTCCCGCCCTTCCCAGTAAAAGCGATTCTCATTTTCATTACGGTAGGCGACGCGCCACCCGGGCCACAAGGACGACGCGCCGGGCGGCGCGGCCCAGAGCGCGCCCACCCGCCACCACCCGGCGACGACTTCATGGCAATGCTAACCAATTTCATTAGATGGTCGGTGTCCCCCGGGAAGGACGGGCCCCGCCTACGATGGGCCGGTCGTCGACCGGAGAGGACAGTCGGGGTGGATACGGAAGACCCTGCCGGGGCGGCACCCGCCGGCACGGGGAGCGACCGGTCGCCGCGCCGCTCCCGGCGCCGTCGACGACTCACCCGCCTGGCCGCCGCCGGTGTTGCGGCGCTGCTCCTCGCCAGTGCCCCCTGGGCGTGGACGAAGGTCGCCGCACACGGTCACCTGCACCCCGAGGCCACCGCTCCGGCTGTGGACGTCGTCATCGTCCTCGGCACCGGGGTGGCCCCGGACCGACAGCAACCGGGCGAACGGCTGGCCGGCCGCCTCCAGACCGCCGCCGCGCTCGTGCGCGCCGGACGCGCCCGCGTCGTCCTCGTGTCCGGCGACGGCAACGGCGCGTCGGGCGACGAACCGACGGTGATGACGTCGTACCTGGCCGGACTCGGCGTGGATCCGCAGCGGGTGGTGGCCGACCCGTTCGGGCTGGACACCTACGACACCTGCGCCCGAGCACGTCAGGTGTACGGGGTGACCCGGGCGCTGATCGTCACCCAGTCCTACCACCTGTCGCGGGCGGTGACACTGTGCCGGCACCTCGGTGTCGACGTCGACGGAGTGCCCGCCCGCTGCGCCGGATGCCCGCCCACCCTCCTCGCCGGCAAGGCGGTCCGCGACTACCTCGCCAGCCCCAAGGCGGCGTGGGACGCGGCCCGCCGCAGACCTCCGGCGGTGCGCTCACCGGAGAACACGGACATCCGGGACGCGCTGCGCGGCACCTGAGGGCCGGCGGTCACGGCTGCCGGAGGTTCTGCCAGAGCAGCACCAACCCGAAGGACGTCCCGAACACGACGATGACCACCCTGGCCAGCTTCTCCGGGAGCCTCCGGACGAGCCGCGCACCGCCGTAGCCGCCCACGATCGTGGCCGGCACCAGCAACGCCACCGCCGACCACTCGACGTGCCCGAGAACGACGAAGAGCACCACCGCCGTGAAGGACACGGCGGCCAGGAGCAGGTTCTTGACCGCGACGGTCCGGGCGAGCGCCTCGTCCTGGAGGAACGCCAGGCTCGCGAGCAGGACGATGCCGAAGCTGGCACCGACGTAACCGCCGTACACCCCGCCCACGGCGACGAGCGCCTGCCGGGCCGCCGGATGCCGTCGGCGGTGGCCGGCGGTACGGGCGACCCACCCCGCCAGCCGGCTCCGCAGCGCGAGGACGGCCGAGGCGGCGAGGACGAGGAACGGCACGATCAGCTCGAAGACACCGGTGGGTGTCAGCAGGAGCAGCACCGATCCGAGGACGCCACCGAGCAGCGCCGCCGGCAGGATACGGACGGCCTCCCGCCGGGCCGGCAGGTCCCGGTAGCCACCCGCGACGCTCGCCACGTTCCCGGGGAACACGGCGACCGTGTTGGTCATCTTGGCGGTGAGCGGCGGTATCCCCACCCCGATCAGCGCCGAGAAGGCGATCAGGGACCCCCCACCGGCCAACGCGTTGAGAGC
Source organism: Micromonospora echinospora (assembly GCF_900091495.1). Taxonomy (NCBI): domain Bacteria; kingdom Bacillati; phylum Actinomycetota; class Actinomycetes; order Micromonosporales; family Micromonosporaceae; genus Micromonospora; species Micromonospora echinospora. The sequence continues at coordinate 5,445,374 of NZ_LT607413.1, read as the reverse complement.
CCCCGTGAGGAGACCGGCGGCGAGGAGCAGCGTGGCCTGGATGGGATCCATCAGATGTCAGGCTAGTGCCGTCGACTACCCCGCGTGACGGTGTCCGGTGGGCAGCAGACCGGGTGTGACCTGCGGGTAGAGGATCCGGCCCGGCGAGGGGAAGTTCACCCCCTCCGGGTGAGGCGGAGACGTCTCGTCGGAGCGCAGAGTGGCCCTGAGGAGGGTTCGCCATGGCTGACGCCACCCGGGATTTCTTCCACAGCCTGGCCCGGCGGGGGCACGATCCCCGGCTGAAGGCGATCGGCGCGGGCAGTGTCCGTTTCGACGTCAGCCGGGCCGGGCAGGTCGACCACTGGCTGGTCTCCATCGGCGACGGCGACGTCACCGTCGCCGAGGAGCCCACCGGAGGGGACGCCGTCGTCCGGGCGGACCGGGCGGTCTTCGACCGGATCGCCAGCGGGGAGGCGTACTTCCTGACGACCGTCCTGCGCGGCGAGGCGACCGTGGAGGGCAGCCCCCGGATCTTCGCGGTGATCCGCCGGCTGTTTCCGCCACCACCCCCGTCCGGGGCGCGACGGCGAGGAGGTGGCGATGCCTGAGGACCACATCGGCATCCTGGACGGCACGACCTTCCTCGTGTGCGACGAGGCGGGCGACATCCTGGCCTCGCCCGACGAGCCGGTCGGCCTGTTCGCCCACGACACGCGGCTGCTGTCGAAGTGGGTGCTGACGGTCGACGGCGCCCGACTCAGCACCCTCTCCATCGACGACATCCACTACTTCGAGAACAAGTTCTACCTGGTCCCGGGCCACCAGGACGTCTACGTGAACAGCACCCTGTCGGTGGTGCGCCGACACACGCTCAGCACCGGCCTACAGGAGGACCTGACCATCATCAACCACGGCGGCCAACCGGTCGACCTCACCGTCCGGGTCGACGTGGACGCCGACTTCGCGGACCTCTTCCAGGTCAAGGACGCGACACCGGACCGGAAGGGACGCCACTACCGCCGGGTCGACGACGATCGGCTCGTCCTCGGCTACGAACGGGAACGGTTCCGGCGGGAGACGATCGTCTCGGTCACGAGCCCCGCACACCTGGACGAGGCCGGGGTGACCATCGAGGTCCACATCGAGCCGCACAGCACGTGGCACACCCGGCTCAGCGCCCTGCCGGACCTGCCCGTACCCAGAGGCCTGGACCGGCTGGTCATCCCCCGTCGGGAGGCACGGGACCCGGTGGACAAGGAACACCGGCTCATGGAGTGGCTGAACCAGGCGCCACGGCTCCAGTCGGACTGGGAGCCCCTCAACGAGACGTACCGGCAGAGCCTGATCGACCTGGCCGCGCTGCGTTTCAGCCCCTTCCTCGCCGAGGACAAGAGCGTGCCCGCCGCCGGTCTGCCCTGGTTCATGTGCCTCTTCGGGCGGGACAGCATCCTCACCAGCCTCCAGGCACTGCCGTTCGCCCCCGACCTGGCCGCCACCACCCTGAAGGTGCTCGCCTTCCGCCAGGGCAGCCGGGTCGACGACTTCCGGGAGGAGCAACCCGGGCGGATCCTGCACGAGATGCGCTACGGCGAACTCACCGCCTTCGACGAGACCCCGCACAGTCCCTACTTCGGCAGCGCGGACGCCACTCCCCTCTTCCTCGTGCTGCTCGACGAGTACGAACGGTGGACCGGCGACGTCGAGTTCGTCCGCTCCGTCGAACAGGAGGCCCGGGCGGCGATCGACTGGATCGACGACTACGCCGACCTGACCGGCCGCGGCTACATCTCCTACCAGCGGCGCAACACCGAGAACGGGCTGGAGAACCAGTGCTGGAAGGACTCGTGGGACGGCATCTGCCACCGCGACGGCCGGCTGCCCACCTTCCCCCGGGCGACCTGCGAGTTGCAGGGGTACGCGTACGACGCGAAGCGGCGCACCGCCCGGCTGGCCCGACGCCTGTGGGGCGACCCCGCCTACGCCAACCGGCTGGAACGGGAGGCGGCCGAACTCAAACAGCGTTTCAACCGCGACTTCTGGGTCGCCGACGGCGAGTACATGGCCCTCGCCCTCGACGGCGACGGCCGCCAGGTGGACGCCCTGTCGTCGAACATCGGACACCTGCTGTGGAGCGGCATCGTCGAGGAACAGAAGGCCCCCGCCCTGGTCCGCCACCTGATGTCACCCGCCCTCTTCAGCGGCTGGGGGGTCCGCACCCTGGCCGAGGACCAGGGCCGCTACAACCCGATCGGCTACCACGTCGGGACCATCTGGCCGTTCGACAACTCGTTCATCGCCTGGGGCCTGCGGCGTTACGGGTACGCCGACGAGGCGGCCCGGATCGCCGCCGGCATCCTCGACGCCGCGACCTTCTACGACGGCCGGCTGCCCGAGGCGTTCGCGGGATACAGCCGGAGCAGCACCAAGTACCCGGTCAACTACCCCACGGCGTGCAGCCCGCAGGCATGGTCCGCCGGGGCGACGCTGCTGCTCCTGCGGACCATGCTCGGCCTCCAGCCGGTGGGCGAGGATCTCGTGATCAGACCGGCACTTCCGGCTAACCTCGCTTACATGGCCTTGCTCGACATACCCGGACGGTGGGGACGTCTCGACGCCTTCGGGAGGGGTTCGGCCGCGACGGAGGGGCGACGGTACCAAGCCGCGCCCCATCAGATCTCCGCTCCGTGACGGAGGGACCATGCCCGATCTCGACCCGGCCCGCACCGCCGTCGTCAACATCCACTGGCAGCACGAGGTCGTCAGCCCGGAAGGGACGTTCGGCCCCTTCTTCGCCGAACAGGTCATCCGGCGCCGCGTCGCGTCGTACGCCGCCCGGCTCGTCGCGGCTGCCCGGTCCCGGGGCAGCCTGATCGTCTACACCCAGACCGTCCACCGACCCGGCTACCCCGACCTGATCGCCAACACCCCCCTCTTCGCGATGATCGCCGAGCACCAGGCCTTCCTCGGCGGCACCCCGCAGGCCCAGATCATCGACGAGCTCGCGCCCGAACCCGAGGACGTCCTCATCCACCAGGTGCGGCTCAGCGGCTTCTTCGGCACCGAGCTGGACACGGTCCTGCGGGGCAGGGGCATGCAGACGCTCCTGTTCACGGGTGTGGCCACCAACCTCGCGGTGACCCACACCGTGTTCGACGCGATCAACCTCGGGTACCGACCGGTGATCGTCTCCGACGCGTGCACCGCCGCCAGCGACCAGGCGCACCAGGCGAGCCTGGAAACCCTGGGGCTGCTCTGCCCGGTGCTCGACACCGAGGGCGTCCTCCGACAACTGCCGGGCTGACGCGCCCCCGCCCGCCGACCCGGACCGCACCCACCCGACCCCGACCCGAGCACCGAACCCGCACGATCACCCTCCGTAGCCATCCGGCGTGCAGTTGCTGGGCGACAAACAATGCGGTCAGAATGGCCAGGTGATGGTGGCCGAGACGAGTGAAAACACGCCTCCGCAGCGATCCACGCCCGGGCGCTACCGGCCCGCCGGCCCGCCACGGTGACCCCACCGACGAGGCCGCAACCCCGGCAACCCCTCAGCGACGACACGGCCCCGGACCGCCCGCCCCTGCCGACGGCCGTCTCCGACCCCGCCCGGCTGGCCGCCGTACGGCGCACGGGCCTGCTGGACACCGCCCCGGAGGAACCCTTCGACCGGCTGACCCGACTGGCGGCGTCCCTGCTCGGCACGCCGTTCGTATTCGTGACCGTCGTCGACGCCACCCGCTCCTTCTGGAAGAGCTCCACCGGCTTCGACGACATCGACCCCGAAAAGCGGCAGACCCCCGTCGAGCAGTCGTTCTGCCGGTACGTCATCGATGCCGACGCCGAACTGGTCGTCACCGACGCCCGCGCCGACCCCCGCACCCACGACAACCCGTCCATCGAACTGACGGGCGTCGCGGCCTGGGCCGGCTTCCCGGTGCACTCCGTCGACGGCCACGTGCTCGGCACCTTCTCCGCCATGGCCACCGCGCCCCGGGAGTGGACCCCCCGCGACATCGAGGTGCTGCGCACCCTGTCCCACGCGGCCGCCGGTGAGATCGCGCTCCGCGACGCCCTGCACGAGGCACGGGCCGCCACCCAACGCGCCGAACACGCCGCCACGCAGGCCTCCACGCTCGCCCTCACCCTCCAGGAGAGCCTCCTGCCCGCCCGCCTCCCCCAGATCCCCGGCGTGCGGGTCGCCGCCCGGTACCGTCGCGGCGTCGGCGGCGACGAGGTCCTCGGCGACTTCTACGACGTCTTCCCCTCCACCCGCAGCGCCTGGGCCGCGGTCGTCGGCGACGTCTCCGGCAAGGGCCCCCGGGCCGCGAAGACGACCGCGCTGGCCCGCTACACGCTGCGCGCCGCCGCCGCACGCAGCTCCATCCCCAGCCACAACCTCGCCACCCTGAACACCGCGCTGCGGGAGTGGTACACCGACGACAGCCAGTACCTGACCGCCGTCTACGCCACCCTGCGCGTCAACGACACCGGCGTCAACGTCCAGGTCAGCTGCGGCGGTCACGACCCGGCTCTCGTCCGCCGCGCCGACGGCACCATCGAGACCCTCGGCCGGTACGGACTCGTCCTCGGCTGGCTGCCCGAGCCGCCGCTGCGCGACCAACGCGTCCAACTGCACCCGGGCGACAGCCTGCTGCTCTACACCGACGGTGTCACCGAGGCCCGCCGCCCCACCGACCGCGCGCTGTTCGGCATCGACCGGCTCCGTCAGGTCCTCGCCGACACGACCGACGCCGACGCCGAGCAGCTCGCCGCGGCGGTCGAGACGGCGGTGCTCGACTTCACCGGGCACCAGCCCGGCGACGACACGGCGATCCTGGCCCTGCACGTCCCGGCCCTGCCGGACTGATCCACGTCGGCCCGGCAGGCATGCTGACCTGCGAGAAGGCGATCACCGGTGCAGTCCGGCGACGGTCCACCAGCAGGGCTATCGTCGGCCCGTGGACGAACTCTTCGACGCGGCGGGGTCGCTGCGGTCGGCCTACGCGCGGGTCGACTGGGCAGCGACCTCGCTCGGCCCGGTGCCCGGCTGGAGCCGGACGCTGCGCGCCGCCGTCGACATCACCCTGCACACCCGGTTCCCGGTGACCCTGTTCTGGGGTCAGGAGTTCGTCATGCTGTACAACGAGGCCTACGTCGACCTGATCGGGAAAAAGCACCCGGCGGCCCTCGGGGCGCCGGCGGCCCAGGTGTTTCCGGAGATCTGGGACGAGATCGGGCCGATGCTGGCGTCGGTCCGCACGACCCAGCGGGCGACCTGGACCCGGAACATGCGGCTGTTGATGGACCGGCACGGCTACCCGGAGGAGTGCTTCTTCACCTTCTCCTACTCCGCCGTCCTCGGGGCCGGCGGGCAGGTCGAGGGTGTCGTCGACATCGCGTCGGAGACCACGGAGCAGGTGCTGTCCCAGCGGCGGCTGATCCTGCTCGCCGAACTCACCGACGCCCTCGGGGAGCTGGACGAACCCGACCAGATCCTCGACCGGACGGTGACCGTGCTCCGCCGGGATCCCCACGACCTGCCGGACGTGGACGTCCTCCTGCCCCGCGCGGCCGGCCGGTCGTCGCCGGTCGTGCCGTCGGCCCTGTTCGACGCGGGCGACGTCGTGGTCGACGACTCGGCCGGGATCGCGGTGGTCTGGGTTCGGCTGCCCGACGCGTCCGGGACCGCCGACGACGCGGTACTCGTGGCGCAGTTGAGTCAGCACCTGCCGGTCGACGAGAGTTACGTGCGGTTCGTACGGCTGGTCGGCGCGGCGGTGACGCAGGCGCTCCACCGGGCACAGACCCGCCAGGCCGAACGCCGGGTGGCGAGCCTGGAGCGGGAGCTGTCCGAGAAGCTGCAACGCAGCCTGCTGACCCCGCCCGCCCAACGCGAGGGCCTGGAGGTGGCCGTGCGGTACCGGCCGGCGACCGAGCGCGCCCGCCTCGGCGGCGACTGGTACGACTCCTTCCTGCAACCCGACGGATCTCTCGCCCTGGTCATCGGCGACGTCGCCGGCCACGACCGGCAGGCCGCCGCGACCATGGCACAGATTCGGAACCTGCTGCGCGGGGTGGCGTACGGCACTCGGGAGTCCCCGGCAGCCGTACTGGCCGATCTCGACACCGCGATGAGCGGCCTGCGGGTCGACGCCTTCGCCACGGCGATCCTGGCCCGCGTCACGCAGGACGAGCCGCAGAACCAACCCGGCCGGCACCTCCTGGTCTGGGCCAACGCCGGCCACCTGCCACCCGTGCTGGTCGCCCCCGACGGAACCGCCGGCCTGCTTCAGGCGCCGCCGGAGATCCTGCTCGGCATGGACAGCGGCGGCGTCGTGCGTCGTGACCACCGCGTCACCCTTGCCCCGGGCAGCACCGTCGTCCTCTACACCGACGGCCTGATCGAGCGGCGCGGCAGCCTCCTGGACGAGGGCCTCGCCCATCTGGTCGGCGCCCTGACCGACCGGCACGGGATGACCGCCGAGCAGGTGTGCGACCACCTGCTCGACCGCTTCCCGGCCAGCGGCGACGACGACGTCGCCCTGGTGGTGCTGCGGGTTCTGCCGGCACCGGCCGAGGCCAGCCCGATCGCCCGGACGAGGGCACGGAACGGCGCCGACTCCCACCGTTGACGTACGGGCCATCGACCGGGCCGGTGGTGCCAGGTGTGCTGCCGGCACGACGCGCGGCGCACACCCCGTAGAGCATCCTAGGCAGCTAGCCGACATGCGGTCCCCCGCCCGGAGGCCGTCCACTCAGAACCGTCGGCGTCGCCGCGCCCCGGCACCGGCACCGGCACGCAGGTGCAGCGCCCAGCACCCGTCGGGCTGATCGGCCTCCAGCACGCTGACCTCGAAGCTGTGTCGAAACGCCCGGGTCAGGTACCGCACCTGCTCCGGACCGGGCGGCGGGCCGGCCGAGAGGTGCGTGTCCGTGCCGACCAGGTAGACCTCCGCGCCCAGACGGACCGACGAGCCCACGAACGAACAGAGTTCCTGCCAGTGCAGGTAACGCCAGAAGTCGACGCTGACGACCGCGTCCAGACTGCCCGGCGTGAAGGGCGGGTCGATCCCGACGAGGTGGTAGTTCCGGCCTCCGGCCGGAACGCCGTAGTCGAACGTCACGGCCCGGTCCCCGAGGGGCACCTCGGCGCTGCCCGTGCCGACCCACAACACCCGGGGACCGGGCAGCCGGTCCCGCAGCCAACGCCACGCGGGCGCGACCCGGCATGCCTGCCGGTCCACACAGTCCGCGATGGCCTCCCGGTACCGGGCGAGGATCTCCGCCGAGTAGATCGTGTCGACGATGCCGACGAACTCCCAGTCGATGGTCGGGTACTTGGCCAGCACCATCTTGCGGTTGCCGGTGTAGTCCTGGAGGTTCTGCAGCATGTTGCGGTAGTGCGGCAGGTGGTAGACCAACGCGTCGGGGTCGTACCGGAACGCCCGCTTCTCCGGGCCGAGGTGGCGGTCGATCCGGTAGAACAACTCGGTGTCCTCCCACCCCCAGCGGGTGCCGAAGTCCTCGTCGAACCCGCCGACCGCGGTCACCACCTCGCGTGGCGCGGAGATGTTGTGGCCGTGCGCGAACATCCACATGGCACCGAGCCAGTGGTCCCCCGTCGGCAGTCCGTTGGGGAAGCGCGTGTCTCCCCCGTCGTCGGCGCGCACGTCGGAGTCCGGCGTGACCGGCCCACCGGCGAGCACCGCGTCGAGGTGCCGCCGGCCGAGTTCGTTGCGCCGGCCGATCAACACGTGGGGCGTGCCCGAGGCGGCGTGGAAGGCCACGTGTCGTTCGAGGAGGGTCGGAGTCGCGTACGAGTCACTGTCGAGGAACAGGATGGTGTCCGCAGTGGCACGTCGGATCCCCTCGTTGCGCGCCACGGACCGCCCACCACGGGCCGGAAGCGCGACCATCTGGAGATCGAGGGACTTGCCGTGGTCCGCCACGGCGGTGTAGTCCTCGGCCCCCTCGGCTCCACCGTCGCGCACCACGATCACCTCGAACCGGTCGGCCGGTAGTGACTGCCGACTCAGCGAGCGCAGGGTCAGCTCAAGGCTCTGGGCGTCCTTGAAGGTCGGTATGACGACGCTGAGCGATGGCGCGTGCCCGCCGGTCTGCGACGTCGGCGTAACCATGATCTGCGGTGTCCTTCCAGCTCGTTGGTGCCGGCGATGGCCGTCGTCCCGCCGGGCCACGAACCGACCCCCTGCCCCGGTCGTTGTCGTACCGGGGGCGGGAGGTGGCCCGCCAGGGCTGGGGCTCGGTGGGAGGGGTTGCGGTCCCTCCGTGTCGAGCTGACGTCCCTTGTGCGCGGTCGCACGGCGGCAATCTAGCTACCCACCCCGACGAAATGAAATTCCTTCATTTGAATCTTGGCGAAAACTTGACCTGCCGAGGCGGGATCGGGCCGCCGTCCGCAGACGCGGAGCCGGGGAGGGCGATGCCCTCCCCGGCTCCCTGTCGGTCGGGTTCGCGGTCAGGCACCGGTCCGGTGGGACGGTCCGAGGTGCCGGGCGTACGCGTCGGTGGTGAAGAACGCCGGCAGGTCCTCGCCGAGCGCGGTGTCCTCGATGATCCGCGCCGCCGCCTCGGCGCGCGCCCGTCCGGCGTCGTCCCGTCCCTCGACCAGGGCGGCCAGTTCCTCGGTGAGGATCGACCGGACCAGGTCCCCGGTGACGCAGCCGCCGTCGGCCAGCGGCGTGCCGTGGTGCGTCCACTGCCACACCTGGCAGCGGGCGATCTCGGCGGTCGCCGCGTCCTCCATCAGGTTCCACAGTGCCACCGCGCCGGTGCCGCCGAGCCAGGCGTCGACGTACCGCAGCGCCACCGCGACGTTGGACCGCAGCCCGGCGGCGGTGACCTGGCCCGGGGTCTTGTCGACGGCCAGCAGGTCGGCCGTGGTGACCTGCACGTCCTCGCGGAGGCGGTCGAGCTGGTGCGGGTGGTCACCGAGCGCCCCGTCGAACACCTCACGGCACACCCCGACCAGGCCCGGATGGGCCACCCAGGAACCATCGAATCCGGCGTCGGCCTCGCGCTGCTTGTCGGCCCGCACCCGGGTCAGGGCGGTCTCGTTGACCGCCGGGTCACGGCTGGGGATGAACGCGGCCATCCCGCCGATGGCGTGCGCGCCCCGCTTGTGGCAGGTCCGCACCAGCAGCTCGGTGTACGCGCGCATGAACGGCACGGTCATGGTGACCTCGGACCGGTCCGGCAGGACGAAGTCCGGCCACTGCCCGAAGTTCTTGATCACGCTGAAGATGTAGTCCCACCGGCCCGCGTTCAGTCCCGCCGAGTGTTCGCGCAGCTCGTAGAGGATCTCCTCCATCTCGAACGCGGCGGTGATCGTCTCGATCAGGGTGGTGGCCCGGATCGTCCCGACCGGCAGGCCCAGGTAGTGCTGGGCGAAGACGAAGATGTCGTTCCAGAGCCGCGCCTCCCGGTGGGTCTCCAGCTTCGGCAGGTAGAAGTACGGGCCGGCCCCGGCGTCGAGTTGCCGGCGCGCGCAGTGGAAGAGGTAGAGCCCGAAGTCGACCAGGCTGGCCGAGACCGGTCGCCCGTCGACCGCGATCCCCTTCTCCACGAGGTGCCAGCCACGCGGTCGGACCACGATCGTCGCCAGGTCCTCGCCGAGGGCGTACCGCTTGCCGCGCGCGTCGGTGAAGTCGATCCGCCGGTCCAGGGCGTCGATCAGGCTGAGCTGGCCGCCGATGACGTTGTCCCAGGTGGGGGCGGTGGCATCCTCGAAGTCGGCGAGCCACACCCGGGCCCCGGAGTTCAGCGCGTTCACGGTCATCTTGCGGTCGGTCGGCCCGGTGATCTCCACCCGCCGGTCGACCAGCCCCGGGGCGGGCGGGGCCACCCGCCAGGTGGGATCGGCGCGGACGTGCGCGGTCTCCGGAAGGAAGTCGGGCAACTGGCCGGTGGCGTACCGGGCCCGGCGGGCCCGCCGGGTGTCCAGCAGCGCCACCCGGCGGGCGGCGAACTCGCTGTCCAGCGCGACCAGAAACTCCAGCGCCTCGGCGGTGAGGACCTCGTCGAAGCGGTCCGCCAGCGGACCGATGATCTCGTATCTCACGCGAACTGCTCCTCTTCGGTGGAGCCGCGCAGGGCGGTGGTCTCGGCGGCCGGGTTGAGCACGGTGCTGATCAGGTCGAAGTAGCCGGTGCCCACCTCACGCTGGTGCTTGACCGCGGTGTAGCCGGCCGCCTCGGCGGCGAACTCCCGCTCCTGGAGCCCGACGTAGGCGGGCATGCCGTCGGCGGCGTAGCCGCGCGCCAGGTCGAACATCGAGTAGTTCAGGGCGTGGAAACCGGCCAGGGTGATGAACTGGAACTTGTACCCCATGTGCCCGAGCTCCCGCTGGAACTTGGCGATGGTCGCGTCGTCGAGGTGCTTGCGCCAGTTGAACGACGGCGAGCAGTTGTAGGCGAGGAGCTGGTCCGGGTACTGGTCCTTGATCGCCTCGGCGAAGCGGCGGGCGACCTCCAGGTCCGGGGTGCTGGTCTCCATCCAGAGCAGGTCGGCATGCGGGGCGTACGCCAGCCCCCGGGCGACGCACGGCTCGATGCCGTTGCGGACCCGGTAGAAGCCCTCGGCGGTCCGGTCGCCGGTGACGAAGGGCCGGTCCCGCTCGTCCACGTCGGTGGTGAGCAGCGTGGCGGCCTGCGCGTCGGTCCGGGCGATGACGACGGTCGGCACCCCGGCCACGTCGGCGGCGAGCCGCGCCGCCTCCAGGGTGCGGATGTGCTGCCCGGTGGGGACGAGCACCTTGCCGCCCAGATGGCCGCACTTCTTTTCGGCGGCGAGCTGGTCCTCCCAGTGCACGCCGGCGGCGCCGGCCGCGATCATCGCGGTCATCAGCTCGTACGCGTTGAGCGGGCCACCGAAGCCGGCCTCGGCGTCGGCGACGATGGGGGCCAGCCAGTCGGTTCCGGCGGTGTCCCCCTCGGCGGTGGTGATCTGGGCGGCCCGGAGCAGCGCGTTGTTGATCCGCCGCACCACCGCCGGGACCGAGTTGGCCGGGTAGAGGCTCTGGTCGGGGTAGGTGTGTCCGGCGAGGTTGGCGTCCGCCGCCACCTGCCAGCCGGAGAGGTAGATGGCCTTCAGGCCGGCCCGGACCATCTGCACCGCCTGGTTGCCGGTGAGCGCGCCGAGCGCGTGGACGTAGTCCTCGCTGTGCAGCAGGCGCCACAGACGTTCCGCGCCGTGCCGGGCCAGGGTGTGCTCCTCCTGGATCGCGCCGCGCAGCCGGACCACGTCCTCGGCGCGGTAGCTGCGCCGCACTCCCTGCCAGCGCTGGTCGTTCTCCCAAACGTGTCGCAACTGCTCGACCGCGGTCTGCATGGTCCTCGCTCCCCTCGGGTGCCGGTGTATCGGTGTGCCGCCCACGGTCACACGGGTCCGGCGGGTGGGTCGAGGGACGGAAGAAGCCAATTATTGAAAAGTAGGAGCGCCGTTTTGCCAACGTGCGAAGACCCATCTTTACAGCGGTGTTAATGTCGACGGACCAGGCCCGACGTAGGGGGAGGTGAGGGCGATCACCAAGACCTTCGGCGGCGCCCGGCTGCGCCGGATGCGCCAGGACCGCGCGCTGAGTCAGGCGGATCTCGCCCGGCTGTTGAACATCTCGCCGAGCTACCTCAACCAGATCGAGCACGACTCCCGGCCACTGACGGTCCCGGTGCTCATGCGCATCACCGAGGTCTTCGGCGTCGACCCGACCGTCTTCGCCCCGCACGACACGCCCCGGCTGGTCGCCGGGCTGCGGGAGGCGCTGGGCGGCCGGGTCGGCATCGCCGACCTCACCGAGCTGGCCAACCGGCTGCCCGAGGCGGCCGAGGCGGTGCTCGAACTGCACCGTCGTCACCAGCAGCTCGACGAACAGCTCGCCGAGCTGGTCGGCGACCGGGACCTGGTCGGCCGCAGCCCGCACGACCAGGTCACCGAGTTCTTCTACCGGCGGCAGAACTACGTACCCGACCTGGACGAGGCGGCGGAGCAGTTGGCCACGCGGATCGGGCTGCGCCGGGGCGAGGTCCGCGCCGTCCTGCGGGACCGGTTGGCGCAGCGGCACGGGATCCGGATCTCCCGCGAGGAGGCCGGCCAACTCGGCGGTGAACTGCACCGGTACCGACCGCAGACCCAGACCCTGCACCTGTCCACGTCGCTGCGCGGCGGGCAGGAGGCGATGCGGATGGCCGCGCAGATCGCGCTGCTGGAGTACGCCGACGTGATCGACGAGATCGTCGAGGAGGAACGGTTCGACGACACCCAGACCCAGATCCTCACCCGGGTCGGCCTGGCGAACTACTTCGCCGCGGCGCTGATCCTGCCGTACGGGCAGTTCCTGGCCGCCGCCGAGCGCCGCCGGTACGACATCGACCTGCTCACCGAGCACTTCGCGATGGGGTGGGAGACGGTCTGCCACCGGCTGAGCACACTGCAGCGGCCCCGGGCCCGGGGCGTGCCGTTCTCGTTCGTCCGGGTCGACCGGGCCGGCAACATGTCGAAACGGCAGTCCGCCACCGGCTTCCCGTTCTCCCGCACCGGCGGGACCTGTCCGCTGTGGAACGTCTACGAGGCGTTCAGCTCACCGGGCCGGGTGGTCACGCAGGTCGCCGCCATGCCGGACGGGCAGCGCTACCTGTGGATCGCCCGCACGATCACCCGCCACCACGGCGGCTACGGCCAGCCCGGCAAGGCCTACGCGATCGGGTTGGGGTGCGAGATCCGACACGCCGGCCGGCTGGTCTACTCGGCCGGGATGGACCTGCACGCCGCCGAGGCCGCGACGCCGATCGGGCCGGGCTGCAAGACCTGCGAGCGGATGAGCTGCCCCCAGCGGGCCGCGCCGCCGATCAGCCGGCGGCTCGACCTGGACGAGAACCGCAGCACCTTCATCCCGTACCCGCTGCGGGACTGAACGGGCGACGGCCAGACGGGCGGGGTCGTGCGCCGACCCCGCCCGACCGACCCGCCGTCAGGCGGCGTAGAGGATCTTCACGCCGTTCAACGTCAGGGCGGAGACGGTCGAACCGCGTACGCCGGAGTTGAGGTTGCGCCAGCCGTTGTCGCTGGCCGCCTCGTGCACCGCACCACCGATCACGGTGTAGACGTGCTTCACGCCGTTCACGCTGATCGCCGCCAACGCCGAACCACTCACCCCGGAAATCCCCGAGTTCAAATTCCGCCAGCCGTTGGCGCTGTGGGCCTCGTGCACCACGCCACCGACCACCGTGTACACGTACTTCACACCATTCACCGCGATCGCCGCCAACGCCGAACCACTCACCCCGGAAATCCCCGAGTTCAAATTCCGCCAGCCGTTGGCGCTGTGGGCCTCGTGCACCACACCGCCGACCACCGTGTACACGTACTTCACACCATTCACCGCGATCGCCGCCAACGCCGAACCACTCACCCCGGAAATCCCGGAATTCAGATTCCGCCAACCATTCGCACTCGACGCCTCATGCACCCAACCACCGACCACCGTGTACACGTACTTCACACCATCCACGGCGATCGCCGCCAACGCCGAGTTGCTCACCCCGGAGATGCCGGTCCAGAGATTGCGCCAACCGGTGTTGCTGGCCGCCTCGTACACCCGGCCGTCCTGCACCGTGTAGACGATCTTCACGCCGTTCAGCTCGATCGCGGCGGTGGCCGAGCCGACGACCGGCCCGGCCGCGCCGCTGACCGGCAGCGCCCGCCAGCCGGCGTTACTGGCCGCCTCCCACACCTGCCGGGCCGCCGCACCACAGTTGTTGCTGACCACGCTGCGGGGAGCCGACACGGGCCCGGAGACGTAGAGCGGTCCGGTGTGCGGGCTCCCGTCCGAGGTGATGCCGGACGGGACTCCGTTGAACCACGCCTCGGTCTTGACCCCGTCCCGCGTCTGCTCGTAGTGCAGGTGCGGGCCGGTGGAGTTGCCGGTGCTGCCGACCCGGCCGATCTGCTGGCCGGTAGCGACCCACTGGCCGGCCCGCACCGGCGGCGCCTCGATCATGTGCAGGTAGGACGTCCGCCAACCGGCACCGTGGTCGAGGACGACGTACCAGCCACCGCCGTTGCCCCAGCCGGCGAAGGCCACCGTGCCGCTGTAAGAGGCGAGGATCGGCCGACCGCTGCTGGCGCCACCGTTCCAGGTCATGTCGATGTCGTAGTCGTCGTGGCCGTAGTAGGTGGCCAACCGCCACGACTCCCCGCAGGGGAACGGCAGTTGGAAGTCCGGCCGTGGGCCCGCCGCCTGGGCCGCCGTGCCGAGCACGGCCGGGCCGACCGCGGGCACCACCGGCACCGCGACGACGGCGAGCGCCAGGCCCGCCACCGCGAGGACACGGGCAACGATGCTCCTCATGGAGCTCCCTTCCGGGCTGGTCAGAGAGATCGAGACAGACGCCGACCATACCGCTGGACGATCATCGTCGATATAGACGACCTTCCCGGCGGCCCGGCACCGCCGGCGCCGACGCCCCGGCCCGACGGGGCCGCCGAGCCCGCCGGGCCGGCCGGAGAGGTCGCAGATTCCCTGCTCGTCTCAGGTGACGTGCGGCGCGGGAGGCATGGCATGATCGGGCACGTGCCGCAGGTGATCGACTCGTCCCGCACGGAGCGCCGTGCCCACGAGGCGATCCTGCCGCCCGTCTGATGGGCTCCCCCGGCGGTGGCCCACCGCCCGACGCCGACGCGGAGGCGACACCACGCCATCCGGCCGCACCGGGCCGGCCCGACCCGCCGGCCGCCGAGCCGAACCGGTTCGGCCTGCTGCTGCGCCGGCACCGCACCGACACCGGCCTGACCATCGAGGAGTTGGCCGCCGCGTCGCGGATCAGCGTCCGGGCGATCAGCGACATGGAACGGGGACGCAGCCGGGTGCCGCAACGCCGTACCGTCGAGGCGCTCGTCCGGGCGCTGGACCTGCCGGACGGCGCGGCCACCGCGCTGCGGGAGACGGCCCGTGCCGGCCGGCGCGTCACCCGGACGGCCCCGGCGCTGGCCCCGCCCCGGACCGTCGCCGACTTCACCGGCCGACACGACGAACTGCGCTGGTTGGGCGATCTCGTCGCCCGCAGCGCCGAACCGCCCGACCGGCCGGGCACCCCGGTGGTGGCGGTCGTGTCCGGGCCACCCGGTCTGGGCAAGACGGCGCTCATGGTGCAGGCCGCGGCCCGGTACGCCGAGTCGTTCCCGGACGGTGTGCTCTTCGTCGACCTGCGCGGCCTCGACGCCGACCCGCCACGCCCGGACGACCTGCTGCTCCGGCTGCTGACCGCGCTCGGCGTGGAGGAGACCGGGGTGCCGGGCGACGAGCACGCACGCAGCGCCCGGTACCGGGCGCTGCTGCGGGACCGGCGCATCCTGCTGCTGCTCGACAACGCGGCCGACGAGGCACAGGTCCGCCCGCTGTTGCCGGGTGCCGGCGGCACGATGACGATCGTCACCAGCCGGCGTGCCCTGGCCGGCCTGGAGGCGGTCGAGCGGCGCACCCTGCCCACCCTCACCGGGGGCGAGGCGGTCGCCCTGCTGCACCGGATCATCGGAGCGGACCGCGCCGCCGCCGAGCCGGACGCCATGCTGCTCGGCCTCGTGCGGGCCTGCGGTCACCTGCCGCTGGCGCTGCGGATCGCCGGCAACCGTCTGCTCAGCCGTCCGGACTGGAGTGTGGCGTACCTGTTGCGCCGGCTGGCCGACCAGGACGACCGGCTCGACCTGCTGGTCGCCGGGGACCTCCAGATCGCGGCCCCGTTCATGCTCTCCTACCGGCAGTTGTCCGTCGCCGCCGCCCGTACGTTCCGGCGGTTGTCCCTGATCCCCGGCCCGGACGCCGGCCTGGACCTAGCCGCGCAGGCCGCCGGCCTGGGCGTCCGGGCGACCGAGACGGCCCTGGAGGAACTGGCGGAACTCGGGCTGCTCCAGCCGGCCACCGACGGCCGCTACCGGTTCCACGACCTGATGCGGCTCTTCGCCCGGGCCCGGCTGGCCGCCGAGGAGAGCGCGCAGGCGCGACGGGAGAGCGAGGACCGCGTGGTCACCTGGCTGCTCGACACCGCGGTGGCCGCCGGGCGGTGGTTCGAGCCGGGCCACACCGGCGGGACCGGTCACGGCCCGGCCTCGGCCGAGGAGGCCGGCCGCTGGATCGAGCAGGAGAGCCGGAACTGGCTCGGCGCGCTGCGCACGGCCTTCGGGGCGGGACGGCACGCCGAGGTGATGGCGGTCGCCGACGCCATGCACTGGTTCTCCGACCGGTGGACGCACTGGCGGAACTGGCTGGAGGTGTACCAGATGTCGGCGGCCTCGGCCGAGGCGCTCGGCGATCCTCGCGGCCAGGCCGTCCACCTGAACTACGTGTCGTGGGCGTACAGCACCTGCGCGCTGCGTCCCGACCTGGCCGAGGCGCCGGCCCGGGAGGCGCTGCGCCTGGCCACCACCGTGGCCGACCTCGACCAGCAGGGCTGGGCGTGGACCTACCTCGGCACCGCCGCCAGACGTCGGGGCGACGCCACCGAGGCGCAGGCGGCGGCCGGGCGGGCGCTGCCGTTCCTGGACGCCGCCGGGGACCGGGACGGCTACGCGCAGGCGCTGTCGCTGCTGGCCGGCAGCCTCGCCCAGGCCGGCCGGCACCGGGAGGCCATCGCGCACTACCGGCGGCTGGAGGCGCTGCTGACCGATCCGGGTCGGGCACCGTCCCCGCAGGTCGGTGACCTGACCGCCGGCCACCTGCACCTGAACGTCGGGCTGAGCCTGCTGGCACTGCGCCGCTGGGCCGCCGCGGCCACCAGTCTCCGGGTGGCGCTGCCCCTGCTGCAACGGGCCGGGGTACGGCAGAGCGAGGCCCGGTGCCGGTACGGGCTGGGTGGCGCGCTCGCCCGGCTGGGCCGGGTGGACGAGGCGCGCGGCGAGCTGCGGCGGGCCGTCCGTATCGCCCGGCAGGTCGGGCCGGCGGACCTGGTGGACCAGGCCCTCGGCCGGCTCGCGGAACTCGGCTCGCCGCCCGGTCGACGGGTCTCCTGAGCCACGCGGGGCCGGGCCCGGACCGCCCGGCCCCGCGTGCCTCACACCGGTCACCTGACCTGGTAGGCCCGGTAGACGGTGGTGGTGACGGTGTTCCCCGCGCTGTCGACGGCGGTGGCACGCAGCGACACGAACCCGGAGCTGTCCCTCGGATGCCGCACGGTGGCGGTGTACGTCCCGTGCTTCTCCGCCGTCGGCGCCGCCGTCCAGGTGCGGCCGTCGTCGAACGACACCGACACCGTCGCCGACGTCACCCGCCCTGCGGTCGCCTGCTGGGCGAACGTCAGCGGGACGGTCAGTCGGCTGCCCGCCCGGACGCTGTTGTCCAGCGCCAGCGCCGGCCGGAACCCGATCGACGTGAGCGGCAGCGCGCCCTGCTGCGCGGCGGAGGTGGTGAAGGTCCACTCCGTCTCCAGCCGCCGGGACAGCCGGTAGGGTTCGGGCAGGTCGAACGCGTACCGCATGCGGTAGGTGGTCGGTTCCGGGGCGACCTGCCACGAGCCGTACAGGTAGGTGTGCTCGCCGACCAGCCGGTCGCCCTGGTGCAGGGTGAACCGGTGGTTGGTCATCGAGTACGGCAGACCCACGTGGCCGGCCCCGTCGGTGTAGCCGGTGAGCGCGGCCTGGATCGAGTCGCCCTGCCGCGCGACGGCCGGTGAGCCGCCGTTCTGCGGGATCAGGGTGGTGTTGAGCGCCGTGCCGTTCCAGCGCTCGACGTAGCGGCGGCCGGGCCGGTAGGTGACCGGCTCCGTGGTCGCCAGGTTGAGGATCAACAGGCCGCCGTCGACGGTCTCCTCCTGGACGTCGGTCAGCCACGGCACGTCACCGTTGTAGTACTCGGTACGGCGTCCCGGCGTCGCCACGGCCGGCAGTTGACTGGTCAGCATGAGCCCGCCACCGCCGGAGTCCGGGTCGGGGCTGCCGTTGATGCGCCACGCCGCTACGCCGGTCGCGTTCTGCGCGTACTCGGCCTGCACGGTGGCCAGGTCCTCGCGCGAGACGTGCCGGACCAGGCCGGTGACGAAGGAGCCCCGGATGCGCCAGCCCAACTGGTAGACGTCGGGGGCGCTGTCCCGGCGGGCGGGGCCCTGGAAGACCGCGTGCACCTGGGTGGTCACGCCCGGCAGGTCGGTGGGACCGACGTCGGCGGTGAGGATCTTGTCCAGATCGCCGGTGACACCGGCGTACGTGACCAGCCGGTCGCCGCCGCGCAGTACCATGACCGAGGCGTCCTGCGCCCGCGCCCGGCGGTCCGGGACGGTGATGTCGAGCGGTCGCGCCTTCCGCGCGTCGAGCACCACCTTCCGGTCGGTGCCGGCGACGAGACGGTTGTCGGTCAGCAGGGAGACCGTGCCGTCGGCCTCCTCGATGTACGCGGACAGCCGCCAGGAGCTGTTCAGCGGCACCCGCAGCGACGCGCTCGACGTGTAGAACGTATGGCTGGCGTAGTTCTGCGGGTCGGGGTTGACCAGCTCGACCAGCACCGTGGCGGGGGCACCGCCGTCCCGGCCGATGGCGTCGATGGTGAGACCCGCCGCCGGTTCCTCGTGGTAGACGCTGAACGGCGTCCGGAGGGTGACGTCACCGGCGGTGGCCACCAGTCGCCCGCTGTAGAGGCCGTACGAGGTGCTCGCCCGTTCGTCCACGGTGACCTGGACGGTCGCGTCGCCGCCGGCCGGCACGGTCAGGGTGGTCGCGCTCAGCGTCAGCAGGCCCGGCGGCGCGGTGCCGTCGAGGGCCAGGTCGAGCGTCACCGGCCGGTCACCGCGGTTGTGGTAGGTCATGGTCCGCGCGGTGGGCGCCTCGGTGTGCGGCCACTCGAGCACCCCGAGGCTGAGCGACGCCGGGCTGACGGTGACCGGCTGGCGCAGCGCCTTGTCGACGTCGACGAAGCCGGCGCCCTGCGCGAAGACGTCGTACGCCAGGTTCGGTGCCGCCGTGGCCATCAGCGCCTCCTTGAGCTGCGTGGCCTTCCAGTCCGGGTGGGCCTGGGTCAGCAGGGCGGCGGCGCCGGCCACGTGCGGGGCGGCCATGGAGGTGCCGGTGGCGGCGAAGTACGACCCGGTCGGCAGGTGGCCGAGCGCGCTCGGCGAGCGGGCGGCGGTGATCTCGGTGCCCGGCCCGCCGATGTCCGGCTTGACGCCGTAGTCGCCGATCCGGGGTCCGCGCAGCGACGACCAGTTCAGTTCCCCGGCCCGGTCGACGTTCGCCACCGACAGCGCCGCGTCCGCCGTGGACGGCGAACCGACCCGGAACTGCCAGCCGTTGTAGTTGCCGGCGGCGACGACGAAGAGGGTGCCGTACTCGGCGGTGAGGTCGTTGACCGCCTGTTCCAGCGGGTCGACACCGACGGCGTCCTGGCCGCCCAGGCTCATGTTGACGATCGTCGCGCCGGATTCGGCCGCCCACTGCATGGCGGCGAGGATCGCCGAGTCGGAGCAGTTGCCCCGGCCCTCGGCGTTCCAGCACACCTTGCCGTCGAGCAGGGTCGCGCCGGGCGCCACCCCCCTGTACCTCCCGCCCGACGCGGCCCCGCTGCCGACGATCGTCGACGACACGTGGGTGCCGTGTCCGTTGAGGTCCAGGGCGGTCTCGATCTCGGGCACAAAGTTGCGGCGCGCCACCACCTTCCCGGCGAGATCGGGGTGGCTGTCGTCGATGCCGCTGTCGAGCACCGCGACCTTCACCCCGGTGCCGTCGTACCCGGCCGCCCAGGCCGCCGGGGCACCGGTCATCGGCACGCTGGTCTCCAGCTTGGACTGGCGGACACCGTCGGCCCAGACCTTGCCGCGCGTCAGTGACGTGCGGGTGGTCTGCCAGGTCTTCGCCAGGTCGGCCAGCGGCACCCGGGTGGCGAACCCGTCGACCGCCTCCAGTTCACGCCCGGTGTCCAGGCCGCGCACGGCGGTCGCGTCGGAGACCACCAGGGGCAGGTACGACAGCTCGTCGAAGCCGAACTCGAGCAGGGCGGTGACGTTGAACAGCCGCTCGTCCAGCCGGTCGGCCCGCAGCAGCGGGATGGCGTCGGACGGGATGACGTAGTCGGCCCGGTCCCGCTGGAGGCGGACGAAGTGGACACCGTCGCGGGGGGCGACGGTCACCTCCCGGCCTCGCACGGTGACCCGGTCGCCGGTGAACAGGGTCAGCCTCCGGGTGGGCTCCGCGTCACCGACGGTGGGAGCCGACGGAGCCGACGGGGCCGGCGTGGGTTGGGCGGTGGCGGGGGTGACTCCGACCAGCAGAGTCGCCAGCGTGGCGCCGAGCGCGCCGTACGCCAGAAGACGGCGTTGTCGCATGAGGGGGTCGTCTCCACTTCGGGTGGGTCGATCGGCGTCACTGCGCGATCGGGGTACGGGTGTCCGGAATCAGGTCACCCGCACGTTTCGTAGCGGCGGCGAAAGGGTGCCGCAATGGTTTCGCCGGCGAGGGCAACCACCGGGAGCGACGACGTCTCCGCAGGTCAACGCCAGCATCCGGGGAACTGTTTGTGACGTTCGCCATGCCCGGGAGCGCGTCTTCCGCACGAGGTTCTGCCGGTCGTTCTGCCGGACCGGCCGTGCCGGAACGCCGAGGCCGCAGCCAGCGACGTCGCGTTGCAACGGCACCGGCGTTTCGTCAACTGCCAGGTGGGGCGGGGGTGGTGACCAACGGTAGGAACCGGGAGCGGTACGCCGTCTCCCACGCCGCGTCGGGCGGGGCGGCGGGCCGGGGCGGTGGTGAGGTGGGCGTACGGTCCTGGACGCCGATCGCCCGGCCGGCGAGTTGCGCGGCGCCGAGCACGGCGGACCGGTGCTCGGGCAGCACCACCACGGGCACCGGCATGACCGCGGCCTTGATCCGCATCCAGGCGGGGCTGGCGGTGGGGCCGCCGAAGACTGCCACCGTCTCGGGGCGCTGGCCGCTGATCGTGGCCTGGCTCTCCAGCATCCAGCGCACCTGCATGCAGAGCCCTTCGAGGACCGCACGGCCGATGTCGGCGAGGTGGTGCTCCGGCCGGATGCCGTGGAACGACAGGGTGCGGTGCGGGTCCGGCTGGGGACTGGCCCGCCCGTGCAGGTACGGCTGCACGACGATGCCGGTGGGTTCGGGGTCAGTGGTGGTGCCGAGAAGGTCGGTGAACCAGCGGTACCGGTCCGGGCAGCCGGGCGGCGCGAAGCGCTCCAGCCACCAGTCGACCAGGCCGCCGCTGCTGGACAGGCCACTGATGAGGCAGTAGGAGCGGCCGTCGAGGAAGGGGCCGACCGAGATGCCGGTGGGCGCGGCGGGCATCGCCGGCACCGCCGCGACCGGGGTGAGCACCGTCTCGGCGGTGCCCATCGAGTCCGCCGTCCGGCCCGGCCCCCGGACTCCGGCGGCCCAGGCGGCGGCGAGGTGGTCGTGGCCGGCGAGGACGACCGGAGTGCCGGCCGGCAGACCGGTGCGGGTCGCCACCGCGCGCGTGGTCCGCCCGGCGACCCGGTTGGCGGCGACCACCGGGGGCAGTTGATCGGGCCGCAGTCCGGCCAGGTCGAGCAGGTCCGGCGCGTACGCCATGGCGCGGATGTCGAAGGCGCCGGTGCGGGCGGCCAGGGTGGGGCTGGTGGCGAGGGTGCCGGTGAGGGCGGCCAGCACCAGGTCCGCGCTGCTCGCCCAGCGGGCCATCCGCCGGGTCCGGTCGGGATCGTGGTGGCGGAGCCAGATCCAGCGGGCCAGCGGCAGCTTCGCGCTCGGGTGCAGGCCGGTCGCGGCGAAGAACGGCGCCCGGCCGACCGTCTCGCCGATCTGGTGGGCCTCCCGGTGGGCGCGGCGGTCCCGCCAGTGCAGCAGGTCACCGATCGGGTCACCGTCGGCGTCCAGCGGCACCCCGGTCTCCGCCATGCTCGACACCCCGACGGCCAGCGGCGGTGCCGGCGCGGCCGAGACGCACTCGGCGAGCAGCCGCAGCGCGGTGGCCCGCAACCCGTCGGCGTCGGACGGGGTGGCCGCCTGTCGCTGCGCCACGGGTGTGCCGTCCGGCCGGTAGACCCCGGCCTTGGTGTGTGTGGTGCCGATGTCCACCCCGGCCAGCAACGTCGGCCCGTCCGCTCCCCCCACCATCGGTGTCACTCTGTGGGTGTGAGCGAAGGATGTCAATCGTCACGGCCGGGTGGCGGAGCCGCGTCAGGTCCCGGGTTCGTCGAGGGTCAGCGCCCGGCCGGGGCAGATGTGGACGGCCTCCCGCACTCGGGACATCGTCGCGTCGTCCGCGGGGCGGTCGTCGAGGACAACGACCGTGCCGTCGTCGTCCTGGCCGAACACCGTGGGCTCGGTGAGTACGCACTGGCCGGCACCGACGCAGCGGGTCGGGTCCGCGGTCACCTGCATCGTGTCTCCTACCAGGTGACGGGGAGGGAGTAGAGGCCATAGACGCCGGCGTCGTCCTTGAACGGCAGGTCCTCGACAGACGCCGCGAGTGCGAGGCCGGGGACCCGGGCGAAGAGGGTGTCGAAGACGATCTGGAGTTCGATCCGGGCGAGGTTCTGCCCAAGGCACTGATGAGGACCGAAGCCGAACGCGACGTGGTGACGGGCCCCGCGCCCGATGTCGAGGGTGTCGCCGTGGGCGAACGCGGCCGGGTCGCGGTTCGCGGTGTTGGCGAGCGTGATGACGCCCTCGCCGGCGCGGATCAGGACGCCGCCGACCTCGACGTCCTCCCGCGCGACCCGGTTGGTGGCGAATTCGGCGATCGTGAAGTAGCGGAGCAGTTCCTCGACGGCCCGGGGCGTGACGGCGGGATCGTCCTTCAGCGCGGCCAGCGCCTCTGGCTGTTCCAGCAGCGCCATCGTGCCCAGCGAGATCATGTTGGCGGTGGTCTCGTGCCCGGCGATAAGCAACAGGAATCCGAGGCCCGCCAGCTCCTCCGGGTCCGCGCCCCGGGCGATCTGGCGGCCGAGCAGGTCGTCGGGCGGCGTCCGCGTCTTCTCGGCGATGAGTCCCGCCATGTACTCACGAACCTCGGTGGCCGCCGCACGACGCTCGACGGTCGGGATGGAGCGACGCAGCAGCGTGGCGGAGCGGCTCTGGAAGAACTCGTGATCGGCGTAGGGCACACCGAGCAGCTCGCAGATGACCAGCGACGGCACCGGCATCGACAGCGCTGACACGAGGTCGGCCGGGCACGGCCCGGCGAGCATGGCGTCGATGCATTCGTCGACGATCTGCTGGATGCGGGGACGCAGGGCGTTCATCCGGCGGACGGTGAACTCCCCGACGACCGCCCGTCGCGCCACCCCGTGTTCCGGCGGATCGAGCCCGATCATGGACGGTCGCTCGGAGGAGAACGCGGCGCGCATTTCGGCGGTGACCAGCGGGTACCCCTCCCGCCGGCGGTCGGAACTGAACCGCGGATCGGTCAAGACCGCACGGATGTCGTCGAGTCGGCTCAGCGCCCACGCCCACGATCCGTCCGGCAGCGTCACCCGGGCCACGGGTGCGTCCCGTTGCAGTTGGACGTGCTCGGCCGGCGGGGCGTAGGGACAGGTGCGTTCCATCGGAAGCAGTCGAGAAGTGGTCATCCTGTGCCTCTCCACCTGAAGAATGATCAAACGGATGAAGCTCGCTCCAAGGGCAAAGCCTACTACCGGAGTGAAGGGTTTCCGTCCACTTGGGAGGCAATTGCGCCAGTGTGCGCAGTTGTGCGCCTCATGCCCGTCCCGGCAGCCCGCCCCCGGCCACCTGGGCAGCATCCGGGACACATCACCGCCCTGTCCCGGTGTCCCCGTGACCCACGGCCTCCGGATCCCACCGGTCCCACCCGGTCCTGCCCGTCCAGCTCGACGGTCTGGACGGGCAGGACCAACGCATGGCGGTTACGGGTAGTTGGTCAGGTAGACCACCTGGTTGGCGGTGTTGGCGGTGCCGCCGGTGGTGTTGACCACCCGGTTGATGGTGCCGACCCCGCCGAGGGAGACGGTGACCATGTTGGTGAACCGGACGTTCGGGTTGGTCGGCGCCTCGATGGCCCGGTCCGCGACCACCGACGGGTCGACGTTGAAGTAGCAGTAGCTGCCCAGTCCCCACGCCTGGTGGCTGGTCACCTGGTCGGCCACCTTGTAGGCGGCGTAACCCCGGGTCGCCCCGTTCATCCAGGCGGCCTGGTTCGGCGGGTCGTACGGCATCTCGTTCTGGTAGAAGTACGTCCGGCCGCCGTTGCCGTTCCAGACGGTCTGGTACTTCTGGTAGTGCTCGACGAAGAGGCCGTACGTGGTCACGTCGTCGCCGTTGACGGTCAGGCCGGTGTCGGCGGTGTTCACCGTCCACCCGACCCCGTCGCCGTGGTCGGCGCGCCACAGCCACATGTGGTCGCCGATGACGTCGTCGCTGTTGATGGTGAGGGTGTTGGTGGCCCGGCCGACGCCCGGTCCGCCGATGCGGAAGAAGACGTCGTGCAGCGAGACCGGGTTGGCCGCGTGGTCGGCCGACGAGCCGGGCGGGCCGACCTCCATGAGCACCGGCGAGGTGGTCTGTCCGGCCTCGAACATGATGCCGGCCACCTTCACCCCGTCGACGTCGGCGACCCGCATGGCGACGGTGCCGTTGTCGGCCTGGATGGTGGCCAGACCGAGACCGAGGATCACCGTGTCGGCGCGGTCGACCCGGATCGGTTCGGTGACGTGGTGCACGCCGGGGGTGAAGAGCAGGTGCCGGCCCTGGGCGAGCGCGGCGTTGACGGTGGCCGCGCTGGTGCCCGGTCGGACCACGTAGAACTGGCTCAGCGAGATCGACGAGCCGGCCGGGGTCCTGCCGTACCAGCTGGTGCCGGTGGAGTTGGTGCGCAGCGCCGGGACGAACACCCGGTACTCGCCGGTGCCGTCGACGTAGAGGAACGGCTTCTCGCGGATCTTCGGCGTCTGGGCGATGACGGTGTGCGAAGGGTTGGGGAAGTGCGGCGGGGGCGCGCCGGCCACCCCCTGGAAGACCATGTTCCACACCGAACCGGTCCAGCCGTTGCCGAACTCGCTGTTGCGTGAGTACCACTGCTGCTGGGAGCCGGAGACGACCAGGCCGTCGATGCGGGTGTCGGCCATCAGGCCGCCGCTGGACCAGCCGTCGCCGCCGTTCCAGAGCTGGATCTGGTTCTGCGCGCCGCGCAGGTGCATCCGGCGGTACGGCGCGGCCTGGGAGACCGCCCAGCGTTCGACGACCACCCCGGCGGGCAGCGTCACCGACAGGTTCTCCGCCGCGCGCCAGAAGTTCTGCGTCGCGTTGCCGCCGAACCAGTCCGCCTCGACCCGGACGTGGCCGTTGAGGTTGACGTCGTCGGGGCTCATTCCGAGGCCGGCGACCTGGGTGAAGAAGCCGAGGTTGACGTCGGCGGTGTAGCTGCCGGGCTTGAACAGCACGGCGTACCGCTGGGGGCCGAACTGGTTGGTCTCCTGCTGCTCGAAGAGGCTGTCCAGCCGGCTCTGGATGGTGGCGGTCGGCGTGGACGGGTCGAAGACGTAGGTGTTGGGACCGAGGTTCGGGTTGCGCGGGTCGGTGGGCTCCACCGGGTCCACGGCGCCACCGTCGGTGGTGTTGACCTGGAACTCCCACAGGGAGTAGCCGTAGCCGGTGGCGCGGGCGGTGCCGTACATCCGCACGTACCGGCCACTGCCGGAGACGGCGAGCGTCTGCGTGCCGCCGGTGCCGGCGGTGGTGCTCCACACGGTGCGCCACGTGCTGCCGTCGTCGGAGGTCTGGATCTGGAACGCCCGCGCGTACGCGGC
Source organism: Micromonospora echinospora (assembly GCF_900091495.1). NCBI lineage: Bacteria > Bacillati > Actinomycetota > Actinomycetes > Micromonosporales > Micromonosporaceae > Micromonospora > Micromonospora echinospora. Next base: position 5,419,647 of record NZ_LT607413.1, on the reverse strand, counting down.
CTCCCAGCTGAGCACCACCCGGCAGAGGGTGCGGACGCCGCCCAGGTCGACGCGGAGCCACTGCGGGTCGGCGGCGACGCTGGCCCACCGGGTGCCGGGGTCGCCGTCCACAGCCGCCGAGGCGGGCAGGCCGGCGTTCTCCACTGAGGAGGCGGTGGCCGGGCGGCCCTGGGCGGCGTTGGTGGCGCCGCAGGTGGGTGCCGCGCCGGTCTCGCCGTAGACCTGGAACTCCCACAGGGAGTAGCCGTAGCCGCTGGCCCGCGCCGTGCCGTACATCCGCACGTACCGGCCGCTGCCGGAGACGGTGAGCGTCTGCGTGCCGCCGGTGCCGGCGGTGGTGCTCCACACGGTGCGCCACGTGCTGCCGTCGTCGGAGGTCTGGATCTGGAACGCCCGCGCGTACGCGCCCTCCCAGGCCAGGGTGACCTGGTTCAGGGTGGCGCGGGTGCCCAGGTCGACCTGGAGCCACTGGGGATCACTGAAGGCACTGGACCAGCGGGTGCCGGTGTCGCCGTCGACGGCCGCCCCGGCGGGGGTGCCGGCGTTCTCGGTGGACGAGGCGGTGGCCGGTCGCCCCTGGGACAGCAGCACCGGCGCGGCCTGCGCCGGCGGGGTCAGGGCGGTCGGGGTCAGGGCCGCGACGAGCGCGACGACCAGGCCGAAAAGGATACGGGGATGAGGTCGTCGGGCGGTTCTCGGGCGTACGGGACGAGCGCGAGTTGTCATCACTTCGCCTGTCGGTAGAGGGCTGCGGACGCCGGCGCGACGGGGCGCGGGGACGGCCGGGGTGTCGGGATGGGTCCCGTCGGGATGGCACGTGGCCGGGGAGCGCTCTCTGGTGAGTGTCACGGCGGCGGGACACCGGAGTCAAGACATCGATCTTTGTCAATGTTTTATTTCCGACGCGGCCGGTCGGCACGGGCGGGGCGCACCCCACCGGCGGCGAGCAACCGGGCGATCGGCAGGGTGGCCGCGCCGAGCGCCACCGCGTCCACACCGAGGCGGCACAGCTCGATCGACGCCTGCTCGTACGGCTGGCGCAGCGCCTGCCGGCCGGCCGCCGAGCGCACGGCGGGCAGCAGGTCGCCGAGCGCCATCGCCGCCCAGCCACCCAGCACCACCCGCTCGGGGTTGAAGAGGTTGATCAGGTTGGCCACCCCGGCACCGAGATAGCCGGCCGTCTCGTCGAGCACCCGGCGAGCGGTGGCCGACTCGGCAGCCGCCTCGACCAGGGCGGCGAGCTGGGACTCCTCGTCCGCGCCCGGCACCGCCCGACCACCCCGGGCCTCCCGGTACCGGTCGATGACCGCTTCCGCGCCCACGTACGCCTCCAGGCAGCCCCGGGCCCCGCACCGGCAGGACCGGCCCCCGTAGACCAGCGTGGTGTGCCCCCACTCCCCCGCGCTGCTGGACGCCCCCCGGTAGGCGGCCCCGTCGGTCACCACGGCCGCCCCCACGCCGGACCCGACCAGCGCGAAGACGGCATGGCGCGCGCCCCGGCCGGCACCGAACCACATCTCGGCCTGGCCGAGGGTGTTCGCGCCGTTGTCGATGTGCAGCGGCAGGTCGGTGCCGGCGCGGATGAGCCGCTCCAACGGCACCCGACCCCAGCCGAGGGCCTGGGCGTGCACCACGGCCTCGGCGCCCTGCTCCACCACGCCCGAGACGCCGATGCCGACCCCGAGCACGTCGGCCGGGGCGACCCGGGCCCGGGCGGTGACCGTGTCGATGCCGGCCAGCACGTGCCCGGCGACCGCCGACGGCTCGGTGCGCGCCGGGTCCAGCGGGTACTCCACGCTGGACAGCAGGGTCATCGCGAAGTCGAACAGCTCGACCCGGATCCGGGTCTCGCCGACGTCCACGCCGACGACGAAGGCGTACCGGGGCGCGACCCGCAGCATCATGCCCGGCCGGCCGCCGTCCGACTCGGCCACGCCGGCTTCGGCGACGAGCCCCTCGTCGATGAGGTCGGCCACCACGTTGCTGACGGCGGGCTGACTGAGACCGGTGCTGCGCATCAGGTGCTGGCGGGTCAACGGGCCGTCGAGGAAGAGCCTGGACAACAGCGCCGACCGGTTCCGCAGCCGGACGGTCCGATTCGTCGCTCGCGCCAACTCCACACGCCACCTCGATCCCCGGGCCGCCCGGGGCGACGGCACAGCCCCGTACTTGACGCCCCACGCATCGAACTACTTTAATGGCAACATTCATTAAGTAGTGATGCAACTACCGTCCGGCCCGGTGCGGCACGTCGCCCCCGCCCTGCCGCACCACGCGTTCCCGGCACCACGCGCACCGCCGCCCCACGCACCACGTGCCCCGGCAGCACCGCCCCGGGGCCGTCGCCCCGCCGCCGTCCGACCCCTCCGCGCCACCGGGGCCGGCGCCCCACCACTCGCACCGGAAGGGCCGATCGTGTCGAGACGTCTCCTCGCGACACTCGCCGCCGCCGTCCTCGTGGCCGCCTCGCTGACCGCCTGCGGCGGCTCGGACGACCCCGGCGGGTCCGGCAAGACCCTCACCTACTGGGCCAGCAACCAGGGCGGCAGCCTGGAGGCCGACAAGAAGATCCTCCAACCCGAGCTGGACCGGTTCGAGCAGCAGACCGGCATCAAGGTCACCGTCGAGGTGGTGCCCTGGTCGGACCTGCTCAACCGGCTGCTGACCGCCGCCACCTCCGGACAGGGCCCGGACGTGGTCAACATCGGTAACACCTGGTCGGCGTCGTTGCAGGCGACCGGCGCGCTTGTCGAGTTCGACGACGCCACCCTGGAGCGGATCGGTGGCCGGGAGCGGTTCGTCCCGGCCGCGCTGGCCGCCGCCGGCGCTCCCGGCAAGCCTCCCGCCGCCGTGCCGCTCTACAGCCTCGCCTACGCCCTGTACTACAACAGGAAGGCGTTCGCCGACGCCGGGATCACCGCCCCGCCGACCACCTGGGAGCAGGTTGCCGACGTCGGCCGACGGTTGACCGGCAACGGTCGGTGGGGCCTCGCCGTCGAAGGGGCCAACCCCTCGGAGAACGCGCACCACGCCTTCACCTTCAGCCAGCAGTACGGCGGCGAGTGGTTCGACTCCGCCGGCAAGCCGACCTTCGACACGCCGCAGAACGTCGCCGCGGTGAAACGGTACGTCGACCTGATGGCCGTCGACCGGATCGTCAACCCGAGCAACGCGGAGTACGCGCAGAACCAGTCGGTCTCCGACTTCGCCAACGGCCGGGCGGCGATGCTGCTCTGGCAGGCCGCTGGCGCGAACCTGACGTCGCAGAACATGGCCGCCGACGCGTACGGCGTGGCGCCGGTGCCGTTCCTCGCCGCCCCGCCGCCCGGCGGCAAGAAGGTCAACAGCATGGTCGCCGGGATCAACATCGCGGTGTTCAAGCACACCAGGAACCGGGACGCCGCGCTGGACTTCGTCAAGTTCATGACCAGCGACGCCGCGCAGGTCACGCTCAACCGGACGTACGGCTCGCTGCCGCCGGTGACGTCGGTCGCCGACGACCCCGCGTTCGCCGCCGCAGAGCAGACGGTGCTCCGGGAGACCCTCGCCACCACCGCGGCCCCGCTGCCGCAGGTGCCCGACGAGAGCACGTTCGAGACGCTGGTCGGCACCGCCATCAAGGAACTCTTCGCCGACGCGGCCCGGGGCAGGCCGGTCACCGAGGAGAGCGTCCGACAGAAGCTCGGCACGGCCCAGCAGCAGATGCGCTGACCGGTTGGGCCGGTGGCCGTCGACGGGAGGTCCCGTCGACGGCCACCGGAGCGAGAGGACCCCGATGGCAACCCGTACCGTCCGCGACGTCCCCGCACCGGCACCCCGGGCCGGGGCCACCCGCCCCCGACGACCGCTCCTGCCGTACCTGCTGCTCGCCCCGGCGATCGTGCTGGAACTGGCGATCCACGTGGTGCCGATGCTGGTCGGCGCCGGGATGAGCCTGCTGGAGCTGACCCAGTTCCACATCCGTGACTGGTCCACCGCCCCGTTCGTGGGGTGGGACAACTACCGTCTGGTGCTCGACGTCGACTCCGCCGCCGGGGCCGCGCTGCTGCGCTCGTTCCGGGTGACCCTGGTCTTCACGGTCGCCTCGGTCGGGATCTCCTGGGTGCTCGGCACCACCGCCGCCGTCCTGCTGCACCGTCCGTTCCGGGGCCGGGGACTGCTGCGCGCGCTCTTCCTCACCCCGTACGCCCTGCCGGTCTACACCGCGGTGATCACCTGGAGCTTCCTGTTCCAGCGGGACACCGGTCTGGTCAACCACGTCCTGGTCGACCAACTGCATCTGCTCGGCGACCGGCCGTTCTGGCTCATCGGGGAGAACAGCTTCGTCGCGTTGCTGGTCGTGTCGATCTGGCGGACCTGGCCGTTCGCCTTCCTGTGCGTCATGGCGGGCCTGCAGAACATTCCCGGCGACCTGTACGAGGCCGCCGCCATGGACGGCGCGGGCTTCTGGCGGCGGCTGCGCTCGGTGACGCTGCCCATGCTGCGCCCGGTCAACCTGGTCCTGCTGCTGGTGCTGTTCCTGTGGACCTTCAACGATTTCAACACCCCGTACGTCCTCTTCGGCGGCTCCGCGCCCGAGCAGGCCGACCTGATCTCCATCCACATCTACCGCAGCTCGTTCGAGACCTGGGACTTCGGCTCCGGCTCGGCGATGTCGGTGGCGCTGCTGCTCTTCCTGCTCCTGGTCACCTCCGGGTACCTGCTGCTCACCAACCGCCGGAGGAACGATGCGTGAGACCACCGCCGAGCGCTGCTCCCGTCGGGTCGTGCTGACCCTGCTCGCGGTCTTCGTGCTCGCCCCGCTCTACGTGATGGTCAGCTCGTCGCTCAAGCCGTTGCAGGACGTGCAGAGCGCGTTCACCTGGTGGCCGCGCCGGCCGACCGCGCAGGCGTTCGTGGACATGTGGTCGACCGTGCCGCTGGGCCGCTACCTGGTCAACAGCCTGGTCGTCTCCTCGGTGGCGGCGGTCTTCTCGGTCACCGTGGCGATCTTCGCGGCGTTCGCGGTCAGCCGCTACCGGTTCCGGGGCCGGGGGCTGTTCTCGGTGACCGTGCTGTCCACCCAGATGTTCCCCGGCATCCTGTTCCTCCTGCCGCTCTTCCTGATCTACGTCAACCTGGGCAACGCCACCGGCGTCCAGCTGTACGCCAGCCGGACCGGCCTGATCGTCACGTACCTCACCTTCTCGCTGCCGTTCTCCATCTGGATGCTGGTCGGCTACTTCGACTCCATCCCGCGTGGCCTGGACGAGGCCGCGCAGGTCGACGGCGCGGGGCCGCTGCGGACCCTGTTCCAGGTGGTGCTGCCGGCGGCGGTGCCCGGGGTGGTCGCGGTCGCCGTGTACGCGTTCATGACCGCCTGGGGCGAGGTGCTCTTCGCCTCGGTGATGACCGACGAGTCCAGCCGCACCCTGGCCGTCGGCCTCCAGGGCTACTCCACCCAGTTCAACGTCTACTGGAACCAGGTCATGGCGGCCTCCCTGGTGGTCAGCGTCCCGGTCGTGGCCGGCTTCCTGGCGTTGCAGCGCTACTTCGTCGCCGGCCTCACCGCCGGCGCGGTCAAGTGACCCGTCCTCCCCGCCCGTCGCCGGTCCTGACGGGGGACGCCACCGGTCCGCCCCTGGCCTGACCTTCGTCAGGTTTCGGCGCTGTCGACGAGGTCGGGTGTCGGGGCCGGCGGAAGGAGACCGGTCAGAGGCGATGCGCCTGTGGACAGCCGCTGCCCCCCTTCCGCCGGCAGGAGCGGGAGCCGGTTCCAGTCAGTCGACGACGGTAAGGACGATCTTGCCGGTCGTACGGCCGGCCTGGGCGATCTCGTGGGCCTTGGCGACCTGGTCGAGCGGCAGCACCACGGCGACCTCGGGGCGCAACTGCCCGGCTTCGACGAGCGCCGCGATCGCCTTCATCCCCGCATGGTCGGGTTCGACGATCGTAAAGCCGGCCCGTACGCCCAGGTCGCACGCCTCCACCGCCAGGCGGGCCTCGGCTGGCGAGGCGAGCGACACCACGATGCCGCCGGTGCGCAGGGTCCGGAGTGAGCGCGGCCCGTAGTCACCCCCGATGGTGTCGATCACGATGTCGACGTCGCTCACCGCCGACGCGAAGTCGACCCGGGTGTAGTCGATGACCTCGTCGGCGCCGACACCACGCACGAAGGCGTGCTTGGCCGCGCGGGCGGTGCCGACGACGTGGGCGCCGTGCGCCTTGGCGATCTGGACGGCGAGGTGGCCGACGCCGCCGGCCGCGGCATGGACCAGCACCCGCTGGCCGGGGCGCACCCCGGCGGTGTCGACCAACGACTGGTACGCGGTGAGCGCCGCGAGCGGGAGCGCGGCGGCCTCCACGTGGGAGAGCGCCGCAGGCTTGCGGGCCAGGTGCCGCGCCGGGGAGGTCACGTACTCCGCGTACGTGCCCGCCGGTTGCGGTAGCCGGGGCATGCCGAACACCTCGTCGCCCGGTCGGAACATCGTGACGCCGAGCCCGACCGCCTCGACGACGCCGGACACGTCCCAGCCCAGCCTGACCGGCGTCTCGCCGAGCAGCCCGCCGGTGGCCCGGTGCCACAGGTCGGTCGGGTTGACACCGGCGGCGTGGACCCGGACGAGAACCTCCGAGATCCCGGGTTCCGGGCGGTCCACCTCCACCACCCGCAACACCTCGGGTCCCCCGAGCGAGTCCTGGCTGACAGCACGCATGATCATTTCTCTGCTCCGTACGGTCGGTGACTGACGCACGAGCAACACTGCGGGAGACGGGACCGCCCGACGAGTGGCCGGATCGCCAACATGTGAAAGGATCTGGCCATGCACCGCGTCGTCGTCCTGGCCCTCGAGGGGGTCTACCCGTTCGAACTGAGCATCCCGGTCCGGATCTTCGGCACCGCGACGGGCGCGGACGGTGGCCCGCTCTACGAGGTGGTCACGTGCAGCCTCGACGGCGGCCCGGTCCGGACCAGCGCGGACTTCGCCCTCGCGGTGGAGCACGGAGCCGAGGCCCTCGACGCGGCGGACACCCTGGTGATCCCGCCGTTCGCCTGCGACCCGTCCGAGGACCGTAGCTGGCTTCCCGACGAGCTGGCCGAGGCGCTCGCCCGCCTCCGGCCGGGTGCCCGGATCGTGTCGATCTGCACCGCGTCGTACGTCCTCGCCGCCGCAGGTCTGCTCGATGGTCGCGCGGCGACGACGCACTGGAACGAGGCCGACCGGTTCCAACGGATGTTCCCGCAGGTCAAGCTCGATCCGGACGTACTGTTCGTCGACGACGGGGACGTGCTCACGGCGGCGGGGGTGGCCGCCGGACTCGACCTGTGCATGCACCTCGTACGCCGTGACCACGGCAGCGAGGTCGCCAACCGGGTCGCACGCCGATGCGTCATCCCGCCCTGGCGCGAAGGCGGTCAGGCGCAGTTCATCGAACGTCCGGTGCCCGAGCCCTCGGCGGCCACCACGTCCACGACCCGCGACTGGGCACTCGGCCAGCTCCATCGACCACTCCCCCTTTCCGAGCTGGCCGAGCACGCACGGATGAGCGTGCGGACGTTCTCCCGGCGCTTCCGGGACGAGGTCGGCATGACCCCCGGCCAGTGGTTGACCCAGCAACGCGTCGAACACGCCCGTCGGCTGCTGGAGTCGACCGACCTCCCGGTCGACCGCGTCGCCGGCGAGGCGGGATTCGGAACGGCCGCCTCGTTGCGTCAACACCTGACCGCCGCGATCGGCGTGCCGCCGACGGCCTACCGCCACACGTTCCGCGCCGGCCGCCCCGCGACGGCCGGCGAACCGCTCTGATCGACCTTCCCGGCCGACCGCGCGCGGCGGTCCCGACGCTCCGCCGTGTTCCACGCCGCATGGGCACCGAGGTCGCGCCCCGGGCGAGCACCGACGATGTACCGTCCAGGTCCACGTCGCCAGTCGAGCCGACCGGGAAGGGCACCATGAGCAACTCCACACCGCCGTCCGTCACCGGGCTGATCGACAGCGTGACCGGGCGACCGGTACGTCGGCACCCGGACACCGGCGTCCGGTACGTCCGCAAGGCCGGTTGGTCGCACTTCTGGGGCCGGACCCTGGACGCTCTCGTGGTGATGGTGGTGGCCGGGGTCCTGATGGGCGCGGTCCACGCGGCCAACCAGGGCTTCGCCCTCGGCCGGTTGGGCACGGCCATGTCCGCCAGCACCGGCGTGTACGTCGCCGTCATGGCCGCCGTCTGGTTCGTGGTGGTCGTCGCGTACGGCATGATCTGGGGCTCGGTCGGTAGCCTCGGGGACGTCGTCGCCGGCATGCGCTCCGTCAGGATCTCCGACGGGAGGCGGTCCGGCGCCTGGCGGGGAGGCTGGCGGGCCTTCTGGTGGTCCTTCGCCCCGTTCTACCTGCTGGTGGCCATCGCCGCCGCCTTCGAGGGCAGCGGTGGGGACACCTTCGACTCCAGGTACACCGCCGTCGACCTCCGTTCCGGCCTAGCCCGGGGCCACGACCCCGTTCCCGACGCGACGGCACCCCGTCCGGCCGCGCCCACCCGGGTGGCCTGAGCCGGTCAGGGCTGCCCGTCCACGACCTCGCCGGTGATGGCGCGGGAGCGCTGCGCGACGGACGCGCTGACCGGGGCCAGCGCCGGAAGCTGAAGGCCCTGCGGGCCGAAGATCAGCCAGGCGACGGCCACCGCGTACCACGGCGCCGCCGGCCCGTGCAGCATCAACGGGTTGCCCTCCTGGTAGCGGAGGATGAACGACCACTGGGTCAGGTCGGCGGTGAGCTCGACCACCCCGTTGTGCCAGAAACTCAGCAGGTTGCCCTGGTAGTCCCCGAGCAGCCGCTGGTTGGTCAGGATCATCCGCACCTGCGCCTGGTCCCGCCACTGCGCCGCCGCCATCGCCTGGGCCCGGCTGCGGGCACTGGCGTTGCTGATCGCGTCACCCGCCATGCCGGCCAGCACGAAGCCCGTCGAGCCGAACCAGAAGTTGCTGCTCTCCCGGTACTGGACGGTGGTGCCGTAGAAGCGTGCGTAACCCAGCGGCGTGTCGCTGAAGATCACCTCGTTCGGGCTCAGCCGCAGGCCGCTGGGGGGCAGGGCGACCAGTTGGCCACCACGCGCCAGGTGCTCGTACAGCTGACAGGCACTGCTCCAGCCGTCGCGCAGCACGGCTTCGAGGGCGGCGGCCGAGTCTTTGCGGTTCACGTGCGCTTCCTCCGGCTTTCCAGTGCGGGCTCGTGGCGGCGTAGCGCCCACCGCACCGCCACGGTCAGCCAGACGGTCTGGCCGGCCAGGACGGCCATCGCCCAGCTCCAGGCGCCGGTGGTGTGCGCCCAGAGCGCGTCCGGCGTGGGCTTCAGCATAATCGCGCGCAGATCCACGGTGGACGCGGCGGCGGCGTAGCCCCAGCGGGCCGGGGCGAGCCAGGAGAGCTGTTCGATGCCGGCACGCCCGACCACGGCGAACAGCCCGCCGCAGAGCACGAGCTGCGCCATCACCAGCCCGACCAGCACCGGCATCGTCTGCTCACTGGTCGACACGTACACGCTCACCAGCAGCCCCAGGACGGTGGCGGCCAGCGTGGTCAGCCAGACCACCACGATCAGCTCGACCAACGGCCCGCCCAGGACGACCGCCTCGGACGGCGCCGGCCGCCCGAACAGGCCGAGCAGGACGAACAGGGTCGCCTGGAACGCGTTCAGCACCGCGAACACGGCGAGCTTCGCGCTGAGGTAGGCCCCGGGCGCCAGGCCCACCGCCCGTTCCCGGCGGTAGATGGCACCCTCCCCGACGAACTCCCGGATCCCACCGGCCAGCCCGATGAAGATCGCCCCGGTGATCAGGATGACCAGCAGCTCGGCGGCCTCGGTGCTACGTCCGGGCGGTTGGGCGGGCACGCCGAGACCGTCGGACCCGGGGACCACGTGCAGCAGGGCGGCGAGACCCACCGGCAGGCCCAGGGAGAGGGCCGCGTACAACCGGTCGGCGAGGGTGACGGCGACCGTGCGGCGGGTCAGGATCGCCATCTGCCGCCACCAGCCCTGGCGCGGCGGCGGCGCGGTGGCCACCGCCCGCTCGGTCGGCGGGGCGGCCACGGCCGGCGCGCGGGTGGCCGCGAACCGGGCGGCCCAGACGTCCGGCTCGGCGGCGACCGCGGTGAACACGTCGGCGTACTCGGCCGCCCCGAAGAAGTCGAGCAGCTCGTCCGGCGGGCCGAAGTAGGCGACCTTGCCGCCCCGGGCGAGGACGAGCACCCGGTCGCACACGTTCAGGTGCAGCGGGCTGTGCGTCACCACCACGACGGTCCGGCCCCGGTCGGCCAGCTCGCGCAGGCCGTGCATCACGTCACGGTCCAGCGCCGGGTCGAGCCCCGAGGTCGGCTCGTCGAGGAAGAGCAGCGACGGCTCGGTGAGCAGTTCCAGGGCCACCGAGGTGCGCTTGCGCTGTCCGCCGGAGAGCGTGTCGATCCGCTGGTCGGCGTGCGCGGTGAGGGCGAGTTGGTCGAGCACCTCGTCGATGCGCCGGTCCCGCTCCGCAGGCGTCACGTCGGCACCGAAGCGCAGCCCGGCCGCGTAGCGCATCGCCCGGCGTACGGTCAGCTGCCGGTGCAGGATGTCGTCCTGCGGCACCAGGCCGATGCGGTGACGCAGGTCGGCGTACTCGGCGTAGAGGTCGCGGTCCTGGTAACGGACCGTGCCCGCCTGCGCCGGGCGGTTGCCGGTCAGCGCCCCCAGCAGCGTCGACTTGCCGGCACCGCTCGGCCCGACCACCGCGAGCAGACTGCACTCGTCCAGCGCGAACGAGACGTCCGCGAGCAGGTTCCGCGCGCCGACCGTGACCCGCAGCCCCTCGGCGCGCAGCGACACCCGGCCGGTGTCGACGTAGTCGTGCAGGGCGATGCCGTCGAACACCATCTGGTGGTGCCCGAACGAGAGGAGGTCGCCGTCGGAGAGCGCCGCCTGCTCGACCTGCCGCCCGTTGACGTACGTGCCGTTGCGCGTACCCAGGTCGACGACGCGGAACCCGGTGCCGTCCCGGACGAGGTCGGCGTGGTAGCGGGAGACCAGCAGATCGTCGAGGACGATGTCGTTGTCCGGCGCCCGTCCGACGCGGATCCGCTCCCCGGTCGGATAGCTGGCCGAGGGTGTCCGGCCCGCCGCGAACCGCGCGCCGCAGGGCGGCTCGACCCCCGGTCCGCCGCTGTCCGGCCCCACCTCGGTCGGCGGGCCCGGCCGCGCCGGATCGGTCCCCGTCGGCACGACGGCGGGGGCTCCTTCCGGCCGGAAGGTGAGCACCGGACCGTCGACGGCGTCGCCGATCCGCACCGCGCAGGCGGCCGTGATCTCCAACTCGTGCACCTGACGGCCGTCGACGAACGTGCCGTTGCGGCTGGCGAGGTCACGCAGGTGCCATCGTCCGCCCCGGTGGGTGAGTTCCAGGTGCTCCCGGGAGGCCCGCGAGTCGTCCAGGACGATCGAACAGAGCGGGTCACGGCCGATCCGCATCGGTCCGCCGGCTGCCGTGAACCGGCGTTCCCCGCCCTCGCCGGGCACGCCGACCAGCAGGTTGGCGCTCACGCCGGCACCGACCCCGGGGTGGTCACCGACCCGCCTTGGGCTTCGGCAGCCGTTTGGCCATCGACGTCGCCATCTTGATCAGGTCACTCTGGTGGGTGCCGCCCTCGTAGTCGTTCTGGATCGCGACCTGGAGGAGCACCTGGCCCGAGCGGACGAAGATCATCGCGTAGACGCCGTTGGAGCCGCTGACGGTGATTCCGAACGACTCCTGACCCAGCTTCGGTACCGTGAACGGCCGCCACCCGCACCGCTCGGCCGACCTGCGGACGGCGTCGAGGAACGGGTCGGCCGCGTCGCCGTAGAAGCCGGCGACCGCCGAGCCGAGGTACGGGTACTGGCCGGTGGTCACCCAGTAGCCGTTACTGCTGTGCGCGCCGATCGCGTCGCCGCGCACGGTGCCGTCCGCACAGAGCGTGAGCCTGGTCAGGCCGTTCTGCAGCACGTCGGTGGTCGTACTCGACTTGACCGAGTCACGATCGATCTTCATCGCGGACGCGACATCGGCCACCGACAGCAGCACGGGCTCCAGTGCGGTCACCGCCGGCGGCGGGGAGGCACGGTCGACGCTCGGGGTCGGACTCGGATCGAGGCCGCCGGGCAGGTTGCCCTGAGCGAGGTTCCACACCGACGGTACGCAGCAGGCGGCGACGAGGACCGCCGCCACGATTCCGATCACCAACGGGAGCTTGGACTTCTTCCGGGCGGGCGCCCCGGGGAAGCCCGCCGGTCCCGGGCCGGGCGGCAGGGGGTACGCCGACGGGCCGGGCGCCCCCACCGGCCGGGGTCCGGGTGGCAGCGGGTAGTTCGACGCCGCCGGGCTGCCCGACGGCGGGGAACCGGGGGGCCCGGAGGTGGGCGGCAGCGACCGGTTCGGCGGCCCGGAGGTGGGCGGCAGCGGAGAACCGGGCGGCAGCGGGTAGCCGGACGGCGCGGAGGTGGGCGGTCCGGACGTGGGCGGCAGCGGGTGATGCGGCGGTCCGGAGGTCGGCCGCGGAGACGCCGGTGGGGCCCCGCCGACCGAGGTTTCCGGCGGTGCGGTACGCAGTGCCCTGACCCAGGACGCCGCAGCCGCCGGCCGCCGCTCGGCGGTCACCGCGACCATCGACAGGATCCCGCGGACCGTCCGGTCCTGCCCCGCCCCGAGCGACGCGGTGAGCTGCCGGGTCATGCCGTCGGTGTCGCCGGGGACCGGCACCTCGCCGGTCAGCGCGTAGATGACGGTCGCGCCGAGGGCGTAGCGGTCCGTGGCCGGGGTGTACTCGCCCCGCGCCAGGGACTCCGGTGCCATGAACGGTGCCGTGCCGTACACCCGGGCGGTACCGCTGGTGCTGCGCAGCCGGACCAGCCCGAAGTCGACGAGGTAGGCCCGTCCGCTACCGGAGACGAGGATGTTGGCCGGCTTGATGTCCCGGTGCAGGACCGGTATGCCGTCGGTGTCCTGGCCGCTGTGCAGGTAGTCGACGGCCTCGGCGATCGGTTCGAGCGGCCCGAGGACGTCCAGCCCACGCACCGCACCGCTCTCCAGCATCTCCTGGAGGCTGCGGCCCTCGATCCACTTCATCACGAAGTACAGTCGCGGCGCGCTGTCCGTGGTGGCCGTCCCGGCCGGGTGCGGCGACGGGCCGACGAAGACCTCCTTGACCTTCACCAGCGCTGGGTGTTCGAGCTGGGTCGCCAGCGCCGCCTGGAGCCGGAGACCCTCCAGGCCGCGATCGGTCTGGTCCTCCGCCGGCACCCGGAGAATCTTCACCGCGTACGAGAACGCCACGTCCCCGTGGTGCTCACGAGCCCGCCAGACCTCGCCCTCTCCACCGGCGGCGCGCCGCTCGATCAGCTCGTACCGGTCCGGCGCGTCCGGCGGTCCCACGTAGTTGTCCTGCCCATCCGACACGGCGGTCATCCTGCCAGCGCCGTACCGGCTGGCACAAAACCGCGTCCGCGCCGCCGACGACCGTCCGAACGGGTCGGTGACGGCGCCGGGGGGCTAACGCTCCTTGAGGCGGCGGTTGACCTCTTCGGAGAGTCGTCGGTTCAGTTCGGCCAACTGCTCGTCGGTGTACCGGGTCAGGTCGACCGGGCCGGTGCCACCGTTCGGCGGCTGCTCCTGTTGCTTCTGCTGCTCCCGGCGTTGCAGTTCCCGCTCCTCGGGCGAACCGGGGGCGGCGTACGCACAGCGGACCAGCGTGCCGTCGGCGTTCTTCAGGCAGGTCGCCTCACGGCCGTTGATCTGGCCCCGGCCCTCCACCCGGTAGCGGATGCTCTGCTCACTGCCGAGCGTGGCCGTCCACGTGGTGCCACCGGTGGGCACCACCTCGAACACCTGGTCGTCGTTCCAGCAGCAGACGTCCCGGTACTCCGCCTTGATCAGGGCGGCGAGCGCCTGCGGCGAGGACCAGGTCGGGCTGAGCCGGTGCACGGTCAACGGGGCGAGACCGGTGCCGACGTGCCGGGTCGGCACCACCGACACCGCCACCACCGAACTGGCCTCGCCCTGTGGCGTGAGCGGGGTGACGTACCCGCTGCGAGCACTGCCGTCGCGGTAGCGCAGGGTGAACTCCGACTCGTTTCCCTCGTTGGCCCCGTCCTCGGAGGCGTCCCAGCCGCTGCGCTCGAACCACCAGTCGGCGAAGCCGCCCACCGCGGCGGTGCCCTCCCGCTGTCGGGCGGCGAGACTGATCGGATAGGACGGTCCGGGAACCTCCGTGGTGGCGTCGGTGACGGTGACCTTCCCGGTCGCACCGTCATACAGCGCCACCCCGGCCGGCCGTTCCGTCACCACCAGAACGCCGGTCTGCCGCTTCAGCGGCACCACCACGACCGGGGTGTCGCCCTGGCAGTGGACGTACGCGTCCTCCTCGGAGAACCGCGCCCCGCGCCGCTCGGCGGCGATCTTCCGACCCAGGTTGTGGGTGAACCAGCCGCCGATCCGCGCGGACGCCGACTCGTCGAACCGGCACCGCTGCTGCGCCCGGCTGTTGCCGCCGAGCGGCACCTCCTGCACCAGGCCGACCTCGTAACCGGTCAGCCAACCGCGCCGCTGGACCAGGACGGCGAACCGGTCGGAGTCGGGCAGGTAGCTGACGTCGCTGATCTCACCGGTCACGTCGCCCAGGTTCGGCGCGGCCTGCGCCTCGCCGACCACGTACGGCGCGCGGGCGGCCAGTTCCGGCACCGGATCGGTCACCACCCGCATGGTGGTCGCGTACGCCCGGTCCTGGAGGTACTCGCCGTAGACCAGCCCGAGCGCGCCGAGGCCCAGCCCGACGGCGACCCCCAGCCAGCCGAGGACGGCGCTGCCGCCGGCCGCGCCCTTGCCGCCACGTCGACGGGTGAGCAGCCGCACCAGGGCCGGCGCTCCACCGAGGAGGGCCGCCAGGGCCGCCGCCAGCAGCCACGGCAGGAGTTTGCGCAGTTCCCAGACGAGAACGGTGGTGGCGTACGAGGCGTACCACCCGAGCGCGCCGAGCAGGAGGAGCAGGAGAACCGGCGTACCGACCCGCAGCCTTCGCCCCATCGACAGTCCTCCCTACGGATCCGACCGGGTCCGATCCTAGTCGGGAGGGTCGAGTCCGCAGCCGTGGACGCCGCCCCGTACCGCCACCGTCGCTCGTCGGGCGGAAGGACCCCCACCGTGGCCCCGCCCGAGGGAATCAGGTCAGCAGCTGACCGAGGCCGGGGAGTACGCGACGAGCGTGTCGAAGCTGGCCTTCGCGCGGCACTGTCCCCGCTCGGCGGGGTCCATGAAGTAGGCGGTGGCGGCCGTACCGTCGGCGGCCTGCTGGAGGTAGTAGAGCGCCTCCGGCTCCTCCTGGTACGGACCGGCGGCAGTCGCCGCCCGTTCGAGGGTGATGTCGATCGGGCCGCTGCATCCGCCGGTGAGCTTGGCGAAGGCGGTCTGCATCCCGATCGAGTAGTAGAGGTTGGTGACCGTCAGGGAGCACGACGTGCGCTGTGCGGGCGCCACGGTGGCCGCCGTGGCCGGGGTCGCCGTGGCGATCAGGCCCCCGGCGAGCAGGGCCGCGCTGGCGAGACTGCGGATACGCATGGGTTTGTCCTCCCGTGTGGAGCGTCTGTAGGAAAGTTTTACCGACACTAGGATCCTGGCAAAGAAATGCCGAGCGGGGAAGCCCCCGGCGGCGGAGCGGACAACCAGCGCGACGGCCGGAACCACCTGGCCCGGGGCCAGCGCGCCACATTGGTCGATCGGCCCGGAGGTCGGACGTATCGGAAACAGATCGTCACCCGTCCAGACATGGCCTACGCAGAACGATGTCGATATGGTTAGCGATCATCTTCCGGCCGACGAGAGTCGATCGCCGGCCGGCCTCCCCACCCCCGAGAACGGAGGACCCGCTCGTGGCTCCACCCGCCGACACGACGGCCGCCGAAGACGTCGAGCCGCAGCGGCCCATCCCGCGGTTCCTGACCGAGTTCACCCCCACCCGGTTCCGCCGCCGGCTCAGTCCGTTCTCGCGTGTACCGAAGCACTCGAAGATGGGCGAGACCTGGCACGTGGCGGCGCGGACCGCGCCGGACGAACTGGTCATCGTGGACCGCCCGGCCGACATCGACCCCGACGGCCCCGAGGTCCGGACCTACACCCAGTGGGCGGAGCTGGTCGACCGGGCCGCCGCCTGGCTACACAAGGCCGGCGTCCGGCCGTGGGACCGGGTGGCCGTCCTCAAGGCGAACCACCTGGACATCGTCGTCCTCGGGTGCGCGATCGCCCGGATCGGCGCGATCCCCTGCATGTTCTCCGGCTCCTACGGCCCGGAGGCGATGATCCCCATGTTGGAGCGGCTGGAACGGCCGTTCCTGCTGACCGACCGGAAGCACCTCGACAAGTGCGGCATCACGCCGCAGGTGGTGGCGGACCTGACCGTCAAGACGATCAGCGTGGACGCGGTCGAGGACCGCCCGGACGTGCTGCGCCTGGACGACTTCAAGGACGCGCCGCCGGTCCAGCCCACCATGCGCGAGTTCGCCGAGCCGGTGGTCATCACCCACACCTCCGGCACCACCGGGGTGCCGAAGCTGGTCATGCACTCCGCCGAGTCGATCTACGCGATGGCGATCGTGGAGACCGAGCGCTGGCCCCGGTTCGGGCTACGGCGCAGCGACACCGTGGCGTTCTGCGACCCGTACACGCACGAGCGGCTCACCACGATGCAGCTGGCGATGGCCGCGGTCGGCCCGCGCATCATCTACCTCTCCGACCCGCTCTCCCCCCGGGTCCGGGAGCTGCTGGCGGAGCACAAGCCGACCCTGGTCGAGGCGCTGCCGAACATCTACCTCGCCTGGGAGCCGCTGGCCCGCGACCCGGCCGGCCTGTTCAGCAACGTCCGCGAGTACGTCAACTCCTTCGACGCCATCCACACCCGCACCATCCGGACCTTCATGGCCGCCACGAAGCGCAAGTTCCCGATCTGGGTCCAGTCCTGGAGCCAGAGCGAGAACGGCGCGCTGTGCATCCGGCCGTTCTTCCGGTTCGTGGTGCGACGCAAGGGGCACCGGCCGCCGCCCACCCAGCTGATCGGCTGGCCCATCCCGTTCCACGCCAAGATGCGGGCGGTCAACCCGGAGACCGGGCAGGAGGTCCCGCGCGGGCAGGTCGGCATGATCGAGATCGACCAGCCCGGACGGTGCCTCGCCTACGTCGGCGAGCAGGACCGGCACGACCTGAAGTGCACCGGCCGGTGGTGGAGCACCGGCGACCTCGGCATCATCAACAAGTGGGGCGCCGTCCGGATCGTGGACCGGGAGATCGACCGGATCCCCAACGGCAGCGCGATCGAGTTCGAGGACCTGATCCTCGACCGGATCGACTACACCACCGAGGTCGTCGTCCTCCCGGTCGCCGGTGGGCTGCCGGTGCCGGTGGTGAGCACCACGGACGACGTGCCCCTGGACAAGGGCGACTGGGCGCGGGCGGTCGCCGACCTCGCTCCGATGGCCGATCCGATCCAGATCAGGTGGGACGAGTTCCCGCGCACCGGCACCTGGAAGATCCGTCGGGTGGCGCTGCGGGAACAACTGCTCGACGGCGCCAAGGCGATCGGCATCGGACGCTGGACCTGACCGGCGTCGTCCGCTGACCGCGCCGCTGCGGCACCGTCCCACCCGGGCCGGTGCCGCAGCGGGTCACGGCCCACCGCCGGTGGATGGAAGGGAAGACTGCGATGTTGGACGTCCTCGGCCGGCTCACGCACCGGGTGCGCTGGTGGGTGATCGCCGGGGCCGTGGTGTTCCTCGCCGCGGCCGGCGCCTGGGGCGCCAACGCCTTCGACGACCTGGCCGCCGGCGGCTTCACCTACGCGGCGAGCGAGAGCTCCCGGGCCGAGGAGGTCGAACGGGACCGGCTCGGACGCAACGACGCGGACGTCGTCGTGCTCTTCGGCCACGACCGGTGGACGGTCGAGGATCCCGCGTACCGCGACGCTGCCCGGCAGGTCCTCGACCGGCTCCCGGCCGACCGGATCGAGGGCGTCACCGACTACTGGCGGACCAACGCGTCCGCCCTGGTCAGCACCGATCGGCGGGAGACGTTCGCGGCGGTGCAGATCGCCGGCGCCACCGAGAACGACCGACTCACCAACTACCTGGCCGTCCGGGAGAGCCTCACCAGTCCGGACCTCGACGTCACGGTCGGCGGCCCGCTGGCGCTGATCGACGACGTCAACACGCAGAGCAAGGCGGACCTGACCCGCGCCGAGGCGTTGGCCCTGCCCATCCTGTTCCTGCTGCTCGTCCTCATCTTCCGCAACGTGCTGGCGGCGCTGCTGCCGGTGCTGGTCGGGGTGCTGGCGATCGTGGGCTCGTTGGCCGGTCTACGGCTGCTGGCACAGTTCACCGACGTCTCGATCTTCGCCGTCAACGTGGTCACCCTGCTCGGCCTCGGACTGGCCGTCGACTACAGCCTCTTCATGGTGAGCCGGTTCCGGGAGGAGCTCGGTGCGGGCCACCCGGTGCCGCAGGCGCTGCGGCGGACCATGGTCACCGCCGGCCGGACGATCGTCGTGTCCGCGGTGACCGTCGCGCTCGCCCTGGCCAGCCTGGCCGTCTTCCCCCAGGTGTTCCTGCGGTCCATCGCCGTCGGCGGGGTCGCTGCGGTGCTGCTGGCCGGGTTCTTCTCCCTGACCGTGATGGCCGCGATGCTCGCCCTGCTCGGTCCCCGCCTGCGGGAGCGGCGTCGCCGGTCGGGCGACGCCGACCCGGACTCCGGCGCGTGGGCGCGGATCGCCCGGACGGTGATGCGCCGCCCCGTCCTGGTCGGGGGCGCGGTCATCGCCGTGCTGGTGCTGCTCGGCCTGCCGTTCCTGCGCATCTCCTACGGCTGGTTGGACACCCGGGTCCTGCCCGCCACGGCGGAGAGCCGGCAGGTCCAGGACACCCTGGCGGAGTCGTTCCCGGAGAGCGTGACCCGGCCGATCGACGCCGTCGTCACGCTGGACGGCCCGGCGGCCGAACCCGCCGGGCGGGCGGAACTCGCCGCCTACGTGGACCGGGTGGCCGCGCTGCCCGACGTGCGGCACGCGGACGTCACCGGCCTCTCCGGCGACACCGCGCGGGTCACCGTACGGTTCGACGTGGAGCCGATCTCCGCGCAGGGACGGGAACTGGTCGACGCGGTACGCGCCGTCGAACCGCCCACCGGCGGCACGGTGCTGGTCGGCGGTGACGCCGCCGGCTTCGCCGACCTGATGGACATGCTCACCTCCCGGCTGCCGTGGATGGCGCTGCTGGTGCTGGTCACCACGTTCGCGCTGCTGTTCTTCTCGTTCGGCTCGCTGGTGCTGCCGGTCAAGGCGATCCTGATGAACGTGCTGAGCCTGACGGCGGCGTTCGGCGCGGTGGTGTGGATCTTCCAGGACGGCCACCTCGACGGACTGCTCCGGTTCACCTCCACCGGCAACATCGACGTGGTGCAACCGATCCTGATCTTCGCGGTCGCGTTCGGACTGTCCATGGACTACGAGGTGTTCCTGCTTTCCCGCATCCGCGAGCACTACGACCTGGTCGGGGAGAACACCGAGGCGGTCGCCGTCGGCCTGCAACGCTCGGGTCGGATCATCACCAGCGCGGCCCTGCTGCTGGTGGTGGTGATCGTGTCGTTCGCGACGTCGAGCGTGCTGGTCGTGAAGATCATCGGCGTCGGGCTGGCCATCGCCGTCGTCGTCGACGCCACCATCGTGCGGGCGCTGCTGATGCCCGCCACCATGCGGCTGCTCGGCCGGCTCAACTGGTGGGTGCCGGGGCCCCTGCGACCGCTCTACAACCGGTGGGGCATCCGCGAGGGCGGTCCGGCCGACTGAGCGGCGGCCCCTCTCCCCCGCTGCGCGGGGTGCGGGTGGGTCGGCACGACGCCCGCCCACCCGCACCGACCGGTCAGAAGATCAGCGCCCGGCCGAGCCCCATGTCGGTGAGCCGGGTGGAGTGCACGATGCTGGTGACCTCCAGGGCCTTCTGGATCCGCTCCTCCGGGGTGGTGTCCACCAGCCGGCGTCCGTCCCAGATCTCGTAGTCACCGATCGCCGCCACGTGCGGCGCGATGCCCTCCTGGAACCAGTTCTCCCAGCGGTTGAGCTGGTCGGCCACGGGCAGCTGCTCCCACAGCCGCATACCGCCCCGGATCAGCTCGACGAGTCGTTCCTTCTCGTCGGGGTGCCGTTGCAGGTGCTCGCGGATGATCGAGGTGCCGACGGCCAGGTGGCGTACCTCGTCGATGCCGGCGCCCTTCTCCATGTCCGCCATCCGGGGGTCGAGAGGTCGCCACTTGCGCTCGCTGAGTTCGAACGACGGAGCGAGGAACCCCTCCACCAGGATCGTCAACAGCACCACGCCACCGACGAAGTCCCGTTGGTCCCGCACGATCGGCATACCGAGCTCCTCCAGCGGGTCGAGGATGCCCGCCTGGTCGGCCGCGGTCTGCTGGGCGATGACGTCCGCGACGTCCCCCTCGTCGACGCCGAGGTTCCGCAGGTGGTTCCGGAAGATCATGGCGTGCCGGGTCTCGTCCATCAGCTGGGTGGCGTAGAACTCCATCGTCGTGGAGTCCGGCGCGCACGCCACGATGTACCCGATCGCGCGGGCGGCCCGTTCCTCGGCCAGCGCCCGGAACGCGACCTCCTGGATCAGCGCGTCCCGCAGCGGGCCCGGCTCGCGGAGGAAGTCCGGGGTCACCAGCCCCGGCGCGTAGCCGACGACGTTGCCGCGCAGCGTCCGCTCCGGGACGTTGGCGAACCAGTACCGCAGGTCGCAGTCGCGTGCGGTGAGCCGGAGTCCCTCCGCCCCGTCGAACAGGGAGGTCGCGTTGTCCCAGTCGGCGGCGTCGTCCGCCGTCATCGTCGACGGGCCGGCGACACGGGGCGTCTCGGGCGGGGCGACGACGTACGGGGCGGCGGGGCGGGCGAGCGACGCGGGCTTGGCGGTCGGGGCGGAGCCGCTCGGCGCGGTCGGGGCGGGGGCCGGCGACCCGGGGACCGGAGCCGACCTGGCGGCGGGAGCCGTCGCGACGACGGGGGGTGTGGTCCCGTTCGCCGCCGGGACGGGCGCGTCGGCGGTCGGCGTCGGGGCGGCCGGTGTGGTGGCCGTCGACGTCGGGGCGGTCGGCGCGGTGACGGTCGACGTCGAAACCGCGGTGGCGGCGTTCGGAGCGGCGACCGGCGGTGCGGGGCTTCCCGGCGTGGCCGGTGCGGGCTGCGGCGGCGGGGCCGGCGTGGCGGGGGTCGGAGCGGCGTCGGACATCAGGAACGGACCGCTCCCGTCGAGGTAGTCGACCATCGCCGCCGCGATGCTGGCCCGCGACGGCGGGTGGAACGCGACGCACTGGCACGCCGCGATCAGGTACGCCACGTCGGGCGAGCCGATGAACGACATCCCGCCGAGCATCTCGACCGCCTGCCGGGCGGCGTCGGCGATGGCGTCCTGCGCGCCGTACCGGGCCATCAGCACGCGGGCCAACGCGTCGTTGTCCGTCTCGCCGGCCATCATGGCGCGGGCCGCGCCCTCCAGGAGCTGCGTCGCCGTCTCCAACCGGGTGCCCAGGGCGGCCCGGTCGGTGATCGCGGCACGCCGGGCGGCCAGGGCGCGTTCCACCAGCGCGCTCGCCATGCCCAGGTACGAGGCGGTGATGAGCAGCTCGAACCAGATGAACCCGGTGGTCTGAAGGTCGTCGAGCATCCCGTCCGGACCGTTCTCGGTCGGGATGACCAGCTCCTCCTCGATGTAGACGTCGGCCAGGCGGACCTCGTCGCTCTCCGCGCCGGCCAGCACGCTGCTGCCCCAGAACGGGTGCCGCGTGATGCCCCGCAGCGTGGCCGGCATGAGCAGGAACGCGGTCTGCTGCCCGCCGTCCGAGGACGGCACCGCCACGCTGGCCGTGAGCAGGTCCATCGAGTGGCTCAGGCTGCACGGCTTCTTCGACCCGTTGATCCGGTAACCGCCCGGGGCCGGGGTGGCCGTCATCGTGGGGGCGAGGATCCCCTGGGCCGGACGTCCCTCGGCGAACCCGGACGAGACGAGCAGGTTACGGCTGGTGATCGCCTCCAGCAGGGCCCACTCCATGCCGGAGTTCTTGATGCTCTCGGCGAAGGTGAACAGCGTCGCCACCGAGAAGTGGTGCATCGTGGTCCCCACCGCCAGCGACGGCGCGTGCGCGCCGATCGCCCGCATGACCCGTACCGCGTCCAACGGGGTGGCCCCGAGCCCGCCGTAGTCCTTCGGGATCACCAGGCCGGGGCCTCCGCTGGCCCGGAACACCGGCAGCGTGGCGCCGCCGGACGACTCCCGCTGCTCGAAGGGGAGCGCCGACAGCCCGTCGATCAGCCCCGGCAGGTAGGACTCGCACAGGGCACGCGCCTGGTCAAGTGAACGCATCGGGGTTCCTCCAGCGGCGGGACGGTCGGTGGTGGTGGTCAGCCCGGGACGAGCGCGCGGGCCGCCGCACGACGCAGCTTGCCGGACGGGGTCTTCGGGAGGGAGCCCGGCGGCAGGACGACGACCGACGCGGGACGGGCGTCGATCTCGGCGACGACCCGGTGGACGACGGCGTCACGCAGCGCCTTTTCGGCGGCCGGGTCACCGGCGCGCCGCGACTCGACCAGCACCGCGAACGACTCCCGTGCCACGCCGTCGCCGGCCATCAGCCGCACCGCCGCGACGTTGCCGTCCCGGACGCCGTCGACCGAGGCGGCCGCGCGTTCGATGTCGGTGGGGTAGATGTTCCGGCCCCCCATGATGATGACGTCCTTCTCGCGTCCGCAGACGACGATCTGGCCGTCGACCAGGTAGCCCTCGTCGCCGATGTCCAGCCAGCCGTCGTCGTCCAGGGCGGCGACCGGCCCCTGTTCGGTGAGGTAACCCCGGGTCACCGAGTCCCCGCGCAGTTGCAGCCGGCCGACCTCGCGGTCACCCAGCTCGGCGCCGGAGTCGTCGACCACGCGGACGGCGACACTTCCGAAGGGGACACCGAGCAGCGGCAGCCGGCGCACCCCGGTCGTCCGGCCGTCCGACACCGGCACCGCCCGCCGATTCTTCTCCAGTTCCAGGGCGTCGACGGTGTCGAGGAGCATCGGGTCGGACAGATCCGACAGCGAGATCACCAGGGCGCTCTCCGCCGCGCCGTAGCAGCAGTTGATCGCCTGGGGCCGCAGGCCGAACCGCGATCCCGCCGCGACGAACGCCTCCACCGTCGACGGGTCGATCGGCTCCGCGCCGTTGCACGCGGACTTCATCCGGGACAGGTCGAGCGAGCCGGCCTCGGTGCGGGCGAGCTGTCGGGTCAAGATGGCGTACGCGAAGTTGGGCGCGGCCGTGATCGTGCCGCCGTACCGGCTCATCAGCTCGGCCCACACCAGCGGACGGCCGAGGAACTCCGCAGGAGTGACGCTGACCAGCTCGGCGCCGCTGAACATCGGGAGCAGCAGGCAGCCGACCATGCCCATGTCGTGGAAGAGCGGCAACCAGCTGACCACCACGTCGGAATCGCCGCACTCCAGGCGGGCCACAGTGTCCACGAGGTTCGCACAGAGGTTGCGGTGGGTGATCTGGACCGCCTTCGGCTCGGCGGTCGAGCCACTGGTCAGCTGGAGCAGCGCGGTGTCGTCCTCGGCGGCCGGCACGACGGTGAACTCCCGGTCGCTGTCCAGGTCGGCGATGATCCGGTGGGCGATGCCCTGCTCGCGGAGCACCTCGGCCATCGCCTCGAACGGCGCGCCCACCAGCACCAGGCGCGCGTCGATCATGCGAAGGACACGCAGCGTGTCGTCCCGCCAGACGGCCAGATCGGTGCGCGCGGTGGGCTGGTGCAACATGGTCACGCTGCCGCCGGCCAGCCAGACACCCTGGACGACCTGCGCGACCTGACCGGGGTCGCCGGCCAGGACCGCGACCGCCTCACGGGCGCGCAGTCCACTCTCGACCAGCGCCGCCGCGGTGCGTCGGGCGGCGGCGTGCAGATCGCCCCAGCTCCGCCGCACCGGGTGGGTGGGAGCGCCGGTGACCATACCGCGCGTCGAGCGGGCGGCGGTGCCGACGACGGTGTCGACGAAACGACTCATGACAGTCGCGCCTGGATCATGGGCCACAGGATAGGCCAGCCGTACCGACGGTGACCATAGGCGACCGAGGCGGGATTGCCGGCGGCCGTATGTTGTGCCGATCGCCGCCCCCGATGGAGGATGGGCGCCACTCGGTGGGTGGGTCGCCGAGGCGTGGTGGGTGACGTGCGCGGAAAGGCGGCGACCGGTGGGGGACCCCGACAAGCAGTGGTGGTTGGACGTCGTTCGCACCGAGGCGGCCGCGGTACTGGGTCGCCCGCGTGACGACGTTCCGCCCGACGGGGCGTTCGCCGACATGGGCTTCGACTCGCTGAGCGCGCTCGAACTGACCGAGCGACTGGCCGACGCGAGTGGACTGCCGCTCTCCGGCACGCTCGCCTTCGACTACCCCAACCCGTCGGCCCTCGCCGCTTACCTGGCCGAACAGTCCGGCCCGGCCGGACCCACGACCGCCGTCACGGTCCGTCCGGCCGGCGAAGAGCCGGACGTCCCCACCGACGATCCGATCGCGATCGTGGCGATGGCCTGCCGCTTCCCCGGCGGGGTGTCCACTCCGGACGCGTTCTGGGCCGACCTGGTCGACGGGCGGGACCGGATCGGCCCGTTCCCCACCGACCGGGGCTGGGACCCGGACCTGTTCCACCCCGACCCGGACCAGCCCGGCTCCACGTACGCCCGGCACGGCGGTTTCCTCTACGACGCGGGTGACTTCGACGCCGGTTTCTTCGGGCTGTCGCCCCGGGAAGCGCTGGCCACCGACCCGCAGCAGCGGCTGATGCTGGAGATCTCCTGGGAGGCGCTGGAGCGGGCCGGCATCGACCCGCGCGCGCTGCGGGGCAGCCGCACCGGCGTGTTCACCGGGGTCATCGGCAACGACTACGCGCCGCCCCTCGGCGCCGTCCCGCCGGACGTCGGCGGCTTCCTGCTCGCCGGCAACGCGTCGAGCGTCGTCTCCGGTCGGGTCTCGTACACGCTGGGCCTGGAGGGGCCGTCGCTGTCGGTGGACACGGCCTGTTCGTCGTCGCTCGTCGCCCTGCATCTGGCGGCCCGGTCGCTGCGTGCCGGGGAGTGCGCCCTCGCGCTGGCCGGCGGGGTGACCGTGCTCGGGACACCGCTGGTCTTCACCGAGTTCAGCCGCCAGCGCGGCCTCTCCCCCGACGGACGGTGCCGGTCGTTCGCGGCGGCGGCCGACGGGACCGGGTGGGCCGAGGGCGCCGGGGTGCTGGTCCTCGAACGTCTCGCCGACGCCCGCCGGAACGGTCGGCGGGTCCTAGCGGTCCTGCGGGGCAGCGCGGTCAACTCCGACGGTGCGTCCAACGGGCTGACCGCGCCGAACGGTCCGTCGCAGCAGCGACTGATCGCCGACGCCCTCGCCGACGCGCGACTCGCGCCGTCCGACGTGGACGCGGTCGAGGCGCACGGCACCGGAACCCGGCTCGGCGACCCAATCGAGGCCAAGGCGTTGCTCGCCGCGTACGGCACCGGACGGCAGGACCCGCTCTGGCTCGGGTCGGTCAAGTCCAACATCGGTCACACCCAGGCGGCGGCCGGCGTGGCCGGCGTGATCAAGATGGTGCTCGCGCTACGGCACGGTCGGCTGCCCCGCACGCTGCACGTCGACGAGCCGACGCCGTACGTGGACTGGTCGGCCGGCCCGCTGCGCCTGCTCACCGAGGAGCAGCCCTGGCCAGCCGGGACCGCGCCGCGCCGTGCGGCGGTCTCCTCGTTCGGGATCAGCGGCACCAACGCCCACGTGATCCTGGAGGAGACGCCGGACGAGCACGACCTGGGGGTCGAGCCGGGCCGCGCGCCGGTACCGACCGGCGGCTCGGCGACGGCCGGGCCGCTGGTGGTCTCCGCGCGGACCGAGGCCGCCCTCCACGAGCAGGCCGGACGGCTCGACACCCTCCTGTCCGACCGGCCGGACCTGCCGTTCGGCGCGGTGGCGGCGGCCGCCGCCGCGCGTACCCGATTCGAGCGGCGCGCCATCGTGCTCGACCGCGACGGCCTCGCCGCGCTCGCCGCCGGACGGGACGCCCCGACGGTGGTCACCGGCACGGCCACCGAGGGCAGGCTGGCCCTGGTCTTCTCCGGGCAGGGGTCGCAGCGGGCGGCGACGGGACGGGAACTGGCCGCCGCCGAGCCACGCTTCGCGGCGGCCCTCGACGAGGTCTGCGCCGCGCTGGACCGACACCTGGACCGTCCCGTCCGGACGGTCCTCGACGACGCGGACCTGCTGGACCAGACCGGGTACACCCAGCCGGCCCTGTTCGCCGTGGAGGTGGCGCTGTACCACCTGCTGCGGCACTGGGGGGTCCGGCCGGACGTCGTCCTCGGCCACTCGGTCGGCGAGATCACCGCCGCGCACGTGGCGGGCGCGCTGTCGCTGGAGGACGCCGCCCGGCTGGTCGTCGCCCGGGGCCGGATGATGCAGGAGCTGCCCGCCGGCGGCGTGATGGTCGCGATCCAGGCCACCCCGGACGAGGTCGAGCCGCTGATCGCCGACCCGGCGGCGCGGGTCGGTCTCGCCGCCGTCAACGGCCCGGCCTCGGTCGTGGTCGCCGGCCCGCAGGACGCGGTCCAGGCGGTGGCCGACGCGTTCGCCGCCCGGGGCCGCAAGACCACCCGCCTGCGGGTCAGCCACGCGTTCCACTCCCCGCTGATGGACCCGATGCTGGCGGAGTTCGGCGCGCTGGAGGCGGAACTCACCCACCGGCCGCTGGAGATCGCCCTGGTCGCCAACGAGACGGGGCAGACGGTCGACGCGATCGCCCCGGGGCACTGGACCCGGCACGTACGGCGACCGGTGCGGTTCGCCGAGAGCGTGCGCCGGCTCCGCGACCAGGGGGTCACCCGGTTCCTGGAGGTCGGCCCCGGGGGCGTGCTGTCCGCCATGGTCCTCGACTGCGTCGACGACCTGGACGCCGCCGACCCCACCGGCGGCCGGACGGTCGCCGTACCGCTGCTGCGCACCGGACGCGACGAGGCAGACTCGGTGCGGGAGGCGCTGGCCCGCCTCTTCGTCGCGGGCGTGGACGTCGACTGGACCACGGTGGTCGGCGGGACCGGCCCGCACGTGGAGTTGCCCACCTATCCGTTCCAGCGTCGGCGGTACTGGCTGACGCCGTCGGTCCGGCCACTGCTCGGGGAACCGGTCGAGGTGCCGGCGGCGTCGGGCCGTGGCGGGCTGTTGCTGACCGGTGAGCTGTCGGTCGCCGCGCAGCCGTGGCTCGCCGACCACCGGATCGGTGGCGCCGTCGTCGTGCCGGGCGCGCTGCTGGCGGAACTGGCGGCGCGGGCCGGTGACCACGCCGGCTGCCCCGAGGTGGTCGAACTGCTGTTGCAGGCCCCGCTGGTGCTCCCGGAGGGCGGCGTCGTCGAGACCCGGGTGGTCCTCGCCGAACCGGAGGTCGACGGGACGCGTCCGCTGACGATCCACGCGCGCCACCCCGACGGGCCGTGGACCCCGCACGCGACCGGGGCGGTCGCGCCGGTGCGGACCAGTGACGCCACCCGGCTGAGGATCTGGCCGCCGCCGGGCGCGACACCGCTGGACACGGCAGGCCTCTACGACCGCCTGCGCGCCGCCGGCTACGACTACGGTCCGGTCTTCCAGGGACTCGGACGGGCGTGGCGGCGGGGCGACGAGGTCTTCGCCGACGTGACGTTGCCCGCCGGGGCGGCCGGCACGGACGGGTTCCTGCTGCACCCCGCCCTGCTCGACGCGTCGCTGCACGCGCTCGGCCTGGTCGACGACGCCGACCCGGAGGGCGGGATCGCGGTGCCGTTCACGTGGACCGGCCTTCAGGTCCACGCCCACGGCGCCTCGACGTTGCGGGTCCGGCTGACCCGCGTGGCGGACGGCGTCGACGTCGTCCTCGCCGACGCCTCCGGCGCCCCGGTCGCTACGGTCCGGCAGGTCGCCCTGCGGCCCGTCGCCGCCGACCAGCTCCCCGGCGGGTCGGCCGCGCACGGCGGATCGTACGAGCTGCGGTGGGTGCCGGTGGACCCGCCCCGGTCCGAGGCCCCGGTGGTGTGGCTCGACGACCTGACGCCGTCCGACCCGGTCCCCGACGTGGTCTTCGCCGAACTCCCGGCGGGTGGCGACGACCCGCACGGCGTGGTCCCGGCCGCGCTGGGGCTGGTCCACCGCTGGTTGGCCGAGCCCCGGTACGCCGCGGCCCGGTTGGCGGTGGTGACCCGGGGCGCGGTCGGTGACCCCCCGCGGGACCTGGCCCAGGCGGCGGCGTGGGGGCTGCTGCGGTCGGCGCAGTCCGAGCATCCCGGGCGGTTCGTCCTGGTGGACCTGGACGACGCGCCGCAGTCGCGGTCGGCGTTGGCCACGGCGGGCGCCAGCGGTGAGCCGCAGGTCGTCGTCGACGCGGGTGGCCTCCTGGTGCCCCGGCTCCACCGGGCGGTCGAGGCCGCGTCCGGCACCCCGGAAGCATCCGCCCCCCGCCCGTGGAACCCGGACGGCACGGTCCTGCTCACCGGCGCGACCGGCGCCCTCGGTCACCTCGTGGCACGACACCTGGTCGAGCGGGGCCGGGCCCGGCACCTGCTGCTCACCTCCCGGCGCGGGCCGGACGCCCCCGGCACCGCCGACCTGGTCGGCGAGCTAGAAAAGGCGGGCGCCGAGTCGGTACGCGTCGTCGCGTGCGACGTCGCCGACCCGACGGCCCTGGCCGAACTGCTCGGGTCGGTGCCCGTCGCGCATCCGCTCACCGCGGTGCTGCACCTGGCCGGCGTGTTGGACGACGGCGTCGTCGAGGCGCAGACCGCGAAGCGGGTGGCGGCGGTGCTGCGGCCGAAGGTGGACGGCGCACGGCACCTGCACGAGCAGACCCGGGAGTGCGACCTGGCGGCGTTCGTGCTGTTCTCCTCCGCCGCCGGGCTGCTCGGGTCGCCGGGACAGTCGGGTTACGCGGCGGCCAACGCCTACCTCGACGCCCTCGCGCAGCACCGGCGCGCGAACGGGTTGCCGGCGCAGTCGCTGGCGTGGGGCCTCTGGGAGCTACCGGCCGGCATGGCCGAGCAGGTGAGCGCCGCCGGGCTGCGCCGGATGCGGGAGATCGGGCTGGCTCCGCTGTCGGCGGAGCGCGGGCTGGACCTGCTGGAGGACGCGCTCGACTCGGACGCGACGACGCGGGTCCTCGCCGAGGTCGACGCCGCGCTGCTGGGCCGGCACGACCGGCGGGCGGTTCCCGCCGTACTGCACGGTCTGCTCGCCACGGGTGGCGCGCCCGGCTCCGGCGCTGCGGCACCGGCCACCGGCCCGGTCGGCCACGGCGTCACCGGCGGGACCGGGTCGGCCGGCGGTGGCGGGGCCCGGCCGGGCGGCGCGGACCTTGCCCGCACCCTGCCCGGACTTCCCCCCGCCGAACAGGACCGGGTGTTGCGGGAGTTGGTGCTCGCCGAGATCGCCCGGGTCCTCGGCCACGCGTCCGGCGACGAGCTGGACAGCTCGCGGTCGCTGACCGACCTCGGGTTCGACTCGCTGACCGCCGTGGAGCTGCGCAACCGTCTGGCCACCGCGACCGGCCTCACGCTGCCGGCCACGCTGGTCCTCGACTATCCGAACGTCCGAGAGCTGGTCGGGTACCTGCGGGGCGAGCTGATGCCCGAGCGGGCGACCACGGCGCTCGGGGTGCTCGAGGACCTGACCCGGCTGGAGTCCGACCTGGCGAGCCTCACCCTGGACGCGGTGGCCCGCAAGCGGCTCGCCGACGCCCTCGGCCGGCTCATGTCGAGCGTGGACGCCGGCTCGGACAAGGTCGACGCGACGGGAAACGACTTCTTCGACCTTCTCGACTAGGACGCACCGTGACATCCCAGGCGACGACGGGGCGGTGTGACCTGCCGCCGGTAGTGCCGGGGCACGCCTAGGCTGTCGACATGAGACACCTGGAGCCGAGCGGCGCCGCGCTCGCCTGGGCCGCCCGACAGGTCGACGAGAACGCGAGAGCGGTCGTGGTCAGCGGGCTGCGCGACGGCGGCAACCCGCGCGGCGGCTGCCGCGCTCTACGCCGTCACCGCCGCGCCCGCACCGGACCTGCCGGTACGCACTGTCGACTGGGACATGGCCGGTGACCCCGGACTCAGGCCACCGGGGCGGCCTCCACCGCGTGGACCTCGATGCCGGAGCCGAACAGCCCGAGCAGGATGTCCCGGACCGCGTCGCGCAGGGCCGCGCACGCCACCGGGTCGATCAGGCTGGCCAGCGAGGCGATGCCGAGGTCGAACCGGGACGCGAACTCCACCCGCACGTCGTCGCCGACCTCGACGACCAGCCACGAGCCGGTGAACATGGCGAAGTCACCGGTCAACTGGTCGAAGGCGATCCGGCGTCCGACCGGGTCGATCTCGTCACGTTCGGTCCAGACCAGAATGCCCTTGCGGAAGTTCACCTCCCAGGTGGACTCCACCTCGGTCGGGCTGACCTGGGTCACCCCGACCGTCCGTACCGTGTCGGTGAAGTTCGGGTAGGCGGCGAAGTCGGCCAGCCGGTCGAACGACTCCTTGGCATCCGCCCCGGGCAGCAGGGCGTGCACGACGACCGAGCACTCCATCAGTTGGCCTCCTCAGCTCGGGTTGACGATCATGACTTCAACCCCTGGACAAGATGGTGCAGGGACACCCGCCACGCCTCCTCGACCTCGGCGGCGGTCATCGCGGCCGGCCCGTGGGGAATCGTCCCGAACGACGTCGGCAGCAGCTCGGGAATGATCACCAGTCCGCAGACCGCCACCACGCCGTCCAACCGGGCCAGGTCCTCGGCGGCGAGGACGTCGGCGAACGCGGGACGCACCAGCCGGTCCACGATCGACGGATCCGCGAGCCGGGGCGTGGGCATGTCGATTCCGCTGTCCCGGCCGATCTCGGTGACCAGGTCGAGGTAGCGCTCCACCGGCATGCCGGCCGGCCCGGCGGTCAGCCAGTACTCGCCGTCGCGCAGGTCGGCGTCGATCACCGCGCGGATGCCCCGGGCGACCATGTCCTGCGGCACGAGGTCGAAGAAGGTGCCGGGGTGTGCCGGAATGAACGGCAGCTTCCCGGTCAGCAGGTACTCGGCGAGCTGGTGGACGCCCTGCTTCTGCCGGATCACGCCGGTGCGGGAGTCGCCCATGACGATCGCCGGACGGACGATGACCGCGTCGATGCCGCTGTCGCGGACCATCCGCTCGCCGAGGTACTTCGACGTCACGTACTCGTCCGTCCGGGCGGCGGTCTTCTCCGTACCCAGCCGGCCGCCGCCACCGGTCCGGCCGTGCCGGGACACGTAGGCGGTGCTGACGTGGACCAGGACGGCGTCCGCCTCGGCGGCGAACTCGATCACCCGGCCGAGGCCCTCGATGTTGAGCCGGTCGACCTCGGCCTGGTCGGCCGAGAAGTTGACGATGGCGGCGGAGTGGACCACCACGTCGACCTCCGCGCACAACTCCCGGTAGGCACGGCGGTCGAGCCCCAGCGACGGGGCGTGCAGGTCCAGCCGGACGACCCGGTCCGAGCCGGCCGGCAGGCGCCGGAACACCCCGGCGATCACGTCGTGCCCGGCCAGTTCGGCCAGCACGGCGGTGCCCACGACGCCGCTCGCGCCGGTGACCAGGACGGTGCGTGCCGTCATGCCGCGGGGCCGGTCGTCGCGGCGGGGAAACGTGCGGCCAGGGCGGCACAGGCACGCGCGAACGAGGCGACCAGCCGGGCCTCCTCGGCCGGCGTCATGGTCGCCGGCGGGGTCAGCCGGAGCACCGGGTGCGCGTTCATCGAGTGGTTCACCACCACGTCGTTGTCGAGCAGGTCCATCAGGAACTCCGCGGCGTGGTGACCGGCCCGGAACTCGACGCCGATGAGCAGCCCGACCCCACGGACCTCGGCCACCAGGTGCCCGATCACGCCCGCCGCCTCGGTCAATGCCGCCAGCAGCCGCGCCCCCAGGGCGCCCGCACGGTCGACCAGGCCCTCGTCCCGGATCACCCCGACCGTCGCCCGGACCGCGGCCATCGCGATGGGGGCCGCGGAGAAGGTGGACGTGTGCAGGTAGGGGTCCTTGTCGAGCGGCGCGAAGGCCGCCGCGGTCGCCAGGGTCGCCGCGACCGGCACCAGGCCTCCGCTGAGCGCCTTGCCGACCAGCAGGATGTCCGGCCGCACCCCGTCGCGGTCCGCTCCCCACCAGGTCCCGAGGCGTCCGAGGCCGGTCATCACCTCGTCGAGCACCAGCATCGCGCCCCGGTCGCGGCAGAGCTCCTCGACCGCCTTGAGGTAGCCGGGCGCCGGGATGATCACCCCGCCCTCGCTCTGCACCGGCTCCACGACCACGCAGACGTCCCGGTCGACGACGGCGGCCAGCTCGTCCAGGTCACCGAAGCGGACGTGGACGACCTCCGGCAACAGTGGACGAAAGGGGTCCTGGTAGAGCGACCGGGCGGTGAGCGACAGCGCCCCGGTGGTCTTGCCGTGGTAGCCGCTGTGCATGGAGACCAGCCGGTGCCGCCCGTTCGCTCGGGCGATCTTGATGGCGGTCTCCACCGCCTCCGCGCCCGAGGTGGAGAAGTGCACCTTGACCAGGCCCTCCGGGGCCACCGAGGTCAGCGCCTCGGCGGCCCGCGCCGCCGGTTCGTTCAGCAGCACCCGGGTGGACAGCGCCTGCCGGTCGATCTGCTCGTGCACGGCCGCGCGCACGGCCGGGTGGCCGGCCCCGACGAGGAACACGCCGTAGCCGGCGCAGTTCACCAGCTGGCGGCCGTCGGCGGTGTGCACGACCGCGCCCGTGGCGCCGACTTCCAGCGGCGTGTTGAGCATGGCCGCGACCCGACCCAGCCCCTCGCCCAGGTGCCGGCGGTACAGGTCGAAGACATCGGAGGACACCGCGGAAGTGTGCCCGACGGGCCGCTACCGATCAAGGGCGAGCCGGACGACGCTCGCGTCCGGACGGTCGGCCGGGCCGTGGAGACGGAGGATTGCTGCGCAAACTGAAGTTGATCTAAGGTGCCCACGTGGACGCGTATCGCGAGATCACCTATGCCGTTGCCGACCAGACCGCCACGATCTCGCTCAACCGTCCGGAGGAGCGCAACGGCTACACCGTGCGGATGGCCGACGAGCTCGCCCACGCGTTCGACCGCGCCGACTCCGACGACGACGTGCGGGTGGTCATCCTGACCGGAGCGGGCGAGCACTTCTGCGCCGGGCTGGACCTGTCCACGTCGGAGCTGGACACGCCCGACGATCCCGACGCGGCCTGGGCGGAGCCCGCCGGCCGCTGCTCGATGCGGATCTTCGCGATGAACAAGCCGGTCATCGCCGCGGTCCGGGGCGCGGCCGTCGGCGCCGGCGCGACCATCATCCTGCCGGCCGACTACCGGCTCGCGGCCACCGACGCCCGGTTCGGGTACGTGTTCAGCCGGCGCGGCATCTACGCCGAGGGCGCGTCCGCCTGGTTCCTCCCCCGTCTGGTCGGGATGGGAACCGCCCTGGACTGGATGGTCAGCGGACGGGCCTTCGACGCCGCCGAGGCGCTCTCCGCCGGCCTGGTGCACAGTGTCCACGAGCCGGAGCAGCTGCTCGACAAGGCGCACCAGCTCGCCCGGACCCTCATCGCCACGACCGCGCCGGTGTCGGTGGCGGTCATCCGGCAGATGCTCTACCGGATGAGCGCGTTGGACTCGCCGTATCCGGCGCACCACCTGGACTCCCGGCTCTCGGCCGAGGCGGTGGACAGTCCCGACGCCCAGGAGGGGTTCGCCTCGTTCCGGCAGCGGCGCAGCCCCGCCTTCCCCGGCCGGGTCAGCAAGGACCTCCCGGACTACCTTCCCTGGCTCCACGAGTGACCCCTATGCTGGCCCGGTGACGCCGCAGTCGACCGGGGCGGGCCCGGAGATCACCGAACGGATCACCGTGGCGGCGCCGGCGCAGACGGTGTACGCCGCCGTCGCCGACGTCCGACGGATGGCCCGGTGGAGCCCGGAGTGTGTCGCGGTCTGGGTCACCCGACGCGACAGTGGACGGCCGGAGCGCTTCGTCGGCTGGAACCGTCGCGGCCCGTTCCTCTGGTTCACCACCTGCCGGGTCGTCACCGCGACGCCGGGCGAGGAGTTCGCCTTCGACGTCACCACGTTCGGCCAGCCGGTGGCCCGCTGGGGATACCGCTTCGCGGAGACCGGCGACGGCACCGACGTGACCGAGTACTGGCAGGACCGCCGCAACAGCGCGGCACGCCTGCTCGGTCGGGTCTTCACGGGTAAGGCCGCGACCGAGCGTCCGGTGGTCAACCGGGACGGCATGCGCGAGACGCTGCGCCGGTTGAAGCGGGAACTGGAAACCGCCTGAGCCGTCCCGGTCCCGGCGCCGGCCCGTGACGGGCGGTCCACGAGGGCGTCCTGCGGTGCGGGCCGGGCGACCGGTCGGGACGGGTCAGGCGGGCAGGCCCAGGTAGGCGCGTCGGACCTCGGGGTCGTCGAGCATGTCCGGTCCGGTTCCCGACTTCGCGACCCGGCCCAGCTCGACCACGAGGCCACGGTCGGCGACCGTCAGGGCCTGCACCGCGTTCTGCTCGACCAGCAGCACGCCCACCTGCTGCGTGGCCAGCGTATGGAGCGCGGCGAAGACGTGGTGCCGCATCCGGGGTGACAGCCCCAGCGACGGTTCGTCGATGAGCACCACCTTCGGGTCGAGCATCAGCGCCATGGCCATCTCCAGGAGCTGCTGCTCGCCGCCGGAGAGGTTGCCGGCCGCCTGGCCACGCCGTTCGCCGAGCACCGGAAAGGTCTGGTACGCCCGGTCGATCCCGGCCGCGACCGCGCTCCGGGGCAGCGTGTAGCCGCCCATCCGCAGGTTCTCCTCGACGCTCATCCGGGGGAAGTTGCACCGCCCCTGCGGCACGAGGACGACGCCCCGGGCCAGCCGGGCCCGGGTGGAGTCGCGGCTCACCTCGACGCCGTCGACCCGGATCGAACCGGACCGCGTGGCCACCATGCCGAACACCGTCTTCAGCAGGGTGGACTTTCCGGCCCCGTTCGCGCCGACCACGCACACCGTCTCGCCCCGGCGCACGTCCAGGTCGATGCCACGGAGGATCTCGACGTCCTGGTAGCCGGCGTGCACGTCGCGCAGGGCCAGCACCGGGGTCCCGGAGGGGTCAGCCGCCAAGGTACGCCTCCTGGACGTCGTCGCGGGCGATGACCTCGCCGGGTCTCCCCTGGGCCAGGGTGCGACCCTGGTCGAGCACGACCACCCGGTGGCAGAGGCCGACCACCAGGTCGATGTTGTGTTCGACCAGGAGCACGGTGGTGCCGGCGGCGTTCAGGTCCCGGATCCGGTCCCGGATGAGGTTGCCGATGGTCGGGTTGACCGCCGCCACCGGCTCGTCGAGCAGCAGGACCCGGGGCGGCAGCACGCAGGCCGCGGCGAACTCGATCAGCTTGCGCTGCCCGTAGGAGACCTGTCCGGCGGGTTGGTGGGCGACCGGGCCGAGGGCGAAGGTGTCGACGAGTTCGTCGAGGCGGGCGCGCAGCGCCTTGTCCTCACGGTCGGGTCGGACCAGGTCGGCCAGCCGCCGGGAGCGCGGCCGGCGGCCGAGGGCGGCCACCCGGAGGTTGTGCCGGACGGTCAGCGACTCGAACGTGCGCACCTGCTGGAACGTCCGTACCAGCCCGTGGTGGGCCAGCCGGTCGGGTCGCCATCCGGTGATGTCGCGGCCGTCGAGTTCGACCGTGCCGGTGTCGGGCCGCTGGAGGCCGGTGACGCAGTCGATCGCGGTGGTCTTGCCCGATCCGTTGGGGCCGATGAGCCCGACGATCTCACCGGCGGGGACCGCGATCGACACGTCGTCCAGGGCCCGCACCCCGGCGTACGCCTTGCCGAGCCCGCGTACCGCCAGTTCCCCGCCGCTCACCGGGTCGCCTTCTCGCGCGTCGCCGGTGGGGCCGTCGCCGGTGGTGGCGGGGGCGGTGGTGGCCGCCGGAGCCGACCGGCCGCCTGGAACGCCCGTTCCAGGCCGTCCGGGACCGCGATGACCACCCCGAGCAGGACCAGCCCGTAGATGACCATCCGCCACTCCTCGGCGAGGTGCAGCAGTTGCGGCAGCACGGTGAAGAGCAGGGCCGCCGACACCACGCCGCGCAGGCTGCCCCGTCCCCCGACGAACACCATGATCAGTAGTGCGGTCATGTAGGACATGTCCAGGTTCTCCGGGCACACCACCGACTGGAAGTAGGCGTTGAAGACGCCCACCGTCGCCGAGAGCGCGGCCGAGAGGCCGAAGGCGGTGAGCCGGAACGCGGTCGGCGACAGACCCCGGGCGGCGGCCAGCACCGGATCGTCCCGGACCGCCGTGAGGGCGAGGCCGAGCCGGCTGCGGGAGACGCCGAAGGCGACCCCGACGGTGAGCGCCGCCAAACCCAGGACGACGTAGTACTGCGCGGCCAGCGAGGTGAGTTCGACGCCGAACAGGGTCATCGCCGGCACGCCGGTGGTGCAGAGCGGTCCACCGGTGAGGCCGACCCAGTTCTTGGCGAGCAGCACCGCGATGGTCGCGAAGCCGAGGGTGGCGATCGCGAAGGCGTGCAGCGACAGCCGGAACGAC
Organism: Micromonospora echinospora; assembly: GCF_900091495.1. Lineage (NCBI taxonomy): Bacteria > Bacillati > Actinomycetota > Actinomycetes > Micromonosporales > Micromonosporaceae > Micromonospora > Micromonospora echinospora. The sequence goes on along the minus strand of NZ_LT607413.1, from coordinate 5,382,964 downwards.
GGGACGCCGATGGCCAGGGCCACGCCGACGGCGGCCAGCGCGGCCACGGCCAGGGTCGGCCCGAACGACCAGCCGTGCCGGGTGCTCAGGATCGCCGCCGCGTACGAGCCGAAGCCGAAGAAGACCGGCTGGCACAGGCTGAGCGCGCCGATCCGGCCGACCACCAGGTCGAAGGAGACCGCCAGGGCGACGAACATGAGGGCGGTGATCGCGGTGGAGAGGTGGTACGGCACCGGCAGGACCAGCGGCAGCACGGCCGCGAAGGCCGCCCCGAGCGACCAGACCACCGGCTCGACGCGTGGTCTCCCCCGCCCGGCCCGCCGCGCCGTCCGGCCGAGCCCGGTGGTGGCCGCGCCGGTTGGTCTCACGCGCGCACCACCCGCCCGAACAGCCCGTTCGGGCGGACCAGCAACACCACGATCATGACGGAGAAGACGATCACGTCGGCGTACGCGCTGGAGAGGTAGCCGATGGCCAGGGCCTCGCTGACGCCGAGGACGAAGCCGCCGACCACCGCGCCGCTGACGTTGCCGAAGCCGCCCATGATGACGGCGGCGAACGCCTTGACGGCCAGCAGCGTCCCCATCGTCGGCGAGGCGCTGTACAGCGGCGTGACGGTGACCGCGGCGACACCCGCCAGGGCGGCGGCGGTCGCCACCGTCACCAGCCCGATCCGCGCGGCCGGCAGGCCCACCACGACGGCCGCCTCACGGTTCTGGGCGAGCGCCCGCATCGCCCGCCCGGTGCGGGTGTGGCGCAGGAACACCACGAGCGCGGCGAAGGTGGCCGCGGTGGCCCCGAGCACGACCAGCCGTTGCACCGCGACGGGGGTCCCGGCGAGGTCCACAGTGCGCAGGCTCTGCTCGCTGTAGACCGTCTTGGGCAGCGAGCCCTCGACCACGATCGCCAGGTTCACCAGGACGATCGACACGGCGAGCGTGGCGACGAGCTGGACCTGCCAGCCCCGGTGCAGGATCCGGTGCACCACGGCCAGGTAGAACCCGATCCCGACGACCACCATCCCGACGACCGTGGCGAGCGCGGCGACCGGGTACGGCAGCCCCAGGTACGCGGAGCCCGCGTACAGCAGGTAGGCGCCGACCATCACCAGCTCGCCGTGCGCGAAGTTGACGATCTCCAGGACGCCGAAGACGAGCGCCAGCCCGGCCGCCACGAGGGCGTACTGGGAGCCGAGCGTCAGACCGTTGACGAGCTGGTCGAGGAGTCCGCCCACCTGGCCGTGCCGTTCACTTGCCCGTGTCGACGACGTCGAGGACTTTGATCTTCCCGCCCTCGATGCGGAGGATGAACATGTTCGGGTGGGCCTGGTGGTGCTCGTCGAACCTGATCGGCCCGATGCCGGTGGTGAAGTCCACCTTCTTCAGCCCGGCCAGGATGCCCGCCCGGTCGGTCCCGCCGTGCCGGACCGCCTCGGCGAGGGTCAGCATCCCGTAGTACGCCAGCGCCGCGTTGTACGGCGGCACGTCCTGGCCGTACCGGGCCCGGTACCCGTCGAGCAGCGGCCGTTGCGCCTCGGAGGCCGTCCAGTAGGTGGCCTCCTGGACGCCCTCGGCCAGGGCCGGGTCACCGGTGAGCCGGATCCCCTCGGCGGTGGCGCAGCCGCCGCGCCCGTACACCGGGACCGTCATGCCCGTCTCGCGCATCTGGCGCAGCATCTGGGCGCAGTCGGGCGGTTCGGCGAAGGTGACGAACGCGTCCGGGTTCGCGGCGCGGACCTTCGCCAGTTGGGCCCGCAGGTCGCTGGCGCCCAGGTCGTAGAACTCGGTGGCGACGAGTTCCACACCCGCCTCGGGCAGCAGCTTCCGGTAGAGGTCGGCTGCTCCGCGACCGAAGTCGTTGTTGGCCGCCAGGATGGCGGCGCGTGTGCGGCCGGCGTCGGCGATGTACCGGGTCCAGTACCTGCCCATGATCGAGTCGTCGATGTTCATGCGCCACATGTACGGGTTGCCGCCCACGCCGGACTGCTCGCTGATCTTGGCGTTGGTGGACCCGAAGGTCATCGCCGGGGTCTTGCTCCGGGCGAGGGTCGGCATGCCGCCGAGGGTGCCGGAGGAGCAGGGCGATCCGAGGATGGCGTCCACCCGGTCGACGTCGGCCAGCCGGCGGAAGGCGGCGGCGCCGCCCTGGGGCGAGCACTCGTCGTCGGCGGTGACCAGCTGGAAGGTGACCTCGGGCATGCTCTGCCCGAGGTGCTCGATGGCCAGTTCGATGCCCTTCTCGGCGTCCTGGCCGTAGTAGGCGGACTTCCCGCTGAACGCGGCGGAGAGGCCGACCTTGACGGTCCTGCCGTCGTCCTCCGTTCCGGCCGGCGCGCAGGCACCGGCGCCACCGGCCAGCGCCAGGAGGGCCGCGAGCGACACCACGCGGAGGGTCGGAGGTCTCATACTGGGCACGCATTGACGTTAATGGATCGATCATCTGGGGACAAGGATGTCTGCACGCACCCGTGCGGCCCGGGGAGGCCGCGCCCGGGACGGCTTCCGCCCGCGCCCCGGCGGACCGGCGTCCCTCGAGCACCCTTCGAGCCGCAGGGCGGATCGTCGGGGCCGTGGACCGGACCGCGAACGCGCCGCGCCTCCCGTACGGACCCCCGCCGGGGGTCGCGTCAGGCACCCTGGCGCGCCTCACGGCCGACCAGCGGGCAGCGGCCGACGGCGGACACGAGTGCCCGTCAGATGAGCCCCGATGTCTAAGCTGGGGGAGTTTCAACTCGGGCGCAGGAGACGAGAGGCGGTTGCTGCGCAGGGTTGGCGAGTCAATACTATGAGCGACGAAAGTCGATGTAAAGGTGCCGATTCGCCCAACGGGCGCTGAGAAGGAGTTCGGTCGGATGTTCAGTCGTGTCGCCATCGTCAACCGCGGCGAGGCCGCAATGCGGCTCATCCATGCCGTACGGGATATCGCCGCGGAGACCGGAACACGGATCGAGACCGTCGCCCTGTACACCGACGTCGACCGGACGGCCACCTTCGTCCGTGAGGCGGACCTGTCCTACGACCTCGGCCCGGCCTCCGCGCGGCCGTACCTCAACCTGGAGGTGCTGGAGCGCGCGCTGCGGGAGACCGGGGCGGACGCCGCGTGGGTCGGCTGGGGCTTCGTCGCGGAGGACCCGGCGTTCGCGGAGCTGTGCGAGCGGATCGGCGTCACCTTCGTCGGACCGAGCCCGGACGCGATGCGCAAGCTCGGCGACAAGATCGGCGCGAAGCTGATCGCCGAGGAGGTCGGCGTGCCGGTCGCGCCGTGGAGCCGTGGCGCGGTCGAGACCCTCGACGCCGCCCTGGCCGCGGCGGCCGGGATCGGCTACCCGCTGATGCTCAAGGCGACCGCGGGCGGCGGCGGGCGGGGCATCCGCGTGATCACCAACGAGGCCGAACTGGCCGACGCCTACGAGCGCACCAGCCAGGAGGCTGCGCGGGCGTTCGGCAGTGGCGTCGTGTTCCTGGAGCGCCTGGTCACCGGCGCCCGGCACGTCGAGGTCCAGGTGATCGCCGACGGCGAGGGCACCGCGTGGGCGCTCGGTGTCCGCGACTGCTCGGTCCAGCGGCGCAACCAGAAGGTCATCGAGGAGTCGGCGTCGCCGGTGCTCAGCCCGGCGCAGGCGGCCGAACTCAAGGCGTCGGCCGAGCGGCTGGCCGTCGCGGTCGGCTACCGGGGCGCGGCGACCGTCGAGTTCCTCTACCACCCCGGCGACCAGTTGTTCGCGTTCCTCGAGGTCAACACCCGCCTCCAGGTCGAGCACCCGATCACCGAGGCCACCACCGGGTTCGACCTGGTCAAGGCGCAACTGCACGTGGCCTCGGGCGGACGCCTCGTCGGTCAGCCGCCGGCGGAGCGCGGGCACGCCATCGAGGCCCGGCTCAACGCCGAGGACCCCGACCGCGACTTCGCGCCCTCCCCCGGCCGCATCGCACGGCTGGACCTGCCCGCCGGGCCGGGCATCCGGGTGGACACCGGCGTCAGCGAGGGCGACACCATCCCCGCCGACTTCGACTCGATGATCGCGAAGATCATCGCCTACGGCCGCGACCGGGACGAGGCGCTCGGCCGGCTGCGTCGCGCGATGGCGCAGACGACCGTGATCATCGAGGGCGGCGCCACGAACAAGAGCTTCGTGCTCGACCTGCTCGACCAGCCCGAGGTGATCGACGCCAGCGCGGACACCGGCTGGATCGACCGGGTCCGGGGCGAGGGCCGGCTCGTCTCGCACCGGCACTCCGCCGTCGCGCTGGCCGCCGCCGCCATCGAGGCGTACGAGGAGGAGGAACGCGCCGAGCGCGAGCGGCTGCTCTCGACCGCCTTCGGCGGACGCCCGCAGGTGCAGCACGAGAGCGGCCGGCCGCTGGACCTCAAGCTGCGCGGCGTCGGCTACCGCGTGCGCGTCGCGCGGGTCGGCGCGCACCGGTTCCGCGTCGGCATCGAAGCGGGTGACGACGCCCGCACCGCCGACGTCGAGCTGGACCGCTTCGACCGGCACACCGGGCAGATCGTCGTCAACGGCGTCCGGTACCGCCTGCTCACCGGCACGCACGGGCCGGTCCACCTGGTCGAGGTGGACGGCGTGACGCACCGGGTCAGCCGTGACGAGGGCGGCGTCGTGCGGTCACCCTCCCCCGCGCTGGTCGTCGCCACGCCGCTGAAGGTCGGCGCCGAGGTCGAGGCGGGCGCGCCGGTGCTGGTGCTGGAGAGCATGAAGATGGAGACGGTGCTGCGTGCGCCGTTCAAGGCGCGGCTGAAGGAATGCGTCGTCTCCGTGGGCAGCCAGGTGGAGGCCGGCGCGCCGCTGGTGCGACTGGAGCCGCTCGCCGACGACGCGGCCGAGGACACCTCGGCCACCGAGTCCGTCGAACTGGACCTGCCCGCCGCGCCGGGGTCGCTCCCCGCGCGGGCGCGCACCACCCGCGGCCAGGAGGACCTGCGCAGCCTGCTGCTGGGCTTCGACGTCGACCCGCACGACGAACGCCGGGTGCTCGACGACTACCTCGCCGCCCGCCGGGCGGCCATCGCGGACGGCCACCGGCCGCTGGCCGAGGAACTCGAACTCGTGGACGTCTTCGCCGACCTGGCCGAGCTGAGCCGCAACCGGCCGAGCGGCGAGGACGGCGGCGGTGACGGCCACGTGCACAGCGCCCGCGAGTACTTCCACACCTACCTCCAGTGCCTCGACGTGGAACGGGCCGCGCTGCCGCAGGCGTTCCAGGCCAAGCTCGCCAAGGCGCTCGGGCACTACGGTGTCACCGACCTGGAGCGCTCCCCCGAGCTCGAAGCCGCCGTGTTCCGGATCTTCCTCGCCCAGCAGCGGTCGTCCGTCGACGCCATGGTCGTCACGGCGTTGCTGCGCGCGTGGCTCCAGGAGTCCCCGCCGGACGAGGCGCAGCGGGAGCCGGCCGGTCTCGTGCTGGAACGGCTGGTGGCCGCGACGCAGGTCCGCTTCCCCGTGATCGCCGACCTCGCACGCGGCGTGGTGTTCTCCTGGTTCGCCCAGCCGCTGCTGCGCCGTAACCGCGCCCGGGTCTACGCCAACGTCCGCAAGCACCTGAGCCACCTGGACGCGCACCCGGACGCGCCGGACCGCGCCGAGCGGATCGCCGAGATGGTCCGCAGCACCGAACCGCTGGTGCGTCTGCTCGGGCAGCGGCTGGGCCGCGCCGACCTGGACAACGTGGTGATGCTGGAGGTGCTGACCCGGCGGTACTACGGCAACAAGGGGCTGCTCGGCGTCCGCACCAGCGAGAACGCGGGCTGCACGTTCGTGGTCGCCAAGCGGGCGGACTCGTGCGTGGTCTCCGCCGCGGTCAGCTTCGACGCGCTGGGCGACGCGTTGCGCGGGCTCGCCGAGCTGGCCAGCGGCGAGGGCGCCATCGACGCCGACATCTACCTCGCCTGGGAGAACCAGCCGGAGGACTCCGCCGCGATGGCGGCGGCGCTCCAGGAGGTCGTCAGCGCGTACCCGCTGCCGAGCGAGGTCAGCCGACTCACCACGACGGTGGCCGGGCGCAGCGGCGCGGTGATGCACCACCACTTCACGTTCCGCCCGTCGACCGCCGGGATGACCGAGGAGCGGCTGGTCCGGGGCCTGCACCCGTACATCGCCCAGCGGATGCAGCTGGAGCGGCTGAGCAAGTTCGACCTCACCCGACTGCCGTCGTCGGACGAGGAGGTCTACCTCTTCCAGTGCGTGGCCCGGGAGAACCCGTCGGACGACCGCCTCGTCGCGTTCGCGCAGGTGCGCGACCTGACCGCGTTGCGGGACCACGACGGCCGGCTGGTCGCGCTGCCGACGGCCGAGGACACCATCGCCGCCTGTCTCGACTCGATCCGCCGCGAGCGGTCCCGGCGGCCGTCGACGAAGCGCGTCAACACCAACCGGGTCGTGGTCTACGTCTGGCCGCCGAGCGACCTCACCCGCGCCGAGCTGGAGATGATCGCCGGGCGCGTGCTGCCGACGACGGCCGGCGCCGGGCTGGAGGAGATCCTGTTCATCGGGCGGCAGCAAGACCGGGAGACCGGTGAGCTGGCCAAGGTCGCGGTGCGGGTCTCCTTCGACGCCGCCGGGGGCACCGAGCTGACCATCGGCGAGCCGTCCGACGAGCCGGTCGAGCCGCTGGACAGCTACCGGCAGAAGGTGCTCCGGGCGGCCAGCCGCAACACGGTGTACCCGTACGAGCTGACCGGCCTGCTCGGCGACTTCGTCGAGCACGACCTCGACGAGCAGCACGCGCTGGTGCCCGTCGCGCGGCCGAAGGGACGCAACAGCGCCGCGATCGTGGCCGGTGTGGTCACCACGCCGACCCCGCGGCACCCGCAGGGCGTCACCCGGGTCGTGCTGCTCGGCGACCCGACGAAGTCGCTCGGCGCGCTGTCCGAGCCGGAGTGCCGCCGGGTGATCGCCGCGCTGGACCTGGCCGAGCGGATGGGGGTGCCGCTGGAGTGGTACGCGCTCTCCGCCGGGGCCCGGATCTCGATGGAGTCCGGCACGGAGAACATGGACTGGGTGGCCGCGGCGCTCAAGCGGATCGTCGAGTTCACCCAGGACGGCGGCGAGATCAACATCGTGGTCGCGGGCATCACCGTCGGCGCGCAGCCGTACTGGAACGCCGAGGCGACGATGCTGATGCACACCAAGGGCGTCCTGGTGATGACGCCGGACTCGGCGATGGTGCTCACCGGCAAGCAGTCGCTCGACTTCTCCGGTGGCGTGTCGGCCGAGGACAACTTCGGCATCGGCGGCTACGACCGGGTGATGGGCCCGAACGGGCAGGCGCAGTACTGGGCGCCGAACCTGGCCGCCGCCCGGGACGTGCTGATGCTGCACTACGACCACACGTACGTCGCGCCCGGCGAGCAGACGCCCCGGCGGGCGACGACCACGGACCCCGTCGACCGGGACGTCTCCGACTTCCCGCACGCGGTGGAGGGCAGCGACTTCACCACCGTCGGCGAGATCTTCTCGGTCGAGGCCAACCCGGACCGGAAGAAGCCGTTCGACATCCGCACCGTGATGCGGGCGCTCTCCGACCAGGACCACCCGGTGCTGGAACGCTGGGCGGGCATGGCCGACGCGGAGACCGCGGTGGTGCAGGACGTCCACCTCGGCGGCATGCCGGTGTGCCTGCTCGGCATCGAGTCCCGGTCGGTTCCCCGGCGGGGCTTCCCGCCCACCGACGGCCCGGACACCTACACCGCGGGCACCCTCTTCCCGCGCTCGTCGAAGAAGGCCGCGCGGGCGATCAACGCGGCCAGCGGGAACCGTCCGCTGGTGGTGCTGGCGAACCTGTCGGGCTTCGACGGCTCGCCGGAGTCGATGCGCAAGCTCCAGCTGGAGTACGGCGCCGAGATCGGCCGCGCAATCGTGAACTTCCGGGGACCGATCGTGTTCTGCGTGATCTCGCGCTACCACGGCGGCGCGTTCGTGGTGTTCTCCAAGGCGCTGAACCCGAACATGACCGTGCTCGCGCTGGAGGGCTCGTTCGCCTCGGTGCTCGGCGGCGCCCCCGCCGCCGCGGTGGTGTTCTCCGGCGAGGTCAACGCCCGCACGGCGGCCGACCCGCGCGTGCGGGACCTGGAGGCCCGCGTCGCGAGCGCCTCCGGCACCGACCGCGCCACGCTGACCGCCGAGCTCGACGAGCTGCGCGCGTCGGTCCGCGCGGAGAAGCTCGGTGAGGTGGCGGCGGAGTTCGACCGCGTGCACAACATCCAGCGCGCGGTCGAGGTCGGCTCGGTCGACGCCGTCATCCGGGCCGCCGAGCTCCGCCCCCGCATCATCGAGGCCATCGAGGCCCGCCTGTAGTAGTTCCGACCCTCCGCCCGACGCTCAGGGCCCGCCCACGGCGGGCCCTGAGCGCTTCCCGGGGGCTCCTCCGGGCGGCTCCACCCTGATCTCCACCCTCCGATGGTGCCGGTCCACCCGCTCCCGCTCGTAGCGTGCCGGTCATGACCGAACGGAAGCGCAGTACGGAGAACCGGGACGACCGTCGCGGCACCGTCGTCCGTACCGCGAACTATCTGCTGACCGGCGACCGCAACGGCAGCCGGGGCACCCGGCTGGTCGGTGCCGTCATCGACCGGGTGCTCGAACGGGAGGGAGGCAGGATGACCGGCCGTGTGGTGGTGGCGATCCTGGTGGTGCTCGGACTGGTGGGACTCGCGTTCGTCGCCTACCGTCTGCTGGTGCTCGACCTGATTCTGACCCTGGTACGGGAGCGCGATTGACCCTGGTCACGGGACTGCGCCGGTTGACCCGCCGGGGCGTACGGTTGCTGCGGGCCGACGACCCGGAGACCGGCTGGCTGGTCCGGATCGTGGTCAGCGCGCTGCTGGTCTGGGCGCTGGTGTACCTCACCCCGGTGGACGCCGTGGTGCGGGCGGTGCTCGCCGCCAGTCTCGCCTGCTGGTTCCTCTTCGTGGCCGCCGACATCCGGTGGCCCCGGCTCGCCCGTGCCGGTCTGGCCCTCGCGACACTGCTGCCGGCCACCGTCGCGGGCGTGCCGGAGAACGCCTCGGCGCCGCTGTACCTCTACGCCGCGCTGTTCACCTTCGTGCTGCTGCCACGAACCCCGACGTGGGCCATCCTCGCCCTCACCGGGGCGGTCATCGCGGTCCTGTTGACCGGCTTCTGGCTCGCCGGACGCGGGGCGACGGCGATACTGACCCAGCCCACGCTGATCATCATCCTGGTGCTGTTCAGCCTGCACCGACGGGAGTACCGGTTGCGGGCCGAGCAGACCGCGCTGCTGCTGGAGCAGACCTCGCGTACCCAGCAGGCCCAGGCCCGGGCGGCGGCCCTGGACGAGCGGGCCCGCATCGCCCGGGAGCTGCACGACGTGCTGGCCCACTCGCTGGGCGCGCTCGGGGTGCAGCTGGAGGTCGCCGAGGCCCAGCTGACCGAGCGGGGCGACGTCACAGCCGCCGCCGCCCGGATCCGCCGGGCGCGCCGGCTGGCCAGCGACGGGCTGGTCGAGGCCCGCTCGGCGGTCGCGGCGCTGCGGGCCGACGTGCCACCGCTGTCCCGCGCGCTCGGCGACCTCGTCGCCGCCCACCGGGCGGACCACCTGGCCACGGTCACCCTGCGCACCGAGGGGAGCCCCCGTGGCCTGCCGTCCGGGGCCGAGGTGTCGTTGTTGCGGACCGCGCGCGAGGCGCTGACCAACGCGGCCCGGCACGCTCCGGGCGCTCCGGTCGCCGTCACCCTCGACTACCGGGGGCCGACCGTGCGGCTCAGCGTGGACAATCCGGCCCCGGCCCGGCCCGTCGGCGACGGGGCGGGCGGATACGGGCTGACCGGGGCCCGGGAACGGATCGCGCTCGTCGGTGGCACCCTGGAGGCGGGCGTCGTCGACGGCGCGTGGCGAGTCACCGTGGAGGTGCCGGCATGACCGACGGGCCGCTGCGGGTGCTGGTCGTCGACGACCAGCAACTCGTCCGGGAGGGGCTGACCGCCCTGCTGGAACTCACCGACGGGGTCACCGTCGTCGGGGCGGCCGGCGACGGCGCGCGGGCGCTCGACCTCGTCGCCGACCGGAAACCGGACGTCGTCCTGATGGACCTGCGGATGCCCGTCCTCGACGGGGTGACCGCGACCGGGATGATCCGGGAGCGGTTCCCGGACGTCGCGGTGGTGGTGCTGACCACGTACGCCGACGACGAGTCGATCGCCGGGGCGCTCGCGGCCGGGGCCCGCGGCTACCTGACCAAGGACGCCGGCCGGGCCGAGATCGGCATGGCGCTGCGGGCGGCGGTCACCGGGCACGCCGTGTTCGACCCGGTGGTCTCCGCCCGGCTCGTCGACGCGATGACCCGGCCGGCGCAGCCGCCGACCCGGGACCGGTTGCCGGACGGGCTGACCCAGCGCGAGGCGGAGGTGCTCGGCCAGCTGGCCCAGGGGCGGACCAACGCCGAGATCGCGGCGGCCCTCTTCGTCGCCGAGACGACCGTGAAGACCCACATCAACAACGCGTTCGCGAAGATCGGCGCCCGGAACCGCGTTGAGGCGGCCCGCTACGCGACCCGGCACCGGCTCGGCTGACCGCGGGACGCGGCGCGCGGCGGCGCGGCGACGCCCCCGAGCGCCCGCCCGACCATCCACGCAGCTCAACGAGGGTCGATCGGCGACCGCAGGTAAGGTTCACCGGATCCCGCCCGCTAAGGTAAGGCGACCCTAATCTCGCTCGTGGGAGACCCGTGACCGCCCTCGTCAGCCCGCCGGCCGCCGCCGGCCACCGCACCGGTGCCCGGAGTGGCCGCCGTCTCGCGGTCACCCTCGTGGCCGCCGTCGTGCTGCTCGTCGCCGTGCTGGTCAGTTTCGCCCTCGGCAGCCGCCCGCTCGGCGTGGACCAGGTGTGGCACGCGCTGGTCGCCCCGGACGGCGGCGAGGCGAGCACCATCGTCCGCGAGCTGCGCATGCCGCGTACCGCGCTCGGCCTCGCCGTCGGCCTGGCGCTCGCGGTGGCCGGGGTGCTCCTCCAGGCCCTCACCCGTAACCCGCTCGCCGAACCCCGGATCCTCGGCATCAGCGCCGGCGCGTCGTTCGGCGTGGTGCTGGCCATCTCCGTGTTCGGTGTCGGCACGCTGGCCGGGTACGTGTGGTTCGGCATCGGCGGCGCGGTCCTCGCCGGGTTGCTGGTCCTCGCCGTGGCGGCCCGCGCCCGGGAGGGCGCCAGCCCGGTCACCCTGGCGCTGGTCGGCGCGGCCCTGGACGCGAGTCTCGCCTCCGTGGTGTACGCGCTGCTCAGCATCGACGCCCGGACCTTCGAGGAGTACCGGTTCTGGGTGGTCGGCGGGCTGGCCGGGCGGGACCTCTCCGTCGCCGCGCAGGTCCTTCCGTTCGTGCTGGCCGGGCTGGCGCTGGCGGCCCTGGTCGCCCGGGGCCTGGACGCGCTCGCCCTCGGCGACGACGTGGCCCGGGGCCTGGGCCACCGGATCGGCCTGGTCCGCGTCGGCGGAGGCGCGGCCGCCGTGCTGCTGACCGGGGCCGCCGTCGCGGCCGCCGGGCCGATCGCGTTCGTCGGGTTGGCCGTGCCGCACCTGGCCCGTGCCCTGGTGGGCGCCGACCACCGGTGGACCCTCGCGGTCTCCGCGCTGCTCGGGCCGGCGTTGCTGCTCGGTGCCGACGTCGTCGGCCGGCTGGTCGCCCCGCCCGGGGAGATACCCGCCGGCATCGTCACCGCCCTGATCGGCGCGCCCCTGCTCGCCGTCCTGGTCCGCCGTGCCCGGTTGGTGACCGCGTGACCGCTGCCGCCGAGCGCGCCGGGCGGGGCTCCGCCGCGCCGGACGTTACCCGCAGGCTGCCCGGCCGCTGGCTGCTGCGGGCCGGGCCGGTGGGGGTGCAGGTCCGACGCCGCTCGGTGCTGGTCGCCGCCGCGTTGACCGCGCTGCTGGCGGTCGCCATGCTGCTGAGCCTCTCCGTCGGCACCCCGTACGTCGCCGCGCCTGACGTCCTGCGGGCGCTCGCCGGCGCCGGCACCCCGTACGACCTGGTCGTCCTGGAGCTGCGGCTGCCCCGACTCGTGCTGGCGGCGGTGGCCGGCGCGGCGTTCGGGGTGGCCGGCACGCTGATCCAGAGCGTCTCCCGCAACCCCCTCGCGAGTCCGGACGTCATCGGCATCACCCAGGGGGCGGGGCTCGCCGCGACCATCGCCCTGACCGGTGGCGCCGCCGCCGTGCTGGTCGCCCCGGCGGCGCTGACCGGCGGCCTGGTCGCCGCCGCCCTGGTGCTCGCCCTCGGCGCCCGGCACGGACTCGCCGCCCAGCGGTTCGTGCTGGCCGGCGTGGCGGTCGCCTTCGCCCTGCGGGCGCTGACCGAGGTGGTCATGCTCACCGCCGACCCGATCGACGGGCTGCGGGCGCAGGTCTGGCTGATCGGCACGCTCGCCGGCCGGGGCTGGACGGAGACCGCCTGGATCGCCGCCACGCTGCTCGTCCTGCTGCCGGTGCTGCTCTGGGCCGGCTGGGCACTGAACAGCACCTCGCTGGACGACGACACCGCCCGGGGCATCGGGCTGCGTCCGGTGGCCCGCCGGATCGGGCTCGCCGGCACCGGTGTGCTCTGCGCCGCGATGGTCACCGCCCAGGTCGGCGCGGTCGACTTCGTCGCCCTGGTCGCGCCGCAGGTGGCGCGGCGGCTGGTGCGGGCGGACCGGCCCCCGCTGCTGTGTTCCGCGCTGTTCGGGGCCCTGCTGCTGGTGCTGGCCGACCTGGCGGCCCGGCGGCTCTTCGCGCCGACCCAGCTGCCGGCCGGTGTGCTGACCGCCGCGATCGGCGGCCCCTACCTGATCTACATGCTGCTGCGGGGCCACCGGAGGTCGCGGTGAGCACCGCTGGTGACCGACGTCCCGCCACACCCCCTGTCGATCCCCACGAGGAGGCGTGATGCTCTCCACCCGCGACCTGGTCGCCGGCTACGACGAGCGGACCGTGCTGGACGGGCTGGACCTGGACCTGCCCGCCAACGCCTTCACGGTCGTCGTCGGGCCGAACGCCTGCGGCAAGTCGACCCTGCTGCGGACGATGGCCCGGCTGCTCACGCCACGGCGGGGCACCGTGCTGCTGGACGGCGCGGCCATCCGGGAGCTGCCCACGAGAGAGGTGGCCCGCCGACTCGGTGTGCTGCCGCAGAGCCCGCTGGTGCCGGAGGGTGTCACCGTGGCCGACCTGGTCGGTCGCGGACGGCAGCCGTACCAGCGCTGGTGGCGGCAGTGGTCGGAGCAGGACGCCGCCGCGGTGGACCGGGCGATGGCGTTGGCCAACGTCGCCGACCTCGCGACCCGGCCGGTGGACTCCCTCTCCGGCGGCCAGCGGCAACGGGCATGGATCGCGATGACCCTCGCCCAGGACACCGAGGCGCTGCTGCTGGACGAGCCGACCACCTTCCTCGACCTGGCTCACCAGGTGGAGGTCCTGGACCTGCTGCACCGGCTGCGCGTCGAGCGTGGCCGCACCGTCGTCGCCGTGCTGCACGACCTCAACCAGGCCGCCCGCTACGCCGATCATCTGATCGCGATGCGGTCCGGTGCCGTGGTGGCGGCCGGACCACCACGGGAGATCCTCACCGCCGACCTGGTCCGCGACGTGTTCGGGCTCGACTGTGTGGTCGTGCCCTGTCCGGTGACCGGCGCTCCGCTGGTGGTGCCCGCCCTGACCACTCCCACGCTGGCCGTCGGTGCCGGCACCTCGGCCGCCGGATCGTCCGGCGCCGTACCCGTCGCCGGCGAGGAGGCTCTCGCCGGCTCGTACCCCTCGGAAGGAACCTGATGCGTCGTCTCGTCGCCGCTCTCGCCGCGGCCGCCGCCCTCGGCGTCGGACTCACCGCCTGTGGTGAGAGCGACCCGGTCGCCGACACCGCCGGCGGCCAGACCCGGGAGATCACCCACGTCATGGGCACCACCAAGGTCCCGGTCGAACCCAAGCGGGTCGTCGTCCTCGACACAGACAAGATCGACACCGCGTTGACACTCGGTGTCACACCGGTCGGCGCGGCCACCGCCGGTGAGGCGAGGAGTTGGCCGACCTACTTCGGCGAGGAGAAGCTCGCCGGCATCAAGGAGGTCGGTGTCCTCACCGAGCCCGACCTGGAGGCGATCACCGCGCTCAAGCCCGACCTCATCCTCGGCAGCAAGTTCCGCCAGGAGAAGTTCTACGACGAGCTGAGCGCCATCGCGCCGACGGTCTTCACCGAGATGGTCGGCATCACCTGGAAGGAGAACTTCCTCTTCGACGGCGCGGCGCTCGGCAAGGAGCAGCAGGCCAAGGATCTGCTCGCGCAGTACGAGGCGCGGGCCGAGAAGTTCGGCGCCGACCTCGGTGACGCCGCCACCCGCCGGATCTCCATCGTCCGGTTCATGCCGACCGAGATCCGGGTGTACGGACCCGACTCGTTCTCCGGCATCGTCATCGGCGACACCGGCCTGGGCCGGCCCGAGCGGCAGCTGCTCGCCGGCAAGGAGGACAAGCGGATGGACCGGGTGAGCCCCGAGCGGGTCAGCGAGGTCGACGGTGACGTCATCTTCGTGACCGCGTACGGCCAGAAGGGCACCACCGAGCAGACCAAGATCACCGGCGGTACGCTCTGGAAGGGCCTGTCGGCCGTCAAGGCCGGCAAGACGTACGTGGTCTCCGACGAGGTCTGGATGACCGGCATCGGCGTCGGCGCCGCCAACGCGATCCTCGACGACCTCCAGAAGCACCTGGCTGCCTGACCCTAGTTCCACGTACCGCCCGTGGTGGCCCTCCGGTTCCCGGTGCCGGCCGGGCCACCACGGCTGTGTCCCGGCCCCGGTGGTCCGGCGGGAATTCCGCTACCGCGCCGACGGCGCGACTGCCTCCCCTCGCACCATGGCCAGGACCCGCCAGCGGAGGATCCACGTCGACGGTGTCGACTACCGATGGGTCGTCCGTCATCTCGACCCCGGCCACGTCGTCGTCCGGGTCTGGCACACCGTGACCCGGCGGGGCGCCCCGTTGGAGGTCCGGGTGGCCTTCGACGATCCGTGGCTGAACTTCGGCCCGATCGTCACCGCGCCCCCGGGCCGGGTGGCCGAGGTGTTCTCCCTGACCCCGGTCACCCCGCAACTGGTCGCGGAGCTGGTCCGGGCGGCACGCGACGCGGGCTGGCAGGTCGACGGCGTCGACGGGCCGCGCCGCTTCCGGCTCACCCCCGGCCGTGAACGGCTGGAGCCCCTGCCCGGGGCCGCGACCCGCTGACCGGCACGGACCACGACCACACGAACACGGCGGCGCGGCACTGCCGGCCGGCGGGGTCACGCGGTGTCGGCCGGTCCATGGGTGAAGCGCGCGACGAAGGCGCGCTGGGTGTCGTTGAAGCCGGGGTTCTGGTAGTCCGCGAAGAGCGCACCGAGCCGGGACGCCTCGGAGGAGGCGAAGCGGCTGTCCTCCAGGTGCCCGAACGTGCGCTGGTAGTCCGCGAAGAGCTGGTCGACCTCGGCCTGCGGCGTCTCGGCGTCGAGCGCGCCGAACCGGTTCGCCAGGGAGGTGGCCGCCGGTAGCAGGTCGGGGTGGACGAGCGCCGTGGCGAACTCCGTCAGGGCCCGCCTGCCGTCCTCGTCGAGGGTGTGGTGCACGAGCGTCATCAGCTCCCGGTCCTGCTGGGCGGCGGCCGGTGTCACGCCCGGCTGGGCGCTCGTGATCGCGACGAGAGCGGCCAGTTCCGGTGGTGTGTCCGGGCTCGCTCCCGCCGCGCGGAGCCGGGCGATGGCCTCCCGGCGGGCGGTGAGCCGCTCGATCTGCGCGGCCAGCTCACCGTCCAATTGGTCGAGGACGGAGCCGGCGCGGTCGGGGGAGGCGAGCAGCGGCGGGATCTCGTCGAGCGACAGGCCGAGATCGGTCAGGCGGCGGATGCGCAGCAGCAGGATCAGGTCGTGGACGGTGTACTCGCGGTAGCCGTTCGCGCGCCTCCTGGGCTCGGGGAGCACGCCGACCCGGTGGTAGTGCCGCAGGGTGCGGACGCTGACTCCGGCCAATCGCGCGATCTCACTGCTGCTCACGGTGCGGCTTCCTCCGCTTCCAGACTACGCGGCTGGCTGCCGCTGAGCTCCCCCTGGCCCGCGCCCACCAGGTGCCCCTCGACGACCTCCTCGCCGGAGTTCGGTCGTTCCAGGTCGCGCAGGGGCCTCGCCCACAGCGCGACGACACCGGTGGTGATCCACACGGCGGCGAGGGCGGTCGCGGCCGTGCCCGCCCCGGCCGTCTCGGTGAGGATCGCGGCAGCGCCGATGCCCAGGGCGGGCGCGAGGGTGAGGATCGCGTTCTGGGTGCCCAGGACGCGACCCTGCATGCCCTCCGGGATCCGCTCGACCATGAGCACGCCCAGCAGGCTGCCGCAGAGACCGTTGCCGAGACCGACCACGGCCACGGCGGCGAGGACGACCCACGGGGTGGCGAGAGACGCCATCGCGGCGGCCCCGGCGACAGTGAGGGCGACACCCGCGAGGAACCAGGTCCTCCGACGGCCGTGGCTTCCGACTGCGGCGTACAGTCCCCCGCCGGCCAGGAGGCCGAGAGCGAGCGCGCTGAGCACGAACCCGAGCAGCTCCGGTCGGGCGATCACGGTGAAGTGGACCGGCAGCACCAGGGCCTGGAAGCCGCTCAGCACCAGCACCAGGACCGCGCTGACGGCGGTGGTTGCCAGGAGGAAGGGTGACCGGGCCAGCGTGTGCCATCCGTCCCGCAGGCGCACCCGGCCGGTCCCTCGGGTGGGGGCGGCGGTCGCGCCGATCTCGCGCGGAATGGTCGCCGTGACGAGGGCGGCCGCCGCGGACGTCGCCGCGGTGACCCATAGGACCGCCGGCCCGTCAATGATCGCGATCATCGCGCCGGCCACCGCGGGGCCGACCAGCAGGACCACCGCGCCGAGGGCCTCCCGGAGGCCCAGCAGCCGTTCGACGCTCATCCCGCCGGCCTGGGTGACCGCCGGGAGCATCGCCTCCCGCGCGGTGAGGCCGGGCACGTCGCCGAACGACCCGACGACGGCGAACAGGACGAACCACCCCAGGGCCAGTCCCACCGTCGAGTCCAGCACCGGCAGCGCGGCGACCGACAGCGCGGAGACCAGGTCGGTGAGCACCGACGCCGTCCGCCGGTTGATCCGGTCGACCACCACGCCCATGACCAGGCCGGCGAGCGCCGCGGGCAGCGCGGAGGCCACCGCGACGGTCCCGGCGGCCAGGGCACTTCCGGTGCTCTCCAGGACGATCAGCGGCAGGGCGACGGCGGCGATGGAGTTGCCGAGCAACGACAGGACATACGAGGCGAGATACGCCGACGACGTGCGGTTCACCCGGCCATCGGAAACCATGACGTCGCGTCGGGGTCAACCACCGCCCGCGCGGCCCCGCTCCTGCGCCGCAAGGTGGCGCGGGATGCGTGCCTACCGCACCCGTGGCGCGGGACGCGTTCCTATCGCGCAGGTGGTGCCGGTTCCAGCCGTCCTCTTGCCATATCAACAATCACCTCTTTATTCTCGCTCACAAGGAAAGCGCTTTCCGATGCACACGGATCGTCCCATCCGCGTGCCGAGCGCGACATCTGCGACACCTGCGGCACCTGCACGCACCACCACCACGACAAAGGCGAGGCGAGATGAGACGACCAGTCGCACTGCGACTTTCCGCGGCATTGGCCACCACGGCCGTCGGGGCCGCGATCTGCGTGGCCCTACCGATCCCCCAGGCATCGGCGGCGACCGGCAGCGCCACCGGGTTCGCGACCCAGAACGGTGGGACCACCGGCGGCACGGGCGGCCAGACGGTACGGGCCACCACGGGCACCGCGATCCACACGGCCCTGTGCACCCGGCCCAGCAGCAGCACCCCGATCATCATCCAGGTCGAGGGGACCATCAACCACGGCAACACCAGCAAGGTGTCGGGCGACAGCTGCAACACCGCCGACGGCGTGATCGAGCTCAAGCAGATCAGCAACGTCACGATCATCGGCGTCGGCAGCGGCGCGATCTTCGACCAGCTGGGTATCCACATCCGCGACTCCAGCAACATCGTGATCCAGAACGTGACCATCCGGAACGTGAAGAAGTCCGGTTCGCCCACGTCCAACGGCGGCGAC
Source organism: Micromonospora echinospora (assembly GCF_900091495.1). Lineage (NCBI taxonomy): Bacteria > Bacillati > Actinomycetota > Actinomycetes > Micromonosporales > Micromonosporaceae > Micromonospora > Micromonospora echinospora. Next base: position 5,364,871 of record NZ_LT607413.1, on the reverse strand, counting down.
GCCATCGGCATGGAGAGCACCGTCCGCAACGTCTGGGTCGACCACGTCACGCTGGAGGCCTCGGGCGGCGAGGACGAGGGCTTCGACGGCCTCTTCGACATGAAGGACAACGTCCAGTACGTGACCCTGTCCTACAGCATCCTGCGCAACTCCGGCCGGGGCGGCCTGGTCGGCTCCAGTGAGAGCGACCGCTCGAACGGCTTCATCACGTACCACCACAACCTGTACGAGAACATCGACTCCCGTACGCCCCTGCTACGCGGCGGCATCGCCCACATCTACAACAACCACTACGTGAACCTCTACGAGTCCGGCATCAACTCCCGGGCCGGGGCGCGCGCCAAGGTGGACAACAACTACTTCAAGAACTCGAAGGACGTGCTGGGCACCTTCTACACCAGCGAGCGCGGCTACTGGCAGGTCAGCGGCAACACCTTCGACAACGTGACCTGGTCCAGCCCCGGCACCGACAACTACCCGGCCGGCCCCAACCCGCAGTCCAACACCACCGTCAGCATCCCGTACTCCTACCGGCTCGACGGGGCCAACTGCGTGCCGGACGTCGTGCGGCAGACGGCCGGCGCCAACAAGGGCCTTCGGGTGTCGGACGGCAACTGCACGCCGCAGACCCCGACGCCCGGACCGACCAGCCCGACGCCCGGCCCGACCAGCCCCACCCCGGGCCCGACCAGCCCCACGCCCGGACCGACCAGCGGGACCAACCTCAGTATCGGCGCCGGCTCCGACGGCTCCAGCAAGGCCGACGGGACCAGCTACGGCAACGTGCGGGACGGCAGCCTGAGCACCTACTGGTCGCCGGCCGGCGCGACCGGCTCCATCTCGATCAAGTGGGGTTCCGCCACCCGGGTCGCCCGGGTCGTCATCCGGGAACCCTCCGGCACCCAGGGCAGCATCGGCTCCTGGCAGCTCGTCAACCACGACACCGGCGCTGTCCTGGCCTCCGGCAGCGGTGCGGGGACGATCACCTTCTCCCCGACCTCGCTGACCAAGATCACCTTCAAGATCAACAGCTCGTCCGGCGCCCCGCGCATCGCCGAGTTCGAGACCTACGCCGGATAACGGCAGGGTCCGCTGTCCGGCGGGGGCGTCGTCCCCGCCGGACAGCGACCGGCCCGGCCTACGGCCGCCCGTCGAGGAACATCCGCAGTCGGACCAGGGTCTGCCGGTCGTCCCCGGGGACGTGCCCGTTGACGGCACGGCAGACCCAACCGAGGCGGAGCGCCACCCGGACCGCGGCCACCAGGTCACCGGCGAAGCGCTCGGCGTACGGCCGGAGGTAGGCGTCCCGGAACGGCGCGATGTCGACCGAGTCCTGGATGTCCTCCAGGCCCCACGCCACCCCACCCTCCAGCGTGACGGAAAGGCTGAAGAAGGGGTGCGACACACAGGCGTCGCCCCAGTCCATCACCAGGTGGCGGCCGTCGCGCACGAAGACCTGGGCGTCGTGCAGATCGTCGTGCTGGAGCAGCTCCGGCAACCCGTACCCGGCGAGTTCGTCGCACAGGTCGGCCACCATCGGCACCGCGTCGTGGAAGCGCCGGTCCGCGCCGACCTCGTCGAGCAGCCTCGCGTACGCCTTGGGCAGGGTGGCCAGGCGCAGGTCGGGCACCCCGAGCGCGAGCAGGTCGTCGACCTCGTCCGCGAGGTCCAACTGGACGCCGGCGTAGAGCGGCAGGACGGCGTGCCACCGGTCCAGGCTCTGCTCGCGCTGCGTCACCACCCGCAGGGTCTCCCCCGCGTCCGGCATCAGCATCCACCCGGTCGCGGTGTCGGCCGCCAGCAGCGGCGGCACCACGTCGGGACGGCGGGCGGCGATCCGCTGCACGAGGGCGGCCTCGTGCCGCAGCGACTCGCTGTTGGCCTTGAACCAGACGTCGCCCTGATCCGTCGGTAAGCGCAGCACGGTCGACCACGGGTAGACGTGCGGCTGGGCGGCGGGGCCCCTCCGCGACACGCCCAGTTCCCCGAGCCGATCGTCGATCCACTCCCCCACCTCGGCCAGCCACACCGGGTCACGCCACCGTCTGTCGTCCACGGGCCGATGCTAGTGAGCCGTCCGCGCCGGGCGGCACTCCTTTTTCCGCCCTGAACGCCCAGCCGGACAGCGTCGATCGTCGCGCGGCGACCGACGCCGGCTAGCGTGCCGTTCCTCCGTCGAGGGCACGGGCGAGGCGACGGACGGCCTCGTCCATGAGGTCGGGTGGGGCGGCGGCGTAGGTGAGACGCAGGTGCGGGGCCGGGGGTTCGGCGGCGTACCAGGGGCGACCAGGGAAGACGACGACACCTTCGGCGGCTGCGGCGGTGGCGAGCGCGACGTCGTCGGTCCCTTCGGGCAGGCGGACCCAGAGGTGCAGGCCACCACGCGGGGCCGACGGCACGACGACGTCCGGGAGGTGCCGGCGGAGCGCGGCCAGGAGCGCCTCGCGGCGGGCCCGTAACGCGGTCCGCAGGGCACGGCGGTGACGTGCCCAGGCCGGGGCGGTGACGAGTTCCAGTGTGGCCTGTTGCAGCGGACCGGCGACGAAGAAGTCGTCGAGCAGTCGGGCCGCACGCAGCCGGGCACCGGCCGGGCCGCGCGCCCCGATCGCGGCGACGCGCAGCCCGGGAGCCGCCGACTTGGTCAGTGAGCGCAGGTAGACGACGTGTCCGTCGGGGTCGTCGGCGGCCAGTGGGGGTGGTGGCTCCCCGTCGATGGTGAGGTCCCGGGCGTAGTCGTCCTCGATCAGGAACGCCCCGGCGTCGCGTAGGGCCTCGGCGACCCGGGCGCGACGGTGACCCGCCAGCGTCGCGCCGTGCGGGTTGGCGTGGAGCGGCTGGCAGTAGAAGAGCCGGGCGCCGGTCCGGGCGAGGGCCGCGACGAGGTGGTCCGGTCGTACGCCGTCGGCGTCGGCGGGCACGGGCACCACCCGCAGTCCGGCCGCCTGAGCGGCGGCCAGCGCGCCCAGGTAGGTCGGCGACTCGACGAGCAGGGTGTCGCCGGGCGCGGCGAGGGCGCGCAGCGCCGTCGACAGCGCGGCCTGCCCTCCCGGGCAGATCACCATGTCGTCGGCGCGCAACCCGGTCCCGGTCTCGCGGGCGAACCAGGCGCGCAGGTCCGCACGCCCCTCGGCCGGTCCGCGCTGCCAGGAGGCGGGCTGCCGGGCGGCGCGGGTGAGCGCGGCGCCGAGCGCGGCGGCAGGTTGCAGGTCCGCGTCCAGGTAGCCGCCGGACAGCGGGATCGCCCCCGCCGGCGGTAACGCCAGTAACGCCTGCATGTGCTCCTCGCCGGGCCGGCGAGGGCCGAGCGTCACGGTCTGCCAGGACAGGTCGGGGACGCGCCGCTCGTCCGGCGGGGTGGCCACGAAGGTGCCCCGGCCGGACCGCGCCTCGATCAGCCCCTCCGCGACCAGCTGCCGGATCGCCTCAGCGACGGTCACCGGCGACGCCTGGTGTCGGGCGGTCAACTGGCGCACCGACGGCAGGCGGGCGCCCGGAGCCGCAGCAGCCGCGAGCCCACGCAGATCTTGGACAACGCGGTCGGCAGCGCTACTGTGATTCATGAAGCACCAGAGTAGCGCTACGCTCGCCACCACGGTAACACCGGACCGGCTGGTCGGCCTCCTCCTCGGCACGCTGGGCGTGCTCGCCTTCAGCATGTCGCTACCGGCCACCCGCGTCGCCGTGCAGCACCTCGACCCGTGGTTCGTCGCCTTCGGCCGGTCCGCCGCCGCGGCGCTGCTGGCCTGGGCGTACCTGCGGTTCACCGGCGCGCCCCGACCGACCCGCGGGCAGTGGCGGCGGTTGTCGGTCGTCGCCCTCGGCGTGGTGGTCGGCTTCCCGCTCTTCACCTCGTTGGCGCTCGTCACCCAGACCGCCGCGCACGGCGCGGTCGTCATCACCGTGCTGCCCGCCATGACCGCCGTGTTCGCGGTGTCCCGGGCCGGTGAGCGTCCACCGCCGCTGTTCTGGGTCGCGAGCGCCGGTGGGCTGCTGGCGGTCCTCGCCTTCCTCGGCGCCAGCGGCGCGGTCCACGGTGCGCTGTCCCCGGCCGACCTGTTCCTGCTCGCGGCGGTCGTGCTCTGCGGCCTCGGGTACGCCGAGGGCGGCGCGCTCGCCCGGGAACTGGGCGGCGCCCGGACGATCTGCTGGGCGTTGCTGCTCTCGCTGCCGGTCACCGTGCCCGTCACGGTCGTCGCCGCCGTGACCAGCCCTCCGTCCGCCGACGCCGCCGCCTGGTCGGCGTTCGGTTACCTGACCGCGATCTCCATGTTCCTGGGCTTCTTCGCCTGGTACGCGGGCCTGGCCCGGGGCGGGGTCGCGCAGGTCGGCCAGGTCCAGCTCGCGCAGCCGGTGCTCACCCTGCTCTGGTCGGTGCTGCTGCTCGGCGAGACCGTCACCGCGGCCTCGGTCGCGGCGGCGCTGGTGGTGCTGGCCTGCGTCGTACTGATCCAACACACCCACGACCGGGCGCGGTAGACGGGTACGGGGACACCCGCACCCGACCGCGGGGGGACCGGGGTCACGGGATGCGCCCGCCCGCCGTCCGGGGACCGGGGCGACTCGTACGCTGGACGACGATGACACGGAGGATCCTGGGGCAGCCGGTGCGCAGCGTCGTCTTCGACGTGGCCGTCGCGGGCGTGGTGGCGCTCCTCGCGGTCGCCGCCGCGCCCACGGCGGGCGGCTGGGGGGCTGGCGTCGTCGGCCTGGCCATGGCGGTGGTCCTGGTGTGGCGTCGGGTCCGGCCCGTGGCGGTCACCGCCGTGGTGGCGGTGCTGGCGTTCAGCCAGGTCGTGTACGGCTGGGGGCCGATGCCGTACGACGTGGCGGTGCTGGTCGCCCTGTACAGCGTGGTCAAGTACGCCGACCGGCTGCGCGACGGGATCGTCGCCGGAATCGTCGCCGCGGTCGGGGTGGTCCTCGCCGCCGTGCAGAGCCCGTCGCAGGTCGCCTGGTACTTCCCGGCCATCTACTACGGGCTGGTCACCGGGGCGGTGTGGCTGGTGGCGCTGAACGTGCGCACCCGGCGGCTGTACGTGCTGAGCCTGGAGGAGCGGGCGGCGACCCTGGAGCGGGAACGGGAGGCCGAGGCGCGGGCGGCGGTGGCCGAGGAACGCACCCGGATCGCCCGCGAGCTGCACGACGTGGTGGCGCACAGCATGGCGGTCATGATCGTCCAAGCGGACGGGGCCCGATTCATGATCGACCAGAGTCCGGAGACCGCCCGTAACGCGGTCCGGATCGTGGCGGACACCGGCCGGCAGGCGCTGGAGGACATGCGCCGCCTGGTGGGCGTGCTGCGCGAGCCCGGCCCGGCCGGGCCGGAGGCCGGTGTCGAGGCCGGGCCGGCGGCCGCTGTCGGGCCGGGTGCCGGGGCCGCCACCGGGGCCGGCCGCACGGGCGGCGCCGGACCCGGCGGGCGGGTCGGCGGCAGCGACCGGGCGGGGACGGCCGGCGGTCCGGGTCCCGAGGTGCTGGCCGACGAGCCGGCGCGCCGACGGCCGTCGGTGGCCGAGCTGCCGGCCCTGCTGGACCGGTTCCGCGCCGCCGGGTTGCGGGTGCGGTTCGCGGCCACCGGCACGTCGGGGACGCTGCCGCAGGCCCTGGAACTGACCGTGTACCGGCTGGTGCAGGAGGCGCTGACCAACGCGCTCAAGCACGCCGGGGTCGGCGCCACCGTGGAGGTCACCCTCGCGCACGGCGCGGACGCCGTCGTGCTCGACGTGGTCGACGACGGCCGGGGACGTCCGGCGGTCACCCCGACGCCGTCCGGTGGGCACGGCCTGGTCGGCATGCGCGAACGGGTGTCGGTGTACGACGGCAGCCTCGCCGCCGGGCCCCGGCTGGCCGGGGGGTGGCAGGTGCGGGCGCGACTGCCGCTACCGTCGACCCCCGCGACGGAGGTGACGACGGTTTGACATCCTCCCCGCCCTAAAGGGCGAGGATTCCCTTGGTCGCCCGTGGGTTTTCCTGCTTCGCAGACGACCGCCCCGTCCGAGAGGACTCTCGTTGAGGTCTTACACCGCCTCCACAGGCAATCACGGAGAGCCCCTCCGCGAGAATGTTGCGGGCCGCGTTGACATCCCGGTCATGGGTCTGCCCGCATCGGCAGGTCCACGACCGGACGTTCAGCGGCATCCGCTGCGCGAGCGCACCACACGCCGAGCACAGCTTGGACGACGGAAACCAGCGGTCCACCACCACGAGGTCGCGGCCATACCAGTCCGCCTTGTACTCGAGCAGGGTGCGGAACTGCCGCCACGCCGCGTCGCTGACAGCGCGGGCCAAGCGGTGGTTCTTGACCATGTTACGCACGGCCAGGTCCTCGATCACGATCGCTTGGTTCTCACGAACGAGTCGAGTGGTCAGCTTGTGCAGGTGATCCCTGCGCCGGTCGGTGATCCGGGCGTACACGCGGGCGACCGTGTGTCGGGCCTTGGCCCGGTTCGCCGACCCTTTCTCCTTCTTCGCCACGGCGCGCTGAGCGCGAGCCAACCGCGCCCGGTCCCGGCGCTCATACTTCGGGTTGACGATCTTCTCTCCGGTGGAGAGAGTCAGCAGGCTGTCGATCCCCGCGTCAACACCCACCATGCCCGAAGCCGGAACCTGCTCGATCACGTCGTCGCAGAGCAGCGACACAAACCAGCGTCCGGCCGGATCCTGCGACACGGTGACCGTGGACGGCGACGCACCCTCGGGAAGCGGCCGCGACCACACGATGTCCAACGGCTCGGTCATCTTCGCCAGGGTGAGCCGGCCACCTCGCCAGCGGAACGCGCTGGTGGTGTACTCCGCCGACCGGCGCGACTTCTTCCTGCTCTTGAAGCTGGGATACCGGGCACGTCTGGCGAAGAAGTTGGTGAACGCGACCTGCAGATGCCGCAGCGCCTGCTGCAACGGCACCGACGACACCTCATTGAGGAATGCCAGTTCGTCGGTCTTCTTCCAGGCGGTCAGCAGTGCCAAGGTGGTGTGGTAGTTGATTCGTTCCTGGCGCAGCGTCCACGCTTCGGTGCGGGCGACCAACGCGAGGTTGTAGACCTTTCGGACACACCCGAACGTGCGGGCAAGCTCAGCGGCCTGCGAATCAGTCGGGTAGAAGCGGTACTTGAACGCCCGCTTCACAGCCCTGGACATACCTCACAAACTAGCACAATAATCAGTGAGACTTCCGGTTGGGGTGGGGGGGACGCCTATCCGCCTTGACGTCGAATTGGCTATTCCTGCCCTGCTCCGCAGGTGTTCCGTTTCCTCCCCCGCCTGAGGGCGAGGGTATCCACGAAAGAAGAACCGATGACGGTCCGGGTGGTGATCGTGGACGACCAGGCGCTGGTCCGCGCCGGGTTCCGGATGGTGCTGGACTCCCAGCCCGACCTGGAGGTGGTCGGCGAGGCGATCGACGGCGCGGACGCGCTGCGGGTGCTGTCCCGGGTCGAGGCGGACGTGGTGGTGATGGACGTCCGGATGCCGACCATGGACGGGGTGGAGGCCACCCGGCGGCTCTGCGCCGACCGCCCGGCCGGGTCGCCCCGGGTGCTGGTGCTGACGACCTTCGACACCGAGGCCGACGCGTTCGCCGCGCTGCGCGCCGGGGCCAGCGGCTTCCTGCTCAAGAACGTCCCGCCGGAGGAGCTGCTCGCCGCGATCCGGGTGGTGGCCCAGGGCGACTCGGTGGTCGCCCCGTCGATCACGCGGCGGCTGCTCGACCGGTTCGCCGGGCAGCTCGGCGCCGGCCCCACCGAGGATCCCCGGCTGGCCCAGCTCACCGAGCGGGAACGGGAGATCCTGCTGCTGGTGGCGCAGGGCCTGTCCAACGCGGAGATCGCCGCCCGGGTGCACGTGGCCGAGGCGACGGTGAAGACCCATGTCGGCCGGATCCTGGCCAAGCTCCAGCTCCGCGACCGGGTGCAGGCGGTGGTGCTGGCGTACGAGAGCGGTCTGGTCACCCCCGGCGGATGACCCGGCGTACGACCTGGGTCGTACGGCCCCGCCGGGCGGGGACGACCCGGGGCGTACCGGAGTCGAGCGTGCGGGTTGATCTCGACGGGCGGGTGCCGGCCATAGCGTCGGAGACGTCCGAGAGACCTTCCATCCGTACGGGGAGCACCACGTGTCCGTCGCACCACCCGTCCACGCCTCCGCCGGGGTCGCCGTCACCGCCCGAGGGCTGACCAAGCGCTACGGCACCGGCCAGGCCGCCGTCGTCGCCCTCGACGCCGTCGACGTCGACTTCGCCGCCGGCCGGTTCACCGCGATCATGGGGCCGTCCGGCTCCGGCAAGTCGACGCTGATGCACTGCCTGGCCGGCCTGGACCGGCCCACCGCCGGGTCGGTGCGGATCGGCGACGCCGACCTGGACCGCCTGGACGACCGCCGGCTCACCCTGCTGCGCCGCGACCGGGTCGGCTTCGTGTTCCAGAAGTTCAACCTGCTGCCGGCGCTCACCGCCGAGGAGAACATCGTGCTGCCGCTGGCCATCGCCGGCCGGCGTCCCGAACCGGCGTGGCTGCGGCAGGTGGTCGCGGCGGTCGGGCTGACCGAACGGCTGCGGCACCGCCCGGCGGAACTCTCCGGCGGACAGCAGCAGCGGGTCGCCGTGGCCCGCGCGCTGGTCACCAAGCCGTGGGTGATCTTCGCCGACGAGCCCACCGGCAACCTGGACTCCCGGGCCGGCGCGGAGGTGCTGCGGCTGCTGCGCGAGGCGGTGGACACCCTCGGCCAGACGGTGGTGATGGTGACCCACGACCCGGTCGCCGCCGCCCACGCCGACCGGGTGGTCTTCCTCGCCGACGGCCGGCTGGTGCGGGAGCTGACCGCGCCGACCGCCGAGCGGGTCCTCGACGCGCTGGCCCACCTCGACCCGGCCACCGCTCCGGCCGGCGTCGGCGACGCGCGGGGGTGGTGAGGTGTTCCGCCTGACCCTGCGCTCGCTGCGCGCCGAGGCGCTGCGGATGCTGCTCTCCGCCCTGGCCGTGGTGCTCGGCGTGGCCTTCATCGCCGGCACGTTGATCTTCATCGACGGTATGCGCGCCGGCACGTACGAGCGGGCCGGCACCTTCGACCGGCACACCGACGTCGGCGTCTACGCCGAGCAGGACCCGATCCCGGCCGCCCTGGTCGAGAAGGTGCGCGCCGTCGACGGCGTGCGCGCGGCCGAGGGGGAACTGACCGGCACCGCCGGGGTGGTCGGCGCCGACGGCCGACCGGTGCTCGGCTTCGGTTTCCTCGCCGCCGTCCCCACCGACCCGGCCCTCCAGTCGTACGACGTGGTGGCCGGTCGGCTCCCGGCGCGCCCCGGCGAGGTGGTGCTCGACGAGGAGACCGTCACCGACGAGGGGTTCCGCCTCGGCACGCCGGTGCGCGTCGGTGGCGCCAGTGGAGCCGCGCGTGCGTACACGCTGGTCGGCACGGTCGACGTGGCCAACACGGCGCGGGACGTCGGCGGGCCGTTCATCGGCCTGGTCGGCGCCGACGCGCTCGCCGTCACCGACCTCGGCGGGTACGGCCGGATCATGGTGGCGGCCGAGCCGGGCGTCGCCGACACCGTGCTGGCGGACCGGCTCGCCGAGGTGGCCGGCTCCGGCACCACGGTGCGCACCCGTACCCAGATCCTCGACGCCGCCGTCGCCGACGCCGTCCGCGACCTGCGTCAGTTCAACCTGGTGCTGCTGACCTTCGCCGGAGTGGCGGTGGTGGTGGCCGCGTTCGTCATCGCCAACACCTTCACCATCGTGCTCGCCCAGCGCGCCCGCCGCACCGCGCTGCTGCGCCTGGTCGGCGCCACCCGGGGTCAGGTGTTCCGGGCGACCCTGCTGGAGTCGGCGCTGGTCGGACTGGTCGCCTCGGCGCTCGGGGTGCTGGCCGGCGCCGGTCTGGCGGCGGGGATGACCGCGCTGATGGCCGCGCTGGACACGCCCCTGTCCGGCACCCTCACCGTGACCCCGGCGACGGTGCTGGGCTGCCTGCTCGCCGGCACCGTGCTCACCGTCGGCGCGGCCTGCGTACCGGCCTGGCAGGGCACCCGGGTCGCTCCGGTGGCCGCGCTGACCGACGCCGCCGTGCAGGTCACCCGTCCCGCCGGCCGGGTACGCCTGGCGGTCGGCGCGGTGGTCCTCGCCGCCGGGGTGGCGGCGCTGGCCGGGGCCGCCTCGGTCGGCCAGATCCTGCTGGTGGCCCTCGGCGGGGTGCTGAGCTTCCTGGGTATCGTCCTGTTCGGCCCGGTGCTGGTGCCGGCGCTGGTCCGGGTGATCGGCGCGCCCGCCCGCCGGGTCTTCGGCACCACCACCGCGCTGGCGGTGGCCAACGCGGTCCGCAACCCCCGGCGGGTCGCCGCCACCGCGACCGCCCTGGTCATCGGCATCGGTCTGGTGACGTCGTTCGTGGTCGGCGCGCAGAGCACCAAGACGGCCATCGAACGCAGCGTGGACGCCCAGGTCGGGGTGGACTTCCTGGTCACCGGGATCGGTGGGGAGCTGCCCGCCGGGCTGGTCGACGAGTTGACCGGCCGCCCCGAGTTGGGAGTGGTGCACGAGCGGCGCAGCGAGGTGGCCGACGACGTCGAGTTCCGGGCCGCCCACCCGGCGCTGGTCGGCCGGACCCTGACCGGGGTGGACTCCGGGCAGGTCGACCGGCTGGGACCGGGCCGGGTGCTGGTGCACCGCGAGCTGGCCCGGGAACGGGACTGGTCGGCCGGCGACCGGGTCACCTTGCGTGGCCGGTCGTTCGAGGTGGCCGCCGTGGTCACCGCCGATGAGTCCGTCGAGGGCAACGGTCCGGTGCCGGCCGGGCACGTGGTCGAGGTGACCTCCGCTGATCTCACCCGCCTCTTCCCCGCCGCCCGGGGCTACCTGGCCGAGGTCGACCCGGCCGAGGGGGTCGACGCGTCCGCCGCGCGGGCCGCGGTCGAGTCGGTGCTGGCCCGGTACCCGACGGTGAACCTGATGGACCAGGCGGCGTACAAGCGGATGCTCACCGGCACGGTGGACATGCTGCTCGCCTTCGTGGTGGCCCTGCTCGGCCTGGCGGTGGTGATCGCCCTGGTCGGGGTGGCCAACACGCTGAGCCTGTCGGTGGTGGAGCGGACCCGGGAGAACGCGGTGCTGCGGGCCGTCGGGCTGACCCGGGGCCGGATGCGCGCCATGCTCGCCGCCGAGGCGGTGCTCACCGCCCTGGTCGGCGCGGTGCTCGGGGTGGCCCTGGGCATCGGGGTGAGCGCGGGGGCGATGGCCTTCCTCGCCGAACTGGCCGGCGACTTCACCCTGGTGCTGCCGTGGGGGCAGCTCGGCGGCATCCTCGCCGTCGCGGCGCTGGCCGCGCTGGCCGCGTCGGTGCTGCCGGCCCGGCGGGCGTTGTCCCGGCCGGTGGTGGAGGCGCTGGGCGCGGAGTGAGCGCGCGGGCGGTCGGGGTGTCGGTCCCCGGCCGCCCGTGCCGGTCGGGCCCGGCGCTCCGGCTCCTCGACGAACCCGCCGGGCGCTCCGACCAGGGCGGCGCACCGGGAGCGCGTCCGGACACCGTCACGCCGGTGCGGGCTCGTAGGGGAAGGCGACGTCGACGCAGTGTTCGTCCGGCGCGGCGGTGGCCCAGTTGGGGTAGTAGATCTCCCGCACCGAGGCGGATGCCCGGTGGCCGTGTTCTCGGAGCCACGCACCGATCGTGTCGTACGCCTGGAGGATCGCCGGGTAGGTCGCCTGCGCCCTGGTGAGGGGCACCCATGCCGCCCGGTGCGCCGGCTCGATGCGGACCCCGACGGGTCCGTCCGGCGAGCCGGTGCCCCGGATCGGCGCGCACACCTCCACCGGGCCGTCGGAGTCCTCGCTCACCAGGCCGTGATAGGCCGCGAACACCGGCCCGGCCAGCTCCTCGCCGTGCCGGATCAGGTGGTCGAAGAGCGTCCGGGTGGTGTGGGACAGGACGTCCGGAAGGCGATCGACGGTGACGTGCCGCTGGACGAAGAGCACCTTCTGCGGGTCGACGTCACGTTGCCGCACCTCGTGGGGGGTCTCCACGCCGCCCTCGGTCCGCAGCAGCGCGACCAGGTGGTCGACGAGGGAGCCGCGGGCGGCGTGCGCGGTCCGGGCCGCGTCCCAGTACGACCGCACCCGCTCGGCCGCCTGCGGACCGGGCAGGTCGAGCACGTCGGCGACGTCCGCCAACGGCATCCCGATCCCGCGCAGCAGGAAGATCCGGCGGGCCCGGTCGAGTTCCGCCTCCCCGTAGTACCGGTAACCGGTGTGGCTGTCGGTCCGGGCCGGTTTCAGGAGCCCCCGCTCGTCGTAGAGCCGCAACGCCTTGGCACTGAGTCGTGACCGTCGCAGGAAGTCGCCGCTGGTCAGCCATGGTTCCATGACGCGAGTCTGGACCTCGCCCCTGGGGCGGGGTCAACCCGACCGGGATCAGGGAATCGGTGTCCGACAGGGGCGGCTGGGTCGCGTACGGTGAGGAGATGCGGGAGCGGGTGGTCCTCGTCGTCGGGTACGACGGTGCGGAACTCATCGACATCGCCTGCGTCAGTTCCAGCCTGGACTTCGCCAACCGCATCGGCGCGAAGCCGCCGTACCGGTCCGTGCTGGCCACGCCGGGCGGGCACAGCATCACCTGCGACTCCGGACTGCGACTGCACGGGCAGGAGAGCCTGGAGCGGTGGCATGCCCCGGTCGACACCGTCCTCGTCTCCGGTGGACTGGGTCACGAGCTGGCGGCGGCGAATCCGCTCCTGGTCGGGCACGTGCGACGCCTGGCCGCACTGGCTCGCCGGGTCGCGTCGGTCTGCACCGGGGCGACGGTGCTCGCCGAGGCCGGTCTGCTGGCCAACCGCCGGGCGACCAGCCACTGGATGTACGCCGAGCAACTCGCCAGCAGCTATCCCGACGTCCTCGTCGACCCGGAGCCGATCTACATCCGCGACGGGGACGTCGCGACCTCGGGTGGCGTGACCAGCGCCCTCGACCTGACCCTCTCCTTCATCGAGGAGGATCACGGCATGGCCCTGGCGCGGGGAGTCGCGCTGGGCATGGTCGCGTACCTGCAACGTCCCGGCACCCAGGCGCAGATGAGCATGTTCCTGACCCGGTGTTCGTCCGACGACCTCGTCGTGCGCCGCCTCACCAACCACATCGCCGGTCACCTGGCCGACGATCTCGGCGCCGCCGCCCTGGCCCGCCTCTCCGGAGTCAGCGAGCGGCACCTGTCGCGGCTGTTCCTCACGTACCTGGACGCGACGCCCGCGCAGTACGTGCGTCAGGTCCGCACCGAGGCCGCCGCGCATCTGCTCACCTCGACCACGCTGCCCCTGTCGGCGGTGGCGCGGCGCTGCGGCTTCGGTTCCACCGAGTCGTTGCGGCAGGCGTTCCTCGCCCGCTACGCCGTGCCGCCCTCCCACTTCCGGGCCGAGCGTCGGATCCCTCTCCCCCGCCAGGCCACCCCCGGCGCGACGCGCCCCGACGCCGACCAGGGGTCCCGCACGTCGGACGACGACGTGCGGAACCCCCCGATCCCGGGTCCTGCGGCTACCGCGGGGGCTCGTCCCACCGGACGCGGTACCCGGAGTTCTCGGCGTACGTGACGGTCATCAGCGAGCCGACCGAGGCGCCGGCGCCCACCCCGAGCTTCAGGGCCATCGAGCCGGCGTTGTCGTTCGGCACCGGGAACTTCTGCTCGTGCTCCAGACCCCCGTACGGGCCGAGCCCACCCTCGTTGGCGACACTGATCACCTTCCCGCCGCTCGAGCTGGCCACGCCCGCGGCGCTCGAGTGGTTCAGCCGGAAGACCGCGGTGGCGTGCACCTCCGCCCCGACGACCCACCCCCACTTCTCCGACTGGCTGAACGTGATCCCCACCGAGTCGAAGTTCACGCACCCCTCGGTGACGAAGCCGTAGACGACCGCACCGCTGAACTCCAGGCAGATGGACGCGGACCACTCGGGATTCGCGGCGACCTGGTCCGCCGCCGCGCGGATCTGCTCGTCGTCCACGTCGGCGCCGATCCCGGCATCCTTCAGGTCGCCCAGCAGCTTGTCGACCTCGTCGGTGATCCGGCCCGCCGTCCGGTCCTGCGCCCTGAGCTTGTTGATCCGGTCGCTCTCGGCGAACACGGTCGGCCGGTGCCGGGGATCGATCCGGGGCCGGTTCCAGGGGCTCCGGGTGCCGTCCCGGCGGGAGTGGAACTCGCAGCTGTCACAGAACGACCTCCGCTTGGGCTCGGGCGTCCACGCGCTGTACTCGCCCTTGGTGTGTGCGTAGAAGTCACAGCTGTCGCAGTAGAGGCCGGTCGGATCGCTGAACGTGACGGGATTGTTGTTGCTGTAGCCGTAGCCGTTCATCAGCTGCGGCTCGTTGCCCAGGACCGGGTCGACCGAGATGAACCGGCCGTGCTCGGGGTCGTACTCCCGGGCGCCGAGATGGGTCAGGTCGGTGCTGTCGTCGATCGTGCCGCCGACGAAGCCCCGCTCGTCCGGCCAGGCCGGCCGGGTGCCGCGCGGGTTACCGAACGGGTCGAAGCGGCGCTTCGTCACCGTCAGCCGGGTCGCGTCGATCGACACCTGGGCGGTGCCCTGCTGATCGCCGGCGAGCCAGTGCAGACCGGCCGTGGTCCGTACGGCGACCGTCGTGCCGCCGTGGGTGTAGTGCCGGGTCCCGGTCAGCGCGCCGGTGGCGTGGTCGAGCCGTACCTCCTGATCGCCCAGGTAGAGGGTGGTGGCGGTGGGATCGCGGCGGATGAGGCGCTGGCCGGTCGCGTCGTAGACGAAACTGGTGGTCCGGTCGTTCTCGGTGGCCTCGGCCAGCCGACCGAGCGCGTCCCAGGTGAGCCGCTGGTCGCCCCGCACGGTGGTGTTGCCGGCGGCGTCGTACGCGTACGTCTGCGCGCCGGCGCCGGTGACGGCGGTCGGCGCGTGTGGCCGGTCGCCGCCCGGGGCCGGGTACGTGTAGCCGGTGGTGACGTCGCCGGCGGCGGTGTGCGCGGTCTTGCCGAGCCGGTTGCCCACCAGGTCGTAGCGGAACGACTGCCAGTACGGCGCCGGCCCGGCCAGTCCGGCCGCCGTCGGGTCGGCGGCGCAGTCCCCACCCGGCGTCCACGCCTCGGTGAGCCGGCGCAGGTGGTCGTAGCGGAAGCACTGCACGTCGGCCGGCTGCTCCAGCGGGGTGTCCGCGACGGAGGTGACGTTGCCCATGTCGTCATAGCGGTAGTGGACGTCCGACTGCATGGGTCGGGGCAGCTCGGCGTCGACGATGGTGCGGTCCAGCCGCCGGGTGTGCGCGTCGAAGTAGCGCGACAGCCAGACCCGCTTGCTGCCGGTGCCCAGTTGCAGGCGCTGCATCTCGCCGTAGCGGGTGTACTGCGTGCCGGCCGCGTAGGTGACGGTCTGCCCGTCCGGCCCGCCGTACGTGGTCAGCGGCCGGCCGCTGTCGTCGTAGGTGTGCAGGACCTCCTCCTCGAAGAGGCCACCCACGCCGGGATGGCTCACCCCGGCGAGGCTGCCGTCGGGGTGGTACGACACGTACGAGGTGTACGTGCCGGCGAGCACCCCCTGTGCGGCCGGGATGGTGATCGCGGTCTTCCGGTGCTGGTACCGCGCGGTGTAGGCGAGCACGGCGCTGGTGTACGCGTTGCCGTCGGCGTCGTAGCTGGTCGAGCTGGCCGGCTGGCCCTTCACCACCCCGCCGAAGCCGTCCGGCACGGTGTCGTAGGTCCAGGCGGCGAGCAGCGGCCCGTCGTCGCCGGTGCGGACCCGTAGCGGCCGGCCCCGGTCGTCGTAGGCGTAGCTGATGGTCCGGCCACGGGCGTCGGTGACGGTGCGGAGCTGCCCGGCGGCGTCGTACGTCATGCGGGTCTCACCCCGGTCGGGGTGGTCGGTCCGGATCTGCCGGCCCCGCTGGTCGTACCGGTAGCTCCAGCTGTTGCCGGCGGGGTCGGTGATCGTGGTGAGCCGCCCGGCCGGGTCGTACGCGTACCGGGTGACGTCGGACGGTCCGTCGGTGGTGCCGCCCCGGTACTGGTGCAGGGCGACGGTGCGACCCCGGGCGTCGGTGACGGTGGTGGTCGCGGTGCCACCGGCGCGCGGCGTGACGTGGGTCCGGTCGCCGCCGTAGCGGGTGGTGGTGCGCCACGTCGCCACCGCGCCGCTCTTGAAGATCGCCTCGACCGCCCGGCCGGCACCGTCGAACCTGGCCTCGGTGAGCCCGGGAACCTCGACATCCGACGCCCGCCACAGATTGTCGTCGATCGGCGCGTCGTTGAAGTACGCGGACGTGACCTTGTACGCCCGCCCCTGCGAGTCGTACCGGGTGTCGGTCAGCAGTCGACCGCCGCCGACCGCGGGCTCCTGCGTCTGCCGGAGCCGCAGCTGCCCGTCGTAGGTCTCCTTGTGGCTGACGTAGGTGCCGTTCGGGCCGATCCGGGTGCTGGTCACCACGGTCGGCGCGTCCCGTCGGACCAGGTAGGAGAACCGGTGGCTGGCCTCGACGCCCGGCCCGCGCGGTCGGTCCGGGGTCCAGACCGCGACGACCCGGCCCAGCGGGTCGTACGCGGTGTCGGTGCGCCGGCCGTTGACGTCGGTGACGGTGACCGGCTGCCCGGCGGCCGGGTCCAGGGCGGTGGTCGTGGTGAACCCCATCGGATCGGTCGCCACCGTCGCCGTGGTCGGCCCGCCGGTCGTCGGCGTGTACGCGGTGCGGGTCCGCCGACCGAGCGCGTCGGCGGTCTCGGTGGCACGGCCGTGGGCGTCGTAGCCGGCGGTGGACTCGGTCACGTAGACCGGCTGGTCGTCGTCGAACCGGTCCAGTGTCTCCAGCCGGGTCGGGTTGCCCGCCGTCGGGGCGGCTCCCCGGGCCTGCCCGTCGTAGGACGTGTACCGGTCGGTGACGGTGTGGGTGGGCAGCGACGGCGTCGCCGCGCAGCGCACCGAGAGCGTCTGCGTCCGCGACGGCAGCGACAGCAGCCACCGCGTCGGGTTGCGCGCGTAGGTGACCCGGGTGCACAGGTCGTCGGTGGCGGTGTCGACGTCACCGAGGTCGTCGACCGTCGTGGCCAGGCCCCGGTCGTCGTAGCCGGTGACCACCTTCGTCTCCCGCCGGCCGTTCTCCAGCGTGGTGAAGGTGCGTTCGGTGCCGGGCCGGACGAGGTAGGCGTGGAAGGCCCTCCGGGAGGCGGTCGGGCCCTGCCAGACGGGGTCGGTGAGGGTCTTGGCCGCCACCGTCGCGCTGTCGCCGAGGTACGTGATCGTCTCCCGCTCCAGGCCCCGCAACCAGTCGTGGTCGGTGTGGTCGGTGCGCTCCGAGTCGGTGACGGTCACCGACCGGGTGCCGCCGCCGGGCTGTGGGTCCCCGTGCATACCCCGGTAGAACCGCTGCTCGGAGAGGCTGACCGGGCCGGCCGGATCGTTGCTCGCGCCGGTGCGGACCCGGACCCGGGCGAAGCCCCGGAACTCGTTCCAGGTCCGCCTGTCGGGCGGCGTGAACTCGGAGGTGTCCTGGTGCCAGGCCGCGCCGTCGAGGTACTCGTAGGTGAACACCTGGTCGGTGCTGCTGCTGATCCGGTCGCCGACGGTGACGGTCTCCACCACGTACTTGTGGAACCAGTCGGTCCGCTCGGCGTGGCCCGGCCGGCTCCACGTCACCGGGAAGCAGCGGTGGGTGTTGCGGTGGGCCTCGGTGGGCATGGAGGTGCCCGGCACGCAGTCCGGGTCGGCGTAGTTGACCGAGATGAGCCCGCCGGACTCGGCGACGATCCCGGTGAGCCGGTAGCGCAGCAGCGGCGACAGGTGGTCGGCCTGGTGGACCCGGTTCGGTAGCGCGGCGCCCTCGAAGGTCACCGGCGGCAGGGCCGCCGAGCCGCCGACCAGACCGGTGTGGGTGACGGAGCGCAGCCAGAGGGCCGCCGACGGCTCCCCGTCGCCGGGTTTCGGGTACGCCTGTTCGAGGGTCCACCGGTCGACGTCGGCCAGGACGCCGTCCCGCCGTACCTGGGTGGTGACGCTGGCCAGCCGCTTGGTCGACCAGAACGTCGGGGAGTGTTTGCCCGGGCAGGTGGCGGCGACGCACCGCTGGTTGAGCGGGGTGTCCGGCCAGTTCTCGGGGCGTTCGACCACGCAGGTGCTGCCCGGCACGCACCGGTCGGCCACGGCGAACACCACCTGCGCGGCCGGCGTGCCCGCCGCCGTGGCGTGCAGCCCGTACTCGATGCGCTCCAGCCAGCCGCCGCGCACGTAGGAGACGGCGGTGTCGGTGAGGTTGACCCCGTAGGCGTTGGTCTCGGTCTGGTAGCTGAACAGCATCATGTTGCCGTTGCGGTCGACGACCTTGTCGAGGTTCCACCGCCACGCCTGGGGGCAGCGCGAGGCGGCGAAGCTCGCGCCGTGGCAGGGCTCGCCCGCGTCGTCGCCGAAGACCGGCGCCGTCCAGGTGGATTTCGCCTCCGGACGGGAGCCGAAGAAGTACTGGAGCCCGTCCACGGTGGTGATCTTCCAGTACTCGCCGTCGTCGTCACCGTTACCGGCGCCGTCGAGCCGCTCGATGCGGGAGCCGTCGTCGCTGACGGTCCGCCACCGGTCGTCGGAGTCGCAGCAGACGAGCAGGCCGCCCCCGCCGCCGTACGCGGCGGTGGCGTTGTCGCTGCGCCAGCAGAGGTCGCCGGTGGTCGGCGGGGTGGTGCCGCCCGCCTTGTCGTCCGCGCAGGCGCCGTAGGAACGTTCCACGAAGCCGGGGTTCAGGTGCCAGCCGTCCCCCACCCAGGAGGGCTGGTTGTTGGCGGCGCTGGTCCGGCCATCCACGGTGGACGACTGGTAGGACAGGGACAGGTCCGGGGTCAGGTCGCCCGGCACGGGCGGCACCCGCAGCGGGTACGACCACTGGAAGTCACCGGACTGCGCCGCGACGGCCCACGTCGCCGACGGCGACAGGGGCGTGGCGGTCGGGGTACCGCCGCCGTCCGGCGCTCCGCTGCCGGCCGGCTGGTTGCCGTGCAGGGCCTGGCTGGTCGCCGGGTCGGTGGGGCGGGCGGACATCGCCTCCTGGGTCACCGGCACCGACGGGATGCCCGGCAGGCCCACCGACGGGCCGGCGGCCGTGGCCGGCGACGGCTGCACCGCCACCGCCAGCGCGGCGGTGACCAGCACGGTGACGGCGGACGCCAGCCACCGGCGCGGGGTCGGGTACGACATGCTTCCTCCTCCGGTCAGGCGCGGGTGGCCCGCTGGGCGATCTGGCTGTCCGGCACGATCCCGAGGTCGACGCGCACCTCGTCGATTTCGCCGGTCAGGTGCTGCGCGGGGGCGCCGCGGAGTGTGCCGCGGCCGATCGCGAGCCCGCCGGTCGCCGGCCACAGGGTGACGGCGTCCCGGCTGCCGGCCAGTTCCCCGTTCACGTACAGGCGGAGCTGCCCGGCGGCGTGGTCGTACACGCCGGTCAGGTGCGTCCACTCCCCCAGCACGGCCGGCGCGCGGGAGCGGGCGTGGGTGAACTCGGCGGCGTCCGCGTCCTGGGTCCACGTCCCGAACACCCAGGTGTCCAGCTCCGGGCGGTACTGGAGGGCGAAACCGCTCATCCGGGTGCCGTCCTGGGCCACCACCGTCTGCACCGCCGGCTCGTGGGTCAGCCGGACCCACGCCGAGACGGTGAAGCTGGTGGCCAGCGGCACCACCGCCGGGCGCTCGCTGGTCGCGGCGGCCGTGCCGGCGAGCGCCAGCGCCTTGCCCACCGCCCCGTCGACGTACGAGACGGTGCCGGTCGTGGTCGTCGGGTTGGCCCGCCACGACGAGTCGCGCACGGTCTGGTCGTCGAACGTCCAGTTGCCGAGCATCGTGGGGGCGGTGTCGTCGTACACCCGGCTCATCTCGCCGTCGCGCAACGCCGTGCCGAACGCGCGCACGTCGTCGACGGCCCCTGGGAAGTGCTGGCCGTCGCTGCCGCCCCAGCGGCCCCGCGCGACGGTCAACGGCCCGGTGGCGGCCCACGTCGTCACGCCGGTCTGGGCGGCCGAGAGGCGGCCGTTGACGTACAGCCGGAGCTGCTGCACGCCTGCGTCGTGGACCAGCCCGAGGTGGGTCCACTGCCCGGGCCAGACGCGTTCGGTCGACAGGGCGGTGACCAGCGTCGGCGTGGCCGAGTCGCCCGTGGTCACGGCCGCCGCCCACCGGCCGCCCGCCTCCTGGTAGAGGTAGAACGGGCTGG
The DNA here is from genome assembly GCF_900091495.1 of Micromonospora echinospora. Classification (NCBI taxonomy): domain Bacteria; kingdom Bacillati; phylum Actinomycetota; class Actinomycetes; order Micromonosporales; family Micromonosporaceae; genus Micromonospora; species Micromonospora echinospora. The sequence continues at coordinate 5,344,708 of NZ_LT607413.1, read as the reverse complement.
CCTGGGTACCGGACTGGGCGAGGATCACCCGGTTCGTGGTGGGGCTGCCGGTGCTCGCGGACACCCAGGCCGAGATCGAGAAGCTGCCGGTGGTGTCCAGCACCGGCCCGGCGGTCTGCGCGTGCCCGGTCACCCCGTCGAACCGGCCGGCGGCGGTGATCCGGCCACCGGTCCAGTCCGCCCCGCCGCCCAGGGTGGCGGTCAGCCCCCGGCCGGAGGAGTCTGCGGCGGTGGTGCCGCTGTTCTCGTCGAAGCGCCACCGCCCGGCTCCGGCGGTGGGCAGCGCGCAGGGCTTCGGGTCCGCGACGGTGCCGCACTGCACCGGGTAGGAGGTGTACAGGTTGCCGATCCGGCCGTCGTCCAGCGCGCCGCTGTACAGCCGCACGTCGTCGACCATGCCCGGGAAGTACTGGCCGGCGACGCCGGCCGCGTCCCGACCCCGGCCGATCTGCACGCCACCCGTGGTGGTCCAGGGCTGGCTGAGGGTGCCGTCGCCCTTGCGGGTGCCGTTGACGTAGAGCCACAGCTTCCCGGTGGCCCGCTCGTAGACCCCGGCCAGGTGCACCCAGGTGTCGAAGTCCGACGGCCGGACCGGCACGGCCGCCTTGGTGATCCGGCCGTCGGGCTCCGGCATCTCGAACACCCAGACGCCCTCGGCGTGCTGGTCGCGGTCGCGCCAGTGTCCGAGCCGGAACTTGCTGGCCCCGCCGGCGGCGCCGTCCAGGCTCACCGCGACCAGCTTGCACTCCGTCTGATCGGCGCCGATCGGGCAGGTGCTGCCCAGGTGCACCCAGGCGGCCACGGTGAAGTCGGCGTCGGCGCGGACGTCGACCCCGCCGGTGGCGAGCCGGCCGTCCGTGCCGTCGAGCCGCACGGCGTTACCCAGCCGGCCCGGTACCCGGGTGACCCCGCCGGTCGCGGTGGCGGTGTGCCGGCCCACGGCGTCCGCGGCCTGCGTGCCGCTGCCCTCGTCGAGTCGCCAGTTGTGGGCGAGGGTCAGGTCGCGGCCGGCCATCGCCCGGATCTCCTCGGCGAAGAGCGTCCGGCCGTAGACGGCGACGTCGTCGACCGCGCCGACGAACCGGTTCAGCCGGGTGCCGTTCCCCAGACCGGCCCCGATCTGCAGCCCGCCGGCGGCGTGGTCCCAGCTCTGGTGGTGCGCCTTCGTGCCGGCCCGGACCCCGTTGACGTAGAGGGAGAGCTGCCGGGCCGGGGCGTCGTACACCCCGACCAGGTGGGTCCAGACGCCCACCTGGACCGCCGGGCCGTCAACCCGGTCCACGACGCTGCCGCCGGCGTCGGCGCTCGGCATCGAGAACGACCAGCGACCCGCCGGGATCGCCTGGAGTTGGACGGCGCTGACCTGGCTGCCGTCCTGGGAGACCACGGTCGCGGTACCGCCGACCTGGTCCAGCTTCGCCCAGGCGGCCACCGAGAAGCTCTGCCGGACGTCGACGGTGTGCGGCAGGCTGACGTGGTCGTCGCCGCTGAGCCGGACCGCCAGGTCGGTCGGGTCCGGGGCGTCGCTCTGCCCGCCCGTCCAGGACGGGGTGCCGGTCAGGACGCCGGCCGGGCCGCCGGTGGCCGCGTCGGCGTTGCCGTCCAGCCGCCACTCACCGAGCGCCACGTCGTCGCGGCTGACCACCGCCTGGATCTCGGCGGCGCTCAACGCCCGGCTGTAGGCCCGGACCTCGTCCACCCAGCCCGTCCAGTACGCCCCCGGCGTGCCGTCGTGGCCCCGCCCGATCGCCAGCGCGCCGGTGGCGTCGAAGCCGCCGGTCCGGTTCGCGGTGCCGACGAGCACGCCGTCGACGTACAGCCGGATGACCGGCGGATCGGTGGTGACGGCGGGATCGGGGTCCGGGTCGTACACGGCCGCCAGGTGCGTGGGTGTGCCGGTCTGCCCGGCGGACTGCACCAGCGGGTCGGTCGGGCGTTGGCCGTCGGGCGCGTCCGCCGACGGCGTGCGGAACTCCCAGACGCCGCCGGAGGCGAGGCTCCGGTAGCCGAGGGAGAAGCCGCTGACGGCCGTGCCGTCCTGGGACACCGCGGTGGCGGCCTGCCCGACCGGCGGGGCCTGACCCAGCCGGACCCAGGTGGCGACCGTGAAGGCCTGGTCGGTGTGGACGGCGGGGCCGCTGGTGGCCGCGTGGTCGCCGTCCCCGTCCAGGAGCAGCGCGCCGCCGACCGCGCCGCCGTCGGGCAGGCCGTCGCCGTCGCCGTCACCGGTGAACGCGGCGTCGCCGTGCAACGCGACCATCTCGCCGCCGGCCGCCTCGTTCCGGCCGGTCGTGCCGGACAGCTCGTCGAGCTTCCAGTGGCCGGCCCGCACGTCGTCGGTGCCGACCGCGGCCCGCACCTCCTCGGCGCTCACCACCCGGTCGTGGACCTTCACCTCGTCGAGCAGGCCCGCCCAGTGGTCGACGCCGGGGCTGCCGTTCCACATCGTGCGGCCGATCTGGATCCGGCCGGCGGCGTTCGTGTCGGCCACCGTCCGGGCGGCGGTGCCGGCCTGCACCCCGTCGACGTACAGCCGCAGCACCCGCTGGCCGGCGTCGTAGACCCCGGTCAGGTGCGTCCACGCCCCGGTCCGCGCCGGCTGCGCCGAGGTCGCCAGGTCGGTGCCCTGGTAGCTGGTGTCCGATCTGGGCATCCCGAACGCCCAGTGGCCGCCGTTCTCCGGCCGGTACCAGAGCACGAAGCCGGCGAAGGTGGTGCCACTCTGGCTCACCACGGCCCGCGCGGCGCCGGCGCTGTCCAGCCTGACCCACGCCGACACGGAGAAGCTGGCGTCGGTGCGGACCGTGTTCTCCGGCGTCACGTAGGTGGTCGCCCCGTCGAACCGGGCCGCCTGGCCGACCGCGCCGGGCGCGTACGTCACGCCGCCCACCACCACGCCGTCGCGGTCGCCGAGGAACGCGGTGTCCTCGGCGTTGCCGTCCAGGGACCACTGGGCCAGCGGCCCGCTGCCGGCCCGGACGTAGAAGTGGTGCTGCCGGGTGGGGCTGGGATGCCCGGCGCGGTCGACGCTGCGCACGAAGAGGTCCCGGGGGCCGTCCCCGGGCGGGACGAGGTCCAGGGTGGCCGTGCCGCCCAGCGCGTTGGCGGCGACCTTGTTGGTGGGTGGGTCCGTCCACCCCCACAGGTAGTGGTCGACGTCGTTGACGCCGTTGTCGTTGACGCCGCCGGACTCGAGGACGAACCGGCCCGGCACGTTCACCCCGCCGTGCCAGCGGTTGTCCGCCTGGTACAGCCCGGCCCGCACCACGGGTTTCACCGTCGGCGCGTTCCGGTCGATCACGAACCGGGTGCCGTGCGCCCAGTCACCGCCGTGTCCGACGGTGTCCTCCGCCTTCACCGCCCACTCGACGGCCTTGCCGTGCCGGCCGTCGGTGCCGACGGTGTACGAGTGCACCTCGCCGGAGTTCTTGAAGGCGCTCCGCGACTGGTACACGGTGCCGCCGACGTTCACGTTCCACAGCGACTGCATCTGGTCGCCGTCCTGGTCGACCAGCTTGGCCATCAGCCGCACGTTGTCGTCGCCGACGTACCGCACGCCGCCGCACCACTGGCACGGCGCCGCCAGCGGCGGATCGGTGCCCAGGTTGGTCGGCACGTCCGGCACCCGGTTGAAGTTGACCGTGAGCTTGGCGTTGTTGTCGTACTTGCGCCAGGCCAGCTGGTCGTTCTCGTCGGCGGCCCGAACCTGGAAGGTGGTGGTGCCGCCCCGGTTGACCAGCCCGCCCACCCCGACGCCGACCTCCTTGTATCCCGCGCAGCCGTGGTACACGGCGGGTGCGGTGAAGTCGACCGCCGTGCCGGTCTGGCCAGGCTGGTTGTTCCAGGTGGTGCCGGAGTTGATCGCGGCAGGGGCCAGGTACACCCGGTGGGTACGGGTGCCGCAGCTCGGGCTGAGCACGGCGGTGAGCCGCAGGTCGGCCGAGACCACCAGCCGGCCGGCGAGGAAGCTGGTGTCGAACTGCCAGTAGGTGCGGGCGACGCCGATGCCGTTGCAGGTCCCGTCCTCGTAGCACCGGCCGACCTGGGCCCACGGCGGGCTTCCGCTGCTGTTCCAGTACGCCGTCCCCGGGTTGCCGGAGAGCACCGACGTCCAGGACTGCTTGTCGGCGGTGTGCCAGAGCGGGTCGATGGTGACCGGGTACCGGGTGGCCCGGTCGGCCAGCAACGACCGGTCCGGCCGCAGCACCAGCGCGCCCCGCTCGACCGCGACGCCCACCGTGGCCTCCCGGCGGGGTGCGCCCGCGTCCCACATCCGGGACACCGGGGCGGCGAGGCGCACGGTCCCCCCGCCGTCCCGGGCCTCCAGGCCGCCGGCCCGGTTCGTCCGCACGGTCACCCCCGTGGTCCGCAGACCCAGCCGTACGGTCCGCAGCGCCGGGTTCGCCGCCGCCGCCCGGTCCCGAACCACCAGGTACTGGGCGTACCCGTCGGCCTCGGCGCGCAGTTGCAGGTCGACGCCGGGCAGGACGTCGGGGTACGTCGCGGTGTCCCCGGCCAGCCTCGGCGTCGGCAGCGGTCCGGGCCAGGACAGCTCGATCCGGCGCTTCGGGTCGCCGTACCGGACCAGCGGCCCGCCCGTGCCGCCGCCGGAGAACGACAGGGGCACGGTCGCCGCCTTCGGGCCGACCGTGCCGTCCGGGCGGCGCGCCAGCGTGGTGTCGACCGGGGACCAGCGGCCGTCCGGCAGCTTCGCCCGGACCGGCCGGGCGGTCACCTCGGCGGTCATCGTGCCGTCCGGCTCGGCGTAGACCGCCCGGGTCGGGCTGCGCAGCGCCACCGCCTCCACCCGGCTGCCCTGCGCCCGCGCCACCCGCAGCGCCGTGCCCGGGTCCGGTGCTTCCGACATCCGCGCCGCCCGGGCAGCGCCCGCCGGCTCCTGCCGCTGCATGCCCGCCGTGCCGGACGAGACCGCCACCAGCACCGCCGCTGCCACGGCTGACACCACCCGCCACGCCCGGCCCGACCGGCCCCCCGTGATCCGCCCCATGTCGCGTCCTTCCTGATGCCGAACCGAGAGCCGGGCACAGTCGGCTCGGCTCACTTCTGCCACCCCACGCGGCCGGGCCGAACGACACCGTCCACGTCAGACCAGCGCCCTCCGGCGGCCCGGCATCCGGACGTCCCGGCCGCCACCCGGCGGCATGGCCGCTGTCGATGCCTCACGGAACCTAGGCCGCCCGTCGACTGCCAGCACCAGCCCGCTTCGATCGTGTCCGGAACCGTGGGGACCGGGTCCGGATTCCTGTCGTCGGAGGCCTCCGACCCGATGAAATGATCGATCTTGCGCAATATCGATCTACATGCATATGATGCCGGCTGCACAGTCGTCGGCACCGAGCGGAGGTCGGTCGGATGGCAACCGCAGGAGCGCCGGTGACACATCGGGCGGTCGACGGGTCCCGTTTCCTGCTCGACGGTTCCCTCGATCTCAGCGCGCCGTCGACGTCGGTGGCCGACGTGACGATCAACGGCCGACTCCACGAGTTCACGACCGGCACGATCGGGCTCGCGGACGACGTCGTCCGGGCGCTCGGCGTCGACCGGTTCGACGAGGAACTCTCCTACCAGGGCGGCCGGCTGTGGACCGCCCGCACCCGCCCCTACGACCCCCAGATCCGGCTGACCGAGGACCGGCTCGTGGCGGTCTGGCGGGGGCGACGCCACTCCTTCTTCACCGAGATCTACGGCGCGGCGACCACCCAGCTCCTCGGGGTGCTGCGGACCCTGCGCATCGAGGAACACGACGACGGCCTGACCCTGCGCCCGGTTCCGAAGGGCGGCGCCGAGTTCGCCGCGCCGGCCACGGTGCTCAAACAGGTTCCCGGACTCGGTCTGCTGGAGATGACCACGCTCACCAGGGAGCGCGCGGAACGCCTGCCGTCGTGGCAGGGGCTGCGGACCCGGGCGGGCGAGCTCTACCGGGACACCCTCTCCGACGGGAAGCCCTACTTCGTACTGGCCACGGCGGACACCTGGCTCAGCGTGGTGCCGCTCGGCGACACCGACCTCGAGCAGGTGCCCACCCTGGTGGACCGGCTCCGCGTCCAGAGGGCCCGGTAGGTCGCGCCGATGTCCGCACTGCTGGCCAGCGTGGCGACGTACACCGTGGTGTTCACGCTGCTGGCCGCCACCGCCGAGCACCTGTCGCAGCCGGGCGCGCTCGCCCGCGCGTTGGCCGCGCACCGGGTGGTCGCCGCGCCGACCCCCGTCGCCGTCCTCGTCATCGCGGCCGAGGGGGTGCTCGCCGGTGCCGGCATCGTGGCGCTGCGCGCCGAGGGCGACCAGGGCCTGCGTACGGCTGTCCTGCTCGGTAGCGCCGTGCTCCTCGGCCTGTACGCCGCCTACGGCCTGCACCTGCGGTCGACCGGCCGCACCGGCCCGTGCGGCTGCTCCCGGCTGGAGCTGCCGATGACCGGTTGGGTGGTGGCGCGGGCGGCGGTCCTGGCCGGTCTGGCACTGGTCGGCCTGTCGCTGTCCGGCGCGGTCGTCGGGTGGGAGCGGGCCGACGCCTCCCTCGCCGTCGTGCTGCTGGCCTCCGCCACCTTCGCCACCCTGCTGTGGCATGTCCCGTCCGCGATGTACTACCCGGCCGGGGCCGCCGACCAGACGGTCGGACGGCCCGCGCCCGGGACAGAGGGAGGCCGACCCGGATGAGCTTCCAGACCAGCGCGCTGATCCTGAGCTGGATCGCGATCCTCCTGCTGGCTCTCGTGGTGTCGGGCCTGGTACGCCAGGTGCACGCGCTGTCGAGCGGGATGGTCCAGCGTCGCCCCGAGTCGGTCGGCCTGCCGGCGGGCACCCCGGCCCCCGGATTCGCCGGGTTGGCCCCGGTGCCCCCGGCGGGGCCGCTGGTGCTGCTCTTCCTCGACCCCGACTGCGGGACCTGCGCCCAGGTCCTGGCCGAGGCGGCCGACCGGGTCGGCCGGAGCGGGCTGGAGTTCCGGGTCCTCTACCGCGACGACGCCCCGGCGCGGGCCGCCGGACTGCCGGTCACCGTGCTCGCCGGGCAGGCGGAGCTGTTCGACCGGTACGACGCCGTCGCCACCCCGTTCGCCACCGTGGTCGACCGGTCCGGACGGGTGCTCCGCGCCGAGCCGCTCGGATCCCGGGCGGCGCTGCGGCGCCTGCTCGACGAGTTTGACAGCTCATCACCCGGCGGCCTGGGACCGGCCGTCGCCACGGACCGCCAGGGAGGCCGGGCATGACCACTCTCGACGCCGTGCCCGCGTTGCGCGGCACCGACCCCGGCACCGGAACCGCGGTCCGACGCCCGCCGGCGCGTACGGGACGCGCCCGCACCGCCTGGACGCTGTCCCGACGTGCCGTGTTCCGGGCGGGCACCGCCGTCGGGATGGCCGCGCTCAGCGTCTTCCCGGCCGCCCGGCGGGCGTACGCCGACGGCTACACGATCTACGCCGGGTGCCCCAGCTACGCCAGTGACCACAACTGCTCGCCGGGCTGCGGACCGAGCGCGATCTTCGCCGACGCCTGCAACACCAGCGGGACCTACACCGGGTTCCACAAGAACGACGGCGTCACCTGGATCCTGCGGCCGAACGAGTGCTACTCCGGGACGTACGACGGCTGGCTCTGGCGCTTCCAGGGGGCGTGCGGCGCCTGCGCGTGCTCGGTCGAGCGCCGTTGCCACGACGGATACCGCAAGACCAGCTCGGGATGGGTCCGGTCGATCTGCCGGTGGAACACCGAGTGCGGCTGCCTCGGCAAGGTCCTCTGGCCCAGCGTCCGACGGAGCGCCACCGGGGTCGACGTCTACACCGTGCAGCACCTGTTGACCAACCGTGGCCACTTGACCACGGTCGACGGGATCTTCGGCGCCGACACCGAGGCGAAGGTGAAGGCCTTCCAGACGGCGGCCGGCCTCGCGGCCACCGGTGTCGTCGACGCCACCACCTGGCCGGCCCTCGTGGTCGTCGTCCGCTCCGGGAACAGCAGCCACGCCGTCCGGGGCGCGCAGCGCCAACTCAACGCGCACGGCCACGGGCTGTCGGTCGACGGGGTCTTCGGACCGGCCACCGACGCCGCGGTACGGGACTTCCAGCGGCAGAACGGGCTCACCGCCGACGGCATCGTCGGGGAGAACACCTGGCGGACCCTGACCGGCGCCCCGGTATGACCGGCCGGGAACCGACGCCGGTGCGGCCCGCCCGGGTCGCCCGCCGGTGGGTCACCGCGCCACTCGTGCCCGCGGTGCTGCTCGCCGTCGGCGCCCTCGGCGCGGCCGCGTCCGGGCACGTGCTCACCTGGGCGGTGATCGGCGCGCTCACCGGCTACACGCTCTCCGGTTCGGTTTGAACGCACAACAGCGCGTACGCGCTGGCCTCGCCCGGGTGGCGGGATCGAGATCGGCAGGGCGTCCTGCTCGCCCTGTTCAGCACGGGACTGGTCGCCGGTGGCCTGCTCAGCGCGGTGGCGCTGGGGTTGCTCTCCGGGCTGTCCGCTCCCCTGCCCGCGTCGGTGCGGTACGCGGCCGTCGTGGCGGTGGCCGTGCTGGGGTTGCTCCGGGAACTCGGCCTGGTGTCGCTCCGGCTGCCGCAGAACGCCCGCCAGGTGCCGCAGGACGTGCTCCAGCGCAACCCGCGACGCGGGGCGTTGCAGTTCGGCTTCGAGATGGGCACCGGCGTCCGCACCTACGTCTCGTCGAGCGCCCCGTACGTGCTGGCCGCCGCGCTCCTCCTCGTCGGCCAGCGCCTGGACGTCGTGGTGCTCGCCGGGGTCGGGTTCGGCGTCGGGCGGGCGCTCACCCCGCTGACCCGCCGCGCCGCCGGCAGCGGCGACCGGTGGGACACGGACCTGCGGGTACGGCTCCGGACGATCACCGTCACCGGGTGCGCCGTGCTGGTGGTCGCCTTTGGCCTGCTGGCCGTCCGGCACTGGTGACCGGCGCCCCAGGAGGGGTAGGCGGCGCGCGGGCGGTGCACGGATCGGGCGTCGCGCCCCGCCTGGCACAATCGCCGCCATGGACGCTCCCGCTCTGGTGCTGGTGCTGCGCTACCGCAAGGCGGTGACGTATGGATTCCACGTCCTGCTCGGCGCGTTGGAGGAGCACCGCACCAGCACGCCGTACGAGGTCCGGTTCGGCGAGACCCCGGAGGCGACGGCGACCCACGTCCGGACCGCGCTCGACGGTGGGGCGCAGCGGGTCCTGGTGCTCTGGTCGTTCTACTCGCCGGACGCCGAGGCAATGGCGGGCGAGCTGGCACTGATCCGTGGGCTGGTCGACGCCCCGAACGTGGCGCACGTCGCCGGGGGCGTACACGCCACCGCCGAACCCGTGCAGACCCTGGACGCGGGCTGGGACGTCGCCGCGGTCGGGGAGGGCGAGACGACGCTGCTGCGCCTGGTGGACGCGGCCGGCGACCCGACCGGGATCCCGGGCCTCGCGTACCGGGACGCCACCGGCGCGATCGTCCGGACCCGGCGTCCGGAACGGCGACCGCTCGACGAGTTCCGGGGTTTCTCGCTCCGGTGGCACCGGTTCAACGCGTTGGAGATCACGCGCGGCTGCGTCTTCTCCTGCCGGTTCTGCCAGACCCCGTTCATGTTCTCGGCGAAGTTCCGGCACCGCAGTGTGGCCAACGTCCGCTGGCACGTCGACGCCATGCGCGAGCGCGGGCTACGGGACGTCCGGTTCATCACCCCGACCGCGCTGTCGTACGGCAGCCAGACCGACGAGGCGAACCTCGACGCGGTCGAGGAACTCCTCGCCTCCTGCCGGGAGGGGATCGGCCCGGACGGCCGGGTCTTCTTCGGTTCCTTCCCCAGCGAGATCCGGCCCGAGCACATCACCCGCGAGGCGTTGCGCCTGGTCCGGAAGTACTGCGCCAACACCAACATCATCGTCGGGGCGCAGTCCGGCTCGGACCGGATCCTGGACGCCGCCAAGCGCGGGCACGGCGTCGAGGAGGTGCGCCGGGCGGTACGCGTCGGCGTCGAGGAGGGCTTCCGGATCAACGTCGACATGATCTTCGGCATGCCCGGCGAGGACCGGGCCGACGTCGAGGCGTCCCTGGGTCTCGCCCGGGAGCTGGCCGACCTCGGCGCCCGGATCCACGCGCACACGTTCATGCCGCTGCCCGGCACCCCGTGGCGGGAGGCGCCGCCCGGGGACGTGGCCCCGGAGACCATCCGGGAGGTGGACCGGCTCTCCCAGCGCGGCGCCCTGTACGGCCACTGGCAGAAGCAGCGCGACCACGCGGTACGGCTGGCCGCCGCCGCCGACGCACATCCACGGCCCGGCCGGAGCCGCACCATCCTGCCCGTCGTGGACCGGTGACCTCCGGCGCCGGTCCCGTCGGGATCGTCCCCGGACCCCGGCCGGGTCAGCGGAGGAGCCGGTGCGGTCACACCGTCCCGACCGGACGCTGGTGCGCCCCGGTGATGTCGGTGCCCACGAGGTGCGGCGTCGAGCCGGTGACGAACAAGCGGTAACCGTCGTGGTAGCCGACGTAGGAGCCACGCTGGTGGTGGGTGACGGTCAGTTTCAGTCGCGTGCCGGCGGCCACCTGGACCTGGATCGTGTCGGCCAGCTCGACGGAGTCCGACACGGCGAGCACCCGCCCGGTGTCGTCGGTCAGGCGCAGGTCGAAGTCGTCGACGAGCGCCGTTCCGCGGGCCGCGCCGGCCGGATAGTTCAGCCGGTTCCCCGCGGCGCTGGTCACGTACGCCGACACCGTGGCGAGGTCGTAGCGCATCCACATCGGGACGACGTTGACGGTGACCCACTGGGTGTGGCGGGAGGTGAACGAGTACTCGACCGCGCTGCCGGACGCCAGGTGGCTCCGCTCCACCATGAACGAGGTGTCGTTGTCGTATCCGAGGTCGCGGGCGTACTGGTCGCCGTAGGACTCGTACAGCTCGTACCTGCGGGTGCCGGAACCGTACGGCACGTCCACGTTCCGCTGCACCGAGCCGCCGCTGGTGACGTACGCGCCGGTGGAGTTGCGTCCGAAGCCGTGCGCGCCGACCGGCCCGAGTGGCCCCAGCGGGCCGAGCGCGCCGAGGGGGCCCACCGGCCACAGCACGCCCCACACGCCGCCCGCCTGCACCTGCTTGCTGAAGTCGCCGAGGCCGGGCAGCGTCTGGTGGTACGCCTGGTCGGAGAGCGGCCCGTCGGGACCGAGCGGCCCCCAGTCGCTCATCGGCCCGCCGTACCACCCGAGCATGCCGGCCCAGTCGTCCCAGACCGTTCCGGTGATCCAGTTCGCGGGGTGCCAGACGGCGTCGCCGATCGGACCGGCGACCCCGAGCGGTCCCCAGGGACCGATCAGCCCGTAGTGGCCCAACGGGCCCATCGGCTTGAGGTAGTCGGCGGCACGCAACGGGTCTCCCGGGTAGGTGGTCCGCACCGCCGGGCCGACCGTGGACAGGTCACCGCCCAACGCCTCCACCGAGGTCGCCGACACGTACCCGGGCACCGCGGCCTGGGCGGGAGCCGCCATCGTGACCACGGTCGCCGCCGCCACGAGCACCGCGGCGAGGCGACGCCGTCGGGCGGAGGCCGCCGGACGGGATGACACCCCGGTCGTCTGCATGGTCCGCCTCTCACGTCACCGGCCCGTGGATCTGTCCGGCGCTCGCCGCCGACCCGGCCGCGCACCGCACCTGACCCGTCAGCCGGAATGCTAGGTCCGGACCGGACACCGGCGCCGGCCCGCGGCAGTGCCTGTGCCGACCGTCACGCTCTCCACGTCGCGCCGGCCGACCGGCGTCACTGGTCGCTGTGGTTGCTGCGCCAGTGGCCGCCGACGGCCGGGGTGTCGGCCTGGACGGGGGTGCGGTTGCCGTCGAGGTCGTTGTCGACGACCCGGCAGTTGAGGCAGCCGCCCCGGTCGGTGATCCAGAGGCCGTGGGTCTGCGTGCCGGGGCCGTTGTCCCGGATCAGGTTGCCGCGGATGGTGATCGAGTCGACGGTGGCGTTGATCGTGATTCCGGCGCGGTTCGGGGGCGGGGCCGGCAGTTCGTACGCGGTGCCGGGCGCGGGTGTGTCGGCCGACCAGGCGCTGGCGGCACCGGGACGGATGGGGGCGAGGGTGAGGGTGTTCCCGTCGTTGGCCGCCACGACGGCGTACCGGTCGCCCACCCGCAGCACCTTGCCCCGGTGTCCGTCCTCCGGCCACGCGGCCTGACGGTCGACGAGGGTGGTGTCGCCGTAGCCGACGGAATCGCCACCGCCGGACGCGGCGGGGGCACGTTGCCGGCCGTTGTTGCGGATCCGGTTGTTGATGACGACGGTGTCGCGCAGCGGACGGTCGACCCGGATCCCGTCGAGGCTGTTGCCCCAGATGTCGTTGCTCTCGATGACGATCTCCTCGGCGGCGGTGCCGTCGCTGTGCCCCAGGTCGTGGTGGTGGTAGCCGTAGCGACCGTTACCGGTGATCCGGTTGCCCCGCACGGTGTAGGGGCCCCGGGTGTTGCCGATACTGACGCCGTCGCGCAGGTTGCCGTCGATGACGCAGTCGGTGAGCAGCCCACCCCGGCCGGGGATGCCACTGGTGCCCTTGGCGGAGACCTGGAAGCCGGCCTCGAGGTTGCCGGTCATCGTGCATCCGGTGACGATGAGCCCGTCGGCGCCCCAGTCGGCGATGCCGAACCGGTTGCCCTGGGCATGGCAGTTGACGACCCGGATCCCCCGCGGCTGGGGCCGGTCCGGGTGCTGCATCTCCAGGAAGATCCCGTTGGTGGCGTTGCCCACCGCGCTGCAGTGGGCGATGGTCAACCGCTCCACCGCGCCCCACGCGCCGATGCCGACGCCGATGCCGGCGCCGCCCATCTCCAGGCCGTTGTCCATCCGGCCGCATCCGACGACCCGTACCGCCTCGACCAGGGTGTCCTGGAGGAAGTCGCAGCCGAAGCCGGTGGCGGCGGTGTGGTGGATGAACAGGTTGCGAAACAGCCCGCCGATCACGTACTGCAACCCGAGGCCCTTGGCCAGGGGGTTGTAGTCGGCCGACGCCACGCCCGACCCGTCGATCTCCAGGTCGGCGAAGGTGCAGTACGCGAGGTGCCGGTCGGGGCTCGCGCCGTGCAGTTCGGCGGTGTGGAAGGCCAGGGGTACGGGCTCGGCCCGGTTGCCCTCGTTGCTCAGCAGGAAGCGGGTGGCACCCGGTCCCGCGCCCACCAGCGAGACTCCGCTGCGCCAGACGGTGCCGGCGTCCCGGATCGCGTACACGCCGGGCGGGCAGTAGATGATCCGGGCCCGCCCGTCCGCGACGAACCCGTCACCGAGCCGGTCCACCAGGGCGGCGAGGGCCGGTTGGTCGTTCGTCCGCCCGTCCCCGGCCAGCCCGTACTCGCGGGCGTCGCACAGCAGCGGCGTCCCCGCCATCGGGTACGGGGGCGTCCCCGCGAGGGTCGGCGGCGTCTGGCGCGGCACCGGACTTCCCTCCTGTCTGGCGCCCGGAACTCCTGGGCCCGCCCACACCCGTCACCCACCGGGGCGGGCCACGACGTGTCCGCCCCGTCGGCGCGGGACCGGTCGGCCCGACCTGACGCTACGGCGACGCCATCGGGTGAGGGGACGGAACGGTGGAATTGGGAGTCGCCTGGGGGCGGACGTCCGGCGTGACGGTCGGCCCGGTTCAGATGAGCCCGTGGGCGAGCATCGCCTCGGCGACCCTGCGGAAGCCGTCGATGTTCGCACCGGCCGCGTAGTTACCCGGCATGCCGTACTCCTCCGCGGTGGCGTGGCAGCGGGCGTGGATGTCGCGCATGATCTCCCGCAGCCGCTGTTCCGAGTACGCGAACGTCCACGAGTCACGGCTGGCGTTCTGCTGCATCTCCAGGGCGCTGGCGGCGACACCGCCGGCGTTGGCGGCCTTGCCCGGCGCGAACCGGACACCGGCCTCGGCGAAAGTGCGGATCGCCTGCGGGCTGGTCGGCATGTTCGCGCCCTCCGCGACGATCGTGCAGCCGCCCCTGACGAGCGCGGTGGCGTCGTCCTCGCTGATCTCGTTCTGCGTCGCGCACGGCACGGCGACCTGGCACGGCACCTCCCAGACGGTGCGACCCGCGACGAAGGCGGCGTGTGGCCGGTCCACGACGTACGCGTCGATGCGGGCCCGCCGGACCTCCTTCACGTCCTTGAGCAGTTCGACGTCGATGCCCTTGTCGTCACGGACGTAGCCGGAGGAGTCCGAACAGGCGACGACGGTGCCGCCGAGCTGGTGCACCTTCTCGATGGCGTAGATCGCCACGTTGCCCGATCCGGAGACCACCACCCGTTTGCCGTCGAGACTGTCGCCGGCGGCGCGCAGCATCTCCTCGGCGAAGAACACGGTGCCGTAACCGGTCGCCTCCCGGCGCACCTGGGCGCCCCCGTAGCTGAGCCCCTTCCCGGTCAGGACGCCGGACTCGTAGCGGTTCGTGATGCGCTTGTACTGGCCGAAGAGGTAGCCGATCTCCCGCGCGCCGACGCCGACGTCCCCGGCCGGCACGTCGGTGTACTCGCCGACGTGCCGGTACAGCTCGGTCATGAACGACTGGCAGAACCGCATCACCTCGCGGTCCGAGCGGCCCTTCGGGTCGAAGTCCGATCCGCCCTTGCCACCACCGATCGGCATGCCGGTCAGGGCGTTCTTGAACAACTGCTCGAACCCGAGGAACTTCACGATGCCGAGGTACACCGACGGGTGGAACCGCAGGCCACCCTTGTAGGGGCCGAGCGCGCTGTTGAACTCCACCCGGAACCCGCGGTTGATGTGCACCACGCCGTGGTCGTCCTCCCAGGGAACCCGGAAGATGATCTGCCGCTCCGGCTCGCAGATCCGCTCGATGATCTTCGCGTCGGCGTACTCGGGATGCCGGGCGAGCGCGGGCACCACGCTGTCAAGCACCTCCCGTACGGCCTGGTGGAACTCCGCCTCACCGGGGTTGCGCCGTACCACGTCGGCGAAGATCGTCTCGATCCTGTCTGGTGCGGTCACGAGGGTCCTCCCGGGTACGAGGCGGGTTCGTCACCCGCCGGCGGCGCTGGCGCCAGCAACGTCGCCCACGTCGCTGTGGACCTGCTCGACGGTCGACTGGCCGGCACGAGAGGGCCGGTGACCGACAGTTACGCCTGGACGGGTCACCGCACGGCGGCGCTCCCGCCCAGAGCCTACGACACCGCCCGGACGGGGACGCCTGCCCGTCCGATCCCCATGGCGAGAACCCCCTGCTGGTGGACCAGCCAGCGGGGCGGACGACAGGATGGTTCCCGTGGCCGTCGATCCCGCAGTGCTCGCCGACGTTCTCGACCGGTTACGACCGCAGCTCCCCGGCATCGAGGTGGACCGGTGGGCACCGTCGGTGCAGGGCGCGGTGGGCCAGGTCGTCGGCGTACGCGACGGGAACGGGTCACCGTACGTGGTGAAGGTCTATCCCACGACCACCCCGCCGGCTGGTCCGAGTCGATGGCCGTGCTGGACGCCTTCCTGACCGGCCGCACCTGACCCGACCGTGTGTGGCGGTCAGACGATGACCGAGTCGACGCCGCGCCAGGCGATGTTGTTGTGGTACCGGACGTTGGTCATGATGTCCGGCCCCAGCAGCGGCAGCGGATCGTTCACGGAGTCCCACACGGCGAGCAGCTCGAAGTGGCCGGGACCGGGCACGCCGATCCACGGGACGAGCACCGTCGTCACGCCGGGCGGGACGACGACGGTCACCGAGGTGACCGGCGTCCAGGCTGTCGGCCAGACCAGGCCACCACCCGGGTCGGTGCGGTAGAAGCGCAGGATGCCGGTGTCGGTGCCGGAGCCGTACGGCCCGGGGTTCCGCAACTGGACCTTGATGTAGTTGGTCGCGCCGACGACCGGGTTGGCGCTGACGTCGCACGGCACCGGCGTCCGGCAGACCCGCACGTCGGGGCTGGCCCAGATCGGGTTGCCCCAGTGCGGTTGGAGGCCGACGTCGGTGGCGACGTCCCGCATCCAGACGTCCGTGACGGACCGGATCCGATCCGGCGGGGCGTCCACCGGGGCGGCGACCGCGGTTCCGCCCACCAGGGCGGTCAGGGCGGCGCAGCTGAGCAGAGCCAGTGCCGCACGGCGAGCGCGGCGGCCCGAAATGGCCATGACAGGGTCTCCCATCGACGCCGGGTGCCGACGTGGCTACCACGTCGACGTTCTCAGGTTCAGGGAGACGGGCGGCGGCGGGAAAATACCTCGGTCCGGCGACGACGTTTGCCAGATGACGCCAGATCTCAACAAATCGGACACCATGGATGTCGTCGCGCCACCCGGCGGATCGACCGCCTCTGGCGTACGTCAATGCCGCGTACGATTCGCCGGCACCGTTCCACCATCTCGGGCCATCGACCAGCGTTTACCACTCCTAACTCGGCAAACGGACGGCCGAGGGAACCGGAAGCCGGAGGCGTGAAGGTTGCTGTCAGGTAACGCAGGGGTGTCTGGAGCATTTCTTCAACCGGAACCGTTGGTAGGGTGCGGCGGTGCCTCCCCCCTCGGTTGCCGAAGACGCCGAAGCCACGGCGGCCACGGCCAGCGGTTCCCCCGCGTCCGGCCGGCCACGTGGCGAGCGTGGCCTGGCCTGGCTACTGCTCCTGCCATCGGTCGCGGTCTTCGCCCTGTTCATCTTCTGGCCCCTCGGCCGGACCCTCTACCTGTCGACACACGGCAATGACATCTTCGGCGCACCGAGCGCCTACGTGGGCTTCGCCCACTACGCCGAGATGCTGTCCGGTGAATTCCTCGGAGTGCTCGCCACCACCGCGATCTTCACCCTGATCAGCGTCCTGCCGGCGGTGTTCGGCGCGCTGCTGGTGGTCCTGCTGCTGGAGTCGCGGATCCGGGGCGTACGCGCGTTGCGCACCGCCTTCGCCCTGCCGTTCGCCTTCTCGGTGGCCACCGCGTCCGTGGTCTTCGCGGTGATCTACAACCCGGCCATCGGCATCGCCAACGGGCTGCTCGGCGCGGTCGGCGTCGACCGGGTCAACTGGCTCACCGACCCGTCCATCGCCCTGCCGGCGGTCGGCGTCGCCACCGTCTGGATGAACCTCGGCTACAACGTGCTGGTGCTCTCCGCCGGAGTGGCGGCCATTCCGCAGGAGGTGGTCGAGGCGGCCCGGCTCGACGGCGCGACCGGCTGGCGGCTCGCCCGGAACGTCACCATCCCGTTGCTCTCCCCGCAGCTGTTCTTCCTCGTCGTGGTCTCCACGATCCACGCGCTCCAGAGCTTCGGCCAGATCCACATTCTCACCAAGGGTGGACCGGACGACGCCACCACCACCCTGGTCTACTCCATCTACGAGAAGGCGTTCGCGTTCGGCTCCGCCGACTTCGGCGCGGCGAGCGCCCAGGCGGTCGTGCTGCTGCTGATCATGTTGATCTGCACGGGCATCCAGTTCGGCATTCTGGAACGGCGGGTGCACTACCGATGAAACGACGTGTCTCCCCCGGCCGGATCGTCGTCTACGTCGTCCTCGGGCTGGCGCTGATCCCGGTGCTGTTCCCGGTCTACTACGCGTTCGCCGGCGCCGTGATGGGCCCCGGCGACCTGGCCACCTATCCCCCGGCGCTGGTGCCGGGCGACCTGCACTGGCAGAACTTCGGCGACGTGTTCGACGCCGTGCCGCTCGGCCGGTTCTACGTCAACTCCGCCGTGCAGGCCGGTGTGATCACCCTCGCCCAGGTGGTGACCAGCATCCTCGCCGCGTACGCGTTCGCGTTCCTGCGGATGCCGGCGAAGGCGGCGACCTTCGCGCTCTTCCTCGCCACGCTGATGGTGCCGTGGGAGAGCATCATCATCCCCAACTACCTGGCCATCTCGGACTGGGGGCTGACCCGGGGTGGGCTGACCTACCTCGGACTGGTGCTGCCGTTCCTCGCCTCGGCGTTCGGCACCTTCCTGCTGCGCCAGGCGTTCCTCCAGTTCCCGGGCGAGCTGCGCGACGCGGCCGTGATCGACGGTTGCGGGCACTGGCGGCTGCTCTGGCGGGTGGTGGTGCCCCTCTCCAAGCCGTCCATCGCGGCGGTCGGGGTGTATGTCTTCCTCTCCGCGTGGAACCAGTACTTCTGGCCGCTGATCCTGATCCGGGACCCCGAGTACCAGACCCTCCAGATCGGCATCTCCCAGCTCAACGACGCCGAGGCGGCCCAGCCGGGGCTGATCCTGGCCGGCGTCGCGCTCTCCCTGCTCCCCACCCTGGCCGTCGTGATCTTCGGCCAGCGGTACATCGTCCGTGGTCTGACCGCGGGCGCGCTGCGTTGAACCCCCACCGAGGAGAGGCAATGGCACTTCCCCGACCACGCCGTACCGGCGCAGTCATTCTCGCCCTGCTCACCGCCGCCGCGCTGGTCGCCGGTTGCGGCGCCGACTCCGGCGGCGAGGCGTCCGACGCCCTGGACGCGCCAGGCGCCGAGGCGCTCGAGAACGCCGACGGGAAGACGACGGTCGAGTTCTGGCACTCGATGAAGGGCGCGAACGCCACCGCCGTGGACAAGCTGGTCGCCGACTTCAACGCCGCCAACGGCGGCAAGGTCGAAGTCAAGGCGGTCTACCAGGGCAGCTACGACGAGACCATCGCGAAGTACAAGGCGTCGGTGCAGCAGAAGAGCACCCCGGCCCTGGTCCAGGTGTACGACATCGGCACCCGCTTCATGGTCGACTCCAAGCAGGTCGTCCCGGTGCACCGGTTCATCGAGAAGGACAAGTTCGACGCCGCCGAGATCGAGCCGAACATCGCCAGCTACTACTCGGTCGAGGGCAAGCTCTGGTCGATGCCGTTCAACACCTCCACCCCGCTGCTGTACCTGAACAAGGAGGCGTTCGAGTCCGCCAAGCTCGACCCGAACCAGCCGCCGAAGACCCTGGCCGAGCTGGGCGAGCTGGCCAAGAAGCTCACCGTGAAGGACGCCAGCGGCAAGACCACCCGGTACGGCTTCGGCGCGGCCATCTACGGCTGGCTGCTCGAACAACTCCTCGCCACCGACGGCAAGGAGTACTGCGACAACGGCAACGGCCGCCAGAAGCTCGCCACCCGGGTGCAGTTCGACCAGCCGGCGGCGGTGCAGGTCGCCCAGTGGTGGGCGGACCTGGTCCGCAACGGCTACGCCACGAACACCGGCCGGAAGACCGACGACGCCCAGGCTGCCTTCAAGGCCGGCACGGTCGCCATGCACCTGGAGTCGACGAGTGTGCTGCGCGGCTACGTCGACGCGGCGGCGGGCCGGTTCACCGTCCTCACCGCCCCGTACCCGAAGGTGTCGGACTCCTCCACCGGCGGGCCGATCATCGGTGGCGCGTCGCTCTGGATCAGCGGGGTCGGTCACAGCGCGGCCGAGAAGCGGGCCGCCTGGGAGTTCGCGAAGTTCTCCGCCGGCGCCACCCCGCAGGCCCAGTGGCACACCGGCACCGGCTACGTGCCGATCAACGTGCGGGCCCTGGACCAGGTCGACAAGGCCTGGACGACGAAGTACCCCCAGTTCCGTACCGCCGTGGACCAGTTGCACGCGCTGCCGCCGTCGGTCGCCTCGGCCGGCTGCCTGCTCGGCGTGATGCCGCAGGCCCGTAAGGCGGCCGAGGACGGGCTGGAGGCGGCCATCGTCGGCACCAAGCCCGCCGAGCAGGCCATGAAGGACGCCGCCGCGAGCGTCCAGTCGGCGATCGAAAGCTACAACACGTCGGTGAGCTGACCGACGCTCCGCTGGCCCACCGACACCGGCGGTGGGCCAGCGGACACCGGCGGCGGTCCGACGTCAGGGCCGCGACCCGGCCGGCTCCACCGGTGCGGCGTCCGTCGGCCGGCGCGCACCGGTCAGGCCGGCGACGAGCAGCAGGTACGCGGTCAGTTCCACCGCCGCCGTGAGCGCCGCGACGGGGTGCGGCATCGACAGGCTGGGCGCGTAGGCGGGCCAGGCGAACGCGGCGCTGCGCACCTCCCCCGCGTGCAGCGGCAGCGGCACCGCCCCGATGCTCGCGTCCAGGTGCGGCAGCGCGACCAGGGCCAGTAGCACCGCGCCGGCCGAGGCGAGCCACCGGCCGTGCCTGGCCAGTGCCGTGGCGAGCGCCAGCGCGGTCACCCCGAGCGCCACCGCCGGCAGCACGGCCAGCCCCACGGCGGCCACCCTGTCGTCGGCCACGTCGGCGCCGCCCGCGTACGGCCGCTGTTCGGCTCGGGTGGCGAGCCAGATGCCGACCACCCGGACGACCGCGTACCCGACGACCAGCGTCGCCGCCACCGCCGCCACGCCCACCGTCCGTCGACGCCAGCCAGCCCGGTGGCGGACCGCGAGCAGGACCACCACCACGATCGACGACGCCCAGCAGAGCATGAGTCCCGACTCGAAGCCGGCCCAGATGTCCACGTCGGTGGGGCCCGGCCGGAGGATCTGCCAGCCGTAGGGTCCGGTGTCCGGGTCGGCCGGCATCGTCCGGACCGCGTCGACGAGCAGCGCCGTGAGGGCCGCCGGCACCGCCCAGCGGGGCTGCGGCAGCCCACTGACCACGGCGTAGGCGAGCAGCAGAGCCAGGCTCAGCACCTCGGCGTACCGCCAGAGCGGATCGGCCACCAGGATGCCCGCGGCATGCGCCACGGCGCAGACCGCCACCGCGACCAGAAGAGGTTTCCCCGAACGCACGGTGCGCATCCTGTCACGGTGCTCCCCCGAACTCCGCATCGCGGCGCGCTGCCCGGGGTCGCCCTTCCCGGGCCGGGCACATACATTGAGCATTATTGATCACCTGGGTGGGTGGTCGTCGGGAGGAACGTGATGGGTGGGAGTGCCGTGGCGACGAAGGGCGGATTGTCCAGGCTGATGGCGGGGGTCGTGCTCGCGGCCACCGCGTTCGCGCCGCTGCCGGCGGTCGCCGGGGCGACGGGAACGGCGGACGGGGCCCTGGCCGTGGACCGCACCCTGCGGGTCTACAACAACAACATCGAGAACCTCGTGGTGAACAACGCCGACGGCACGTGTACGCGGATCTCCGGACCGGACCACCTGACCTCGATGCTGGTCGACGCCGACGGCCGGACCGGCACGGCCGGGGTGCAGGCACCCGACCTGCTGATCGTCCAGCAGGTACGCGGCACCGGACAGGCCCAGGCGTACGCCGACCAGCTCTCGGCGAAGTTCGGGTACGCGGCGGGGACGTACCGCGCGATCGTGGCCTGGGACGACCCCGAGGAGTGGGGCAGCACGCACCGGTGCAGTGACCAGTCGCTGGGCAACCTGAAGAAGAGGCAGACCAACGGCATCGTCTACAACACCCGACGGCTGAGCCTGGCGAGCGGGGACATCTCGAAGTACTGGAGCGCGGGCTGGCTGAAGCCCGGCACGGCGTACGACGGCGGCGCGGGCTGCACGCTCTACAAGCCACCGAACAACGACGACGCCTCGGTGAACGAGTGGAAGTGGAAGCGCACCAGCGCCATCGCGGCGCGGTTCACCATCAGGGAGACCGGCACCACGGTCTTCGCCGCGACCATGCACCTTCCCCAGGAGAACCGGTCCAACGCCTGCGCGGGTGACGGGTACACCGGGATCGGCGGGACCGGCATCCACCTCGGCGCCGACGCCACCAGCCTGATGAACGCCTCGACGATCCGGGTCGTCGGCATCGACGCCAACCGCACCGGCATCCCGGCGGGCACGCTCAGCGGCCACGGCATGACCGGCTACGGAACGAAGGCCACCCACGGCTCCAGCAAGATCGACTACCTCTTCGTCCGGGGCACCGTGCAGCCGTCACCCGTCGGGCACACGGTGAGCGGCACCAGGTCCAACCACCTGGCGCTGTACGCGTTCATCAGTTTCTGAGGTCGTCGTCGGCTGCCGAGGTCGTCGTCGGCGCGTCACGTGCGGTGGCGCTCCGACGCGTCGACCCCGACGGCCGGCAGGATCGCCTGGTCGACGATGGCGGCCAGCATGTCGTCGTCGGGTAGCCGGCCGGTGTCCGCGCTGTGCTTGAGCACCAGCGCCTCTGGCGGGGGCCGGTGCCCGACTGGCGACCTGGTCGGCGCTGGCGCCGATGCTGGCCCTGGACGTGGTCGCCCCGTTCCTGCTCGGCATGTGGGCGGCCCGGCGCCGGCTGCTCGACGAACCCGGCCGGCACCGCACGCTCCTGACCCGCGTCGCACTGGTCGGCACCACGGTCACGGTCGTCGGCGGCGCCCCTCGCCCTGATCGACGCACGGCTCTGGACGGACTGGTCCGCCGCCGCTGCCGTGCCCGCGTACGCCCTGCACAACGTGACGGGGATCGCCGGAGGTCTCGGGTACGCGGCCGAAACGCTGCTGTGCCGGCTCAGCTACCGACCGGTCCGATCCCGCCCGCAGACCTGAGTCGGGGCAGTCGGGGGAGTTCGGCCGGCGGGGCCGCGTCGGGTCGCCGGCCACGCACCGGGGCGGGTAACTGGTTTGTCCGCTCCGGCGCGGGCCGGCTAGCATTCCGGGCATGATCATCGCTTACATGCGCCTGCGCTCCGCCTGAGGCGGTACGGCGCGTCGGTCACCCATCGACCGACCCCTGGTCGACCTGGCCGATCCCCCGCTCGCGTCGAGCGGCCCAGGTCACGTCCGCGTCGTGTCGCCGCCGGATGGCATCTTCCCTCCGACTCGACAGGACCCTTTCACATGCGCAAACCAGCTCATATCGCCATGGTCGGCAGCACCGCGCCGAGCCATGTCTACCCGTCTCTGGGCCTGATCCGGGAACTGGTCGACCGGGGCCACCGGGTGACCTACGCGATCGGCGAACCGCTCACCGGCCTGGTCACGCCGACCGGGGCGGAACCGGTCACCCACCCGTCGATCCTGCCGCAGGGCGACACCGCCTGGCCGGAGGACCCCGGTGAGGCGATGCGGGTGTTCCTCGACGAGGGCATCGCGGTGCTCCCGCTCCTGACCGCCCGCTACGACACGGACCGGCCGGACCTCGTGCTCTACGACATCGGCGGGCTGGCCGGGCCACTGCTGGCCGCCCGGTACGACGTGCCGGCGGTGCAGTTGTCACCAGCGATGGTCGCGTGGAACGGCTACGAGGAGGACATGGCGGAGATCCTCACCGCCCTGTACGAGTCGGAGTCCGGACGCGACTACTACGCCACCCTCGGCGCGTGGCTGGCCGACAACGGCATCCGGCGGGAACCGCGACACTTCCTGACCCACCCGGACCGGGTGCTGTCGCTGATCCCCCGGGTGATGCAGCCGAACGCCGACCGGGTCCCGGACTCGGTGCGGTTCGTCGGCCCGTGTCTCGACCCGGCCCGGCTCACCGACCCGACCTGGACACCGCCCACCGACGGACGGCGGGTCCTGCTGGTCTCCTTCGGCACGGCCTACAACGACCAGTTGCCGGTGTACCGGGCCTGCCTGCGCGGTTTCGCCGACTCGCCGTGGCACGTCGTGCTGGCCGTCGGACACAAGGTGGACCCGGCCGACCTAGGCCCGCTGCCGGACAACGTGGAGGTGCACCGCAGCGTGCCGCAGCTGGCGGTGCTGGCCCACGCGTCGGCCTTCGTCACCCATGCCGGCATGGGAGGCTGCACCGAGGCGCTCTGGTTCGGCGTGCCCACGGTCGCGATCCCGCAGGCGGTGGACCAGTTCGGCAACGCCGACCGGCTCGTCGACGCCGGTGTCGGCCGGCGGCTGCCGGCCGAGGAGGTCAGCGCGGAGACGCTACGCGCGGCGGTGGACGCGGTCGCCGACGATCCGCGGCTGCGGCGCCGGCTGGCCGAGATCCGGTCCGAGGTACGCGCGAACGGCGGGCTGCGGCACGCGGCGGACGCGGTGGAGACGTTCCTCGCCGGGCGCTGACCGCGCACCGGTGGGCCGTCCGATCGGAACGCGGTCGGGCGGCCCACCGCGTGTCCCGCCGTGGGCAGCGGTCGTCGCCTTCGGTGCAGGAAGGATCAGCCGCCCGGTGATCCGTCGTGCCCGGACCGGGTCAAGCGAGCGCGGCGAGGGCGGTGAGCAGGCGCTCCACGTGCTCGTCGGTGCTGCCCAGGCCGAGGCTGGCCCGCAGGGCGGTGGGCGGCAGGTCGCGGCGGCCACTGCGCGCGGCGGCCTCGGCGAGCAACCGTCGGGCCAACGGGTGGGCGCAGAACAGCCCGTCGCGTAGCCCGATCCGGTGCTCGGTGGCGAGGATGGCGGCCACGTCGGCGGAGTCCCGGCCGGCGACCACGAAGGACACGATGCCGACCCGGTCGGCCGTGGGGCCGAAGGTCCGCAGCTCGACGACGTGCGGCAGCGCTTCGATACCGGTGCGCAACCGGGTCAGCAGCGCCTGCTCCCGGACGTGCAGGGCGGCACGGTCCGCGGTGGTGAGCGCGGTACAGACCGCCGCCAGGGCCACCGCGCCGAGCAGGTTCGGCGTCCCGGCCTCGTGCCGGCCGGGGCCGGTGGTCCAGCGCACGTCGTGGGTCGCCGTCCCGACGTACTGGGTGGCCCCGCCGCCGGCCAGGTACGGCGGTGCGGCGTCCAGCCAGTCCGCCCGCCCGACGAGCACGCCGGCCCCGAACGGGGCGTACAGCTTGTGTCCGGACGCGGCGAGGTAGTCCACGTCGAGCGCGGCCAGGTCGACGGGGGCGTGCGGGGCCAGTTGGGCGGCGTCCAGCACGACGCGGGCGCCGTGCCGGTGGGCCACCCGGGTGAGCTCCGCGACCGGCCAGCACTCCCCGGTGACGTTGCTCGCGCCGGTCACCGCGACCAGGATCGGCGTGCTGGCGTCGGTCCCCCGGCGCAGTTCGCGCAGGGCGGCGGCGAGCGCGCGTACCGCCGCGTTCGGCGAGTCGGGTACCGGTAGCCGGAGGGTCCCGGCCGGCCAGGGCAGCAGGTTCGCGTGGTGTTCGCCGGCGAACGTGACGACCTTGGTGTCGGCGGGGAGCGCGTGGGCGAGCAGGTTGAGCGCGTCCGTGGTGTTCCGGGTGAAGATGACGTGATCGTCGGGGCGGACGGAGAAGAAGTCGCCAACGGTCTGCCGGGCCTGTTCGTAGGCGAGGGTGCAGCGCCGGGAGAGGGCACCGGCGCCCCGGTGCACGCTGGCGTACCAGGGCAGCAGCTCGGCCACCGCGTCGGCGGCGGCACGGGCGCAGGGCGCGGAGGCGGCGTAGTCGAGGTTGATCTCACCGGGCACGCCGAGCACCTGGAGCGGCTGGTACGGCGGTCGTGGCGCCGGACGATTCCCGGCACGGACGGGCGAGGGTACGAGGGCAGTGGTCATGCCAGACCTCCGGCATCCAGGGACCCCGGTACGGCAGGGGACGGGGCCCGCGCTTGCCCAGCACCTGGTCGTGCTGGGCCCGGTCATCACCCGGGGCACCCCACCGCGAACCTCGACGAGGGTTGCCGGCCAGCAAGCCGGGGCTTGTCGCTGGCACTCATGACCTGAGCCGCAGCATAGCCGCGGCAGGTGGCCCGGCCAACCCGGGAAGGTGGGCCACCCGGCCGGCGGGACGAGCGACCGCCGTCCCGACAACCGTTGGCCGGAAAGGCGATCAGCCCCGCCGTTGCCAGCAGAGCTGATCGCCTTCCTCCCGTGTCGGTGTCGCGAATCACACGGTCGGGGCGGCGCTCTTCTCGTTCGGCCCGTCGGCTGCCGCGGCGGCCTCGCTCTCGGCGATGATGCGGCGTTCCTCGTCCCGGTTGGCCCGGTACTGACGGACGGAGTACGCCAGAGCGGCGGCCCAGACGACGTAGATGACGGCGTAGAAGGCGTAGCGGACACCGTCGGACGCGTCGATCCAGTCACTGCGCAGCAGCGTGCGGGTGTTGGTCAGGATGATGACTCCGCCGACGGCCGAGCCGAGCACGCGCGGCGGGATGTGCCGGACCAGCCAGGCCGCGATCGGCGCGGCGATGGTGCCGCCGATCAGGAGCACGGCGACCCAGGCGAAGTTCACGCCCTCGGAACCGATCCCGACGATGAAGCCGACGCTCGCGGCGACGGCGACGAGGAACTCGCTGGTGTCGATCGAGCCGATGGTCTTGCGCGGCTCCAGCCGACCGCTGGCCAGGATCGCCGGGGTGCCGACCGGCCCCCAGCCGCCGCCACCGGTGGCGTCGACGAAGCCGGCCACCACGCCCAGCGGGGCGAGGAAACGCTTCCGCAGCGGCTTACCGAGGTTGCCCTTGGGCAGACCCACCGCAGTGAACCGGATCAGGATGTAGAGCCCCAGCGTGAGCAGGATGATCGACATCAACGGCGCGGCGGTCTCGGTCGACAGGTTCGACAGGAAGGTGGCACCGGCGAAAGCACCGAGCGCGCCGGGGATACCGATCTTCCAGACGACCTTCCAGTCGACGTTCCCGAACCGCCAGTGGGAGGCGCCGGAGACGAGGGTGGTGCCGATCTCGGCAAGGTGAACGGTCGCCGACGCCGCCGCGGGATTGGTGCCGATGGCGAGCAGCAGCGTCGTCGAGGTGACTCCGTACGCCATGCCGAGACTGCCGTCGACGAGTTGGGCACCCAGGCCCACCAGGGCGAGGAGGATGAGTTTTCGCATGTCTACCGCCAGTCGTGAAGGGGTGGCAGGTCGACCGGACCTTGTTGTCCGCCGAGTCAACCAGTCAGGGGTGGTGTGGTCCGCCGCCTCCGCGATCGCCGTACCCACGGTCCGGCATCACCCGGACCGGCGGGCGGCTAGGCCGCCGAAGGCGATCTGCGCCGGGGGCAGTCCTCGCACGGTGCCCGGCGAACCGTTCGGTACGCGTCGACGTCCGCATCGCGTAGCTCCTCCGCGTGCCGCCCGGGGCCCTGGCCGAGGGGACGTGACGCCCCACGTGACTCACCGGTCTCCCACATTCCCGACTAGTTCGATGGAGAATACGATGTATCCCGGTCCGGCGACAACCCCCACCCCTCCCGACGTCCGACGCATTGGTATATGTCGCTGCCACCCGGACGAAGGCGACGGCCCTCCCTCGACCTCGACCTCGACCTCGACCTCGACCTCGACCTCGACCGGCGCATCGTCGCCGCACGTTCCGGGCTGGGAGCGGCCGGCACGGTCGAGAACCTGGCACCGGCCACGCCCTCCGCCGGGCGTTTGCCGGGAGAGCCAACGGGTACCCGCGCCGGGCAGACCGCCAGGGCGGAGGGGGGAGCCGGTGACCGCACGGCGCTCGGACGAGTCCGCGCGTCCACGCCGGCGCTGACCTGCCCGGCCATGACGCGGCGACTGCGCCCGGGGCTGCGCCCGGTGACCGAGCACACCCAGGTCACCACCGCCGAACTGTTCTTCGACGTGGTTTTCGTCTTTGCGTTCATCCAGGTCAATGCCCTGATGGTGAAGGAGACGGAGCCGCTGCGGATCGCCCACGGGCTTCTCGTGTTCACCATGCTGTGGTGGTCGTGGTCGCTCTTCGCCTGGCTGGGCAACCGGGTCCGGGCGAACTACGGCCTGTCACGGCTGACGGTCCTCGTCGTCACCCCGGTCATGTTCGTCCTGGCGGTCACCATCCCGGAGGCATTCCAGGATCTCGCCGGCGGGGTGAACACCGCGCTGTGGTTCGTCGCCTGCTTCGTGCTGGTACGCGTGCTGTACCTGGCCCTGCGGCTCTACGCCTCGTCCGGGCTGACCGGCCGCGACCTCACGGCGCTCGTCGTGCCGATGGCCGTCGCCTCGGTGCTGCTGCTGGTGGCGGCACTGCTTCCCCGGTCCGCGCTCGACCCCGGCCGGGTGCAACTCGGGCAGGTCACGCTCTGGGCAGTCGCGGTGGCGGTCGACTACGGCTTCGGGATGGCGCTGCCGGTGCCCGCCCGGGTCATCTCCTCCGTCCGGCACTGGACCGAGCGACACAACCTGATCGTCATCATCGCGCTCGGCGAGGTGCTGGTCTCCATCGGCGCCGCCGGCACCAACCTGCCCGGTTCACCCGGCCTGTTCGCCGCCTCCGCGCTGGCGGTGGTGATCGCCGGGGCACTGGAGTGGATCTACTTCGACCTGTCGACGCTCGCCGGCGAACACGCGTTGCGCGCCGCCGGGCCGGCCCAGCGGGTGGCCCTGGCCCGGGATGGGTACAGCTACCTGCACCTGCCGATGATCGCCGGAGTCATCCTGCTGGCGCTCGGGCTCAAGCACGTACCCGCGCTGGTCGGGAACACCGACGCCTACCGGCGCGGTGATCCCCTCGACGATGTCGGCCGCTGGGCGATGTACGGCGGCGTGGCCCTGTTCCTGGTGGCACACGCGGCCTTCCAGTGGCGGCTGAGTCCGACGGTCGCCCGCAGCGTCGTCTGGCCACGGCTGACCGGGGCGGCGATCGTCCTGGCCCTGCTGCCGGTCACCGCGGCGATCTCCGCGCTGCGCTCGTTGGCGTGGCTCGCGGCGGTCTGCCTGTTCACGTCCGTGACGGAGGTCGTCGTCAGCCGGGGACACCGGCGTCGACTGCGCCGGGCGCTGGCCGACGAGGCGGAGGCGACGACGCCGGGCACGGGCGAACCGGGACCTGGCCTCTCCCCCTTCTGACCGCCTCGTCCCCGCCGAGGCGGTCAGGTGATCGGCCGCTGTGCCTCCGCGACCACCGCCGGGAGAGCCGACGCGGTTCCCTGGGCGCCCGGTGACACAATCGGCTGGTGTCCTCAAGGGAGGGTGGTCGCGATGACCGGTGTTGAGTTGATCGTGGCGGCACTGGCTGCGGGTGCGGGTGCGGGTACCAGCGCCGCGGCGGTGGACGCCTATGTCGGACTGCGCGATGCGCTACGGCGTCGACTGGCGGGGCGTGGTCAGCCCGAGCAGATCCTGCACGAGGACACCGGTTCGACGGTGTGGGAGCAGCGCATCGCCATGGAACTGGCCGACTCCGGGGCCGACCGGGACGAGCTGGTCCTGGCCGCCGCCAGCCGCCTCCTTGAGCTGGTGGACCCGGACCGCTCGCGGACGGGTGAGCACACGGTGAGTCTGCACGGAGCGCGGGGTGTGCAGGTCGGCGACGGCACCCTGCATGTGGAGACCGCCTACGGGCCGACGGCGGCGACCATGACCGGCCCGGTCAGTGTCAGCTACGGACAGTTGCCGGACCCCCCGCCACGGCCGGAGGCGTAGCGGGGTCGTCCGCCTCCGGCAGCGGTCCCCCTGACCCACCCGCCCCGGTACGTGTCGCCGCCGCCTACGGTCCCGTGGGCCAGTTCCACGCCCCGGTGACGATCAACACGGCTCGGGTCGTGCGGTGGCCGCACCACGTCGGGGTGGTTCCGACGGTGGTCGACGGGTTCCAGCAGCGGCAGCACATCATCGACCTGAAGCGGATGGACGGTGGGACAGCGGCGCACACGCAGGTGTTGTGCGGATTGGGCGGGGTGGGCAAGACCCAGCTGGCTGCCGCGTACGCCGACCAGGCATTCGCACGGAGGCAGATCGACCTCCTGGTGTGGGTCACCGCCGCCACCCGGCACGGCATCGTCGCCGCCTACGCGCAAGCCGCCTACGCGGTCCTCGACCACGCTGACCCGGAGACGCGGAAGGCTGCGGCGCAGTTCCTGGCGTGGCTGGCGACGAGCGACCGGCGGTGGCTGATCGTGCTCGACGACCTCCAGACCCCGGCCGACCTGAACGGTCTGTGGCCACCCGCCACGCCGACGGGCAGGGTACTGGTGACCACCCGCCGCCGTGACGCCGCACTCGCCGACGGCCGACGCCGGGTCCTCGATCTCGGCGTGTTCACCGCCGACGAGGCGGTCGCATACCTTCGGCACAAGCTGCCCCACGAGCCCGTCGACCAACTCCACCAACTCGCCGCCGGTCTCGGCCACCTTCCGCTCGCGCTGGCTCAGGCCACCGCGTACCTCACCGACCGGGGACTGGACTGCGCCGGGTACCGGGCTCGCCTGACCGATCGCCGACGGGCTCTCGCTCATCTGCTGCCCGAGCCCGAGGCGCTGCCCGACGAGCACCGGGCGACGGTCGCCGCGACCTGGTGGCTGTCGATCGTCGCCGCCGACCGGCTCCCACCGCGCGGACTGGCTCGCCCCCTGTTGGACCTGGCCGCGCTTCTGGACCCCAACGGCATCCCGGTCCACCTCTTCACCACCTCGGCGGTCACCGACCACCTCCGCAGTCTCGACCGCGGCGACGACGCCGCGCCGGTCGACCAGGACGCCGTCGCCGACGCCCTGCGCAACCTGCACCGCCTCAGTCTCGTCACGCACGGCGGGAGCCACCTTCGGGTGCACGCCCTCGTCCAGCGGGCCGCCCGAGACCGACTCACCCCGCAACAGCTCGACACCGCCGCCCGCATCGCCGCCGACGCGCTGCTGCAGATCTGGCCGGTCCCGGGACGAGAGTCCTCGACCAGCCACCAGGCCCTGTACGCGAACACCGCAGCGCTGTACGAGCATCGCCGTCAGGCCTTGCTTGTTCCCCATGGTCACCCGGTGCTGCGCCGCGCGGGCCGCAGTCTCGGCGACACCGGCCATCCCGCCGACGCCATGGGCTTCTTCGCCGATCTGCACACCGACTGCCTGCGAGTGCTCGGTCCGGACCACCCGCACACCCTGGCCACCCTTCACGACGTCGCCGAGTGGCGGGGCGAGGCCGGTGATCCGGCCGGCGCGGTGGAGACCTTCCGGCAGGTCCTGGCCGACCGATCACGAGTACTGGGCCCCGACCACCCCGACACCCTGACCACCCGCAACAACCTGGCCTACAGCCAGGGCCGCGCCGGTGACCCCACCGGCGCGGTCGCGGCCTTCCGGCAGGTCCTGACCGACCGATCACGAGTACTGGGCCCCGACCACCCCGACACCCTGACCACCCGCAACAACCTGGCCTACTGGCGGGGGCGGGCCGGCGACCCCACCGGCGCGGTGGAAGCACTCCAGCAGGTGCTCGCCGACCGGTTACGGGTGCTCGGCCCCGACCATCGCCACACGTTGAGCACCAGCAGCAACCTGGCCTACTGGCGGGGGCGGGCCGGCGACCCCACCGGCGCGGTGGAAGCACTCCAGCAGGTACTGGCCGACTACGTACGCGTCCTCGGCCCGGACCACCCGCACACCCTGACCACTCGGCGCAACCTGGCCTACTGGCAGGCCGAGTCCGGTGACCGCGCCGGTGCCGTAGCGGCGACCGAGCGTGTGCTCGACGACCAGCTTCGCGTGCTCGGACCCGGCCACCCGGACGCGCTCACCACTCGAAGGAACCTCGCCAGGTGGCGGGACGACGGTGCCGGTTGACGACCGGAGCCGGCAGAGGCTCGACGGGCGGCCCGGGCAGCCGGTGCGGGTCGTTGGCATCCCGGCACGACCGGACCACTGGCCCCGGCCCCGGTCCTACATGGTGAGCATCGAGTGGTTCTGCGCCACGATGGCGTCGGTGATCTCGTCGGGGGGCACCGGTCGGCCGAAGTACCAGCCCTGCCCGTTGTCGCAGCCGGTGGCGGTGAGACGGTGGGCCTGCTCGGTGGTCTCGATACCTTCGGCGGTCACGGTGAGGCCGAGCTTGTGACCGAGCGACACGACGGTGGTGAGGAAGTCGTCATCCGTGCTGGGGTGGTATGCCGCCGCCTGCCGGAACGCCGGTGCCGACGGGCGGGTCAGGCTGGCGTCGAGCTTGAGACCGTGCAGCGGCAGGGCGCGGAGGTTGGCCAGGTTCGCGTAGCCGACACCGAAGTCGTCGATGACGAGTCGGACGCCGAGTTTCATCAGCGCGGTGAGGGTGTCCATCACGACGCCGCTCAGTTCGATCACGGCCTGCTCGGTGACCTCCAGCTGGAGCAGGCTCGGTGGCAGGCCGGTCCGGTCGAGGACCTGCGCGACGGCGGCGGCCATGCCGTCCTGTTGGAGCTGACGCACCGACACGTTCACGCTCACGTACAGTCCGGGCTGGACACGCTGCCAACGGCTGGCCTGGCGGCACGCCTGCTCGAGCAGGTGGTTGCCCAGGGGCACGACGAGGCTGGTGCGTTCGGCGAGCTCGATGAACCGTGCGGCGGTCAGGAGACCGAGACGGGGGTGGCGCCAGCGGGCAAGCGCTTCCACCCCGGCCAGCCGTCCGGATCGGAGATCGGCGATGGGTTGGTAGGCGAGGGTGAACTCGCCCCGCCGTAGGGCCGCCGGCATCGCCGCCGAGAGTCGGTACCGCGCGGCGTCGGCGTTGCTGCGGTCCCGGTCGAACTGTCGCCAGGTCGCCTTCCCGTCCGCCTTGGCCCAGTGCAACGCGATCTCGCTCGCGCGCAGCAGCTTCGCGCCGCTGCCGTCGCGGACCGGCCCCTCGGCGACTCCCACGCTCGCCGTCAGGGGCACCTCGGTGCCGGCGACGTGGAACGGGGCGGCCAGCGCGGCGAGCACCCGGTCAGCGATCTTGGCGGTGTCCTCGGCGCAGGTGGTGCCGACCATCAGGATCGCGAACCGGTCACTGTCCAGTCGGGCCACCAGGTCGATCCGCCGGTCGGTGATCGCGCCGAGCCGGCCGGCGATGTCCCGGAGCAGCAGATTGCCCACCCGATGCCCGAGCACGTCGTTGACCGCCGCGAAGTCGTCGATGTCGAGGCAGCAGACGCCGGCCCGGTCGACCGTCTCACCGGCAGCGGACATCCGTCCCAGGCGTTCGGTGAACAACGTCAGGTTGGGCAGTCCGGTCAGCTGGTCGTGGGTGGCGAAGCGGCGGAACCGCGCCTCGCTGACCCGCAACGCCTCCTCGGCCCGGGTGTGCGCCGCCAACGCGGCCAGCCGGACCAGGTCCTGTGCCTGCAGGCTGCGGTCGTGCGCGGCCGACGCGAAGCCGATCGCCAGCTCGGCCAACAGCCCGGTCAGCCGGGCGTCGAGCGCGGGGTCCGGAGGCAGCCGCAGGTCGGCGATCAGCCGCGAGCCGATGATCGCGATCGTCCGACCGAGCGCCTCCGGTGACCCGAAGCCCGCCGCCACGAGATCGGCGCCGATCCGCTGGCCGGCGCCGGGGTCAGCCGGTTCGGTGAGGACACCGGCAACCAGACGGTCCGTTAGTCCGGCGACGATCTCGTGCCGCTCACCGGCGCTGATCGGCACGTAGTGGGCCCGGTGCAACGCTGCGGCCCACACCCTGGCGAACTCCTCGACACCCGGACGGCGCCGATCGTCGGCCCCGGGGATGTCGGGCCGATCGTTCACCTGCGGCATCCGACCCCGACGTAGAAACTCATCCGCTCGGGATGCTCTCCGACGTCGCCGGGAGTCTCGGGACGCCACAGCGGTGACCAGACCACACCGGGTTCCACCAGGTCGAGGCCGGAGAAGAAGTCCTCCACCTGGGACCGGGTGCGGGCGGTGACGGGCGTGCTCGTCCGGCCGCTGAGCCGGGTGCCCTCTCCCATCTCGTCCGGACGGCTGTCGGTGGTGACATGGCTGATCGCCACGCAACTGCCCGGGGCCAGCGCC
Organism: Micromonospora echinospora; assembly: GCF_900091495.1. Lineage (NCBI taxonomy): Bacteria > Bacillati > Actinomycetota > Actinomycetes > Micromonosporales > Micromonosporaceae > Micromonospora > Micromonospora echinospora. The sequence continues at coordinate 5,311,379 of NZ_LT607413.1, read as the reverse complement.
GTCCACAGTCGCTTGACTAGCCCGTACGGGTCGTCCTCGTCCGGCACGGCGTGCACGACCGACACCAGCAGCAGGCCGACCGGCCGGTCGAGGTCCAACAGCCGGCGGGTCTCCGGATGGTCGAGGATGGCCTCCGGGTGACGCAGGTCTTCGAGCAGGGCGACCGCGTTCGGTTGGCCGGCGAGGATCTGGGTGCTGTGCGCCACCGCCACCGGGTCGATGTCCACGTAGACCACACGGGCGTCCGGATCGACCTGCTGGGCGATCTCGTGCACGTTGCCGACCGTCGGGATACCCGATCCGATGTCCAAGAACTGCCGGATCCCCTGGTCGAGCATGAACCGCACCGCCCGGTGCAGGAACTCACGGTTCGCCCGCGCCACCAGGCGAAGGTCCGGCACCGCCGCCAGCGCCTGGCGGGCGAACTCCCGGTCGACCTCGAAGTTGTGCGAACCGCCCAACCAGTAGTCGTACGCCCGGGCGACGCTCGGCCGACTAAGGTCAACATCCTCTGGTGCCCACTCCGGCCGTTCCATGGTCGCCCTTCCTCGCCGAGACGGTGACGTATCCCGTGCCACCGCTACCATGGGAATTTTCCGGTAGATGACCCGCATCGGGATCGCGAACGGTTAATAGTAACGAACCCTTCTCTTCTTCGCGATCACGGCTGCGGCCCGTGCGGGACCGCCGGGTCGGGGTGGCGGGGAATGGTGGCGGGGGCGGGGTGGTTGTATCCCCCGTGCGGCCGTGACCCGCTGCCGGTCAGCGCGGCGGGTGGCCGGGTGGCCCCGGGAATGGGGGCGGCCGGTCGGTCGTTACACCATGTCGACGCCGATGGAGCAGCCCGCATCGCGGGCCTGGCGGATCCCCCGGGTCCCCCTGCCGGCGCGACGGAAATCCCCCGGAACGTCTCTCAGAGCGCCCTTGCGTGTGGTGCTTACGCCCTGTCCCGTCACCGCCCGGTTGGGCGGTTTGTCGGGATGGGCGCGTCAACCCCCGAACGGAGCTTTGACCATGAACAAGCTTATCCAGCGTGGTGTGCTGTCCATCGCCGGTCTGACCGCCGTGGCGGGAATCGCCGCCGGTCCCGGCCTGTCCGCCGACACGACCCCGGCGGTCACGGTGAAGCCGGTGGCGGCGACCCAGTCGGCCGACACGCCGGTGTCGATGGACAAGCTCCTGCCCAACGGGGTGCCGGCCGGACAGTCGACCGTGCCGCTCTCCGGTGAGCAGAAGGACAACGCCAAGGCCATCATCGAGGCCACCAAGAAGGCCGGCATGGACGAGCGGGCCGCCGTGGTCGCCATCGCCACCAGCCTCCAGGAGTCGAAGCTGGAGAACCTGGGGCACCTGGGTGACCGCAACGACCACGACTCGCAGGGCCTGTTCCAGCAGCGCCCGTCGTCCGGGTGGGGCACGGTCGAGCAGATCACCGACCCCGAGTACTCCACGACCGCGTTCCTGAAGGGCCTCAAGCAGGTCGACGGCTGGAAGGACATGCCGCTGACCCAGGCCGCCCAGACGGTGCAGGTGTCGGCGTACCCCGACCACTACGCCCAGTGGGAGAAGCAGGCCGCCGACCTGGTCGCCGAACTCTGGAACAAGTGACACCACACAGGACCAACGAGAGCCCCTTCCCGGCCACGGGAAGGGGCTCTCGCTCGTGGGTGCACGCACGACGGCGGCTCGCTTCCCGGCGCGGGAAGCGAGCCGCCGCTACCGGAGGACTGTCGGCCGGGCGGCGCCAGTCGACTGGCGCGAGGCGGTCCGGGTAGGGCCCGGGGGGCGGGCGGGACCCCCGGGCCCTACCCGACTGTCGCCCCGGTCCGGTCAGTTCTTGACGCCGATGACGACACCGTTCGCGCCGGCCGCGACGAACGGCAGGGTGCGGACGTCGGAGAACTTGGCATCCTGTAGCCAGGTCATGTACTCGGTCTCGGAGTAGTTCTTGCCGGCCGTGGTCTCGATGAGCATGTTCATGCCCATCAGGGCGGCCTCGGCGGGGCCGGTGCGGTCGGCATTGAGCATCAGTTCGCTGATGATGACCACACCGCCGGGCGCCAGTGCCTCATAGGCGCGTCGCAGCAGTTCCCGGTCGGTGTCCTCACCCCAGTCGTGCATGATCATGCTGTACAGGATCACGTCGTAGCCCGCCGGCAGCGCGGCGTCGCGCAGGAAGTCCCCGGCCACCGTGGTGATCCGTCCGCTCAGTCCAGCGTCGGCGATCTTCGCATCAGCGATCGGGCACACGTGGGGCAGGTCGTACACCGTCGCCGACAGGTTCGCGTAGTGGCGGCACAGCTCGATCGGGAACGCTCCGGAGCCACCCCCCACATCCAGCAGACGGGAGTGTCTGCCGAAGTCGTAGACCTCACCGAGAGCACGGGCGGTGAACGTCGAGATGCAGTGCATCGCGTCCCAGAACAACTGCAGCATCTGCGAGTCCTCGGCCACGAACGGAGAGTCCTGGACCTCCGGGTCCCAGGCGGTCGGCTTGTCCGACCGAAGCGCCTCGAGAACACGACCCCATGCCGGGTACTCGCGCTTGTCGTAGAACCGCACCAACCCACCGAAATAGTAGGGGCGCCCTTCGACCAGGAACATCTCGGCGAGTGCGGTGTTTCCGTACCCGTCACCACGCCTCTCCAGCAGTCCCAGCGAGGCGCAAGCAGTGAGCAGCAGATCCGCCGGGCGATGCGGCAGTCCGAACTCGACAGACGCCTCCGTCACGCTCATCGTCCGACCATCGGCGAGCCGGGTGAACAGACTCAGCTCCACTGCGGCGGCGAAGGTCTTGAAGCTCGAGAAACCACTGCTCAGTTGCAGCAATGGCAGGGGTGTCAGGTTCACTTCATCTACTACCGTCATTTTCAGTCCGGAGCGCGGGACGTACTGGTCCGCACCCCCCTCCTTTCGCATACCGTATTTGCGTCATCTTCGCACGCGGCGCGCCGATGATCTTAGGGCCACCGCTGCGCCGTCCACGGATGTCGGACAGCACCTCGGGGCCCGGCTCGTTGAACCAGGACCAGTCGGGCTAGGGGCAGTAGTTGGCGCACGATCCGTGACCTCCCCAACGGAAGGACACATTTCGCCGGACGGAACGACAGTGAATTCAGTCGCAAGGAGAGAAAAAATCCCAAGAAAAAGAAGTGGGTTGCAATTCCGGTAGCGGCATTGGAAAAGATACCACCAAACGGGCACCATCAAGGCGGCAACTAGCCGCCGACAGCACCGAAAAGCAGATGGCAAACAGTGACTTGACGGTCAGCGAAAGCTACGCAGAAACGCATCCCGGTCGCCTTCCGTCATGGACGTTAACGACTTGATCCTTTATGTTGGCTGTCACCGTACACTGCCCTCGGAGTTGCTCACAAGACTCATTGAACAAAATCCTACGATCGACCCGACCGGCCCTTCCGTCCCGCTGGAGCACCAGCCGGAACGCGCACCCACGTCCGGTCAGGACGGTGACGAACCGCTCGAGAGGCCGACCGGTTTCGACGGCACCGAGCGGCGGGTGGCGCCGGAGAGTCCCGACGCGGGTCGCTGGCGTTCGGCGCGGAGTCGAAAGCCCCGTTCCACACCGCCATCACCGGCGGATACGGGTCAAGGGCATGTGGCACGCCCTCGGCGCCGGCGCCAAACAGACCGCCTACGTCCCCCGTTCGTCGGCGACATCGAGCAGGGCGATGTAGGCGGTCTCGGCGAAGTACGCCGCTCACCGTTGCGGCCCAGGTGGGTCAGGGCGCGTCGGATCAGCGACGTCGCCGGCCGGGTTGTCACCGCAAGGATTCGCAACCATGCAGGAGGTCGTCAGGCGGGCAATGCAGCAGCCTCCCGAACTGCCGCCGCGTACGAACGACAACCGAGGGCCCCGGACACGTCGGTAGCCGCCTGGATCACGAGTGTCCGCGTGCGCTCGGCCATGTCGTCGACGACCGACGGGACGGGACCAGCGACCGAGATCGCGGCTTTGAACTCATGTTTCTGATCGAAGATGGGCGCTCCGACGGCGGCGATCCCCGGCACGACGTCATCGACCGAGACGCAGTACCCGTTGCCCCGGATCTTCACGAGTTCGTCTCGTAGAGCGTCGGCGGCGGGGGTCGACGGCGTGAACACGTCGAGCGATGGCTGGCTGAGGAATTCCTGCTGGATGTGCGGATCCGCGTAGGCGAGGAGGACGCGCGCGCCTGAGCCGCCGTGGAGCGGAACGGACCCCCCTCGAGGCAGGATCATCACCTGGATCTGTTGTCCGTCGAGTCGCTCAAGGCACACGGCTCGCAGTCCCCGTCGCACGGTGAGAAAAACCGTCTGTCCGGTCTCGCGGCTCAGGCGTTCCATCGCGGGTCTGGCACTGGACTGAAGGTCCGCGAAGCGAGCCGCGACGATTGTGCCGAGCTCGAAGAGGCGTCCGCCGAGATGGAACGCGCTTCCGTCCGCGGTCGGCTCGAGATAACCGTATTGCACGAGGTTGCGGATCAGGCGGTAGACCGTGCCGCGTGGTTCGTCGATCGCCGCAGAGATCTCCGCCGGCGTGGCCTGCCCCGTGTCGGCGAGATGGTCCAGGACCGCCACCGCCTTGTCGAGCACCTTGATGGAAGTCATTGGCATGCGTCTCCGGAACCCCGAGCGCTTTTGGCGCTATGTAGACAGCGTGCCCACATCGTAACACCCCTACCTTCTTGGTCGCCCCCCAGCCGGGGACCCCTCGGCCGCCCGGCCCGGTATGACTTACCGCCCCTGTCGTACGGATGATCCGGGGGTGTTGTCGCCGGGCCGGGTGGCGTCGGCGGACCGCTGATAGGGACACGGCCACCCTGCGGGTAGGTCTCTTCGTAACGTGGCTGCCGCAGTCGACGCCTGGACCAGCGGCCGAGGCGGGTGTCACGGGTGACGAGGCATGGGGTGCACGGCGACTACGGCGTGTTCCTCGGGTTGGACGTCGGCAAGGAAGGCCATCACACGGTCGGGCTGGCTCCGGACGGCAAGCGGCTGCACGACGGGCCGCTGCCCAACACCGAGGCCAGGCTGCGGCAGTTGTTCGACTCGGTCACCATGGCCGGGTTCCGGTGGTGGTCGACCAGCCCGCCTCGATCGGCGCCCTGCCGATCGCGGTCGCCCGGGTCTGTGGTCATGAGGTGGCCCACCTGCCCGGCCTGGCGATCACGCCCCAACCGCGCCGATCGCTGCTTGACGAAACCCATAGGGACACCCCGGAGGTGGGGGTGGCGGCGGTGCCAACCACCCGCCCGGCCCGGCCCGGATCGGTACGCGCTTCTGATGGGCGACCCGCGTCTCGCGCGGTTGACCGGGGCCCCACAGCCAGGAGGGCAGGTAGCACTGACGCACCACCCCTGGTCAAGACCTTGATCAAGTTGTTGACACCTCTCCGACACGGCCTTAGGGTCGCTCTTGCCACGATGTAGACACAGTGTTCACATCGTGAAACATGCCAGAAGTCCGAGCCGAGCAAAGGTGGCCAGGATGCCAATCACGCGCCGGAAACGAGCCTTAGCCGCTGCTTTCCTCAGTTCACTGTTGACCGTGTCGCTTGCCGGCTGCATCGCTCCCCCCAATGGCTCCCGCGGGGCCGACGGGGCCAAGGGACTCAAACAGATCTCGGTCGGTGTGCCCACGATCATGGGGCCGAACAACAGCCCGATCGCTGTCGCGCAGGGCCTGGGCTACTTCGCCGACGAGGGCCTCGACGTCACGTTCGTCACGACCGGCGGTAGTGCGGAGAGCGTACAGAGCACCCTGACCGGACAAATCGACATCGGCAGTTCCACGTCGGAACCAATCTACCAGTTGGCCGAGCGCGGTAAGTCTGGCGAGGAGCTGGTGATGGTCTACAACTATCTCCGGGCTCCCACCGGGAGCATCGCCGTTCCCGCCGACTCACCGATCCGGGACCTCGGTGACTTCGCCGGCACCACGATCGGCGCCGACAGCCTGGGCAGTGGCAACGTGCTACTCGCCGAGGGAATCCTCCAGCTCGGCGGGGTCGACGTCGGCGACGTCGACTTCGTGGCCACGGGAACCGGGGCGCCGGCACTGCAGGCCCTGAGCTCGGGGAAGGTCGACGCCCTCTCGCTGTGGGACACCGAGTACGCGGCGATGGAGAAATCCGGCATGAAACTGCGGTTCTTCAGCCACGACAAGATCGACCCGCTGTTCTCCACGACCTTCTTCGTCACGCCGGACTTCCTCAAGAGCGAGTCCAAGACCGTGGCGAGCTTCGGCAGGGCCATGGCCAAGGCTACGGTCTTCGCATCGGAGAATCCGGCCGCCGCCCTTCAGGTGATGTATTCGGAATATCCCGAGACACGGGTAGCAGGCAAGTCACTCAAGGATCAACTCGACACCGATCTGACGGCATTCCGCGCACGACTCGAGCGGCTGACCGCCGGTGATCCGGCGGCCAATTCGAACTGGGGGCAATACCCCGACGGGGCGGTTCAGGCCTGGCTGGACTTCGCGCTAACGGCCGGCATCGTGAAGAAGAAACTCGATCCCACGCCGCTCTACGCGAACGATCTCGTGTCGGAGTACAACGACTTCGACGCGCAGACCGTGGTGAAAGAGGCGCAGACGTGGAAGCCGTGATCCGGACCCACGAAGGGACCAGGCCATGACCATCCTCGATGACCTTCAGGCAATCCCCGTCGTCGATCACCACTGCCATATCGGCATGGACACCTATCAGGATTCCCAGGGCCGCCTTCGTGACGCCGACAGTCACGAGAAGGCGTACGCCCGCGGTTACGTCGAGGGCCGGATCGGTCCCGATGCGTACACACGCTGGCTCGACGCCGAGCGCCGCCGGGACGCGGCCGAGTTGGCGGACCTCGAAGAGACGTACGGGATCAGCGGCATGCTCCAGCGCGCCCTGCGGTACCGGGAGACCACGGTCTTCGCGGCGAGCCTCGCCGATGGACACCGGTTCCTGGACGCCCAGGTCGGCTTCGACTACCGCTCGCCCCGCGCACGGAGCGACGTCCGCGCGCTCTTCGACCAGACGCTCGACCTGGTCAACTGTCCCGTCGTTCTGACCGACGTACGAGCTCTGCCCGAGGAACTCGCCGACTCACCGCGCTACCGGTGGGTGATGCGGATCGACGGGTACCTCTACCCCTTTCCCCTCGGACGAACCGGACGACGCGGCGAGGAGGTCGAGTCCTTCACCGCACGGTTCCGGGCCGATCTGCAGGCGCGACTGGACGAGCTCGGGCTGGACCACGCTCCCACGTCTTTCGCTGCCTACCTGGAGTTCCTGACCTCGTCGATCAAGCACGTCGTCGCCAACGGCGCCGTCGGCTTCAAGATCGCCTCTGCGTACACGCGGAGCCTCGCGTTCGTGCCGCGCGGATACCGGGAGGCTGAGTCCGCCTGGAACCGCGCCGTCGCCGGTTCCTTCGAGGACCGGGCACTCTACGAGGACTACATCGCCTTCCACGTGTTGCGCCAGATCGCGACGTGGCGGCTCCCCGTACAGATCCATGTCGGGTCGGGACACGGCGAACCCGGCATGGCCTACGCGGGGGCCCGCCCCCGGCTGCTCCAGTCCGTGTTCGATCAACGCGAGCTCTTCGGTATCCCGTTCGTGCTGATCCACGGCGGCTATCCCTACTGCGGCGAGACCGCGATCATGGCGCACACCTACGGCAACGTCTACCTGGACTTCTCCTGGATGCCGTACCTGCACCGCACGCACCTCGTGAGCCGACTCAACGAGTGGCTCGAGTTCCTGCCCGCGAACAAGGTCATCTTCGGTACCGACACCGGGCTGCCCGAGATGCACGTGGCCGCTGTCCGCAACGGACGGTGGGCCGTCGCCAGGGCGCTCGAGCGCGGCCGATCGAACAACCTGTGGGCGGGCGAGCAGGCCATCTGGCTAGCCGAACGTGTGCTCAAGGACAACGCACTCGAGATCTATTCCGAACTGGGGGTAGCAGCATGAGCACGACGGCACAGCGCCTGCCGGCGAACGGAGAAAACGTGCCCACCCGGCCGCTCATCTCGATTCGAGATCTGGGCAAACGGTACGAGACGAGAAAGGGCGCCACGGTGGCGCTCGACGGGATCGACCTGGACATCGCCGAGGGCGAGTTCGTGTCGGTCGTCGGACCGAGCGGATGCGGCAAGACCACGCTGCTGAAGATTCTGGCCGGCCTGGAAGAGCGCACCACTGGCGACGCTCTACTGGGCGGAACGCCCATCACGGGCCCGCGCAACGACATCGGCATCGCGTTCCAGGGATCGGTGATGCTCCCCTGGCGCAGGATCATCGAGAACGTGCTGCTTCCCGTCGAGCTCAACGAGAAGCCGACGCCGGCGCACCGGGAGCGGGCCCACGCGTTGCTCGCGCTCGTGGGGCTCGGCGAGTTCGGGGACTCCTATCCCAACGAACTATCCGGGGGAATGCAGCAGCGCGCCGCGATCTGCCGTGCCCTGGTGCACGACCCGTCCCTGCTGTTGCTGGACGAGCCGTTCGGGGCTCTGGACGCCCTCACCAGGGATCAGCTGAACGTCCAGCTCAATTCGGTGTGGGAGCAGAGCGGAAAGACAGCCCTGCTGATCACCCACAGCATCTCGGAGGCGGTGTACCTGTCCCAGCGGGTGGTGGTCATGAGCCCGCGCCCCGGACGCATCGTGGACGTCATCGAGGTGCCGTTCGGCCGCAAGCGCGGCACGGAGATCCTCACCGATCCGACGTTCGGCGAGGTCGCAGACAAGATCAGGCAGCACTTCAACGGGGAGCGAAAGAATGGCTAGCACCACTACGGCCCGCGTGGTGACACCCTCCCGCGCCCACGGATCCGCCAAGAAGCGTGGGCTCGCGTCCCGGCGGCACCTTCCACCGCTCGCCTTTCTGGTGGTGCTCCTCGCGGCCTGGGAGTACGTGCCCCGGGCACTCGACATCCCATCGTTCGTCTTTCCGCCGCTCAGTGAGGTTCTCCAGGCGTTGACCGATCCCGGCGCGACGAGGAGCTTCCTCTACCACACCCAGGTCACGCTCATCGAGGCGTTCAGCGGGCTGGCGATCGGAACCGTGCTCGGCCTGGTGCTCGGGGTCGTACTGGTCGAGGTCGACATCCTGCACCGCATGATCTACCCGTACATCGTCGCCATCCAGTCGATCCCCAAGGTCGCCATCGCGCCCCTGTTCGTCATCTGGTTCGGGTTCGGGATCACCTCGAAGGTCGTCGTGGTCGCGCTGCTCGCGTTCTTCCCGGTGCTCCTCGGCACGATGTCGGGGATCAGAAGTGTCAGCGCCGAGCACATCGCGCTGTTCAAGGTGCACCGGGCCACCCGGGGACAGATCCGGCGCAAGCTGTTGCTTCCCAGCGCCCTGCCCAGCATCTTCACGGGCTTCGAGATGGCCGTGGTCTTCTCCACCCTCGGCGCGATCGTCGGGGAGTTCGTCGGTGCACAGGCCGGCCTCGGAGTGCTCATCCTCCAGGCGCAGTACCGAATGAACACCGGTGCCGTCTTCGCCTGCCTGCTGATCCTGTGCGCGGTCGGCATCACGCTGAACGTGATCGTCCGACTTGTGCGTCGCCGCATCCTCTACTGGGTTCCCGGCGAGAAGTCCCTGAAGGTCTGAGCACCGGAAACCCTTACACGGAAAGGCTGAAGCCGATTACTGTCAAAGTGCCTCGAGGAGCGTCAGGGCCTCGACGGTCGACGCCTGTTGCCGCGGCTGGATGCGTCAAACCCGGCTCAGGGGAGAGCCACCAGGGCATCGTCGAGTCGGCACGGAGGCTGCGCGCGGGATCCGTGACAGTGACCGAACTCGTGGAGACCTCGCTCGACCGTTGCGCGCTGATCGAGCGGCACGTCCACGCGTTCGCCCACATCGACACCGCGCGGGCCAGGGCGCGAGCGGCCGAACTCGACGCCATGCTGGACGCCGGGTACCAGCCCCGCTCACCGCTGTTCGGTATCCCCCTCGCCGTCAAGGACGTCATCGACGTGGCGGGAATGCCGACCCGGGCAGGGTCGCGTCTGTTCAGCGGCGCACCGGAAGCGGATCACGACGCGACGGTGGTAGCTACCCTGCGTGCCGCCGGAGCGGTCCTGATCGGCAAGACGCACACCCACGAGATGGCCATGGGAACCGTCACGCCGACGACGCGTAATCCCCACGACCTCACCCGCATCGCGGGCGGTTCCAGCGGAGGATCCGCGGCCGCGGTCGCCGCCGGGGAGGTCCTGGGAGCACTCGGCACCGACACCGGGGGGTCGATCCGGATCCCCGCGGCGCTCTGCGGCGTCGCCGGACTGAAGCCGCGTACCCACTCGGTCGACATGGCCGGCCAGATCCCGCTGTCGCCGATAGCCGACTCGTGCGGCCCCCTGGCGGCGAACGTGCGGGACCTGTCAGTCCTCTGGTCCGCTATGTCGGGGCGACCGGCGACCGCCGTCGACGTGCACCGCCTCGGCGTCCTGTCCCCGGCGGACCTCGGCGACGTGGAGTCCGCGGTCGGCATCGCCTACGAACAACTCGGCGAGAGCCTGGCGCGACACAGCCGGGTGTCGTCGGTGACGGTCCAGGTCCCGGCGTTCGACGAGTGGTATCCCGTCCGGCTGGTCCCGCTCTTCGCCGATGCCTATCAGGCTCACCGCGCAGCCGGCTGGTACCCGGCTGGACGGGGACTCTACAGCCGTGGCCTCCGGGCCGTTCTCGACGCGGCGGCGAAGCACACAGCGGCTGACCTGCTGGCTGCGTGGAAGACCCTCACGCGCCTGACCGAGCGTCTGCTGGCGGCCTTCTCGGTCTGCGACGCGCTCGTGCTGCCGACCGTCCCGACCACCGCGCCGTTGCGTACTGCCGTCGCCGACGACTCGCGTCCCCGCTCCGAACTCACCGGTGCCAGCCGCCAACTGACCCGCTTCTGTGCACCCGTCAACTGGTCCCCGCTGGCCGCGGTCACGGTTCCCTTCGGGACCGACGACCGAGGACTCCCGGTCGGTATGCAGTGCGTGGCCCTGGACGAGGAACGAGCGCTGTCCGCCGCCCGGTTGGTCGAGGGTCTGGCCGGCACGTCATGAACACGACGCTCGCCCGAGGCGGGCCGACCGGCCCGAACGTCGGGCCGGCAACTCAATTTGCCAACCGAACTGGAGGATCGAACGTGAGTGACCTGAACAAGCCGACGCTCGGACATTGGATCAACGGACGTCGGGTGGTCGGCGAAACCGCGCGCCGGGCGGCGGTCTTCGACCCGGCGCTCGGGAAGGCCACGAAAGAGGTGGTTCTGGCCGACGCGACCGAAGCCGCTGCCGCGGTCGAGGCCGCCAGGCTCGCCTACGAGGGATGGTCTCAGCTCTCGGCCGCCCGACGGCAGACGGTGGTCTTCCGGTTCCGCGAGCTGCTGAACAGCCGTAAGGAGGAACTTGCGCGAATCATCACCGGTGAGCACGGCAAGGCCGTGTCCGACGCGGCGGCCGAGGTGCAGCGCGGACTTGAGGTCGTCGACCTCGCGACAGCGTTCCCACACCTGACCAGCGGACGTTACGCGCAGAACGTCTCCACCGGCGTCGACGTGCACTCCGTGCGGCAGCCACTCGGGGTGGTCGCTGTGATCAGCCCGTTCAACTTCCCGGCGATGGTGCCCCTGTGGTTCGCTCCCATCGCGATCGCCGTGGGCAACACGGTGGTGCTCAAGCCGAGTGAGCGGGTGCCGTCGGCTGCGATCTGGCTGGCCGAGCTCTGGAAGGCCGCCGGGCTCCCCGACGGGGTGTTCAACGTTCTCCAGGGCGACCGCGTCGCTGTCGAAACCCTGCTGAACCACCCAGACGTGCAGGCGGTTTCCTTCGTCGGGTCGACGCCGGTAGCGCGTTCGATCTACGAGTCCGCGGCCCGGGTCGGCAAGCGCGTCCAGGCCTTCGGTGGCGCGAAGAACCACATGCTCGTGCTCGCCGACGCCGACCTCGACGCCGCCGCCGACCAGGCGGTGTCCGGTGGCTTCGGGTCGGCGGGAGAACGGTGCATGGCCATCTCGGTCGTCCTTGCCGAGGAGTCGATCGCCGACGAGCTGAACGCGCGGATCCAGGAGCGGGCCGCGACGCTGCGCGTCGGCGACGGCCGCACCGATCCTGACCTGGGCCCGCTGATCACCCGCCAACACCGGGACCGGGTGGCCAGCTACATCGACATCGCCGAACGCGACGGCGCCACAGTGCTGGTGGACGGTCGCCACTGCCGGGTGGACGGCCACGAGAACGGCTTCTGGCTCGGCCCCACGCTCCTGGACCGGGTTCCGACGGCCTCGAAGGCGTACGAGGACGAGATCTTCGGCCCCGTGCTCGCGGTGGTCCGCGTGAAGGACCTCGACGAAGGGCTACGGCTCATCAACTCCAGCCAGTTCGGAAACGGAACGGCCATCTTCACCAACGACGGCCGCGCCGCCCGACGCTTCGAACGCGAGGTGCAGGTGGGAATGGTCGGAGTGAACGTCCCCGTTCCCGTGCCCGTCGCCTACTTCGCCTTCGGCGGTTGGAAGGACTCGCTGCTCGGCGACGCGCCCGCCTACGGTCCGGAAGGGTTCGCGTTCTTCACCCGGCACAAGGCGGTCACCTCACGGTGGGTCACCTCGACGACCGGCTCGCTGACCATGGCGTTCCCGGGGAACGACTGAAACGGCGACACGCACCGCCCGAACCGACCCGGTGGAGCCGCAGCGGACAATCGGGGGCGGGGGCGCACCGAGCCGGATCGATGGGCAGAGACTGGATCTGCGTCATGGCCCGGTGCGCCCCCGCTTCCTCGGCCGACCGTTCTCCTCCTGGTCCCGCACAGGCGCGTCAGGGAGAGAGGACGCGGTCCACCGCACCGGTCACGGCAAGGTGGCGGGCGGTCTCGGCGCGGACGCCCTCGGCGGCGAGGATGTCCCGCTGCTGGCCGGTGTAGCCGATGCAGTCGAGGAAGACCAGGTCGGCCCCCTCGGCGGCGACCTCGCGTCCGGCGGCCGCCACCTCGTCGGGGCCGGCCGTGTACGGGTCCACGGCCGCCGCGGCGACCGGGCGGCCCAGGCGTTCCTCCCACCGTTCCCGGATGTCGGCCAACTGCTCCGGCACGGGGCAGAGCACACCCAGGCGCCCCTCGCCGACAAGCCGCGCCACGAGGTCGTGGGCGAGGTCCTCCGCGTGGAGCACCGGCACCGACGCCGGGCCGTGCTCGACGCGGCCGGTGCACAGCACGAGGACGGCCGCGCAGCGGTCAGCCACACACCGCCGGATGGCGTCGTCGAGTGCCGGGGCGATGCTCGTCGCACCGAGCCGGGCGCGCGAGCCGTCCCGCAGGCGGGAGACCAGGGTACGTTCTCCGCCGCGCGGTTCGAGCCGGGCGATGCCGTCCGTGTCGAGGAGGTCCAGCGCGCCGTGCTCGATCCAGTCGACGCGGGAGAGGGCAACCTCGACGTCGGGGATGAGGTCGACGCGGGGTGCCTGGCCGATCGTGACGAGACCGAGCCTCGGCCGCCCGCGACGTACCTCTCCCCCGGCCGCTGCGGACATCACGCCGCCTCCTTCTCGGGCAGGTCGGCAGCGGCGACGCCCCGCTCGACGATGCGGCGCCGTACGGCCCGGTCGACCCGTGCGGTGGGGTCGGCGACCGGGATCGCGGCGAGCAACGCCTTGGTGTACGGGTGCTGGGGCTTGGTGAAGATCTCTTCGACGGTGCCCTGCTCGACGACGCGGCCCTGGCTCATGACGACGATCTCGTCGGCCATCATCTCGACGACGGAGAGATCGTGCGAGATGAAGACGTAGGTGAGCCCGAGGTCCTTCTGCAACCGCTTCATGAGGTCGAGCACCTGGGCCTGCACCGACACGTCGAGGGCCGACACGGGCTCGTCGCAGACGACCAGGCTCGGATTGAGGATGAGGGCCCGCGCGATGCCGATCCGCTGGCGCTGACCACCCGAGAACTCGTGCGGGAAACGGTCGACGGCGTCCTCTTGCAGGCCGACCGTTTCGAGGACCTCGACGATGCGGGCGCGGATCGCCCCGTCGTCGAGGTCGGTGTGCAGCCGCAGCGGCTCGGCGAGGGCCCGGTGGATCGTCCACCGGGGGTCGAGCGAGGCGTACGTGTCCTGGAAGACGATCTGCATCTCGGAACGGAGCCGGCGCAGCTCGTCGTCGCTCGCCGCGAGGAGGTCGGCCCCGTTGAAGATCACCGTCCCCGACGTCGGCTCGTGCAGGCGCAGCAGGGCCCGACCCGTCGTCGACTTGCCCGACCCGGACTCGCCCACGATGGCGAGCGTGCGGCCACGGCGTACCCGGAAGGAGACGCCGTCGACCGCCCGGACGGTGTCGGCCGGACGACCCAGCCGACGACGTCGCCCGCTGAAGACCTTCGTCAGGTCGGTGACCTCGAGCAGCACCGGCGCGTCGTCGTCGGGTGCCTCGGCACGAGGCTCGACGCGAACCGGCTCCGCGCCGTCGCGCGCCGTCCCGTCGTCGGCGAGCGCCTCGACCGCCTCGACGACCTGCGCGTTGGCCGAGGGGATGAAGCTGAGCAGCCGTTTCGTGTAGTCGGCCTGGGGCGTGGCGAAGAGCTGCTCGGTCGTCGCCGTCTCCTGCAGCTCACCGCCGTACATGACGGCGACCCGCTGGCAGGTCTGGGCGACGACCCCGAGGTCGTGCGTGATGAGCAGGACCGCCGTCCCGTGCTGCTCCTGCAGGTCCATGATGAGGTCGAGGATCTGCAACTGGGTCGTCACGTCGAGCGCGGTCGTCGGCTCGTCGGCGATGAGCAGCTTCGGCTCGCACGCCATGGCCATGGCGATCATGACCCGCTGGCGCATCCCGCCGGACAACTCGTGCGGGTACCCGGCGAGGACACGCGCGGTGTTGCGGATCCCCACCATGTCGAGCAGGTGCCCCGCCCGGTCCGCCGCCTGCCGTCGACCGAGCCGCATGTGCTGGCGCAACGGCTCGGTGAGCTGGTCGCGGACCGTGAAGACGGGGTTGAGCGCGGTCATCGGCTCCTGGAAGATCGTCGCGATGTCCTTGCCCCGGATGCCGCGCATCTGCCGGTCCGACAGCGCGGCGAGGTCGCGCCCGTCGAAACGGATGTGCCCGCCGGTGATCTGCGCCTGCCGCGCCGGCAGCAGTCCGGTGATCGACATGGCGGTGACGCTCTTGCCCGACCCCGACTCGCCGACCAGCCCGACCATCTCACCGCGCGCGATGGTCAGGTCGAGGTTCCGGACCGGATGGATCGGGCCACGGGACGTGTCGATGCGGATCGAGAGGTTCTCGATCGACAGCAGGGTCTCAGCCATGTCCGTGCTCCTTGTTCCGTGGGCCGCCGGGCCCGGTCGCGCCGGATCAGGCGCGACCGGGGACCGTTCCGGTCGTCTGCAGGTGGGTGGCCGGGCCGTAGAGGCTTTCCAGGAGCGCCGCCTGGGCCCCGTCGTAGAAGGACACCGTGCCCGAGGTGAAGCCCTTGGCGACCTCGACGGAGAAGCGGGCGGCGAGGGCGATGTCGACCTCGTGACTCGCGCCGGTCGCGCAGCCGGCGACGGGCGTCACCGTCGTGATGGCGACCCCGACGACCGGCGCGGCCGTCGCGACGGCCGGCTGGAGGATCGAGTTGAGGTGGTGGAGGCCGTTGCCGTACGGCGTGATGTCCTGCGTCGACAGCGCGAAGACGACGGCCGGCTCACCGGACACGGTCTCCAGGACGCTGACCAGGTCGGCGCTGGTGGGAAGGATGTAGCCGGCGCGGACCGTCGGGGAGATGGCGATGCCCCGGTGGTTGACGATGCGGTTGCCCTTCGTGGTGTCGATGGACAGGACGGCGTCCATCTCCGAGGTGACCTCGTGCTCGTTCATCGCGGTGATGTCGACGGGCGAGTCCATGAAGGGCACCGGGTCGTGGGGCCGGGTCGGCGCGTCGGGGCAGATGTGCGTCGAGATGACGACGTCGCCGGGCAGGATGTCGCCCCGGGCGTGCATGGCGAGCAGCTTGGCGGCCGTGGCGATGGCGGCGGTCGCCCCGTCACCGTCGGAGACGTAGCCGATGAGCTCCGGCCGGGCGCCGAGACCGCCGAGGCGGCCGACGACCCCGAGCGTCGGAGCGTCGCCGCCGGCGGTCTTGCCACGGCTGCCGGGGATGGTGACCTGGATGAAGTCGGTCGAACCCTGGTCGCCGGCCACCGTCTCGACGGTGATCGAGCAGGCGTCGTCGCCGAGGGCGCGCAGGTGCTCGGCGACGAGTTTGCCGGAGGCGTCGGGACGGTCGAGGAGGTCGAGGACGGTGAGGACGTGGGACAGCACGATCATTCGCTTTCGGCAGCGGTCTCGGCGACGCCGAGGTACCGGAGGGTGGTCAGGGCGTAGGTCTTCGCGGCGAGGACGACGTCGGCGACGGGTGCCCGCTCGTCGAAGCCGTGGATGGTGGCCAGCTCGGCCGGCCCGTACTGGAGCACCGGGATGCCGTGGCTGCGGAAGGTGCGGGCGTCGGAGGACGCCCACTGGAGCACCCCCTCCGCGGTGGGGTCACCGGTAAGTTCGCGCAGGGCCGCGACGAGTTCGGTGACCACCGGGTCGCTCGGCAGCGTCCAGTTGGGCTCGCTGCGGAAGCCGGTCGGCTCGATCGTCGCCTCGACGCCCGCCTCGGCGAGCAGCTCGTCGACCCGGGCGAGGACCTCGGCGCGCGACAAACCGATCGGCACCCGGGTGTCGACGTCGACGACGCACCGGTCCGCGACGACGTTGGAGGACGTGCCGCCGTGGATCGTGCCGATGTTGACGGTGACGTGCTCGAAGACGGCGCCGATGCCGGGACCGTAGCCCTCGCGCTCCTCGGCGAACGTCTTCGACCGTTCGATGAGGTCGACCACGTCCGCGGGCGGCGACGGCTTCATGTCCCAGAGCTGTTGCAGGGCGATGACGGCCTTGGCCGCGAGGAGGTTCGCGTTGACGCCGTGCAGCGGCTGGAGGCTGCCGTGCCCCGGCCGGCCGTCGATCGTCATCCGGAACCAGTTGCTGCCCTTCTGGCCGATCGTCGGGTGCGTGCGTTCGGCCGGCTCGGCGATGATCGCGCCGGTCGCGCCGTCGAGGACGCCCTGGTCGAGGAGCCAGTCCGCGCCGCGCGAACCGCCCTGCTCCTCGTCGGGGACGGCCGCGAGCGACAGCTTCCCGGCGAGCGGGACACCGAGGCGGTGCAGGACGACGAGCGTGTGGATGACCCCGGCGAGACCGGCCTTCATGTCGCTGGCCCCGCGACCGCGGAGGTAACCGTCGACGATGTCCCCCGCGAAGGGGGGAAACGTCCAACGGCTCAGGTCACCGACGGGGACGACGTCGGTGTGACCGGCGAGCACCAGGTGACGCGCCGAGTTGGAGTCGTCGTCCACCGCGGCGTTGCTCGCGGCACGGTGGACGACGACGCTGAGGCGACCGTCGCCCGCGTCGTGGACCTCGGGGTCGAGGCCCTGCGCGCGCAGGTGGTCGGCGATGAAGAGACCGACGTCCGTGCAGTCCCCCGGAGGGTTCTCGCTCGGGATCCGGATGAGGTCCCCGGCGAGCGTCAGCAGTTCGTCCCGGGTTCGCTCGATCTCGTCGAGGACCCGGGTCTCCCAGTCGGGAGGTGTGGTGGTCACGTCGGGCTCCAGGTGTCGTTGCGGGAGGGGTGGGTTCGCGGTGGCCTGGTGGCGGCGGCCGCCGGGCGCGTCGGGACGACGGCCCGGCGGCACGCCTGCCTCGGCGTCAGCCCTTGTTGCTCATCTGGAAGAAGCGGATGATCCCGTCGGGGTACGAGGTGTACCCCTGCACGCCCTCGCGCTGCGCGACGACGATGTTGTACTCGTAGAGGTACGCCCACGGCGCCTGGGTGTTGATGATCTCCTGCGCCTTGCCGTACAGGTCGTTGCGGACCTTCTGGTCCGGCTCGGTCGCGGCCCGCTTCCAGAGGTTGTCGACCTCGGTGTTGTGGAAGTTGGCGTAGTTGCTCGTGCCGTCGCTGGTCAGCAGCAGGCCAAGGTGGTAGCCCGGGTCGTTGACGAAGGACGTCCAGCGGGTGATGTAGCTCTGCACCTTCTTCGTCGCGAGCGCCTCGAGGAACTGCGGACGCGCCATGTTCTTGATGTTCATCGTCACGCCGATCTTCGCCAGCTCGGCCTGGATGAGCACGGCCGAGTCCGACCAGTCCTGGAAGCCGCTGCCGAGGGTGAAGTCGAAGCTGAAGCCGTTGGGGTGACCGGCCTCCGCGAGCAGCGCCTTGGCCTTGTCGAGGTCGTACGAGTAGCCGTTGCCGGCGTCGCTGAAGCCCGGGGTCGAGCTGGCCACCGACGAGCGCATCGGCGACGCCTGGCCCTTCATGACGTCGTTGAGGAGCTTGTCGTACGGAATCGCGTACGAGATGGCCTGCCGGACCTTCGGGTCGTCGAACGGCTTGATCGCGTTGTTCATCCCGAAGAAGAGGATCTTGTTGCTGGCCCGGGAGTCGATGGTGACGCCGGACTGCTTCGACAGGGCGTCGACATCCTTCGCCGGCACCTCGAGCGCGACGTCGACCTCGCCCTTGCTGAGCAGCTGGACGCGGTTGCTCGCCTCGCCGATGAACTTCGTGTTGACGGTACGCAGGGCGGGCTTCTCGCCCCAGTACGTGTCCTTACGCTCGAGCACGGCCTCGGTCGCCGGGTCCCACTTCTTCAGCCGGTACGGGCCGGAACCGGCGGTGTTCGTGTCGAGCCACTTGGCGCCACCCTCGGCGTTGACCTTGTCGATGTTGATGATCGAGAACGAGTACATCGGCAGGATCTGCAGGAAGAGGTGGTTCGGCGCGGTGAGGTCGATCTTCACGGTCTGCGGGTCGACCGCGGTCACGGTGCCGATGCCGGCCATGCCGTAGAGGAAGCTCGCCGAGCTCGACTTCTTGATGAAGTCGAACGTCTTCACGACGTCGTCGGAGTCCAGGGGCGAGCCGTCCTCGAACGTCACGCCCTGCCGCATCGTGAACGTGTAGCTCTTCGAGTCGGGGCTCACCTCCCACTTCTCCGCCAGCATCGGCACGATCGTGTCCGTCTTGGCGGTCGGCTTGCCGTCGACCGTCGTGCGGTCGTACGTGACCAGCTGGTCGTAGGCCGCGACGACGAACGTGTCGGAGGTGACGTCGTTCGCCTCGGCGGGGTTGAGGGTCTTGCCGCCCTCGGAATAGGCGACGACGAGGGTGTCCTTGCCGGCCCCGTCGGCCTGCGAGGAGCCGCCCTGGTTGGCGTTGGCTCCACAGGCGGCGGCGAGGAAGGTGGCGGCGACCGCGGCGGCCAGGGTGGCGCTGCGCTTCACGCTGTTCTCCTTCGGGTCAGGGTGGGGGGATGGATGGGCGGATGGGCTGGCGTCCGTGGCAGGTCCGCACCGGGTCATCGGCTCGTCCGCAGGCGCGGGTCGAGGACGTCGCGAAGGCCGTCGCCGATCAGGTTGAAGCCGAGAATCGAGGTGGCGATGGCGATGCCGGGAAAGAAGGTCATCCACCACTCGCCGCTGATGATGTAGCCACGGCCGTCCGAGATCATCACGCCCCACTCCGCCGTCGGCGGCTGCGCGCCGAGGCCGATGAAGCTGAGCGAGGCGGCCGTGAGGATCGCGTAGCCCATGCCGAGGGTCGACCGGACGAGGATCGGGGCGACGGTGTTCGGGACGATGTGGCGGATGAGGATCGTCCGATCCCGTAGCCCGATGGCACGTCCCGCCTCGACGAAGTCACGCTCCCGCAGCGAACGGGTCTGGCTGTAGACGATGCGGGCGAACTCGGGGATGCCGACGACGCCCACGGCGACCATCGCGCTGGCCAGGCCGGGCCCGAGGGCTGCGGCGATCGCCATGGCCAGCACGAGCGACGGGAAGGCGAGGAGCACGTCCATCACCCGCATGAGCACCGCGCTCACCGCGCCGCCGACGAAGCCGGAGATGGCACCGATCGGGACACCGATCAGGAGCGAGATCCCGACGGCGATGAGTCCGGTCCAGAGCGAGATCCGCCCGCCGGCGAGTACCCGGGCGAGGATGTCGCGGCCGAAGTTGTCCGTGCCGAAGGGGTGCGCGCTGGAGGGCGGTTCGAGGAGCCCGCCCGCTCCGGTCTCGGTGGGCGAGTACGGCAGCAGGCCCGACACGAGAGCCCCGATGGTCCAGATCGCGATGAAGACGAGGCCGACCATCGCCAGACGGTTGCGGGCCAGGAGGCGCCAGGCGGTCGTGGGTCGCGATCCTGCCCGGTCGGCCGACGCGACCCGGTGGCCCCCCGCGGTCGCGGTCACGGTGGTGTCAGGCATTCTCGATCCTCGGGTCCAGGCGGGCGTTGATCAGGTCGACGCAGAGGTTGACCGTCAGGTAGACGACCGCGGCGATCAGGGTGAAGGCCTGGACCGGCGCGTAGTCGGTGGCGAGCACGGACTGGACGACGTACTGGCCGATGCCCGGCCAGCTGAAGACCGTCTCGGTGATGACCGCGCCGCCGAGGAGCTGGCCGAACTGGAGGCCGACGACGGTCACGATGACCGGAGCGCCGTTCTTCAGCGCGTGCTTGAGGATGACCTTGGCCGGCGGCAGGCCCTTGGACCGGGCGGTGCGTACGTAGTCCTGGTTGATCACCTCGAGCATCTCGGACCGGGTCATCCGGGCGATGATCGCCGTGCTCCCGGTGGCGAGGCACATGGCCGGCCAGATGATGTGGGCCAGCGACGACTTCAGCGCGACGACGTCACCGGTCAGGAGCGAGTCGAACACGTAGAGCCCGGTGATCGAGGTCGGGGGGTTCACGTCCTGGGCGATGCGGCCCAGCGGGGCCGGCTCCCAGCCGAGCTTGTTGTAGAAGACGAAGATCACGAGGAGGGCGAGCCAGAAAAGCGGCATCGACGCCCCGACCAGCGAGAAGATGCGGCTGGCGTGGTCGATGGGTCGGTCGCGCCGCGTCGCGCTGACGACCCCGATCGGCACCCCGACGAGCAGCGAGATGAGGATCGCCACGACGGCGAGTTCCACCGTCGCCGGCAGCCGGGAGGCGAAGTCGGTGAGGACGGGCTGCCCGGTGTGCCACGCGAACCCGAGGTCCCCCGCGAAGAGGTCGCGCACGTAGGAGACGAACTGCGCGGCCAGCGGCTGGTCGAGGCCCATCTCGACGCGGATCTTCTCGACGGTCGCCGGGTCGGCCTGCTCCCCCGCGAGCGTCCGGGCCGGGTCACCGGGCAGGACGCGGGTGAGCAGGAAGATGCAGAGCACGACACCGAACAGTGCCGGGATCATCGCGAGCACCCGTCGCACCACGTGGTTCACGGCCACCTCCAATCTGCGCGTTGTTGGGCCTGACCTGGGCTTTGCGCCACCAAGGGTTCGCCCGCACGGCACCCCCGTGCAATACTTTCTCTCTATCTGAGAGGGCATCCCGAACTGGATCAGGGTGCGGTAGGTTCTGACACGTCCCGCCCAGCCCGGAGGACCCATGCCAGACAACGGCGTCGCCCGCCCCCGCTCGCCGCTCCAGACCGTGGACCGCGCCCTGGAGGTCCTCCTGTCGTTCACCGAACGACGTCGCGACTGGGGCGTCATGGAGCTCGCCGAGGCATTCGCCATCGACAAGTCGACCGCGCAGCGGATCCTCGCCGCGCTCGCCGCACGCGGCTTCCTCAGCGCCGACCCGGTCACCCGGCGCTACAGTCTCGGCCCGACCATGTGGCGGATGGCCGCCGTCTGGGAACGCGCGGGAGGGCTGGCCGCCCTGGCGCAGCGGGTGCTCGAGCCACTCGCCTTCCAGACCGACCGCACCGCGATCTTCGCCGTCCCGGACGGGCTCCATGTCCGCTGCGTCGCCGCCGTCGACGGCGGCGGACCGCTGCGGAGTCATCCGCTCGTCGGCGAGCTGTACCCGGCCAACGCGGGAGCCACCTCCCGCGGCTACTTCGCCTTCCTCGACAGCAACGAGCGCCGCGCCCTGATCTCCGGCCGGGTCTTCGCCACCTTCACCGGGCTGACGAAGGTCGACGAGCAGGAACTCGAACGGCTCTTCGTCGAGACCGTCGCGCAGGGCTACGCCTACTCGGAGGGCGAGTACGACTACGCCACCCGGGCGCTCGCCGTCCCGATCATCCTCCGGGGGCGGCCGGTCGGCTCGCTCAGCCTGGGCGAGAGCAAGTACCCGGCGCGCCCGGACGACGTCCGGGACCACCTGCCCGCGCTCCAGGCCGCGGCGGAGCAGCTCTCCGCCCTGCTCGACAACCGGGCGAACTCGGCCGCCGTAGCCCGGCAGACCAGGGTGACCCGAGCCCACTGACCGCCGCACCGACGAGCCGAACCGGCCGCACCGAGGAGACACCATGACCCAGGGCCATCCGAACCTCCTGCTCCTGTCCAACTCGGCAGCCCCGGGGCGGGCCTACCTGGAGCACGCGCACGACGTGATCCTCCAGGCACTCGACGGCCGGCGCTCCCTCGTGTTCGTCCCCTTCGCGCTGGCCGACCACGACGCTTACACCGACACGGTCCGCCGGGCCATGGAGCCACTCGGCATCACCGTCCGAGGCGCGCACGAGGGCACGCCGCGCGACCTGGTCGCCGACGCCGAGGCGGTCTTCGTCGGCGGCGGCAACACCTTCCGTCTCGTCAAGGCGATCCACGAACTCGACCTGATCGGCGTCGTGCGCGCCCGGGTGGCCGAGGGGATGCCGTACCTCGGGTCGAGCGCCGGCACCAACGTCGCGACGCCGAGCCTGCGGACGACGAACGACATGCCCATCGTCGCGCCGCCGTCCTTCGAGACCTTCGGCCTCGTGCCCTTCCAGATCAATCCGCACTACCTGGACCCGGACCCGACCTCGACGCACCAGGGCGAGACCCGCGAGGAGCGACTCGTCCAGTTCCTGGAGGAGAACGACGTCCCGGTGCTCGCCATGCGCGAGGGCACCTGGCTGCGGGTGGCCGACGGCGTGATGCGGCTCGACGGCGTGGCCACGGGCGGGCGGATATTCCGCCGGGGGGCCGAGCCGGTCGAGGTCGCCAGCGGCGCCGACGTGACCTGGCTCGTCGAGCGGGTGGGGTCCTTCGAGGTCGGCTCGGAAAGGTGACCCAGCGGCGAGTCCCCGGCCAGCCGGCCCTCCGCGTCGGGCGGAGGGGTCTGGCCGACCGGGGACGGGTCACCGGCGCCGAGGAGGGTTACAGGCCCAGCGTCCAGCTGTTGAGGTAGCCGACGTCACCGGAGGCGGCATCCTGCACCCGTAGGGTCCAGGTGCCGTTGCGGGCCTCCGACGACAGGTTGACGGAATAGGTCTGGTTGATGTTGTCGGCCGAGCCGCCCGTACGGTTGTGCAGCACGTACACGCTGCCGTCCGGAGCGACCAGGCTCACCACGAGGTCACCGATGTAGGTGTGCACGATCGCCACCTGCACGCTGCTGGTGGACGACGCGTTGCCGGAGCAGCCGGCGACCGCGATGGTGCTGGTGACCGTGGTGTTGTCGGCGATGGTCACGTCGGTGCCGTTGGTGCCGCCGCAGCTCGGGACGACCGGGGCGCCCAGGTTGAGCGTCCAGGTGTCGAGGTGGCCCACGTCACCGCTCGCCGCGTCCTGCACCCGCAGCCGCCAGGTGCCGTTGGACGTCTCCGACGACAGGTTGACGGAGTAGGTCTGGTTGATGTTGTCGGCCGAGCCGCCCGTACGGTTGTGCAGCACGTACGCGCTGCCGTCCGGAGCGACCAGGCTCACCACGAGGTCACCGATGTAGGTGTGCACGATCGCCACCTGCACCGTGCTGGACGCCGAGGCGGTGCCGGCGCAGCCCGAGATGGTGACCGTGCTCTCCACGGTGCTGTTGTCGGCGATCGTGGCGTCGGTGTTGTTGGTCTGCGCGCAGCCCGGCGGGCCGTTGACGGTCAGCGCGTACGACGTGCTCTGGGTGGTCACCGGCCCGGTGGCGGTGATGGTCACCTGGTAGGTGCCCGGCGCGGCGCTGCCGGTGGTGGCGATGGTCAGGGCGGCCGAGGCGCCGGTGCTGATCGACGCCGGGCTGAAGGTGGCGGTCGCGCCGGCCGGGAGGCCGCTGGCGGTGAGGCTGACCGTCTGCGGGCTGCCGACGGTGGTCGTGGTGGACACCGTGGCGGTCAGCGAGCCACCCGGGTTGACCGAGCCGGCGGCCGGGGTCACCGCGACGCTGAAGTCCTGGGTCGGCGGGACGACGTTGCCGGTGTAGAGCAGCTTGTTCGGCGAGCCGGCGCCGGGGTTGGTCACCACGTTGGCGGTGGCGTCGTTGACCAGCTTGTCGCGCACCTGCTGGGGCGTGTACGACGGGTTCGCCGCGAGCACCAGGGCGGCCGCGCCGGCCACGTGCGGGCTCGCCATCGACGTGCCGCTGATGGTGTTGGTGGCGGTGTCGCCGGTGTGCCAGGCCGAGGTGATCGCGCTGCCCGGGGCGAAGATGTCCAGGCAGGTGCCGATGTTGGAGTAGCCGGCCCGGGCGTCGGTGGACTCGGTCGCTCCGACGGTGATGGCGTTCGGGGTGCTGGCCGGCGAGACGTTGCAGGCGTTGGCGCTGTACTCGTTGCCCGCCGCGAGGGCGTAGCTGACGCCGTCGGCGATCGAGGCGGTGACCGCGTCGTTGGTGGCCTGGTCGAAGCCACCGCCGAGGCTCATGTTGGCCACCGCGCGCTCACCCGGGTCGTGGTCGCCGGTCACCCAGTCGATGCCCGCGATGACCTGGGCGTAGGTGCCGCTGCCACCGCAGTCCAGCACCCGGACGCCGACCAGCGTGACGCCCTTGGCCACCCCGTACGCCGTGCCGCCGACGGTCCCGGCGACGTGCGTGCCGTGCCCGTTGCAGTCGTCGGCCGAGCCGCCGTCGATGGCGTCGAAGCCGCTCACCGCGCGGGTGCCGAAGTCGCCGTGGCTGAACCGGATGCCGGTGTCGATGACGTACGCCCGCACGCCCGAGCCGTTGTTCGGGTAGGTGTACGAGTTGTTCAGCGGCAGGTTGCGCTGGTCGACACGGTCCAGGCCCCAGGAGGGGGTGGGCGACTGGGTGGCCGCGATGCTGACCCGGTGGTTCTGCTGGACGTACTGCACCGAGGGGTGGGCGGCGAGCCGGCGGGCCGCCGTCGCGGAGAGCCGGACCTCGAAGCCGCGGAGCGCGTGCTGGTAGGTGCGGGCGACCGCGCCGCCGTACTCCCGGGCGAGACTCCGGGCGGAGGCGTCGACCCCGGTGCGGGCGACGGATGTCTCCTTGAGCACCACGACGTACGAGTCGGCGACGGCGGTGTCGCCGCCGGCCTGGAGGATGGCACCTTCGGCGGGTGCCGCGGTTGCCGGGGCGGCGAAGGCCACCGCGGCGGACACCGCTGTGGTCACGACGCCGAGACGCCAGCGTTGCCTGGCGGAGGGCTTGAGAGCCATCTGGGCATGTCCTTCCATCACCGTGAGGCTTGATCGACAGAGATCGATCAGGTGAGGAGATGTTAGACGGCAGACATTCGGATGTAGATACACTTCTATTAACTGGCGGGTATCCGACTGACCGATTGGGCGCATTACTCCCGGTCAGCGCCCCGGCCACCGGTCTCGGACCGGAAGCTCTGTCCCAGTTCCGCCCCCAACCCGAAGTAATGTCGGAAGTTGTAGATCAAGGGACTCCAGGCAGCCGGATCGATGTGCTGGGTGCCGGGCACCACGATCCGCCGGTCCGCGTGCACCCGGCAGACCTCGGCCTCGACGATCACGAAGCCGCCGGTCGCGGCCGGGTGAATGCGGGTGGCCCGTGCCTCCAACTGGATCGGGCAGTCGGCCACCCGTGGTGGCCGGACCACCTGGGACGGCTCCGGCCGGAGTCCCGCCGTCGCGAACTTCGCCGGCTCGTACCGGAACGCGGCCCGCTTGGACTCGGGCACCGGGTCGCGTCCGGTCAACGGGGCCAGGCGCTCGACGGCGGCCCACTGGTGCGACGCCGGTAGGTTGATCACCACATCGGGTCGGTCCCGGAGGTTCCGCACCGTCTGCCCCTCCACCCCGAGCCCGAGGACGACCACCCACCCGAGCGCCCACGCCGAGGAGATGGGGGCGAGGTTGGCGGAACCGTCCTCGTTCTCGGTGCTCAACAGCACCACCGGAGTGCCGAAGTACAGGATCCGGGGCTGGATGGTCAGCTGCCCGTCCGGCCGGTCGGAGACGGGGTCGGGGATCGCGTTCCCGCAGGTGGCGTTGGTCATGGTGGGACCGTAACCACCCGACGTTTCGTTGCCGACCGAAGCTTTTCGCGGGCAGGATCGCCATGATGAGCAGCCAGAACACCGTCTTCGGCCAGCCCGGCCGGTCCGACTCCGGCCGCCGGTCCGACTCCGGCCGCCGGTCCGACTCCGGTCGTCGCAACGAGCCCGGCGGCCCCCGGGTGCACGAGGCCACGGCGGGGCTGGCCAGCCTGGCCGGCCTGCTCGCCGATCACACCCGAGCGGCGTTCTGCCTGGCGCTGCTGGACGGGCGGGCGTGGACGGCGACCGAGCTGGCCCGGCACGCCGGGGTGGCACCGTCGACCGCGACGGCCCACCTGCACCAGCTCGTCGCCGGTGGCCTGCTGGCCGAGGAACGGCAGGGCCGCCACCGTTACCTGCGGCTGGCAGATCCCGGCGTCGCCGAGCTGGTCGAGACGTTGACCGGCGCCGCACCGGTCGAGCCCGCGCCCGTCCGGTCGCTGTCGGCGGCCAGCCGACGCCGGGCACTGGCACATGCCCGTACCTGCTACGACCACCTCGCCGGAGCCCTCGGCGTGGCGGTCACCGACGCGATGACCGAACGCGGCTTCCTGAGCTGGGAACGCGGGCTGAGCCTGACCGACCGGGGCACGGCATGGCTGACCCGGCTCGGCATCGCGCCGGAGTCGACACCGCCGACCCGCCGGGCACCGGTCCGCTCCTGCCTGGACTGGACCGAGCGGCGACCCCACCTCGCCGGCACGATCGGTGCGGCGCTCTGCCGACACGCCCTGGACGCCGGCTGGGTCGTCCGGATCGGCACCGGTCGGGCGGTCGCCGTCACCGCCGAGGGCCGCCGCGCGTTCCGCGACCACCTCGACCTGCCCGACCGAATCCTCGGCCCGGAGCCGCGACCACCCGAGCAAGGCTGAGGCTCACCCGGGAACCCCGGAGTCGACCGTCGAGCCGGCGGTGTCGCCGTGCGGTGACGACGGCCGTTCGGCATAGGAGCAGGTCCACGAGGAGCTCGTCGCCGGACCGGCGGGGAACGAACGGGAGCGTCCGTCACCGGGTGACGACGGCCGACCGGACCGACCGGCTGGGGCCTGGCCCCAGCCGGTCGGTGTCGCCGAGGACGGTCTCCTCGCTACCCGCCGATGGTGACCGTCGCGCTGCGGTAGTTGTCGCGCCGGTCGCTCTTCGTCGGGTCGTAGTTCCGCTCGATGTTGCCGGCGGTGTCCACCGAGAACCACCGGAACGTGGTCGTCTCGGTCACGTGGAACACCTGTCCCGGCTCCCGGAACTCGGTCGCCTCGTAGCGCGGCGACTCGAGGGTGGGCCGGCTGCCGTCCGTCGTGTAGTAGATGGTGGCCGGCTCGCTCGTCTCGAAGCGCACGTCGACGGGGCCGCGGTACGTCCCGCCGCCGGGGACGAGTTCGGACGTCGGCTTCTTCTTGTCCTTGCCCCACTCCGCCGCGATCCGGAACATCTCCATGATCCCGTTGGCGTACTCCATCGTCTCGGCGTGGCCGCTGACGAGCGTCGGGTCACCCACCCACGGCGGCTGGAACGAGCCGCCCTGCCAGTTGCCGGTGGCCGGGTTGTAGACCGAGCCGCCGACCTCCCAGCCGAAGGAGTAGATCCCGTAGGTGTGGTACATGTCCTCGCGCACGTTGCCGGCCGAGGAGTAGAGGACGTCCGACGAGCCGCCCACGTTCTCCGGCGTGACGACGGTCTCCCGGTGCGCCTTGACCTGCGACAGGATCCGGCCGGCCGACTGCCAGTAGAACGCCTCGTCGCCGAGGGGCGGGCGCGGCGTGGTGATCCGTCCGTCCGCGATGTACGCGCCGGGCTGCCAGAACAACTGGCCGCCGTTGGAGTGCACCGACATCATGAACTTGATGTTCGAGTACTTCTCCACCAGCCAGACGACGTTCTTCGACTCCGGCTCGGACAGCTTCTCCGGCCCCTGGTAGGTGCCGCTGGTGCAGGTGGTCGACCCGCCCGCGTAGCCGTCGTGACCCGACCCGACCCGGTAGTTCCGGTTCAGGTCGACGCCCCAGGAGTTGCGCCGGGCCGGATCGGCGTTGGCGTCCTCGCAGTGGTTGGTCAGGTTCTTCCGCTGGGAGGCGTAGTTGTAGAAGCTGTAGTTCGCCCCGTCGGGGTTGTTGGACAGGATGAGGAAGATGTCCGTGTCCTGGACGATCTTCTTCGTCTCCTGGTCGGTCTTGTAGTTGCGCACCAGACGCTCGGCCGTCTCCAACGTGGTCGTCGCCGGCACCCACTCGCGGGCGTGGTCCTGCGCCTGGATCAGGACACCGGGGTTCCGGCCGTCACGGTGCTTGCCGATCCGCAGGACCGGGATGGAGGCCGGGCCGCGCGGCACCTCGCCCTCCGGCGCGCCGACCCGCTTCTCGTCGAGGAAGTCGGAGAGCGCGACCGGACCCGCCGTCGGCACGACGATGCCCGTACCCGTGTTGGTGCGGTACGGGTGCGCCCGGTCGATGAGGCCCTGGGACTGGCTCTCCAGTGCGGCGGCCACCTGCGCGGCGGTGCTCGCGAGCGCGCCGGAGGCGTCCTTGGCGAGCAGGACGCGAACCGCCTTGCCCGTCACCTCGACGGTGAGTGGGAGGTTGCCTCCCGGCCGGTCCACGAACTCGACGGTGACGTCGTTACCGCCCTCGTGGCCCCAGGCCGCCGAGCTGACGACGACCGCCTCCTGCCCGGTGCCGCCGATGGTGGCCTGCGCCTTGCGCTGGTAGCCGTTCGTCCGGTGCGGCAGGTAGACGATCTCGGCGATGTCCGGGTACTGCTGAGCGATCTCCTTGGCGCGGCTGAAGAGTTGCTGCGGGTGCCGGTAGCCGTCGACGAAGTCCGCCTGGTAACCCGGCCGCGCCGTCAACGGCGGCGGGGCGTCCTCGAGCCAGTTGGACACGGTGCCGGTGGTCACCCCACCGGTCGAGCTGGTGACCCGGATCTGGCTCGGGCGGGCGTCGAGCTTGAACAGGTTCCGGTGGAACATGTACTGCCCGGAGTCGACGAACCGGCTCATCGTCCGGGCGAAGCCGAACGGGGTGCCCTGGCCCGAGTCGTTCTCGAGCTGCATCGCGACGATCGGGCTCGCCTGCTGTCCCTCGGTGGTGCGCGCCTCGACGTAGAGGAAGCCCTGGCCCTTGGTGGTGAACCAGTCGGCGCGGACGACCCGGACCGTCTTCTCGTGGCTGAACGACGGAACGGCCCGCGCGCCGAGGGCCCGGAGGCCACCGTCGGCCTCCTCGCTCCACTCGAAGCCCTCGTCGTCGTCGAGGACCTGGACGCCCATCGCCTTGAGCGCGGCGACCTGCTCGGTGGTGACCACCGCTTCGCCCTCGATGCCGTCCGGCACGCGCCGGAGGCCGTGGTCGATGTCGAACCCGGCGGCGACCACCTTCTCCAGCATGTCGGCGCCGGTCATCTGGATACGTACGGAATTCGCCGAGTGTGGATGGTCGTGGGCCTGGTCGGCGCCCGTCCGGGCGGTCGGCTCCGCCCCGGCGGGCGCCGTCGCCACCAGGCTGCTCCCCACCAGGGCGGTCAGCGCGAGTAGCGTGATGGGCAGTCGCGATCGTCGCACTCTTCCTCCTTCTGCTTGTGCCGTGCGGTTCGGCCGGCGGCCGGCTCTGGTACGAGAGCGCACGAATCCACTGAGGACGGTCGTCGGGAACCCGTGCCCGGCACGGGGTACGTCGGGGGTGTGCTGTCGGGGGTGTGCTGTCGGCCGTGCGTTGTCGACCGAAAGGCCCGACGCCGGTCTCCCGACGCCAGGGGGCAGGTTCTGTCGCGACGGACGCCCTTGGAGCTGTCCCCCATCGCCACCTCGGTCGGTGGGTCCGCAGCGGCAGGAACCGGCTGGATCCGAGGTCAGCGTATGGACATCGGTGGCTGCCAGGGGTCCTGGGCACCGGATTTGAGGATTAATTGAGGATCTTCACACCGGGCGTTCCCACCGCAGGTGTCCAGGCCCGCGCATGCCCGCACGGGCCCGGACACCGGCCGGGGCGGTGGCGGGCGTGGTGGCCCGTCACCGCCCCGGCCGGCCCTCGACACCCCCGGTGCGCCGGCAGGTCAGCCGGCGGGTGGGGCGGTCCAGGAGGACCGGATCAGCTCCCGCTCGGTGGCGGCGAGGTGGGCGGCCGCGGCGAGCCAGGCCCAGGCGTACCGGTCCGGGTCGGGATCGGTGAGCCGACCGAAGGCGTCCCGGCCGCGCCGGTCGGACTCGTCGGCGAGCGCGGCGGCCACCGCGGCGGCGGTGGTGAAGCCGGCGCGGCGCAGCGGACCCGCCAGCCCGGCCCGCTCGCCGCGCGCCGCCTCGGCGACGGCACGACGACCGCCGGAGACGGCCAGCTCCACCAGTCGGCGGACCCGCCACAGCGGGGACTCCGCCACCGCGTCGACGCCGACGGCGAGAACCGGCTCGGTCGTCGCGGCCGGGTCGCGCGGCGGTAGGTGGCCGCCCTGGATCTGGTCGTAGCCGAGGTCTGCCCGGCCGTGCCAGTCCTCCGGCAGCCGCAGCGTCACGGTGGCGCCGGGCACCGCGCCGACCGCGAGGGGGCGCAGCGTGCTGGCCCGGTCCGGGTCCAGCCGACCGACCACCCGGATCCGCAGGCCGGGCCGGGAGGCGAGCCGCCGCAGGTTGGCCACATGGGACAACACCGGGTGGGAGTTGACCGGCACCAGCCGGATCAGCGGCCCGTCCGGCACCGGCACGCGGTCCCCTCCGGCCGGGTCGGCGGGGGCCAGCTCGCGGGCCAGCACCTGGTCACCGACGGCACCGACGACCACCAGGTCACCGCCGACCAGCGCGGTCCCGGCCCGGGCCGGGTCCTCCGGGTCGTCGGCGGCGAGCTGGGCGGTCACCACCTCGGCGAGCGGACGGGCGAACAGGTCCGCCAGCGGTCCGGTGGACCAGTCGGTCCCGGTCAGCGGGGTGGCCCGGACCCCCTTGCCGGCACCGAGTCGGCCGTCCGGGGAGACGGTGGTGCCGGTGATCCGCAGGCCGCCCCGGGCCAGCACCGCGTGGTTGACCGCGACCGCGCCCATCTCGGTGACCGCCCGCGCGCAGTCCCGGGCCCGGTCCGGGCCGCCCGGCTTCACGTCACCGAAGGAGAGCCGGCGTCCGTCGGCGGCGACCAGGTGGGTGACCACTCCGGCGTACCCGGTCGCGCTGATCACCGGTTCCCGACAGATGCCGTACACCTCCAGCGTGCCGTCCGGCTGGTAGGCCCGCCGGAGGGTGCCGACCAGCGCCGGGTCGGGGTCACCGGCGGCCAGCCGGCCGGCCACGTACAGCAGGTCGTGCAGCACCTCGACCAGCTCGGCCAGTCGGTGGCCGGCCTGTCGTCCCCGGTGGGCGCGCAGGCCACGCACCGCGCGCAGCGCGGCGCTCTCGGCGCGGGGCAGACCGGCCAGTCGGGCGCTGTGCGCGGCCCGCAACAACTCGGCCTGTGGAACCGCGCCGGCGGCCGGTACACCGGCCGCGAGCACCACGGCGGCGGCCCGCCACAGCGCGCCGGCAGCGGCCCGTTGCGCCTTCGTCGGCGCGGTGCCACGGCCGGCGGTCGTGCCGTCCGCGTCAGCCGCCTTCCCGGCACGTCCGTTCTTCCCGGTACGCCCGGTGCCCTCCGACGGGGACGGGGTGGCGACGGTGGACGCCGGATGGGTGGCCTGGTCGGCGACCGGGCAGGCGACCAGGACGGCGGTCCGGTGCAGGCAACGGGGCGTCAGCAGGCAGCTGCACCGCGCCTGCTCCGGATCGGTGACCGCGCCGGACGGTCCGGGCGTCAGGGTGACCAGGGCCTCGGGGCCGCAGTCGACCGACACCCCGCCCTCGGCCGGGGCGACCGGCACCCCGGCCACCCGTTCGACGGTGGCGTCCAGTCGTCGGTGCAGCCGGGGCGGCAGGGACGCCACCGCCGCGGCGACGACTCCCGGCAGCACCGGCGGCAACCGGTCGGTGTCCACGGCGGTGGCTGTGCGGTCCGTCAACGTGATCCTCCGCGGACACGGTCGCCCACCCAGCGGGCGAGTTCGAGCGGGCTGAGAGCAGCGACCGGCATCCCGGCCGCGACGAGCTGCTCGGCGACCGGCACCGAGTAGCAGGGCACTCCCCTGTCGTTCAGCGCGGCGCAGCCGAGCAGGTGCACCCCGGAACCGGCGAGCGCGCGGACCTCGCCGAGCAGCCCGGCCAGCGGGTAGCCCTCCTCGAAGTCGCTGACCACCGCGACGATGGTGCGGCTCGGCACGGTCACCAGCGAGCGGGCGTGGGCCAGTCCGGCGGCGATGTGCGTGCCGCCGCCGACGCGCACCTCCAGCAGCAGCGACAGCGGGTCGTCGACCCGGTCGGTCAGGTCGACCACCTCGGTGGAGAAGGCGAGGAAGTGAGTGGACAGGGTGGGCACCCCGGCCAGGACGGCAGCGGTCAACGCCGACCACACCACCGACGCCTCCATCGAGCCGGACACGTCGACCACCAG
Organism: Micromonospora echinospora; assembly: GCF_900091495.1. NCBI lineage: Bacteria > Bacillati > Actinomycetota > Actinomycetes > Micromonosporales > Micromonosporaceae > Micromonospora > Micromonospora echinospora. Next base: position 5,278,687 of record NZ_LT607413.1, on the reverse strand, counting down.
CACCAACCGCCAGTCGGCCTCGTTGCGGGTCCGGGTGTTGAAGACCGGGCGTTCCGGCACCACCACCGTCCGGCCGTCGCCGAGCCGCTGGGTGTGCGCCAGGTTCGCCCGCAACGTACGGGCGAGGTTGATCCGCCCGCCGGGGCGGCGGGACGGACGCGGGTTGGCCAGCCCGGTCAGCGCCGGGCGCACCTGCGTGGCCAACTGCCGGGTCAGCTCCTCGACCAGCCGCCGGACCAGGGGCCGCAGCTTGGCCAGTTGCCCCTCGGGCAGGCCACCGGCCAGGGACAGCACCGAGGTCAGCAGCTCCATCGAGGGGCGTACCGCCGCCGGGTCGAGTTCGGTGAGCACGTCGGTGCGGCCGTTCTCGGCCGCCCGGGCGATGACCTCCTCGCGTACCGAGGCGCCGAACAGCGCCTCGAGTTCGTCGGCCCACTCCCGGGCGGTCGGGAAGGAGGCTTCCTGGCCGCCGCCGGCCGCCTGACCGAGATCGGTGGCGCCCTCGCCCTGCCCGGCCCCGTACAGCTCGTCCAGCGCACGGGCGTAGCGGCGGGCGTCGGCCGGCAACCGGTCGGGTTGGCGGCCGAGCAGCAGCCGCCACCGGTCCGCGGGCGTGAGCCCGACGGTCGGGGTGTCCGGTCCGGACGCGGCGCCGACCGGCGCGTCGACCGAGCCGGTCGGCGTGCCCGGAATCGGGATGTGTCGGGAGACCAGGACGGCGCGACCGGCCGCGTCGGCGGCGGCCCAGCGGGCCAGCAGCTCGGGCGGAGCGGACAGGGCCAGGTCGAGCCGGTCGCCCAGCCGTTCGGTGACGGTGTGCAGCAGCCGCTCCCGGGCCGCCGGGGTGAGCACGTCGAACCCGCCGCGCAGCGCCGGCAGCCGGTCCAGGAACTCGGTGTCGGTGAGCCGCTCGATCCGTTCCAGCAGCGGGTCCAGCGCGGCCGGGGCGGACTGCAACAGCGGGTGCGCCGCCGTGAGCAGACCGCCGAGCAGCCGGTGCAGGTGCCGTCGGGTGTCCGGTCCGGTCGCCGCGTCGATCCAGCCGGCCACCCGGTTGCCCAGGGTCTCCAGGTCGGTGAGGTCGAGCAGGACCCGGGCGGCCAGGGCGGCGCCCTGGATCAGCGCCGAACCGGACCGGGCCAGGTGGCCGAGGGCCTCGTCCAGGCGCAGTCCGATCCGTTCCTCGCCGGCCCGCACCGCGAGGTCGACCAGCGCGGCGGCGTCGGCGGCGGTGTCGCTGCCGGCCAGGCCGGGCAGCCCGCGCACCGCCGCGTCCAGCAGCGCGACGGCCAACTCGGCCGCCCGGGCCCGGCTGTCGGCGGTGGTGCCGGGCAGGTGTTCCCGGCGCAGCGCCTCCAGCAGGTCCAGCGCGGCCAGCAGCTCGGGCAGGGTGCCGGTGCCCGGCAGCACCGTGGCGGCCAGGTCGAGCCGGTCGGTGACCAGCTCGGGCAGGTCGCACCGGGCGGTGTCGCGCAGCCCGGTGAGCAGTTGCCCGGCGGTGGGGCCGCCGTCGGCGACCTCCCGACGGAACCGCTCCCGCAGGGTGCCGGCCGCGGCCAGCGCCGCGGTCACCCCGCGTACGCCGACCAGGTCCAGTCGGGCCGCCACGGACGGCGTCCAGGCCAGTTGCCAGCGGGTGGTCAGGGCCGCGCCGTCGCCGGTGCCGGACACCGCGATCGCCTCGCCGTAGCCGACGCCGCAGACCTGGAGGCGTTGCAGCAGGATCTCCCGCCGTCCGTCCAGCTCGGTGCGCAGCGGGTCCAGCCGGACCTCGCGGGACTTCGGACTGTCCGGGTTGGGCAGCCGCAGCGCGGCGAGTTCCGCCTCGACCGCGGGGCCGAGCCCGGAGCGGGGCGTACCGGGGGCGGTCCGGCCCCGCTCGGCCCCGACCAGCACGGTCTCCAGCGCCCGGGCCAGCGCCCGGCCACGGCCGAGCAGTTCACCCTGGCCGAGCACGGTGGTCACCGCCTCCAGCACCTCGCCCCGTCCGGGGGCGGGCAGGTCCCGCAGCCGGGCCAGGTCGCCGGCGAGTCGTACCGTCTCGGCGGCCTCGCCGGTGCCGGCGGTGTGCCCGGCCGCGCGGAGTTCCCGGCACACGTCGGTGACCGCGCGGGCGGCGGCGGCCCGGATCCGTTCCGGGTCACCGGCGGCGGTGAAGACGGACTGCTGCCAGCGCGGGTCACGGATGCCGGCCGGGTAGCCGGACCGGGAGTCGAGCAGGTCGAACGCGTAGGGCACCAGCGAGGTGACCGCCGTGCCGCCGCCGTTGGCGGTGGCCGGTCCGGCCGGGGTCGTCACGGACCGGAGCGGGCCGGCCGGGGCCCCGCCGGGCCGGGTGGACGCGGCGGTGACCTCGTCGGTCGACGCGGTGGCGAGCAGGTTCGGGGCGTGGAAGGCGCCGACCACGGCGGCGACCCGCCGGCCGTCGGCGCCGGCCTCGGCCAGCACCCGGCGCATGTGCCGCTCGCGGGCCAGGTCCCGGGCCGGGACGCCGTCGCCGCTGGCGCTGTCGGTCCGCATCGCCCAGCCGACACCGAGGGCGGCCCGGCGGACCGCCTCGGGCGGGCAGCCCGGGGCCCGTACCTCGACCACCCGGTCCCACAGGTCGTCGCCGTCCCGGCCGGTGCCGCTGGCGCCGAGCGCGGCGGCGTAGCCGGACCGGCGCAGGCCGGGCACCGGCGCACCGGCGTCGGGATCACCGTCGGCGGTCGGCCCGGCGTCGACGGCCGGGTCCAGTTCGGCCGGGTCCGGGTCGGTGGTTCCGGCGGTCCAGCCGGGGTCGCCCAGCGGCAGGTCGCAGCAGACCACCTCGACGCCGCGCTGCCGGGCCCAGCGGATCGCGGCCAGTTCCGGGGAAAAGTCGGCGAACGGGTAGAAGCCCATCGGCCCGTCCGCGCCGTCGCTGCCCACCAGGGCCAACGGAGCGCGGGCGGCCGGGTCGGACAGGTACGGCAGCCAGTGCTGGAAGTCGGCCGGCAGCTCGACGCAGACCACCTCGGCCCCGGCGGCGTCCAGCAGTGCCGGGACCACCGCCGCCAGCGCCGGGCTGTGGTGCCGCACCCCGATCAGGTACGGCTGGACCGAGCCGGCGAGCGCGTCGACCACGGCGCGCGGGTCGGCCGTCGTCGGATCGACCGTCGACGGGTCGGCGGGCGGCCGGGCCGCACCGGTCGACGTGCGGGAGAGGATCGTCAACGCAGGTTCTCCCGCAGGTCCCAGAGCCGGCGCCACATCGCCGAGCCGTCCTCGGCCCGGCGGCGGACCGGGCCGTCCCAGTAGCCGAGCAGCCGCGCGTGGTCGTTCTGGTCGTCCTTGCGGACCACGCCGAGCAGGTGCCCGGGGACCAGGTCGAGCGCGTCCCCGCCGGGCAGGTACGCGGCGGCCAGGCCGAGCGACGCGGCCACCTGCACCGCCTCGGCGGTGGACATCACGGTGCCGGGCCGTTCCACGTCCCAGCCCTCGCCCGACCGGCCGGACCGCAGGTCACGGAACACGGTGACCAGGGCGTCCAGCACCGCGTCGTCCACCGTGTACGTCGCGCCGGCGCGCTGCACGGCGGCGGTGGCCTGCCGGCGGACCAGGTCGGTCTCGGTGTCCGCGTCGGAGATCGGGTGGATGGTCTCGAAGTTGAACCGCCGCTTGAGCGCCGAGGACATCTCCGACACGCCCCGGTCCCGCAGGTTGGCGGTGGCGATCACGGTGAACCCGGGCATCGCGCGGATCAGGCCGTCCTCGGTGCCGGAGAGCTCCGGCACGTTCATCCGCCGGTCGGACAGGATGGACACCAGCGCGTCCTGCACCTCGGGCAGGCAGCGGGTGACCTCCTCGATCCGGACCACCCGGCCGGTGCGCATCGCGGTCAGCACCGGCGAGTCGACCAGCGCCTGCGGGGTGGGACCCTGGGCGAGCAGCAGGGCGTAGTTCCAGCCGTACCGGAAGGCGTCCTCGGTGGTGCCGGCGGTGCCCTGCACGGTCAGCGCGCTGGTGCCGCAGACCGCGGCGGCCAGCAGCTCGGACAGCATCGACTTGGCGGTGCCGGGCTCGCCGACCAGCAGCAGGCCCCGCTCACCGGCCAGGGTGACCACGCACCGCTCGACCAGGCTCCGCTCCCCGACGAACTTCGGCGGGATGGTCATGGTGGCCGGCAGTTCGGTGCCGTCCGGACCGGTGCGCCGGCCGGCGGGCAGCGTCAACGCCTCGCCGTCGCTGCCCCGGATGAAGGTCACCACGGCGCGCGGGGTCAGCGCCCAGCCCGGCGGCCGGGCCCCGTCGTCGTACGCGGCCAGGAAGGCCAGCTCGTCGGCGTACCGCTGTTCGGCGGAGAGAACCTGGGCGGTGGTCTCCGGCGGCGCGGCGGGGCGGACGTGTTCCGTCACGGTCACGGGTGTTCCTCGATCTCTCGCTGGTGCGGATGGGGTTGGTTGTTCGGGACAGGGGTCAGCGGTGGGCGCCACGGGTGGGCAGGTTGTCGAACCGGGGCCGGTCGCCGTCGCGGAGGCGTCGCCAGGCCCGCCGGTAGAGGTCGGCGGCCGGTGCGAAGGGCACCGTCACGCCGAGCCCGGCCGTGCCGTCGGGCGCCAGGTCGAACAGGGCGACCTTCCAGCCCTCGATCGGCGCCTGCCCGCTGTCGCGCTCCAGCCACGGGCCGGGCAGGAACAGCGACCGGCCGGCCCGGGACCGGCTGGCCTCGACGACCAGGTCGGTGCCGGCGAGTTCGGCGCGGGCCGCCTTCAGCCGGGCCGGCTTCCAGCCGGTCCACTTCGCCGTGTTGCGGTCGGTCGGGTCCGGCATGGCCAGCAGCATCAGGTACACCGCCGCCGCGTCGACGCCCAGGCCGTGTTCCCCGGCCACCTCGGCGACCAGGTCGGGCACCGACCGGGTCGGATCCTGCGGCCACCAGGTCCCGTCCGCCGCCCGCGCGCCGCCGGTCGGCTCCCCCGGGTCGCCGAGCAGCGCCGCGAACCGCGGGTCGTGGATCAGGCGCAGCGCCACCTCCATCGGGTACGGCTTGGCCGCGTCCCGCCGCAGCGCCGGCAGGTACGGGTCGGTCCCCTCGGCGTCGAGCAGGTCCGGCCGCAGCGCGGGCGACGGCTGGCCGTCGTACGTGGCCAGGACGATGGCGCCGTACCGTTCCCAGCCCGCACCGGTCTCCGACGGGGTGCCCGCCACCTGGCGGAACGCGGGCAGCGGGACGTACTGGTTGACGTCGAGCAGCAGCCGGGGGTTGGCCAACCGGTCCCGGACCACGGCCAGCGCGGCCGGCAGCGCGGCCCGGCACGGGTCGCCGGCCGGCGTGTGGTGGGCGACCCAGGCCGCCAGGGCGACCGTGGAACACAGCACCTCACCGGTGAAGCCCGTCGCCCCGCTGTCGGACTGCCGGGCCCGGTCGCCCTTGATCTCGAAGGCCAGGTCGGTGCTCAGCTCCACCGAACGGCCGGGGTCGAGCAGGGCCGGCAACGCCTTCGCAGGACCCCAGCCGGATCGGACCGCGCGCACCGCCTCGGCGAGCAGTTGCTCGGGCACCACCACCCGGCGGCCCAGGGCGGCGTTCCAGACCGCCGCGGCGGCGTCCACGTCCGGACCGTCGGTCCACAGCCGGGCCGGCTCGTCCGGCAGCAGCGCCGAGACCACCGCCCGCCGGAGCTGCGGGCTGGCCTCGCGCAGCACCCCGAAGGCCAGCTTGACCTCGCCGACCTGCCGGATCCCGAGTGCCCTGCGCAGCTCGGTCGGCACGGTGCCCACCGAGTCCACGTACGGCAGGCCGGCCAGCACCAGCTTCGCGGCGGTCGGGGTGACGCCGGTCAGCTCGGCGAACCGCTCGGCCGCCTCCGGCCGCCAGGGCAGCGGACCCCGCGCGGCCCACTCGGTGAGGAAGCCGGCCAGCCAGCCGTCCGGCCGTTCGTCACCCACCGGCGTCGAGGACTGCGTGGTGTACGGCTCCGGCACGGCGAAGCCACCGGCCGGGTCGTGGTGCAGCGCGTCGAAGGAGTAGCCGGTGGCCGTGCCGCTGGAACTGCGGACGGCGATGAAGGCTCCGTCGGGCAACGGCAGGATGCCGGGCCGGCGGGGCCGACGGTTGCCGTCGGAGTCGTTCAGGTCGTCGTCCAGCAGGTGCAGGGTGACCCGGCGCCACCGGGTCGATCCGGTAGCCCCGCTCAGGCCGAGCCGGTCCAGCTCGGCGAGCAGGGCACGCAGCGTCTCCCGGTGGTCGTCGGGGGTGACCGCCACGGCGGCCCGGTAGGCGACGGCGGCGACCCCGCCGAGCACCGGCCACCAGTCCAGGGCCGCCGGCAGCGACGGTCCGTCGAGGTGCAGCCGTACGCCGGGGTCGCCCCCGGTGGCGGCGGACCGCTGGACGGCGAACGCCTGGAGCTGGGCGAAGGCGTGGACCGCCCGGTTCGCCCCGTAGGCCGAGCCACGCAGACCGTCCAGTGCCTGGTTGAGCTGCTCGTCGGTGGGTCCGGTCACGGTGGGCACCGGCGTCACCGCCGCCGGGGCGGACAGCGACCGGGTGAGCCGTTCGGTCACCGCGTCCAGGTCGGTGCGCACCCGGGCGGCCAGCCGCAGCATCCCGGCCACCCCGGCCAGCACCGCGTCGTGGCTGACCGCCGGCACCGTCGAGCGGACCAGCTCGACCAGCGGATCCCGGTCGTCGTCGCCGGTGGTCGACCCACCGGGGGCGCCGACCGGGGACGCCGGAACAGCGGCGGCCCGACTGGCGACGGCCGGCGTGGCCCGGGGCGGGGCGGACCGGGTCGCCGCCTGGGCTGCGGCCCGCGCGGCCGCTTCGGCCAGGGCGGCACGGCGTTCGTCGAGGGCGACGGCGAACAGCGCGGCGGCGGTGTCCCGGTCGATCCGGCGCAGCGCGGCAGATCCGGCCGGGTCGCGGGGCAGCAGGTTGCCGAGGAACTCCGGGCCCGGCAGCGGAAGGGAGCCGGGGGTGTAGTCCCGGCTGGACGGCGGTCCGGCGGCGGCCGACACCACCCCGTCCGGGTCGACCAGGACGAGACCCTTGAGGACGGCGCGCGGCCGGTCGTCGCCGGGCAGCACCAACGCCGCGATCGGTTCCTGTCCCGGGGCCACGGTGACCGAACGCCCCGCCAGGTCCTCGCCGCGTACCGAGCCGTCCGGCAGGGTGACCACCCGCCAGCCGAGCAGACCGTCCACCGGCGCGGCGGCCGGGGTGGCCCGGTCGGACAGGGCGGGCCGCAGCCAGCTGCCCGACTCCTGGAGGTGGCTCCCGGCGACCGGGAGGTCGGCCAGGAACCCGGGCAGGCTGCGCCGGCCGTGGGTGCCGCTGGCCGGGTCGTACTCGTGCCAGCCGCGGTCGCCGTCGTCCTCGCTGCGACGGTGCACCCAGTGGGAGATGCCGTCGGTGATGACCGGCCGCTCCGAGGGGACAGCGGTGTCACCGGCGTGCAGCACGCCGTCGCCGGTGGTCCGTCCGCCACCGGGCAGCGGCAGGGTGATCCGGTTCGTGCGGGGCTGGCTGCCGTGGTGGTCACCGGCGATCGGCTGCGGCTCGCCGGGCGACGAGTGCCAGTAGCCGCGCAGGTCGTAGCCGAGCGACTCGGAACGCCAGTAGACCAGCAGCTGGCCGTCGACGTAGTGGTAGCCGGCCTGGCCCCACATGTCACCGGCCGGGATGCGCAGGTCGTGGCGGAGCAGGATGCCCTCGGCGCCGAGCACGCGCACCGTGGTCGGCCCGCCCATGATCAGGTACGGCCAGGCTTCCTGCTGGGTCACCTCGACCCGGCGGTCGCCGCCGGTCACCTCCTGCCAGGCCAGTTCCCAGTCCGGCCAGCCCAGCTCGTCGAGGATTCCGCCGCGCAGGCTGCGGGCGACGTGCTCGGCGAGGTCGACGCCGAGGGCCGACCCGAGATCGCCGGCCCCGGCGGGGTCACCGGTCCGGTCGAGGCCGTCGAAGACCAGGCGCAGCGCCTCGACCGGGAGCCGGCCCAGCCAGTCCACCGACTCCGGCAGGTACGGCAGTCCGGTGGTGAACCGGTCCCGGATCCGGGCCCGCAGCCAGTCGGTGAGCAGCGGCCGGACGCCCGGCGTCCCGACCATCCGGCGCAGGGCGTTCGGCTTGTCGTCGAGCTGGTCGAGGCCCCGGCGCAGGGCTCCGGTGAACCGGTCGTCGCCGGCCACGGCGAGCAGGTCCCGCTCCCCGTCGACGGTCACCCACTGCGCCAGGTCCAGGGTCTCGCGCTCCTTCGGCGGGGCCACCGGCAGGTCGAGGGCGAGCAGCAGGTCGAGCAGGTCCAGGTCGCCGTCGGCGGAGAGGGCCTCGCCGCTGGTGGTCAGTTCGGCGCGCAGCCGGTCGGCCATCCGCTCGACGAGCGGGTACAGCGCCGGCAGCCGGCGACGACGGTAGCCGGAGTGGGCCAGACGCACGAAGCGGCGCAGCCAGCCGACCGAGCCGTCCTGCGGGCGGGCCGCCTCCGGCACGTCCGGGTCGGACAGTCCGGCGAGCGCACCGGTGTCGGTCAACAGGGCCAGCCACGGGACGAGGTTGTCCCGGTCGGTGGGCATCAGGTCGAGCAGGCTGCCCCGGATCGCCGGGTCGCCTCCGGCCAGGGCCGTCACCACCGGCCGGTGCGCCTTCCACCAGCCGGCCGGCGCCTCGGCGGTCACCGGCAGCCGGAGCAGCTCGGTCAGGTAGGCCGCCTCACGGTCGGCCACGGCGGCGGCGCCGGACCGGCCGGCGGCCTTGGCGGCGGTCCGGACCAGCCGGTTCACCGCGTTGGCCGACTGCGTGGACGGCGCGACGCCGGCCGCCGCGGCCCGCAGCGCCAGCCGGCAGAACCGGTCCAGCGCCTCGTCGGCCGGCAACTGGGCGGACAGTTCCTTCGCGTAACCGGCCAACGCGGTCGCGGAGACCACCTTGGCCGACGCGAACTCCACGTAGACCTCGTCCAGCCGGTTCAGGTCGACCGGCAGGCCGTGCTGCGCCTCGGCCTTGCGTGCCTTGTTGAACAGCTGCGTCGCGTAGGTGTCCTGCCCGGCGGCCAGGAACACCCGCGCCGCCTGCTCGAAGAACGTCGGCAGGAAGTGCGGCAGCGTACGGGCGAACCGGTCGGCGATCCCCTGGTGCCCGTCCAGGGCGGCCTTCGGTCGTGACCGGACCTGCTTGGCCAGCTTCTGCAACTCGGGGACCACCGCCAGGGCGTGCCGGCCGTCCGCCGGGTGGTGCACCAGCACCCACTCGGGGAAGGCCAACGGGCGACGCGGGCCCAGCCCGACGACGGCCGGCTCGGCGCCCGGCGTCAGGCCGAGGAACCCGACGGCGATGTCCTCGCCCTCGCCGAGGGCGGCGTCGACCAGGCGCACCACCGGCCGGTCGTCGAGGGCCGGATGCCGGTAGGTGCGGGCGGTCAGGGGCACCGCCCGGTCGCCGGCCCCGGCGGTGTCGGTCGGCAGCACCGCGCCGGCGGTCAACAGGCTCTCGGCCGAACCCTCGCCCGTCATGGTCGTCATCGCGGTCACGCCTGCTTCCCCGTTCCGGTCACGGCGCCGGACAGGGCCGTCGCCATCCGCATTCCTTCCGACCAGGCCACCGGCCCGACCTCGGTCAACCGCAGCGTCGGCCCGTCCACCACCGACCAGGAGAGGGTGCCCAGGGTCGCCTCGGAGTCCCAGTAGTCCTCCTCGAACCAGATGGCCGCCTCGACCGTGCGGCCGGCCTCCCAGACCCGGCACCGGACCTGCGAGCCGGAGACCCGGAAGCCGAGCGTGGCGGCCCGGGCGGCCAGCCGGTTCGGGACCGTGGTGCCCCGGAAGTCGGTGATCGCGGTGTCGCGGTCCTTCAGGTCGGCGGGCCTGTCCCAGGTGCCCCGGTGCAGTTGCTCGATCCGCTGGGTGGCGTCGATCTCGTCGGCGAACTCGCGCAGGTCGGCCAGCTCCGCCAGACGCACCGGGTGGGGAAGCGTGGCGCTGGCCGGCGAGAACCGGACGGTCTCCCCGTCGAGGTTGACCACACGCAGGTCACCGGTGTCGGTGACGTCCCGCAGGAAGCCCGGCGCGGCCGGGTCGTCGCCGAGCACCACCAGGTCACGCAACGCGTCCCGCCAGGCCGGGTCCGGCCAGACCCGGGCCAGCAGCCCGGTCGGCACCGGCAGCGAGGACACCACCCAGGCGTCGACCCGGGCCAGGCACTCGGCGGAGTGGCGGTCCAGCCACTGGGCGAGTTGGCGCAACCGGTCCACCTCGGGGCTGTCCCGCAGCACCTTCGGCAGGGTCTTCAGTGGACGGCCGGTGGCTCGCGGGCCCGAGGACCGGGCCGCCACCTTCCCGTCGACGAGAGAGATCTCGTACGAGTCTCCCACCGGTAGCCAACCCATCAGGAATACCCTCCGCAGTGGCAGAAAGCCATATTTCACAAGGAACCGCCATGATCGACGACGCAGCGCAGGCTAACAGTAGTGACCGACACAACCGGCCCGCGGCGGCGGTCACGGCGACGCGGATGTCCGTCGTGCTGGCGAATCCCCAACCGGTGTCCTCGCGGGGAGCGACGGCCGAGGAGACATGGTCAGCCGCACCCGGGCCGCCAAAGGCTGCGATCATCGGCCGCCACGGCACGTGCCGAGGAGCTCAGCCGGTGACCGGAGGCCGGCACGTCCCGGAGCGGGGCGCGGTGCCGGGGCGCCGTGCCGGGGGCGGGGTCGGGGTCGGAGGGTGTCCCTATGGGTTTTGCCAAGGTTCAGGGCGGATCAGAGATGTCGGCGGATCAGGCTTGGTAGCTGAGGTCCCTTGCGGTGATGAACGTGGGTCGTAGCCGTAGCCAGGTGGTTCCGCGTTCGGCGAGGTCGTCGTGCAGTTGGAAGCGGGTGTCCCAGACGGTTTCATCAGGGCCGAGATAGCGGCTGAGCTTGCGTCTTCCGCGTGGGGTGTCGAAGGGCAGCAGCTCGGCGCGTCCGCGGGCGATGACCTGTCGGACCAGGCCGGTAGCGATGTCGCAGGTGTCGACGGTGATGGCCAGGGCGGGGTCGGCTTGGACATGGTCGCGCAGCTTGCCCCAGGGGCCGGTGATGATCCAGAAGGCGTGGTCTTCCCACAGGTACCAGGTGGGCCGAACAGTGGGTCCGTTGGTGGCGACGCGAGCAGTGAGCGGCTGAGCGAGGAAAGCGTCGATGTCGAAGTCAGCGGCCATGTGTTGATTGTGATCGCCTCATGCCGTCTGCAGCCGGTGGGAGGGTGATCAACGGGGTCCTGCGGGTTCTGTCAGGCGACGGCGGGCGCGCAGCGGGACAGCAACTCCAGGACGGCCTTGTTCCCTGTCGACGGAAAGTGTCCAAGATCCGCGTTGCCGGAGGCGAGGGCCGCGAGGGCCGGGGCGGGTCAACGGGTGGCGTACTCCTCGTCGGTGACCAGGTCGCCCCACTCGGTCTCGGGGCCACCTCCCTCCGGCGCCTCCCACATGGCCAGGTGGGTCATGAAGTGGTCGGCGGTGGCGCCGTGCCAGTGCCACTCCCCCGGCGGCGTCCAGATCGTGTCGCCCGGACCGATCTCGACGACCTTGCCGCCACGGGACTGCACGAGCCCACGGCCCTCGGTCACGTGCAGGGTCTGGCCAACGGCGTGCCGGTGCCACGCGTTGCGCGCGCCAGGGGCGAAGCGGACCACGTTGACCCGCATGCGCGACGGCGTCTCGCCCTTCACGATCACGTCGTACCAGGCGTCGCCGGTGAACGTCTCCGCCGGCGCCTTGACCGTCGGCGGCTGGTGCAGGATGTCCATGCCGTCAATCCCATCGATCGGGTACCGACCTGCCGGCTTCCCCGGCGGTGCCGATTCATTCGTCCGGCGCCCCGCCCGGCCGAGGTCACGCACCGCTGAACGGTGTGTGCGCTCGCCCTCGCCAGGGCCCGGTGCCCGGATCAGGGGTCCGGGCGGTGGAGGTCAGGAGCGCCGGCCGGAGGGGATGACCTTCCACGCGATCAGTGCGGCCACCACCAGCAGGACCGCGGCGATGACCGAGGTGATCTGCATCCCGTGGGCGAAGGCGTCGCGGGCGGCGGCCAGGACCTGGGCGCCCTGCTCGCCGGTGCCGGCCAGGGCCTGGGTGCCGGCGGCCAGCGAGTCGGTGACCGCCTCGCGGGCGGGGACGGCCAGACCGGACAGATCGGGCAGGCCGGCGCGGTACAGCGCCATGTGCAGGGTTCCGAGCAGGGCGATGCCGAGTGCGACGCCCAGCTCGTAGGACATCTCGGAGATCGCCGAGGCGGCTCCGGCGCGTTCCCGGGGCACCGCGCTCAGGATGGCGTCGGTGGAGGCGGTGAACGCCATCCCGATCCCCAGCCCGACCAGGATCAGCCCGGCGGCCAGGCCGGCGTAACCGGACGCGCCTTCGGTGATCGCCAGCACGCCCAGCCCCGCCGCGGCCACCAGCAGCGACGCGGCCAGGGCCCGTCCGACACCGAGCCGGGCGATGATCCGGACGGCGACGACGACCACGGCGATGGACGCCAGCGTGGCGGGCAACTCCCGCAGGCCGGCCTCCAGAGGTGAGTGACCACGGACCAACTGAAGGTACTGGGAGAAGAAGAACAGCAGCCCGCTGAACGCGAAGATGGTGATCAGCGAGACGAGGATGGTGCCGGTGAACGCCGGCCGGGCGAAGAGGGTGACGTCCACCAGGGGCGTCCGGAGCGTGCGCTGACGGCGTACGAACACCAGTGCGGCGCCCACGCTGAGCGCAGCGGCCAGCAGGCCGGCCGGGTCGATGCCGCTCTTGGCGGTGTGTTTGACCGCCCAGACCAGCGGCACGATCGCGGCCACCGACAGCACGGCGCTGACCAGGTCGAACCGGGCGGCTGCGGGGTTGCGCGACTCGGGCACCAGCAGCGCGACGCTGATCAGCACCAGCAGCATGATCGGCAGGTTGATGACGAAGACCGACCCCCACCAGTAGTGCTCCAGCAGGACGCCGCCGACCAGCGGGCCCAGCGCCGCGCCGCCGGAGGCGCCGGCCGACCACACCGCGATGGCGCGGGTGCGCTGGGCCGGGTCGGTGAACACGTTACGCACGATCGACAGCGTCGACGGCATCAACGTCGCCCCGGCCACGCCCAGCAGGACCCGGGCGGCGATCAGCCAGCCGGCGGTCGGCGCGAAGGCCGCCACCAGCGAGGCGGAGCCGAAACCGGCGACGCCGATCAGCAGCAGCCGCCGGCGGCCGATGCGGTCGGCCAGCGTTCCCATGCTGATCAGCAGGCCGGCCAGGGCGAAGGAGTAGGCGTCACCGATCCACAGCACCTCGGTGGAGGTCGCCCCCAGGTCGGCGGTGAGGGCGGGCATCGCCAACGCGAGCACGGTGCCGTCCACGGCCAACAGGGTCACCGCCAGGGTGAGCGCGCCCAGCGCGGCCCACTGCCGGGCTCCGGCCCGGACCGGGCGGTGGGGTGTGTCGGGCGTGGCACCGACCGACGGGGAGGGCGTCGTGGACGTCATTCCCTCAAGCTACCGACCATATGGTCGGTTGTGCAAACCATTTGGTCGGCTCCTAGGATCGATGAAGCGGTGAAGCGGTCTCGCCGCGCGGAACGAGCCGGAGGCTGTGATGCAGGGTCGGGAACGCGACACGGTGAGAACCCGCCGGGTGGTGCTGGACGCCGCCGCGAAGGTGGTCGGCACACACGGCTCGGGCGCCAGCGTGGACGCGATCGCCCGGGAGGCCGGGGTCTCGAAGAGCGGCCTGCTGCACCACTTCCGCTCCCGCGACCAGTTGCTGCTCGCCCTGGCCGAGGACATCGCCGAGCAGTTCGCCGCCACCGTGTACGCGGCGGTCGATCCCCGCGACCACGCCCCCGGACGCCTGGTGCGCGGCTACGTCAACGCCACCTTCGACGACCTCCTCGACGGATCCACCGTCCCCGAGCAGGCCATGCTGGCCGCCACCCTGTCCACCGTCCCCGGCGTCGCCGAGGTGCTGCAACGCGACAAGCAGCGGTGGCGGGAGGCGTTCGACGCCGACGGGCTGCACCCGCAACGAGCCCTGCTCATCGTCCGCGCGGCCGACGGCGTGGCCGTCGCCGGCCTGTACGAGGGGGACAGCGATCCCGAGGAGCTGCGGCAGACCCGACGACTGCTCCTGGCCCTCAGCCGCCAGGACGGCCCCCTCGTCGACCTCCCCGAGGTCGGCTGACCGGCGGCCCGCCACGGGGACCTGCGCGTCGGCGCCCTCGCGGAGCCGCCGCCGACCCCGGAGGATGCGGCGGCGGGTGGGCCGGACCCCACCGTGTCCCGCAGGACGGGGTCCGGCCCTCGTCGGTGGTGCTCCGTCAGCTCGCCGGGTAGCGGACCAGGTAGACCGGTGCGCCGGTCCGGGTCGTGTCGGCCGGCTCGCCCACGCCGTTGACCACGTGGTCGATCGTGCCGGCGCTGAGGTTCACGGTCATCACGTGGTGCAGCCGGACGCCCGGCGTCACGGGGACCTCGAAGCCGTTCTCGGTGTGGATCGAGGGATTGTTCTGGTTGAAGACGTAGACACCGCCGCCGTGGAGCGTGTGGTGGCGTACCCGGTCACCGACCTTGTAGCCCGCCCAGCCCTCGACGTCGCCGTTCATCCAGTCGGCCTGCGTCGGCGGGTCGTACGGCAGCTCGTTCTGGTAGAGGACCGTGGTGCCGTGCTCACCGTTCCAGACGGTGTTGTACCGCTGGAAGTGCTCGACGAACAGGCCGGTGGCGGTCACGTGGTCGCCGTTGATGACGGCCCCGTAGCGGCCGGTGTTGGTCCGCCACCGGTCGGTGTCGCCGTTCACGCCCTCGGTGAACCCCTCGACGCCGTGGTCGCCGCGCCACACCCAGGTGTGGTCGATGAGGACGTGGTCGCTGTTGACCTCCAACGCGATGTGCGTCCTGCCGATGTGCGGACCGCCGACGCGGAAGTAGACGTCGGAGAGCGTCGTCGGGTTGCGGGGGTCGCTGCGGTCGGGTCCGTGCTTGCGGCCCACCCGCAACAGGACCGGCGACTCGGTGAGCCCGGCGTCGATCGTCACGCCGGCCACGACCACGCCGGGAACACCGGCGACGTCCAGGGGGATGGCGCCGTCCACGGCGGTCAACGTGGCGTGCCCGATGCCGAGGACCACCGTGTCCGGCCGCCGGACCTCGATGCTGCGCGCGATGTCGTACACACCCGGGGTGAGCAGCAGGTGCCGGCCACGGGCGAGTTCCCGGTTGATCACGTGGACCGGGTCGGAAGGTCGGGCGACGAAGAAGTCGCCGATGGGGATGGTCCGGCCGGGGGTCAGGCCGTCGGCCCAGGTGACGCCCCGGGTGTCGCGCCGCGCGACGGGCACGCGGACCTGGTACCGGCCCTTGGCGTCGACGAACAGGTACGGCTTCTCCCGGCTCAGCGGGGTGGTGTCGAGCGTGGTGTAGGGCGGGTCGGGGAAACCGGCGTCGTCGGGCGCGCCGACGACGCCCGCGAAGACCTGGTTCCACACCCCGTTGGACCAGCTCTCGACCTCGCTGTTGCGGGTCAGCCACTGCTGCTGCGACCCGTTGGTGGTGGCCGGCAGCCGGGAGTCGGCGATGAAGCCGCCGCTGGCGAACTGCGGGCCGGCGGTGCAGTAGTCCATCAGGGAGAGCCCGCCGCCGCTGATGTCGAGCCGCCGCATCGACACCGCCTGGGACACCGCCCAGAAGTTCGCCGTGGAGCGACAGCCATCATGGCCCGTGGCGTTGATGCGGAGCGACAGGTTGGACACCGTGCGCCAGAAGTTGACCAACGCGATGCAGTTGGCGGTGCCGCCCTCGGTGAGGCAGCGGTTGTACGCCTCGATCTTGCCGTTGATGACGACGTCGGTGGGCGAGGCGCCCAGGCCGGAGATCTCGGTGTAGTAGCCGACCTTGATCTGTAGCGGCTGCTCGGCGGTGCCGTAGACCCCCGGTTTGAACAGGTAGGCGAACCGCCTGGTCCCCATCTCGTCGTTGACCTGCGCGGCGTGCGTCGCGTCGAGCTTCGCCTGGATCTCGCTGACCGGCATGCTCGGGTCGAAGACCGTGACGTGGGATCCGAAGTTCGGGGTGTCGGGTCGGGGCGGGCCGGCGGCGGCGGGGCTGCTCGCCGTGGTGGCGGCGAGGGCCAGCGCGAGCCCGAACGTGAGCGTCCGGCCGAGCCGTACCCGGAGGTGGGTGGGCGGGATCGTCAAGGGTTCGTCCTATCGACGAGGCGGTGGGGGCGCCCGGTTCCGGCGGAGCGGTCCCGCCGAGAGAGCGCTCTCTCATCCTGTCGGAGATCTCGCGCTTTGTGAAGAGCCGTCCGGGCCGACGCGGCGAACTCGACCTCCTCGGCCACGTCCGGCTCGGTGAACAGCGGCTCGGGCGGCCAGGGGCCGACGTACGCCTCCGTCCGGCGGCAGATCCGAGCAGCTCGTACGCGACGGTGAAGAGCAGGTTGCGGTGGGCGACGAAGGCCTCGGTCGCCGCGTCGGTGGCGTGCTCGCCCATGTCTCGGCCCCACTCCCCTTCCGCCGACGGCCCGTTGCCGACCGGACCGTCGGTCGCCGCACGCCTGCGTGCGGCGGCGTCCCGCGACAAGGGCGTCGCCGCACGACAGGCGTCCCGATCCGCCACCGGTCGAACCGGCCACGGATGCCGGGACCGGCCTACCGCTCGGCGGTCGCCAGGTTCTCGTCGCGCGTGGCCCGCAGCAGGTGCTGGCGCTGGCCATCCTTGAACCACAGGTTGCGGGCACCGGGCGTGCGCGCCTCGGACGCCAGCTGCCTGACGGTCTGCCTGACCACGAGTTCCTTGATCTTCCCGGCGGAGCGGCCGGCGAGGTGAAGCCCGGTCGCGGTGTCGTTCCGGCGGGCGAGCTGGACGATGCCGGCCTGACGCCCCAGGCTGATGCACTGGCCGACGAACCCCACGTCGACCGGCGCGGGCTGCTCGCCCGCGATCCGGCTGAGCACCGTCTCGGCGGCCTGCGGGCCCAGCTGCACCGCGGACTGACACCCCATGCGGTACGGCAGGCCCGACGGCGCCGCCGAATCGCCGGCCGCGACGACGCGTACGTCGTCCACGCTCGTCAGCGTCTCGTCGGTGATCAGGCGGCCCAGGGCGTCGGTGCTCAGCCCGCTGCGGCTCGCCAGGTCCGGCACGCCGAACCCGGCGGTCCAGATGGTCACGTCGCTCACCAGCCCACGGCCGTCACCGAGCCGCACGCTGTCGCGAGTCACCGCCGTCACCGTCGCGCCGGGGCCCTCGACCACCGTCACGCCGAGTTCGGCGAGTCGCCTGGCCACCGCGCGCCGACCCCGGGGGTGCAGGTACGGGCCGAGCACTCCACCGCAGACCAACGTCACGGTACGGCCCCCCTCCGCCAGCTCGGCGGCGGTCTCGATGCCGGTCGGGCCGGCTCCGACGACCGTCAACGTGGCCGTCGCCGGTGCGGCGTCGACGACCGGCCGCAGCCGCTGCGCGTCCTCCAGGCTGGCGATCGGGTAGGCGAACTCGGCGGCTCCGGGCACCTGCGGGTCGGCGCTGCCGCTGCCCACCGCGTAGATCAGGTAGTCGTAGCCGAGCGTGCCGCCGGACGCCAACGTCACGCCGCGCCCGGCGGCGTCGATCCGGGTCACGGTGTCCACGAGCAGCCGGACGTCCCGGCCCAGGATGTCCCGGTAGTCCACGAGCGCGTCGTGGGATCCGCCCACCAGTTGGTGCAGGCGGAGCCGCTCCACGAAGCTCGGACGCGGGTTGACCAGAGTCACGGTCACGTCGTCGCGTCGCGTCAGGCGATTGGCCGCCATCACGCCGGCGTAGCCGCCGCCGACCACGATCACGTCGGTCTTCGTTGCCATGGTGTCTCCTTCGTCAGAGGGTTCGACCTCAAGACACCGTGCGACCGAGCGTTGTGACAGTACGTGACGCAGTTCACTCCGCCGCGTGGGATCGGCATGCGGAGCCCGCCCGTGCGGAACTGACGCTCCGGGGACAGTCGTCAGGCGGCGAGGGCGGCGTAGCGGCCGGCCCGCTCCAGCAGGCCGTCGTGACTGCCGGACTCGACGATCCGCCCGTGGTCGAGCACGGCGATCTGGTCCGCGTCGCGGACGGTGGAGAGCCGGTGGGCGATGGTGATGGTGGTGCGGCCCCGGGCCACCTCATCGAACGCCCGCTGCACGGCGCGCTCGGTCTCGGTGTCCAGCGCGCTCGTCGCCTCGTCGAGGATCAGGATGCGCGGGTCGCGCAGCAGCGTACGGGCGATGGCGAGGCGCTGCTTCTCGCCGCCGGAGAAGCGGTGCCCCCGCGAGCCGACGACCGTGTCGTACCCGTCGGGCAGCCCGGCGATCAGGTCGTGGATCTGGGCGGCGCGGGCGGCGGCCTCGATGTCGGCGTCGGTGGCGTCCGGCCGGGCGTAGCGCAGGTTCTCCCGGACCGTGGTGTGCAGCAGGTAGGTCTCCTGGCTGACCACGCCGACGATCGCGGACAGGTCGGCCAGGCGCAGGTCGCGCAGGTCGATGCCGTCGACGGTGATCCGGCCGCTGGTCGGGTCGTACAGTCGGCTCACCAGCGCGGCCAGGGTGCTCTTGCCGGAGCCGGTCTCGCCGACCAGGGCCAGGCCCGTGCCGGCCGGCACGTCGAGGGTGATCCCGGCGACGGCGGCGGTGTCGCTGCCGGGATAGTGGAAGGTGACGTCGGTGAGGCGCAGGTCGCCCCGGACCCGACGGGGGTCGACGTCGACCGCCTCGGCGGGGTCGTCCACCTCGACCGGCAGGTCCAGGTACTCGAAGATTCGGGCAAACAGCGCCAGCGAGGCGGTCACCGAGACGCCCACGTTGAGCAGGCCCATCAGTGGACGGAACAGTCCGCCCTGCAACGCGGTGAAGGCGACCAGCGTGCCGATGCTGAGCGTGCCGGCGGTGCCGGGCAGACCTGCGCTGAGGTAGAGGACCGCCGGGATGGCGGCGAACACGATGCTCATCGTGGCCATCCGCCAGCGTCCGGCGAGTTCGGAGCGCAACTCCAGCTCGACCAGGCGGGCCGACGAGGCGGCGAAGCGCGCGGCCAGGGTGGGGCCGGTGCCGAGGGTCTTGGCCAGGTGCACGCCGCTGACCGACAGCCCCTCCTCGACGGTGACGTTCAGGTCGGCCAGCTCGCGCTGGCGGCGTGCGGTGATCTCGCGGCGCAGGTGGGCGACCCGGCGGGTCAGCCAGACGGCCGGCGGCAGCACGACGAGGGAGACCAGGGAGAGCCGCCAGGAGAGCGCGACCATGGCCGCCCCGGTGGCGATCACGGTGGTCAGGTTGGACGCGATCGAGGTGGCGGTCGAGGTGACCACGCTCTGCATGCCGCCGATGTCGTTGGTGATCCGGGACTGCACCTCGCCGGTGCGGGTGCGGGTGAAGAACGCCAGCGACTGCCGTTGCAGGTGGGTGAAGACGTCGGTGCGCAGCCGGTGCATGACCTGCTGCCCGACCCGGGTGGAGATCCAGGTCTGCGCCACGCCCAGAACCGAGGTCACGGCGGCGACCGCGACCATGCCGCCCACCAGCCAGACCAGCAGCGTCAGGTCGCGCTCGGGCAGGGCCCGGTCGATCACGGCGCGGAGCAGGAAGGGCGAGGCCATGGCGAGCACCGAGGACACCACGATGATGCCGGTGACCGTGGCGAGCGCGCCCCGGTGCCGGGCGAACAGCCGGCCGATGCGCCGCAGCGACACCTGGCGGGCCTGCGCCTTCTCGGCGGCGCTGACCGTGCGGGGGCCGCGGTCGCGGCCAGCTTGGGTGGGTTCCAAGGGGTACTTCCTTCCGTGGAGAATGCTGAGGTTGCCTCAACATGAGGGAGCAACAGCTTCTGCTGCTACCGTATTCCACGTGACGGCGGAGACCGACGAACCCGAGAACGGCCTCGCCGAGGCGTTCTGGGCGGTGACGCGGCGGCTGCGCCACCGCACCCGGGAGGCACTCGCGCCGTGGGACGTGACGCCCGCCCAGTCCCGGGCGCTCGGCGTGCTGATTCGGCACGGCGCGGTGCGGCTCAGCACGCTCGCCGAGCACCTGCGCATCGCCCCCCGCTCGGCCACCGAGGTGGTGGACGACCTGGAGGCACGCGGCCTCGTGGGGCGCCGGCCCGATCCGACCGACCGGCGCGCCACCCTGGTCGCACCGACCGAGGAGGGTACGCGGGTCGGGGCCGCCATCCAGGCCGCCCGCCGGGCCGCCGCCGAGGACCTCTTCGGGCGCCTACCGACGGCCGACCGGGAACAGCTCGCCCGCATCCTGCGTACGCTGCGCGACTGACCGGCCCGAGCCGCCACAGCCACGACCGAGGTGGGTGCCGGGCCGCACAGCCCCGGGGCCGCGAAGGGCCTCCGCCCCGTCGGGGAGGGCGCGGAGCCCGACCGGGCTCAACCGACTCCCCGACTGCCGGAGTCCGGGAACAGGTACAGGTCGAACGTCACACCCTGGCCGTCGAGCAGCAACTCCTGACTCCCCGAGAGGCTGGGCGGGCCGGCGTGCAGGCCGCTGAGGGTGTGGAGGCCCGGCTCCACGTCGAACTGGAAGTAGCCGTCGGCACCGGTGACGACCTCGCCCCCGCCCGGCTCCAGCCGGATCGTCGCCCCCGACACCGGCAGGAACGTGGTCGCGTCGAGCGCCCACCCCCTGAGATCCCAGACGACGGAGACCGTGAAGCGGGCCACGGAGAGGCCGCTGAGCCGGTCGTCGCCATTCACCGCGATCGCGTGCACGGTGTGCTCACCGGGCCAGCCCACGTCGACCAGCACGGACGCCGTACCGTCCGGCCCGACCGGGACCTCGCTGGTCGGATGCGCGCCGTCGACGGCGTACCGGAACCGGGTCACCGTCGTGTCGCCGTCGGCGTCGAATCTGACGGCGATCCGGCCACCTTCGGGAATGCTACTTCCGCCCGGAAAGCTGATCACTGGCCGGAGGGGTGCCGTGGTCTGCGTCGAACGGACGGCGAGTGCGGATGTCGGCGGCACAAGGATCACACCGGCAGCCAGCAGCACCGACGAGACCAACGCCAGGAGGCGGGGCCACCGGGTACGCGTACGTGCGGCAGGCCCGACGAACATCCCGACCCCCATCGACAGAGCGTGTTCCCGCCGTCAACCTAGGCGTGTAATCGATGAACGTCAACTCCATACGCCGTGCGCCATCGCCACGATGTGGTCGGCGAACCGGCACGCCTGGTTGATGTCGTGCATGACCGCGACGATGGTGCGACCCTCGCCGGGCAGCCGCGCGAAGAGGGCCAGCAGCTCGTACTGGTGGGTGATGTCGAGGAACGTGGTGGGCTCGTCGAACAGCAGGTACGGCGTCTCCTGCGCCAGCACCATCGTGATCCAGACCCGCTGCCGCTGACCGCCGGAGAGCTCCTCGACGGGCCGCTCCGCCAGGTCCGCGACGCCGGCCACCGTGGCCGACCACACGGCCTCCTCGTCAGCGACCGTTCCCGTGCCGAGCAGGGACTGGTGCGGGTAGCGGCCCCGGGCGACCAGCCGCCGGACGACGATGTGCTCCGGCGCGACCAGACCCTGCGGCAGGAAGCCGACCTGCCGGTCGCCGCCTTCGCCCGCGAGTACGGCTACACGCCGGACCGCGCTGTCACCCGACTCCACACCGATGAAGCCGCTGTTCCACGTCTTCCCCCAGCAGGGTGCCCTGATTCGCGGGCAGCGTCGCCGCGCTCCGGTCAGCTCCGTCTGACGGAAAACTCGTTGCCGTCCGGGTCGGCCAGCACGACAGCGCCGTCCGCACCGGTCTCCAGGCGGGTGGCCCCGAGGGCGACCAGCCGGTCGACCTCCGCCTGCTGGTCGCCACCGGCCGGAGCCAGGTCGAAGCGCTGCCGGTTCCGGCCCACCTTCGGGGCCACCGGTGGACCGCCCCACGCGACCTTCGTACCGCCGTACGGTGACTGGACAGCGGTCTCCTCGTCCTGGTCCCACACGAGCGGCCACCCCAGCGCCGCGCTCCAGAAGAGGCCGACCTCGCGGGTGCCGTCACAGGCGACCTCCCCGAGCAGCCCGCACCCGGCGAGGAAGTTGTTGCCCGCCTCGATCACGCAGAACTCGTAGCCCTCGGGATCGGCCAGGACGACGTGCCCCTCCTCGGGGCGCTGCCCGACGTCGACGTGGCCGCCGCCGAGCCGCAGCGCCGTCGCCACCGTCTCCTGCTGGTCGGCGTCGCTGGCGCTGGTCAGGTGCAGGTGCAGGCGGTTCGGCCGCGTCATCGCCGTGTCGCCGGGCGCGAACCGGAGACCGACCTGGGTGTCGTCGCCGGGCAGGAACGCGCCACCGGCGTCCTCCACGACCTCCCGGCCGAGCAGACCGGCCCAGAACCGCGCGAGGCGAGTCGGATCGTGCGCATCGAAGGTCACCGACAACAGTCGCAGAGGCATCACCGTACGGTAGGCACGGGCACGCAGGGCAACAAGGCAATATCCCGTTGAGCCCGGCGGGGCGGCGGTGTTTGGATCCGGGTGTGTCGGTCGTGATGAGCACGCCAGGAGTCGACGGGTTGGGCGAGGCCGTACGCGTGCTGCGCCGGTGGCAGCACGACGGGGCGCCGGTGCCACTGCATCCGGGGGATCTGGGCTGGCACTGGAGGTTCGGCGCGGAGGAGACGGCCCGCGCGGTCCGGACGTGGAGCCGCGACGGCACGATCCTCGCCGTCGGGCTGGTGGACAGTCCCGGGCTGGTGCGGATCGGGTTCGCCCCTGACGCTGGACGGGACGAGGAGCTGGCTCGCCAGATGGCCGACGACCTGACGCGGCCGGAGCGCGGCGTCCTCCCGCCGGGGAGCGTCGGCGTCGAGTCGCGGAGTGACGGTGTGTTCCGTGAGCTGCTGCTCGCCAGCGGTTGGGACCTCGACGAGCCGTGGACACCGCTTCGGCGTGACCTCACGGAGCCCGTGGCGGACTGCGGCGTACGGGTCGAGACGATCGGTCCGGAGCAGGTCCACGTGCGGGTAGCCGTGCAACGCGCGGCGTTCGACGGGTCGACCTTCACGGACGAACGGTGGCACGCGATGGCGACCGGACCGGCGTACGCCGACGCCCGGTGCCTGGTCGCCTACGACGACCACGGGGTCGCGGTGGCGGCCGCGACGGTGTGGTCGGCCGGTCCGGGGCGGCCCGGGTTGCTCGAACCGATGGGCGTGCACCGCGACCATCGCGGCCACGGCTACGGCACGGCGATCACCGTCGCGGCGGCGGCGACCCTGCGCGGGATGGGCTCGTCGAGCGCGATCGTGTGCACCCCGAGCGCCAACGTCGGCGCCGTCGCCACCTACCGCTCGGCCGGCTTTTACCAGCTCCCCGACGTACTCGACCTGCGCCGGAACGCCTGAAGAACGAGCCCGGAATCCCGGCGTGCCCACCTCGCCCGTCGATCATGGAGTTCGGGCACCCACCAGAACCCCACAAAAGCCACTGGTCGGGCGCCACAACTCCATGATCGACGGGGCAGACCGCGGGCCAGCCTCGGCCCCGGGTCGCGCGGCCGGCCGTGTGTTGGGGGGTCAGGGGGTGGCGCGGAACCGTCCTGCGTGTTCCTGTGCCCACTGGGTGAAGGTTCGGGCGGGATGCCCGGTGACCTCCTCGACGGTGGGCAGGACCACGCCGGCGGCGTCCGGAGGGTTGGTGGCCAGCTGGATCCCGAACTCCACGTAGTCGTCGTCGTAGCCGTAACCACGCAGCCGGGCGCGTTCGCCGTCCTCGGTGAGCTGCACGAAGGCGATGTCCTGACCGGTGGCCTCGGCGAGGATCCGGGTTCGCTCCCGTGGGGTGAGCGCCTCGGGTCCGGTGAGCGGGTAGGAGCGTCCCTCGTGGCCGTCCTCGGTGAGCGCGGTCGCGGCGACGCTGGCGATGTCGGCTTCGTGCACTATGGCGCTGGGGTAGGCGGCGAGCATGGAGACGGTGCGACTGGCACGGATCTCCTCGGCCCATTCGAGGGCGTTGCCCATGAACTCCACCGGTTGCAGGATGCTCCACTGGATGGTGCTGGACATGAGGGCGTTCTCGACACTGGTGGGAGACCAACCACCGAGTACGGTGGCGCGACCGATGCCATGCTGCTCGGCCAGGTCGATGATCTCCGAGCCGTTGGTCAGATCGTCGAAGCCATCGCCGCCGAAGGTGATCAGGTGGATCCCTTCCACTCCTTCGAAGGCGGGTCCGAGCGTGGCGGTGTCGGTGAGGTCGCCGGCCACCACCCGAACGCCGGGCGGCAGGTCGGCCTTTGCGGGATCGCGGGTCAGTGCTCGGACGTCGTGCCCGGCCTCGTGCAGTTGGGCGACGAGGTGACGCCCGACCTGACCGGTTGCTCCGGTGACGAGAATGCGCATGCTCGTAGGTCCTTTCGGTTCCAAGGCACTTCCCATCCTCGCCAGACTTGTGGCCGCTATGTGGCCACAAGGAGGCGCTAGAGTCAGGCCATGTCGAGCGGCACCCGGGTTCTCGAACTCCTCGGACTGCTTCAGAACCGGCGTCACTGGCCCGGCGACGAACTCGCCCGTCGACTCGGTGTCAGTCAGCGCACGCTCCGCCGTGACGTCGACGGCCTACAGGAACTCGGGTATCCGATCACCACGACGAGAGGCACCGGCGGTGGCTACCAGCTCAGTCCCGGGGCTTCCCTCCCGCCCCTGGTGCTCAGCGAGGAGGAGGCTGCCGCCGTCGTCATGGGGCTCAAGGAGATCGCCTCCCGCGCCCACCCGATGTCCGGGGATGCCGCGCTCAGCGCAATGGCCAAGATCGTCCAGGTGCTTCCCGTACGCATCCGCCGCCGCATCGACAGCCTCCGCGCCGTCGCCGTCCCGGCGCCGGGCACCGAGCAGCATGCCGCCATCACCGATGTCGCCTCGTTGACGACCGTCGCCCTGGCCTGCCGAGATGCGGAGACGCTGGAGTTCACCTATCGGACGCGAACCGGTCAGGCCGCCAGCAGGACGATCGACCCGCACCGGATCGTCAGCGTCGAGAACCGCCTCTACCTCGTCGCCTGGGACCAAGGGCGGGGCGACTGGCGCTCCTTCCGGGTCGACCGGATCGATGGCCCACGCCGTACCGGGAAGAGGTTCGCGCCACGACCGCTCCCTGCCGACGATCCCGTCGAGTACGTGCGCGCTCAGATCAGATCGATGCCCGGCAGGTATCCCGTCCATGCCACCGTCCAGGCCCCCGCCGAGCGGGTGCGGGACGAGATCGGGCACTACGGCACCGTGGAACCCGTCGACGACTCGTCGTGTCGGGTGCACATCGCCGCCGACTCCCTCGGTTGGGCCACCTTCTGCATCGGAGCACTCGAAGCCCCGTTCGTCGTGCACGGACCACCGGAGGCCGTCGAGTACATGCGCGACTGGGGGCGACGTCTCACCGCCGGCACCCGCTGAGGCAGCCGCCGGCTGGCCACACCGCCGGGAACCGCACCCGGAAATGGTACGCGAATTGCGCGTACGGGAATTGCGCGCACATGGCTGTTGTCGGCGGATTCCGGTAGGGTCCGATACCTAATAGCCATTGCGTGGACGGCAACGGGGAAACCATTTCCTCAGCGACAGGTCGACGTTTCACCGGTGGCGTAGCGATGTAACAAAATGCAACGCGGGAAGGGGTGACGGATGGCCGACGACATGGGATCGACCGTCCCGAGACGGCAGCTCGGGCGGGCGCTACGGGAGCTACGCACCGAGGCGCAGATGACCCTCGACGGCGCGGCGGACGCGCTGCACTGTAGCCGGCAGAAGATGTGGCGCATCGAATCTGGTCTCGGCTCGGCCCGCGCCCTCGACGTCCGGGCCCTGTGCGAACTGTACGGCGCGACACCCGAACTGTCCCGCGCCCTCACCGCCCTGGCCCACGAGACCAGGGCCAAGGGCTGGTGGCACTCGTACGTCGACGCCATCCCCGAATGGTTCGAACTCTACGTCGGCCTGGAATCCGCCGCGTCGTCCATTCGCCGCTTCGACGAAGCACTGATCCCCGGCATGCTGCAAACGCGCGCCTACGCCTCAGCGGTCTACCAGCGCCGCCGCACTGTGACGGATGAGGAGCGCGAACGCCTGATCGAGGTGCGACTGCAACGACAGGCCCTTCTGCGCCGGAGACTGCCTCCGGCACCCAAAATGGAGGTGATCCTGGCCGAGGCAGCGCTCCTTCGCACGGTCGGCAGTGCAGCGACCATGGCTGATCAAATACGTCATCTCCTGGCGGTCGGTGAACTCCCCAACGTCTCTGTCCGAGTGTTTCCTCTCAGCGCCGGCCTGCACTTCGGCGCGGTCGCCGGCTCGTTCGTCATGCTTGACTTCCCGATCCGGAACCGGATCGAGCCCGAGCCGTCGGTCATCTACAAGGAGTCGTTGACCGGAGCGCTCTACCTCGACCGCAAGGAAGAACTCGCCATCTACGACGAAGCATGGGCGAGCCTCGATGACCTGGCGCTCGATGAGGCACAATCAAGGCAACTGGTTAACAAGATCATCGGGGAGGTTCACCGTGGCTGAAGTGGCCGGCGCTCAGTGGCGCAAGAGCACTCGCAGCGGCGACAACGGGGGTGACTGTGTGGAGGTCGCCGACAATCTGCCCGGCCTCGTCGCCGTACGCGACAGCAAAGATCCGTCCGGCCCGGCCCTGAGCTTCTCCCCCGCCGCGTGGGCCAGCTTCGTCCGCTCCGTCAAGCCCGCGCACTGACCGGTGTCCACGACGCCCACTATGCGATCTCAATCGGCCTGAGACGCAAGCCCGGACCCGGGGACGAGGGACACCGGGTGATCGCGCAGACCACGGGCCGCCGGGGGCGCGTCGCGCACCCCAGCGGCCCGTGGTCGACCGTGGTCAGCCGTTGTTGTCGATCAGGCTGGCGATCTCGTTGTAGATCAGGTGCGCCTTCGCACCCTGGTTCGACGGGCAACCGCCGAGGTGGTGCAGGGCGATCACCCGGTGGCTGCCGTTCAGCACCGGCGAGCCCGAGTTGCCGCCGGAGGTGTCACAGCTGTAGCTGATGTTCCAGGTGTTGTAGTTGGCGTTCTTGACGGTGCAGTTCGCGCCGTTCTGGGCGTCCTCGAAGATCGACAGTCGCTTCGGGCTGCCGTCACCGTGCCCGGGGATGTACATCCGGGTGCCGGTGGTGGTGGCGGTCGTCGCCAGGTACAGCGTGCCGAACCCCTGGATGCTGGTGAAGTTGTTCACCGAGTACAGGGCGTAGTCGAGCTCGCCGGAACCGCCGGTGCTCACCTTGTAGAGGGTGGCGCCGCTCACCTTGGTGCCGGCGCCCGGGTTCGAGCCGCCGCAGGTGGCGCACTGGTAGTTGAACTGCGTCTCGCTGGCGCTGACGGCGGCCTGCGTCGAGAAGCAGTGCTTGTTGGTCAGCAGGCGGTTGGTGTTGCCGACCCGCCAGGCGGTGCACATGCCACCGCCGCTCATCAGCAGCCGCGCCACCGCCCGGCCACGGGCGTACTCGGTGGGGTGGCTGGCCTGGTAGCAGACCACGTCGCGACGGGCGTCGGTGCTGCACACGGACTGCGTGGAGAAGTTGTACTGCTTGATCTCCGCGTGGTCGTAGCCGCGCCAGAACCGGTCGATGGTCGCGGCGTCACCCCGGCCGGAGCGGCTGCCGTGCAGCGTCACCACGGCGGTGTCACCCTCCACCGACATCGCCCAGAAACCCGGCTGGCCGTCGGTGGTGTAGTCCGAGCCGGTCGCCCGGTCCAGGTCGCGGTCGTACCGGTAGCTCTCCCGGCCGTCGGGGCTCGCCACGGTCACGTACTCGCCCTGGGCCAGTCGCAACGAGCTGAAGTGCACCTTGACGTACGACGCGCCGGGATGCCGGATGATCTGCGTCCGACTGTCCCGGGCCCGGGACAGCGAGCCGTCGACGGTACGGAGTTCCCCGACCGTGGTGACGCCCTCGACCGAGAACTGCTCCGACTCGGGTGCCCGCTCGGACTGCGGTGCGAGAGGCTGCACCGAGGCCGCCTCGGCGGCGGGCATCGACAGCAGGCTCAGCCCGAGTGTGCAGGCGCCGAGCGCGACCGCCGCCGTTCGCAGGCGGCGCAGGGTCTTCTTCATCGTCGCTCCTCCCCAGGAACCAGCACCAGACGTGCTTGCAGCCTTCATACACGAGTGAACAGAGACATGCAAATGTATCGATGACTGTAGGCGTGGGGATGCCGCACCGGGCCGGGCCGCACCGTTGAACAGCGCCGCCGCCCGGCATACCATCGCCGTCATCGGTGTCGCGACCCCGGCGGCGGCCACGGCCGTACGGGCTGAAACGTCGACTCTTCACGAAGGGACGACGGCATGCACCCGATGCTGCGCCGGCTGGACGAGCTCGCGACCCACCTCGCCACCCGGCCGGACACGGTGGCCCTCCTCGGCCTCGGTTCGGCGGGGAACGAACACGATCGGCTCGACGCGCACTCCGACCTCGACTTCTTCGTGGTCGTCGCCGACGGCGCCGTCTCCCGCTACGTCGACTCAATCGACTGGCTCGCGGCGCCCTGCCCGGTGGCGTACAGCTTCGTCAACGACCGCAACGCCCGCAAGGCGCTCTACGCCGACGGCATCTTCGTCGAGTACGCGGTCTTCACCGTCGACGAGGTGACCCGACTGCCGTTCGCCGGCGCCCGGATCATCTGGCAGCGTCCCGACGCGCCCGCCGGGCTCGCCGAGGGCCGGAATCGTCCGGCGGGCCCACCCCACGACACGCCCGCCTTCCACCTGAACGAGGCGCTGACCAACCTCTACGTCGGCCTGCACCGCGAGCTGCGCGGCGAGCACCTGTCCGCGTCGCGGTTCATCCAGTCGTACGCCGTGGACCGGGTGCTCGCCCTGCTCCGGCTCACCTCCCCCGACGTCACCCACCGACGCGACCCGTTCGATCCCGCCCGACGGGTGGAGCAGGCGTATCCGCCCGGGGCACTGCCACTGGCCGCGATGGTGCCCGGCTACCGGGCGAACCGTGCCGCCGCCCAGGTCGTCCTCGAATGGCTGGAGGAACGGTTCCCCGTGGATCCGGTGATCGCAGCCGCCATTCGGCACCTGCTGGAGACCGAGTCCGACCGTCACCCGGAAGTCCTCACGTGACCGGGTCGACGGGCCGCTCAGCAGCTCTTCGACGTTGACGCCGACACCTCGGTGAGCTGTAGACGCGCGCGAAGCCGTCGCGCCTCGCGACCCCGGTACGCACGCAGGGCGTCATTGAGAGTGTCGCGTACGTGCGGATCGGGATGGTCTACCAGGTACGCCAATTCCTCGGCGCCACCGCGCCGGCCACGACCCAGCTCCCACAGCACGTCGATGATCTCGTCAGCGGTGCCTGCCGTCCGTAGCTGGGCCATCAGCTCGCCCTTTGGCCTGGGCGGGTCGTTGTACGGGAACCGGCGACGCAGCCTCGCGACGTTGCGGGCTCCGCGCGGCAGGCAGGCTGGACACGGGCAGGGCCGCCGGCCGTGAGCGCCCGGCAGGTACCGCCAACCGACTCCCTGTGGGACGTCCCGGATCCGGCGTACCTCGGCGGTGGTGACCGCGCGGGGCACGAACACCTCGCAGCCGCGCGGGTCGTCCAGCCGACGCACCGCCGCGACCGCCTGCGCGGCGGTCACCGCACGTGGTGGGGCACCGTAGTGCCCGACGGTCACCGGCTCGTCGTCGGGCAGCCGCAGATGCACCGCGACCAGTACGCCGGAATGCCAGCGCCGCAGCTCACGCACCCACTGGTAGGTGAGGGTGAACGAGGGCAACACCGGCATGCAGTAAACGCCCCGTCCGCCGGCGTGCCCGGCGCTGCGCGCCGCGATTCCCGAACGCTGGATGCGTCGAGCCGACCGTGCTCGGGTGATGTGCACGAAGTCCGCCATCGCCACGGATGGTAGCCGGCTGCCGGACGACCGTGGTCACGATCTATCCGGGACTCGACGAACCTGTGGCGACGTCGAGGTCGGCGACGAGCGAGTCCGGGGCACGCATGTGCCACGCGTCGGTGACGAGTTCCGCCAGGCGGTCGACGTCCACCCGTGCCAGCCGCAGCATGACCAGGGGCAGCCCGTCGTACGCGGGCGTCGTGAAGAAGACCTCGGGCTCCCCGAGGAGCAGAGCCTGCTTCTCCGCTTCGTCGCCGACGTAGAGCACGGCGATGTCGGTGCGGATGAGGCGCGACGTGCCGGGTCTGCGTTCGGGGTAGGACCAGACGAACCCCTTGTCGGCGACCCGGAAGTCGAAGCCGTCACTGTCGATCTCGGCCACGTGAGGCAGCGCCAACGCCAGGCGACGGACGTCGTCGGCGTCAGCCATCGAGGTTGCTCCAGAACACCGCTTTCCGCACGCGCAAAGGCTACATTCCGCCACCGACATCGCTCGACACCCGCATCCGAACGGGGGCGGTCTCGCGGGTCGGCGGTTCACCGGGGCTGCCGCAGGCCAGGTCGGCCCCGAGGGCCTGATCGGTCAGCGAGGCGAGACGGCCTTCCCTCCTCGTCGATCAACCCTCGACAAGGCCGTCGAGACGACGCAGTACCGCCTGGGGTAACTCATGCGCCTCCAGGCGGTAACCCCGCCAACGATCCTTCGAGTCGTCCTTCATGGAGGCGCTGAAGCGGTACCGACCGCGGCTGTTGGGGGCACCGAGTGTGGCCTCATAATCCCTGCTGGGAATGAGCCATGCTTTCATCACCGCGCCGTGAACAACGTCGATCGCGACGAACAGCATGTCCAGGTTCGGCCGGGGAGCGAAGGTCTGGGACCGGACGAACGCAACGAATCCTTCGGACTGGACGCGTTTGCTGTCCGACATCCGCGCCTTGACCTGCACAGCGAGCGTCGCAGTGGACCCACGGCGGTGGAACACCAGGTCGACGCCCTCGTCATCGACGAGTGAGGTCGAGACGTTCAGGACGCCCCGGGTCGCCAGGATGCAGAAGGCGGCGATGAGATGCTCGGCGGCCT
The DNA here is from genome assembly GCF_900091495.1 of Micromonospora echinospora. Lineage (NCBI taxonomy): Bacteria > Bacillati > Actinomycetota > Actinomycetes > Micromonosporales > Micromonosporaceae > Micromonospora > Micromonospora echinospora. The sequence goes on along the minus strand of NZ_LT607413.1, from coordinate 5,247,772 downwards.
TTCCCATCCGGCTGGCGTCAGCCGACTTCGCCGTGTAGTCGTCCTCCTCCGGTTCCATACCGCACACGGTAACGAGGACGGCCGGCGGCGTACGGCCGCCTCCCGCCGCCGACCACAGGCGGGACTGGGCGCATCGGATCGCACGGGCCGCCCGGCGGTACGGGTACCGGGCCTGTCGCCGAGATGTGCCCCGGAAATCCCTGGTTGGCGAGCATCCCCATCACCGATGATGGCAGCCATGGCTACGCTCGACGGGCGGACAGGACGCCAGGGCAAGTCACCCGCCGGACCAGCAACCGCCATGGTCACCGACCGCCGTGAGCTTGTCCGCAGGTCGCTCGACGGCTACGTCAGCGGCCCCGACGCCCCGACCCTGGCGACGGCCCGCGCCCTGGCGAAGGTCGACGACGCGGTGGCCGTGGTGCTCGTCGAGGGCATCAGCGACCAGATCGCCGTGGAGACAGCCGCTGTGGGTCGCGGCCGGGACCTCGCGGCGGAGCGGATCGTGGTCGTGCCGATCGGCGGGGCGCACGCGATCGGCCGCTTCCTGACGAGGTCGGGCCCGCTGGGCGCCCGGGTACGGCTCGCCGGCCTGTGCGACCTGCGTGAGGAGGATCTGTTCCGCCGCGGTATCGCCGCCCGGGTCGGCGCGACCCCCACCCGCGCCGAGATGGAACGCCTCGGGTTCCACGTCTGCGTCGACGATCTGGAGGACGAGCTGATCCGCGCCGTGGGCGCCGCCGAGGTCGAAGCACTCTTCGACTCGCAGGGCGACCTCGGGTCGTTCCGCTCGTTGCAGAGCCAGCCGGCCTGGCGCGGCCGGCGGCCCGAGGCGCAGATGCGGCGGTTCCTGGGCAGTGGCTCGCGTCGCAAGCTGCGCTACGCGCGACTGCTCGTCGAGGCGGCGGTCGGCCGGGATGCCTTGCCTCGGCCGCTCGACGCACTGCTCACCGCCGTGTGACCTGCCCGGTCGTCCGGCCCTCGACCGGTCCGTCATCCGGCCGGATCGACACCGCCGGGCACCGGTGCCGCCGGATCGTAGGGCGCCCGGGGTCCGCTCCCACCATGGGCCGGGCGGCTCGGCGACGAGCCTGATGGATCGGCCGGGACGGGAACCCGACAAGATCTGTCCACTGCCACCGTCGAAAGGTTTTCATTGCCGGGCGCCGGGTCACCGCCCGGCGCGTCTTGGCGAGGAGGCCTTGGGTGCGGAGGATCGCGGTGGGGTGGCTGGCGGCGTTGAGCGTCGCGGGCACGATGCTGGTGGGCGCGCCGGCGGCGGCACAGTCGGTGCCGGACGGCGCGGCGCTGGAGGGGATGAAGGTCCGGCTGGACCGTGCCGCCAGCGTTCCGGACGAGGTGACCGGCTGGTACGCCGACGTGGACGGACAATCACTGGTGGTACAGGCGCTGCCGGGTGGAGCCGCGACAGCCCGGCGGTTCGTCGAGAACAACGGGACGCCGAAGCGCGCGGTGCGCGTCGTCGAGGCTGCCGGGCGCCCGCAACAGGAGTCGGACCGGCTGGGCGCCGGCCACGGTTACCTGATCGGCGGGACCGCCGGCTGCACGACCGGGTTCGCGGTGACGGAGAACCTCACCGGTGACGCCGGGTTCCTCACCGCCGGGCACTGCGCGCTCGAGACGCCTCCGGGGGCGCTCACCGCGGATGGCCGGCCGCTGGGCGTCTGGGGCGGCTACTCCTTCCCGTACGTCGACATGGCCTGGGTACGCACCTACACCGACTGGCGCCCGACCGCCGAGGTGCTCGGCCTCGGCCCGGTCGACGGCGACGAACCCGCTTCCGAGGGCACCACGGTCTGCCGTAGCGGCGTCACGACCGGCGTGCGGTGCGGGACCATCCTGGCCAAGAACGTCACCGTCATCTACCACGGCACGAACGGCGGCCCGGACAAGGTGATGACCGGCCTGACGATGACCGACGCCTGCTCCGAGCCGGGCGACTCCGGTGCCCCGTACGTCGCCGGCGACCAGGCCCAGGGCATCCACTCCGGCGGCACCGACCTGTTGTGCGACGACGAGGACGACCGGTCGTACTTCCAGCCGATCCGCCCGATCCTGCACACCTTCGGTCTCAGCCTGACCCGCTACTGGCAGGGCTGGAACGAGGTGCCCGGCGGGCAACTCGTCGCCTCGAGCCCGGCGGTGACGACCTTGGCCGGCGCCGAGCACGTCTTCGCCCGCCGCGCCGACGGCCAGATCATCCAGAACGTCCGCACGGGCACCCAGTGGTCGGGCTGGTCACCGGTGCCGGGCGGCCGCACCACCCCCAGCGCGCCGACGGTCACCGTCCACAACAACATGCTGTATCTCTTCGTACGTGACACCGCCGGCCGCATCTACGTCAACACGTCCACCGGCACGGCGTGGTCCGGCTGGGCCGAGATACCCGGCGGCGGCACCACCCCGAGCGCCCCCACCGCCGCCGTCGTCGGCGGGGAGCTGCACCTCATCGTGCGGGCCGGCAACGACAAGCTCGTCGAGAACGTCCACAGCACCACCGGCTGGTCCGGCTGGAACGTGCTGCCCGGCAACGGCAGCACCCCCGACGCGCCCGCCGTGACCGAGTACAACGGCACGCTGCGCCTGGCCGTACGCGCCGTCAACAACCTGATCTACCTCAACACCTACGCGGCCGGGGCCTGGACCGGCTGGATCCCGGTGCCCGGTAACGGCTGGACCGCCAGCCCACTCGGCCTGGCCAGTTACGACGGCCTGCTGCGCCTGTTCGCTCGGGGCGGCAACGACCAGCTGTTCACCATCGCCTCCCACGGCACCACCTTCAACCGCTGGACCGAGCTGTCCGGCAACCGCCCGACCCCGAGCGGCCCGGCCGCCAACGTCTACGACGGCGACCTGCACCTGTTCGTCCGCGGGCTGGACAACAAGGTCTACGTCAACACCGGGCGGGCCTGACGTCGCGGGGCCGTTGCCGCCGGCTCCGTTCCCCGTCTCCCCGGGCATGCGGTCACGACCCCGTCGGCAACGGCCCCGCCGGACCCGGCGATGCCCCCGTCCGGGTGGACGGGGGCATCGCGCACCGTGCTACGAGAACACCGGCATGGTCTGCCGGGCCGTACGCTTGCGCCACCGGTCCTCGGCCGCCTTGACCAGGAAGGTCAGCGGGACGGTGAGCATCAGGTAGGTGACGGCCAGCGCGACGACCACCGGCAGCACGTCGTACGTGCGGTCCATCACCGAGCGGCCGGTGTGCAGCAGTTCGGGCAGGCCCACCGCGGCGGCGATCGCGGTCAGCTTGGTCAGCGCGACGAACATGTTCAGGCTGGGCGAGGTCAGCGCCGACACCAGCTGGGGGAAGATCACCTTCCGGTACGTCTGGCTGGTCGTCAGCCCCAGCGAGTAGGCGGCCTCGAACTGGCGCGGGCCCACCACCTGGACGCCCGCCCGGACGGACTCGGCCCAGAAGCCGGCCTGGGTGACGCCCAGCGCGAGGACGGTCGCGGTGAACGGGGTCAGTTCCACCCCGTGCGCGGTGATGCCGTAGAACAGCAGGTAGATCGCCAGCAGCTCCGGCAGGCTACGCAGGACGGTGCTGACGAAGAACTGCGTCTCCCGCAGCCAGCGACGCCGGCTGAGGCCGGCCATCCCGAGCCCGGTGCCGAGGACGGTGCCCAGCAGCCAGGCCGCCGCGCTGACGGCGATCGTCACCGGCAGTGCCTCGGTGACGAGGCGGACGTACAGGTCCATCAGCCACCCACCCCCGTCGCGGCCGATTCGGCGGCGGGTCGGGCCCGGTCCGTCCGCGACCGCCTCCGGCGCTGGCCCGGGCCGCCCTCGGCGAGCCGTGCCAGGTAGGACACCGGGATGTTGATGGCGAGGTAGATGACCCCGACGAGCGCGTACACCTCGAGGGGGCGAAACGTGTCGATCATGAGCTGGTTCGCGTGCAGTGTCAGCTCCGGGACGGTGATGATGGAGGCCAATGCGCTGCCCTTGACGATGTAGATGAACCCGTTGACGGCGTGCGGCACGGACGGCCGTCGGATCCGGGGCAGGATCACCAGGCGCAGTGCCTGCCGGCGCCGCATCCCGAGGCTCGCCGCCGCCTGCCACTGCCCGATGGGTACGGACTGCAGGAGGCCCTTGAGGACCTCGGCGACGTACGCGGCCTCGTTGACGACGATGGCGATCACCGCCAGCTTGAAGGCGTCCAGGCCGAGCCCCGAGAGCGCGGGTCCGAACCCGAAGTACAGCGCCGCCAGGAGCACCGGCAGTGGGATGCTGCGGAACACCTCGACAAAGGTCCCGGACAGCCAGCGGACCCACCGGCGCGGGCTGATCCGCGCCACGGCGAGCGGTACGGCGATGACGATGGTCAGCACCGTGCTCAGGGCGACCAGTTGGAGGGTCGTCCAGAGACCCTCCAACAGGAAGTCGAGCCATTCAGCCATCAGCGGAGGCCCGTCAGCCGTCAGGAGCAGTGCTGGGTCGGGCGCTCGGCCGGGGGCACGTACTCGGCACCACCGACGCCCCACTGCTCGAGCTGCTTCTGCCACTCCCCGGAGTCGACCAGCTCCTGGTAGACCTGGTCGATCGCGTCGGCCAGCCCCGGGTTGTCGCAGTTGACGTACTCGTAGGTGGCGGACTTCGACACGTTCGCGGGCAGCGAGAAGTCACCGTCGGCGAACGTGTGCAGGTTCAGCTCGGGGTGCGACTTGATGATGCCGGGTGCGGTCCCGGTCGAGCCCATGAAGGCCACCACCTGGCCGCCCAGCACCGCCTGGGACGCCTCGGCGTACGACGGGAAGAGCTTGACGTTGTTCTTCCCGTAGTAGGTGAAGAGGTACTCGTTGTACGAGAAGCCGTTCACCGAGGCGATCGGCTTGCCCTTGAGGCTGTCCACGTTCTCGTACGCCGTGGTCTTCAGGGTCAGCGCGCCGAGCCGGTCGGTGATGTTCGGGCGGGTGTAGAAGACCTGCTTGGCCCGCTCCTCGGTGTAGTAGATCCCGGTGCCGACGTCCGCCCGCCCCTGCCGTACGGACAGGATCTGCGAGGCGAACTCGGTGGGCATCGGGGCCAGCTTCAGGTTGTACTTCTCGGCGACCTTGGTGAGCAGGAAGCCCTCGTACCCCTCCAGGGTGCCGTTGTCGCCGGAGGCGATCTTCGGTAGGTAGCTCTCGGAGTAGGTGACCGTGAGGTGACCGGGCTTGATCAGGTCGAACGGCAGGTCGCTCGCGCCGGCCTCGTCGTCGGATCCGCCGCAGGCCGATACCGCCAGCAACCCGGCGAGCGCGACCACGGCGCCCAGCCGCCGCGCGCGGCGGGCCACACTGATTGTGATGCTCATCGATTCGTCAACTCCCTGGTGTGGTACCGGTCAGTTCTCTGGAACGACATCCGTCAGACCGCATAGCCGGAGCGCGACAGGGCCTGGAGGAACCGCTGGGTCCGAACGTGTCGTGGACGTTCGAAGACCTCGTCCGGGGTGCCGGTTTCGACGATCTGTCCGTGGTCCATGACCACCACCCGGGTTGCCACCTCGCGCGCGAAGCGCATCTCGTGCGTGACGACCAGCATGGTCGCCCCGGACAACGCCAGCTCGCGCATGATCTCCAGCACCTCGCCGACCATCTCCGGGTCCAACGCCGAGGTGGGCTCGTCGAAGAGCAGTACTTCCGGCTCCATGGCCAGCGCACGGGCGATCGAGACCCGCTGCGCCTGACCACCGGAGAGCGTCGAGGGCCGGGCCGAGGTGAAGTCGCGCAGGCCGACCCGTTCAAGCAGCGACCGGGCGCTCTCGTTGGCGGTCGCCCGGCTCACCCCCCGGACCTGGACTGGGGCCAGCGCGACGTTGTCGATGGCGGACAGGTGGGGGAAGAGCTCGAAGCTCTGGAACACCATCGCCGTGCGGGTGCGCAGCCCGCGAAGCGACTCCGATCGTGCCCTCGCCCGCGCTGCCAGAGGGAAGTACCGCGTCCCGCCGACGTCGAGCGTCCCGGCGTCGGGCAGTTCGAGCAGGTTGCAGCAGCGCAGCAGGGTGGACTTGCCGGATCCGCTGGGGCCGATGATGCACACGGTCTCGCCCGCGTCGACCGACAGGGACACGTCGTTCAGGGCGACGAACGACCCGTACGACTTACGGATGCCCGTGAGGGTGACGACCGCCTGCGTCTGCTCCATACGCTCCCGCCTCATCGCTCGCCCGGCGTGCCGCCCGGCGTGTCGCGGCTCTTGATAGGGGGCGAGTTTAGGTGAGGGGGACGTCCCCGCACCTCGCTGTAAGACAGGACACATCAGGGCCGGTTTCCTACCATCCGCAGGAACGTAGGGACCGGTGTACATCTCTGTCCGGAATCGGCTGAAGGAGCGTTGACCTGCCCTCTATAAGAGCGGACGGAGTGGGGCGGGCTCCGTACGGTTCCTATGAAGCCCCGGCCTTTCTTACCTCCTAACGTGGGTGCTCGCCCGCTGACGGCGGCGACAGGCAAGGGGAGGCAACGGATGGTGGGACCGACGGTCGACGACGTGGGCCGGGATCTGGCGGTCTTCCGTCGCGTCACCGCAGATCTGCGTCCGAGCGGCAACGAGATCTTCGAGGGTGGCCGCGTCGTCTCCTGCGACGTCGACCAGATCGCCGCATCCATCGCGGCGATGCAGACGACGCCGGTCCGGTCGGCCCTCGTGCATTTCGATCCCGGTGCCCGGACCCGGCTGCACACCCATGCCGGCGACCAGATCCTGATCGTCACCGAGGGACCGGGGCACGTCGGCCGGCCGGGCCGGGACCTCCGAGTGGACGTCGGCGACGTCGTGGTCGTACCGGCCGGCCTCCTGCACTACCACGGCGCCGGCCGCGACACACCCATGGCGCACCTGACGGTGCTCTTCGGAGTGGGCACCGAGCTGGCCGACGGACATCCGCACTGGCCACCGGCCGAAGGAGATGACTCGTGAACGACCCCCTACTCTTCCGGCGGACCATGGGCCGCTTCCCCACCGGCGTCACGGTCGTCACCACCCGCGACGCCGACGGGCGGCCGTGGGGAATGACCGCGAACTCGTTCACGTCGGTCTCGCTGACCCCGCCGCTGATCTCACTCTGCATCGACCGGAGGGCCGGCAGTTTCTCCGCTTTCTCGGGCTGCCGGACGTTCGGCGTCAGCATCCTCGGCGAGCACCAACAGGATCTCGCGGTCCGGTTCGCCACGCCGCTCGACGACAAGTTCACCGGGCTCGCCACCCGGGAGGACCACCCCGGCGCGATCCTGATGTCCGGATCGGCCGCCACCCTGGTCTGTTCCGTACACACCCGGGTCGACATCGGCGACCATGTCATGCTCGTCGGCGCGGTGCAGGAGTGCACGCTCGGACCGAGCGCCCCGCTCGGCTACTGCGACGGGTCCTTCTTCACCCCCAACGGCGGCACCGCCCCCGACGGCGTCGACACGCCGCTGAACGAGACGCGGCCGGGCCGGCAGATCCTCGTCGGTTGGCTCGTCGAGTACGAGTCCCGGATCCTGCTGTCCCGGGACAGGGCCACCGGCACGTGGCGCCTGCCGGTGGGGCCACTGCAGGCCGGGCCGACCATGTCCGAGGCCCTGATCGGTACGTCCCGCGCCGTGATGGGTCAGGTCATCGAGCCGGAGTTCCTCTACTCGGCGATCGACCTCAGCAAGTCCGAGACCTGCCACGTCTACCGGGCCCGGCCGAGTGTCGTGCCCCGGCAGACGCCGGACCTGCGCCTGTTCGCCGAGGGCGACATCCCGTGGGCCGACCTGTCCCACTCGTCGATGGAGGTGATCCTGCGCCGGTACTTCGAGGAACGCGTCAGTGACCGATTCGGCATCTTCCTGAACCTGGGCGCCGGCCGCATCGCCAAGATCGAGCACGAGTCCCCGTGGACCGACGACCACGCCGGGGAGTACGAGCGCTCCGCATCGTAGGTACTACACGAGCGGAAGGCTTCATATTCCGATGACTGAGCCGAAGAGAAGCACTCGCAACGCTCCTAGGCTCGCAGGAAAGCTACTAGAGATCGGACCGGCATGGACCTCGGACTCTTCCTTTCGTACCAGGCGAACAACGACGAGCAGTACTCGGGAATCTACGACCGCATGCTGGCGTACGCCGTCGCGGCGGACCGGGCGGGCTTCTCCCGTATCTGGGTCCCGGAGCACCATCTGGTCCAGTTCATGCCGGCCCCCTCGGCGCTGATCCAGGCCGCCGCCATCGCCCAGCACGTCGAGTGCCGGGTGGGCACGGCGGTGGTGGTGCTGCCGTACCACGCGCCGATCCAACTCGCCGCCGAGGTCGCGGCGACCGACCACCTGGTGAACGGACGGCTGGACTTCGGCGTGGCGCGTGGCGCGTACAAGTACGAGTTCGACGTCTTCGGCATCGACTTCGCCAGCAGCCTGCCCCGCTTCATCGAGGTGCTGGACTCGGTACGCGCGCTCTGGCTCAACGACGAGACCGGCACCTCGTTCACGGGCGAGTACGTCACCTTCGAGGACGCGTACGTCTGGCCGCGCCCCCGTCAGCTCCCCCACCCGCCGATCTGGCTCGGCGCCCAGGCCCCCGCAGCCGTCGAGGACGCCGCCGGGCGGGGCTACAACGTCCTCAACTCGCTCTTCCTCTGGGACGACGCCCACGCGTCGAAGGTCGTCGAGGCCTTCCGACGCGGGCAGGCGAAGGCGGGCCTGACCGGCCAGACCCAGCTCGGCCTGACCCGGTACGCCTTCGTCGTCGACGACGAGGCCGAGGTCGAGCACCGGCTCCGGGAGATCCTGGAGGGCTGGCGCATCCACCGACAGCTGCACGACTTCACCCAGAACGCCGACCCGCGCGGGGTGGTCCGGCCGGTGACCGGCCCGGACGAGCCGAGCCTGGACGACCTGCGGCGGGTCCTGCTGGTCGGCACCCCCGACCAGGTACGGGAAAAGCTGCGGTTCTACCGCGACGCGGGGGTCGACATCCTGAACCTGAACCTGACCTTCGGCGCCCCGCAGGACCTGACCCTGCGGTCGATCGAACTGTTCGGGGAGATCGCCGCATCGCTGGTCGAGGCCGGGGCGGCGGTCTGATGCGGCTCCACTCGCACCTGCCCGAGCACCTGCTCAGCCGGCTGATCCTCGGCTCCGAACTGGTCGACGTCGACCGCACCGACCTCGCCGAGATCACCGGCCCGGCGGGGGCGGCCACCTGGCCGGTCGCGGTCGCCTCGCCGGAGCACGCCCGCCGCGCCCTGGACGCGGCAGCCGCCGCCCAGTCGAGCTGGGCACGGACCTCCCTGGCCGAGCGGGCCAGTGTGGTGCGCGGCTACCGGGCCTTCCTCGACGCCGAGGCCGAGGCGCTGGCCATGCTGATCGTGCTGGAGAGCGGCAAGACCATCACCGACGCCCGGCTCGAGGTGGCGGTCGCCGGTGCCGTGGTGGACGAGTTGCTGGCCTGTGCCCCGACGGCCGTCGGAGCACACGAGGACGGCGACCGGACCGTACGGGTCACCACCCTCCGCGCGCCGGTCGGGCCGTCGCTGCTCATCACGCCGTGGAACTTCCCGCTCACCATGGCCAGCCGCAAGGTGGTGTCCGCGCTGCTGGCCGGCTGCACCTTCGTCCTCAAGCCGTCCGAGCGCACCCCGCTGACCGCGATGTACCTGGTGGACGCGCTGTGCCGGGCGGGACTGCCCACCGGGGTCGGCTCGGTCGTACCGTCGCACCGGTCCGCCGAGATCCTGGCCGGGCTGACCGGCGACCCCCGGTTGCGCAAGATCTCGTTCACCGGATCGACCGCGGTGGGCCGCGCCATCCTGCGGGCCAGCACCACGCACTTCCAGCGGGTGGGCCTGGAACTGGGCGGCAACGCGCCGGCGGTCATCTGCCCGGGAGCCGACCTGGAGGCGGCCGTCACCACCATCTGGCAGGCCAAGCTCTACAACAACGGGCAGGCTTGCACCGCACCCAACCGGGTGCTGGTGCCCGAGTCCGCCGCAGCCGATGTCTTCGCGCTCTTCCGCGCCGCCGCCACCGGCACCGCCGTCGCCGACCCGTGGACGGAGTCGGCCCGACTCGGTCCGGTGATCAGCGAGGCAGCCGCCGACCGGCTGCGGCGGCTGGTCGAGGCGCCGCACGGCGGCACCGTGGTCACCGGCGGCGTCGAGCCCGGCACGCCCGGCGCCAGCGTCCCCGCGACCGTCGTGCTCGCGCCCGACCCCGGCGCGGGGGTCTGCGTCGAGGAGCTCTTCGGCCCGGTGCTGCCGGTGGTCACCTACCCGGACGACGATCTCGGCGCGGCCCTGGCCCTGGCCAACTCCACCGAGTACGGACTCGCGTCCTACGTCTTCGGCGACGCCGCCCAGACCGATCTGGTCGCGGCCGGCCTCGACGTCGGCATGGTGGCGGTCAACCGGGGCAGCGTCTCGCACCCCAAGGCCGCCTTCGGCGGGGTGAAGCACTCCGGCTTCGGCCGGGAGAACGGCGTCGAGGGGATCGACGAGTTCCTCGAAACCCGGACGGTCCTGCGTCCCGTACCCGCACAGGAGTCCGCACGGTGAGCATCGCACCCGGCAACATGATCATTTCGTCCCGGCGGATCCTCACCATGGACGCCACGTCCCGCGTCGCGGCCGGGTCCGTCGTCGTCCGTGACGGCCGGATCAGCCAGGTCCTGCCGGCCGGCGCCGCGCTGCCCGCCGACCTGGCCGTGACCGACGTCGGTGACCGGCCGGTCCTGCCCGGCTTCGTCGACCCGCATGTCCACGTCGAGATGGCGGCGACCGCGATGTGGGGCGCCGTGGACTGCCACACCCCGCCCTGCGGAAGCATCGAGGAGCTGATCGAACAGCTCCGCACCCACGCCCACCTGCGTGAGCAGCGCGGCGGATGGCTGGTCGGCCAGGGCGGCCTGTTCGCCGGACGGCGCTTCGCCGAGCAGCGCCTGCCCACCCGCGAGGACCTCGACCGGATCAGCACGACCTTCCCGGTGGCGGTGCGCTTCGGCGCGCACGTGACCGTGGTCAACACGCACGCGCTGTCGCTGGTCGACGTGGACAGCCTGCCGGAGAGCGGTGACGCGTACATCGGCCGGGACGCCGCCGGGCGACCCACCGGCGAGTTGCACGAGCTGTTCTACGCCCTGCCGATCCCGGCCATGACCGACGCCGAGCTTTTCGAGGCCGTCGAGGAGACCGCCGAGCGGTACCTGACCCGGTACGGGGTGACCACGGCCGGCGAGATCACCAACACCATGACCGGCGTACGACGGCTGTCGGAGCTGGCGGGCACCGGCCGGCTGCCGGCGTCGGTGGACGCCTTCGTGTGGGCACCCGGCACGCTGCCCCTGGACGAGCTGTTCGTCCGGCGTCGCGCCGGTCGACTCGACGACCCGGCCAACCCGGCCTTCCGGTACCGGGGCATCAAGATCTTCGTCGACGGCGGGTTCTCCGCCGCCGGAGCCGCCGTCCTGCGGCCGTACGCGCAGCTACGGGACGGGGTGCCCCAGTCCGGCCGGATCGCGTACGACGCCGGGGACCTCGCCGACCTGATCCGGACCACCGACGACCTCGGCCTCCAGCTGACCGCGCACGTCAACGGCGAGCGCGCGCAGCGTGAACTGTGCCAGGCGGCGGTCCAGGCGCGCGGCGGCGCCGGGAACGGACAGCTGCCGGTCCGCCTGGAACACGCCGGGAACGTCCTCACCGACGACGTGACCCTGGACCACTGGCACCGAGCGGGTGCCGTACCCGTCCCCCAGGCCGGGTTCATCTACACGATGGGCAGCTTCATCCCCGAGTCGATGGGCGGGTACGCCCGGCCGGCCATGTTCCGCTTCCGCGACCTGATCGACCAGGGCTGGCGGGTCTGTTCCAGCTCGGACGGCGCCGGTTCCGAACTACTCCAGTTCAATCCGCTGTTCGGGGTGCAGTGCGCGGTCACCCGCCGCTCGTGTGTCGGGCAGGAGGTCAACCCCGACCAGCGGATCACGGTGCTGGAGGCCTTGGCGATGCACACCTCCTCCTCCGCCACCGCCATGGGCCTGGCCGACCGGGGCTCGATCGAGCCGGGCAAGCGGGCCGACCTGGTGGTGCTCGCCTCGGATCCACGGGACGTCGCGCCGGACGCGATCTCCACGATCGGGGTGGACACCGTCCTGGTCAACGGCACGGTGGTCCGGAGCTACCGGTGATCGCGGAGTTCCGCACCTACCGGTGCGCGGCAGCCGACCTCGACCGGCTGGCGGCGCGGCTGCACGCCGCCGCCGTACCGGTGCTGACCGATCTCGGCGCGGAGGTGCTCGGGCCGTGGAACCGGATCCGACCCGAGGGCGGCGAGCTGCGCTACGTGGTGCACTGGCGCGACGCGGCACACCAGGAACAGGGTTGGCTAGAGTTCGCCAGGGACCGCCGGTGGATCGAGGCCAGACGCAGTCCGATTGCCATCACGATCGACCGGGATGTCTGGTCCGTGTGACTCAGGAGGGTGCGGTGGCTTCGAGGAGCGCGGACGGCGGCACCGACACGGTGGAGCTGCTGCAGAGCCTGCGCCGGATGGCGACCAGCGTCAACTCCGACCTCAAGCTGGACAGCGTGCTGCAGACCGTGGTCGACGCCGTCTGCGACCTGACGCTGTGGCAGATCTGCTGGATCGACGTGGTGGACCTGGCCGCCAACCAGGCCGAGGTGGTCGCGCGGCGGGACAAGCTGGAGTACAGCGCCGCAGGCCGGCAGACCCGCTGGACGCTGGACGGCATTCCCGCCCTGGACGCGGTCACCAGCGGTGAGCCGGTCGTCATCGCCGACGCCCAGCAGCAGCAGCGGTATCCCGCGTACGCGGTGGACGCCCGGCACCGGGGCTACGTGTGCGGGGTGGTGCTGCCGCTGGCCGCTCAGGACGTCGACGGACGGCCGATGGTGCTCTGCGTCCAGAGCGACCACCACCTGACCGGGGACCCGCACCAGCTGCCGTTCCTGCGGACGGTGGCCGAGCTGGCGTCCCTGGCCGTGCGCAACGCGCGCCAGGCCGCCGCCGCCCAGGCCGCGATGAACACCATGGCGCGCGGCCAGGCCATGCAGGCGTCGGTGCTGGAGGCCCTGATCCGGGGCGAGAGCTCCGCCGCCGTGTACGACCTCGTCCAGTCCATGACCAACGAGTCCATGACCATCCTCGACGGCGACGCCCGGGTGGTCTACAGCGGCACCAGCCCCGCCCCGGAGCGGTACGACGCCGGCACCTGGGCCGGCGTGGTCGGTGACGTCACCCGGGCCGCCCTCGGCGCCATCGCCCTGGACGAGTACGAGCAGGCGGTGCCGCAGAGCCCGGTCCGGATCGACGCCCTCGGCGAACGGGACGTGTGGCTCCGCGTCACGCAGGTCGTCAGCGGGGCGAACGTGCTGGGCACCGCCGTGTTCCTGCGCACCTCGGCCGCGACGTACGAGCCGACCCACCCACCGCTGTCCCAACTCCGCTCGGCCGTCACGGCGGTGCTGATGCGGGACCTGGTCCGGCATCAGACCGAGCAGGACCTGGGGATCGGCATCATCGATCCGCTGCTGTCCGGCGAGTGGACCCGCCGGGAGGACCTGCTGGTACGCGCCTCGTCGCTGGGACTGCCGCTGGATCGGCCCATGCACCTGATCGCCGTACGGGCGCAGCCGGTGCCGACCGTCTCCGAGTGGGAGTCGCTCATCCGGTCGCTCCGACCGGTGACCGGCCAGTGGCGTGGGTCGTTGACGGTACGCGCCGGTGCCGGCCTGGCCGTGCTGGTGCCGGCCGACTCCGTCCCGGAGGGGCAGCGGCTCACCAACGGCCTGCACGCCCTGCGCGCGCGGGCGGAGCAGGTGCTCGGCAAGGAGGTGACGGTCGGCCGCGCGGGCCCGTGCGTCGAGCTGGAACAGTATCCACGGGCGTGGCGGGAGTGCGAGCTGGCGGTCGAGCTGGCCGAGCGGCTCCAGCAGTACGGCGTGGTCCACCTCGACGACTTCGGCGCGTACCGCTTCCTGCTCGCCGCCTCGGCCGCCGAGGACGTCAACGACTTCATCGACAAGATCATCGGCAGGCTGTTGGCGTACGACCGCGAGCACCGGACCCAGCTCCTGGACACTGCTGAACGGTTCGTGGGCTGCGGCGGCAAGTACCAGGAGACCTCGGTCAGGCTACACGTCCACGTCAGCACCCTGCGCTACCGACTGGAACGGATCACCGAACTAATCGGGCGCGACCTGAACGACGAGGAGGCACGGTTCGAGATCATCCTCGCGACGCGTCTGTACCGGTTGCGGTCGGCCGCGCTGCGCGCCCGCGCCACCGACCGACCCACCGCCTGATCGGGGCAGGTCCGCTCGTCGGACCACGGGTGACGCGCCTCGCCCCGGCTCCCGCTCTCGCCGACAGCGCGGTGGACAACGCCGCGTGGCGGGGACGACACGGCCAGGACGGTCCCCTGTGGCTGGCTCCCCGGGACGATCCGAACACGGGCGTCCGCCCGGTGGATCTCCCGTCCGACAGCGACGCCTACATCGACGTACCGGACATGTACGACGTCTTCCACGTGGAGCACCTGGGCGGCACCTGCATGTTCCCCGAGGGAGTACGCGACGGCCTGTCGCCCTGGTACATCGAGGTCAGCAGACTGGGTGGCATCAGCTTCGGCGGTGACCAGGACATCGCCCTGGACCTCGACGTCGACGCGTTCATCGGCGACCGGAGCACCGCCGTGCTCGTCCCGGGAGCCGGTACCCCGGACCCGGCATAGGGTCGACCGCGCCCCGACCGGGTGGTCCCGCGCTCCACCGCACGGCGCGGCGCACATTCCCGGCACATCCCGGGCCCATTATCGACGAGCGTCTTGACGGCCCTTCCGCACGCGCCGATAGTCGGGCGAAAGCGACTCCAGGCCTTCCCGGCGGAAGAGTCGCACGGCTCCGGCACCCGCAGCGTCCGCACGACGTTCCACGCTGCCGACCGTCCACATCGCTCACCCACGGAGAACTTGTGATCACGAGAAGAAGTCTGCTCGTCGCCGCCGGCGCCGCCGTGGCCGCCGCCGGGCCGTTGGCCCGCCCGGTCTCCGCCGCGTTGCCTGAGGTCAACATGGAGGCGCTGATCAAGGCGGCGCAGATCGACCCGCGCCGCGCGGACACCGCCCTCACCGAGGGCGCCAAGGACAGCGTCCTGCTGGTCGAGCGCGCCCTCCAGGCCAGGGGGCTGCTGTCCGCCACGTACGTGGACGGGCACTTCGGCACCAGCACGATCGCCGCCTACGCCGCATACCAGCGGTCCCTGGGCTACACCGGCCTCGACGCGACCGGGCTGCCCGGCCCAACGTCGCTACGGCTGCTCGGCGAGGGGCGCTACACCGTCGTCCGGGCGATCTCGCCCGGCACCATCGTGAGCCTGCGCGGCGTGCGCGTCAACACCCGGACCAGGTCCATGCTGTTCGAGGCCGAACGTCTGCTCGGACGCCAGCTCAGCATCACGCAGGGGTCGTACAACACCGGGGTCGGCGCGTCCGCGGGCACCCACGACGGCGGTGGCGCCCTCGACCTGTCGGTGAGCGGGCTCTCCTCGGCCACCCGGACCGACATCCTGCGCCGACTGCGCACGGTGGGCTTCGCCGCCTGGCTGCGTACCCCGAGCCAGGGGGACTGGGGCTACCACATCCACGCCATCGCGCTCGCCGACACCGACCAGTCGACGGGCGCGCAGAACCAGGCCGGCGACTACTACCTCGGCCGCAACGGACTGGCGAACCGGGGCCCCGACGACGGTCCGGCGGTCAGCCCCAAGCGGACCTGGGAGGAGTACCAGCGGACGCTCTGACAGCGCCCCGCGATCCGACCCCGGCAGCCCAGAGCGTTCAGGAGGAACCTTGCCCATCCGTACCAGCCGCATCGTGCGCAGTGTCGTCGCCGCGCTCACCACGGTCCTCGCGACCACGGTGGTCGGCCTCACCGGCGCCACCGCCGCACAGGCCGCCGTGAACACCTCACCGAACTATCTGGTGGTCTACAACAACAACATCGAGAACTGGCTGCCGGCCTCCTGCGCCGACGGCCTCATCTGGGACCGGCTGATCACCTACATCAAGGCCCGGCCGCTGAGCCCCGACATCTTCACCGTGCAGCAGGTCTCGAACCAGACGCAGCTCAACGCCTTGACCCAACGCCTCTCCGACGAGCTGCCCGGCACCTACGCCGGACAGATCGCGATCGCGGACCCCGGCTCGATGGGCTACACCAGCACCTGCGGCAAGATGAAGAACCAGCAGACCAACGCGGTCGTCTACCGTTCCGACCGGTTCACCTACGAGGCCGCCACCCGCTGGCGGTCCGACGCCCCGGAGGACTACGACGCGGGCACCGGCCCGTGCCGGAACCTGGAACCCACCAGGAGCAGCCAGGACCGGGTCCACAACATCGCCGTCCGGTTGCATGACAGGGTCGCCGGCCAGGACGTCTCGGTGGCGTCGATCCACTGGCCCACGGACACCTGGCACGCGTCGGAGTGCGCGGACGAGAACATCCGGGAGGCCGACGAGGCGATGGACCGCCTCGGCGGAGACCTGAAGATCGTCGCGGGTGACACCAACGCCGAGCCCGACACGGCGGGCTGGTGGAACGACGGCAAGGGGTACGGGTACCGCGACCCGATCGCCGAGAAGTGCGGCAGCCGTAACTGCTCCTCGGCGTACGACACCCTGAACAGCCGGCGGATCGACTTCCTGCTGGTCAAGAGCGGCAACGGGTTCAGTAACGTCGCCACCGTCACCGAGACGATGACGGGCGGCGCGTACTCCGACCACCGGGCCGTCACCGCCTACGTCAACTACTGACCACCGGCGTCGTCGGCTGTCCGTACCCGCTGGTCGGGTCCGGCCCCGGCCGGCAGGCCGACAGCCGACGTCCTCCCGGGCTCCCGCCGGCACGCACGCGTCCGCCGGCGGGAGTCCGGGCCGGACCCGGCGCCTCCCGACACGAGACCGAACGTCTAGGCTCACCGCGTCCATGGACGGATGGCGATCGGATCTCCAGGGATCGTGGGAGGTTCGCGGGTATGACGATCGAGTTCGGTCTGTTGG
This sequence comes from Micromonospora echinospora, assembly GCF_900091495.1. Classification (NCBI taxonomy): domain Bacteria; kingdom Bacillati; phylum Actinomycetota; class Actinomycetes; order Micromonosporales; family Micromonosporaceae; genus Micromonospora; species Micromonospora echinospora. Next base: position 5,230,720 of record NZ_LT607413.1, on the reverse strand, counting down.
GGCCGGTGACCCTGCACGTCGACGGTGACCACGTCGCGCTGCCGGGCGGTCGGCCTCGACTCCTGCTGGCCGGGTTGCTCCTGGGTCGAGGCCGACGGGTGCCCGCCGACCGACTCCTGACCGGCCTGTGGGCCGATCCCCCACCGTCGGCGCAGGCCAACCTGCGGACCTACGTGACCCGGTTACGGGCGGCGCTGGGGCCGTACCGGGACCGGCTGACCTGGGTGAACTCCGGTTACGCGCTGGTGGTCGAGCCGGGTGAGCTGGACCTCGACCGGTTCGAGAGCGACGTGAAGGACGCCCTGGGTCCCGGCCACGTGACCCGACCGGAGCAGTGCGCGGACCTGCTCGCCGCCGCGCTCCGCCGGTGGCACGGCGAGGCGGCCGAGGGACTGCCCCACCACGGCGCGCTCGGCCGCAGCCTCGACGCGCTCGACGAGAGCCGGTGGATGGCGGTCGAACGGTACGCCCGGGCATGCGTCGAAGCCGGTCGGCATCAGCCCGCGGTGGCCGTCCTACGGTCGCTGCTCGCCGACCAGCCGGCGCGCGAGTCCGCCTGGGAACAGCTGGTCCAGGCACTGCTCTCCTCGGGTGACCGGGCCGAGGCCATGGCGGCCCTGACCGCGGCGGACGCCGCGCTGCTCGGCGCGGTCGGCCGGCGCGCCGGGAGGGTGCTCCGGGAGGTCGAGCGCGACCTGCTCGACGGGGCGTCCGGCCCGGCTCGCCGTCCGACGCCCGTGGTCCGTGACACGCCGCCGCCGGAGGGGGCGCCCTCCACCCTGCCGCCGTCGGTGGTCCTGGTCGGCCGGGAACGCCTGCTGGCCCGGGTCGAGGCCGAGCTCAGCAGGGCGAACATGATCGTGCTGCACGGGCCGGCGGGGGTGGGCAAGTCGGCGCTGGCCGGCGCCGTCGCCACTCGGCTGGCTCCGTCGTGTCCGGGTGGACAGCTCTACCTCGACCTCTGCGGCAGCAGTCCCGGCCTGGCCCCGATGACGGTCGAGGAGGCGATCGGCAGCCTGCTCCGCGCGCTCGGGGGTGACCGGTCCGGCGGTACGCCGGGCGCGGAGGCGGCCGAGCTGCGGGTACGAGCCGGCGAGCGCCGGGTGCTGGTGGTGCTGGACAACGTGGTCGACGCCGGTCAGGTACGACGGTTGTTGTCGCTCCTGAGCAGCGCCACGGTGATCGTGACCAGCCGGACGACGTTGTCGACGCTGGACGTCACCCACCTCGCCGTCGGCGCGCTGGACCCCGGGGAGTCGGTGACGCTGCTCGCCCGGCACGCGGGTCCGGAGCGGTTCACCGGTTCCCCCCGGCAGGCCGAGGCGCTGGCCGCGTTGTGCGGCCACCTTCCGCTCGCGCTGCGGATCGTCGGCGCCCGGCTCGCCAGCCATCCGGAGTGGACACTCGCCGCCATGGTTGCCCGGCTCGCCGACGAGCAGTACCGACTGGACGAGTTGAGCTGTGACGACCTGGCCGTACGGGCCAGCCTCGCGGTCACCTGCGACGTTCTCGCCGAACGGCCCGGAGGGCCGGAGTCCCTGGAGTTGTTCGACCGCTGGGGCATGGTCCGCTCGCCGGTGCTCGGCCTCGACCTGGCCCGGGTGTTGACCGGGGCCACGGCGCGTGCGGCCCGTGCGGCGCTGGACCGGCTCGCGGACGCCGGCCTCGTCGAGGCGTGCGGGATGGACCGTTACCGCCTGCACGACCTCGTGCGGATCTTCGCGATGGAGCGCGGCCGCCGTGACCCGGCGGCGCGGGAGGCCGCGCTGCACGCGGCCCGCTGCTACTTCCTCGACACCGCGCGGCGCGCGCGGGACCAGATCCGGCCCGTCTCCCGTCGGCCGTCGGACGGGTTCGTCGAGACGCCCGCCACGGTGACCTTCGCTCATCCGCAGGAGGCCCTCCAGTGGCTGGAGACGGAGCGGGACAATCTCGTCGCCGCGGCGCGCGTGGCGGCGCAGGACGGCACACCCGAGGGGGACCTGTTCGCGGTCCGGTTGTGCGCGGAGCTCTACCCGTTCCTGCCGATGCGGGGTTACTACCACGAACTCCGGGAGGTGGCCGGCGGCGCGTTGCGGTGCGCCCGGCGGCTCGGCAGCCGTCCGGACGAGGCGACCTCGTTGACCTACGTGGCGGTGGCCCAGTCCCGGCTGGGCGAGACCGACCAGGCCGTCGACGGTCTTCTGGTGGCCCTCGCGTTGCGGGAGGCCGACGGGGACCTGCACGAGGTGGCGGTGACCCTGGACCATCTCGGTGTCCTGCTGGCCGCCGCCGGCCGCCTCGACGAGGCCCGGACCGGCTTCCTGCGGGCGCTGGAGATGCACCGCCAGGGCGACGACCGACGGCGGGTGGGTCTCACCCTGAACAATCTGGCCGACGTGCTGCTGCAACTCGGCCAGACCGGCAGCGCGCTGGTCCACCTGCGGGAGAGCCTGCGGCTGCGCCGGGAACTCGGTGACGAACTCGGCCTCGGTATCACCATGGTGACCATGGGCCAGGTCTATGCCCGGCGGGGCCAGTACCGGCAGGCGTACGGGTGGCTCGGCCGAGCCCTCACCGCCGCACGGGCCACCGGGAACCGGGAGGCGGAATGGCGGGTGCTCACGGTGCGCGCGGAGGTGCACCGGGCCACGGGGCAGTGGCGGGCCGCGCGCGAGGACCTGCACCTGGCACTCGCTCTCTCCGAGCAGATCGGTGACGTCAACGGCACCCGCGAGGTACGTCGCGCCCTGGTCGTGCTCCGTTAGCCGCCGGGCGTTCTCAACCGGCGGCACCGGCAGGTGAGCCGACGGCGGTACGCAGGGTCGTCGGCAGGTGAGCCGACGGCGCGACGGGGAAAGCGGCCGGATGCCCGAGCTGACCTTCTTCCTCGGGGGCGATGTGATGACCGGCCGGGGCGTGGACGCGATCCTGCCCACGCCTGGCCCGCCCGAGCTGCGTGAACGGGCGATCCGCGACGCCCGCGACTACGTCGACCTCGCCCGCTCCGTCAACGGGCCGGTCCCGCGTCCGGTGCCCCCGGCCTGGCCCTGGGGCGAGGCGCTCGACCTGCTCGACGAGCTCCGCCCGGACGCACGGGTGGTCAACCTGGAAACGGCGGTGACCGGCCGGGGCGCGCACGCGCCGGCCAAGGCGATCCACTACCGGATGCACCCGGGGAACCTGTCCTGCCTCACCGCGGCCCGGCTCGACGTGTGCGCGTTGGCCAACAACCACGTCCTCGACTTCGGCCCGGTGGGGCTCGCCGACACCCTCGACGCGCTGGCCGCCGCCGGCATCACCACCGCCGGCGCCGGCCGCGACGCGGCGTCCGCCGGCAGGCCCGCCCGGGTGCCGCTCGGTCAGGGCCGCGACCTGCTCGTCTGGTCGGTGGCCGCGCCGTCGAGCGGCGTGCTCCCGTCCTGGGCGGCCACCACCGACGCGCCCGGGGTGGCGTACCTGCCGGAGGTCTCGGCCGCCTCGGCGGACGCGCTGGCCGGGCGGATCGCCGCCGTGGCCGGGCCGGCGGACCGGGTGCTGGTCTCCGTGCACTGGGGCACCAACTGGGGGTACGATGTGCCGCCCGGACACGTCGACTTCGCCCACCGGCTGATCGACGGCGGCGTGGACGTGGTGCACGGCCACTCGTCGCACCACCCGAGGCCGGTGGAGGTGTACCGCGACCGGCTGGTCCTCTACGGCTGCGGCGACCTGATCGACGACTACGAGGGGATCGGCGGGCGGGAGGAGTACCGGCCGCAACTACGACTGCTGTGGCTGCCGACCCTCGACGCGGCCACCGGCGCGCTGCGGCGACTGCGGGCCGCCCCGATGCGGATGCGCCGGATGCGGTTGGAGCGGGCCGCGCCCGACGAGACCCGCTGGTTGGCCGAGCTGCTCGGCGGCTTCGGCCCGCCGTTCGCGCCCGGGTTCGACGTCGCGGTCGACGGACTGCTGACCCTGCGTCCGCGCTGACCCCACGTCCGCACCGGGCCGCCGTTCGCGCTGCCCCGCCGTTCGCGCTGCCCCGCCGTTCGCGCTGCCCCGCCGTTCGCGCTGCCCCGCGGTTCGCGCTGCCCGGTGTCCGCGTCGGCCAAGCGGGCCGGTCGGGCCGTGGCCCACGCCACCTCGTGCGGGGGCGCGGCGGCGGCATGACGGGGCGGGCCCATCATAGATACATGACGCATCCCTCCCCCTCGGGCCGGACGGCCGTGCCCTCGGCCGCCGAACGCGCCTACCGGTACCTCAAGCGCGCGATCCTGGAGCAGATCCACCCGGGCGGCTCGCTGGTCAGCGAAGGAGAGATCGCCGAGGCCACCGGGGTCTCCCGCACCCCGGTCCGCGAGGCGCTGCTGCGCTTGGAGGCCGAGGGCATGGTCCGGCTCTACCCCAAGCGGGGCGCGCTGATCCGTCCGGTCTCCGCCCGGGAGATCACCGACGTGATCGAGGCGCGGCGACTGGTCGAGCTGCACGCCGCCGAGCGGATCTGGCCACGACGCGCGGCGCTACGGGCCGACCTCGCCGCCCGGCTGGCCGAGATGCGCGACGCGCACGCCGCCGGCGACCTGACCGCGCTGACGCAGGCCGACCGGGCGTTCCACGCCACGGTCGTGGAAGCGGCGGGCAACGAGATCCTCGCCGAGCTGTACCAGCGGCTGCGCGACCGGCAGTTGCTGATGGGAGAGGCCAGCTTCCGGCTCTCGCCGGGCCGGGCCGAGACGGCGATCGCCGAACACGCCGACCAGCTGGCCGCGCTCGACTCCGACGACCCCCGGCGCTGGCTCGCCGCCGTCGCCGCGCACATCGACAAGATCGCGGACGTGCTGCGGTGAGGACAACCGCGCCGGTCGCCCCGCGCAGGTCGGCGGCCGGACTGGTCTGGGGCGTGGCGGTGGCCGCGTACGTGGCCGCCGTGTTCCATCGCAGCTCGCTCGGCGTCACCGGCGTCGACGCCGCGCACCGCTTCGACATCAACGCCTCGGCGCTGGCCACCTTCTCCGTCGCCCAGCTCGCCGTGTACGCGGCGATGCAGGTCCCCGTCGGCGTCCTGCTCGACCGGTTCGGATCACGCCGACTGCTGATCGCCGGCGGCGCGCTGATGGTCGCCGGTCAGCTGTGCTTCGCCCTCGCCACCGACGTGCCCCTCGCCATCGCCGCCCGGGTGCTGATCGGGCTCGGCGACGCGATGACCTTCATCAGCGTGCTGCGGATCGTGTCGCTGTGGTTCCCGGGGCGGCGCTACCCGATGATGACCCAGCTCACCGGCACGCTCGGTCAGCTCGGGGCGATTCTCGGCGCCGTACCGCTGGTGGCCCTGCTGCACCGGGCGGGCTGGACCCCCGCGTTCCTCACCTCGGCGGCGGTGGGGGCGACGGTGCTGATGATGACCGTCGTCATCGTCCGGGACACCCCGGGCGGGGCGGTCGCGACCGGCGCGGCGCCCACCCTCACCGACGTCCGCCGGAAGCTCGCCGCCGCGTGGGCCCAGCCGGGCACCCGACTGGGGCTCTGGACGCACTTCGTCACCCAGTTCTCCGGCGCCGTGTTCGGCCTGCTCTGGGGATACCCGTTCCTGGTCCAGGGGCAGGGCCTCAGCCCGACCGCGGCGGCGTCGCTGCTGACCCTGATGACGGCCGCCATGCTGGTGACCGGGCCGGTGGTCGCGCACTTCTGCGCCCGGCACCCGTTCCACCGCTCGGTGCTGGTCTTCGCGATCACCGGCGCCACCGCCGGCGTCTGGGGCGTCGTGCTCGCCTGGCCGGGACGTGCCCCGGGCTGGCTGCTGGTCACGCTGGTGCTGGTGCTGGCGGTCAACGGCCCGGGCTCCCTCATCGGGTTCGACTACGCGCGCAGTTTCAACCCGGTCAACCGGATCGGCAGCGCCACCGGTGTCGTCAACGTCGGCGGTTTCGTCGCCTCGATCGTGCTGATCTTGGCCGTCGGCGTGGTGCTCGACCTGGCCACCCCGGCGGGCCGGGCCACCCCGGACCTGACCGCCTTCCGGTGGGCCTTCGCCGTGCAGTACGTCCTCTGGGCGCTCGGCGCGGTCCAGGTGCTGCGGTACCGCAACGCCGCCCGCCGCGACCTGACCGCGCGGGCGCGCGCCGCCGCGACGCCCGCCTGACCGGCACACCCGCGTCCGGCACACCACGACCCAGCCCCGCGCCGGCACCCGACCGGGTCCGATCAGTCGTCGATGGTGATGCTGGTGATCCAGGACGGTGGGGGCGGCGCGCCCGCCCCGATCAGCCCCGCGACGACCCGGGTGGACTCCAATGGCGCGGCCGGCCACGGCGTCAGCCCGTCGGTCAGCACCACCACGATGTGCGGTCGGTCGCGCAGCGCCGCCTCGATCCCCACCCGCATGTCGGTGCCGCCGCCCCCGGCCAGCCGCACCTCGCCGACGGTGTGCACCCGCCATACGACGTGCACGGCGGCGTCGCAGGAGAGCACGGTGACCCGGTTGCCGCCGACACCGACCGCCCGGAGCACCCCCGAGACCTCGGCGAGCGCCGCGGCGAGTTGCCCGTCGCCCATCGACCCCGACGTGTCCACCACGATGGCCACCCGGGGCACCGGTCGGCGCAGGCTGGGCAGCACCACCCGGCGCATGGCGGCGGCGCGGCGGGAGGGGCGTCGGTAGGTGTAGTCGACCGCGCCGACCGCCCAGGCCGCCGCCTCGCGGACCGCGCCGGTCAGCGCCCGACGCCAGTCCACCCGGGGTTCGAGCACCTGGGCGGCCCAGCGTTCCCAGCCGGCCGCGACGGTGCCCCGGGCCCGGACGTGGGCGCGGACCGCGTGCGCGGTCTCCCGGCGGATCGCTCCCGCCTCGACCGTGTTGACGCCACCCGCACCGTCGCGCTCCCACGGCCGGTCGACGCCGTGCGCCCCGGACCCGCAGTCGTGCCCACCGGACCCCGACACGCAGTCGTGCGCCCCGCCGCGCACCCGGGCGGGCAGCAGCGGCAGGTACGCCTCGAACAGCAGACCCGCCGGCAGCCCGAAGGTCTTCGGCTCGATCCGGTCCGGTGGCAGCGGCAGCCGGTCGGCCACCAGGTCGTCGTTGATCTCGCAGTCCTGCGCGACGTTGACCCGGTGGTGGTCGCGCCGCTGCCCGACGGGGAGCCGGTCGGCGCGACCGTGGTGGTCGCGGAGCAGGTGGGCCACCTCGTGGATCCACACCGCCGCGAGTTGGGCCACCGGCAGCCGGTCGACGAATCCCGGCGAGACGTAGCAGCGCCAGTGCCGGTCGACGCCCATGGTGGGCACCTGCGGGGACTCCACCACCGTCACGCTGTACAGCGCGGTGGCGAGGTAGGGCCGGTCCTGCGCGGCCCGGAACCGGGCCGCGAGCAGTTTGGTGCGGTCCAGCCGGCCGCCACCCGGGCTCATCCGGTCAGGCGTCCCGACAGCCGCAGCACGTCGGCGAAGGCGTGGATGCTCGGCGGCACCGGCCAGGACGTGTCCCGCAGCGCCGCGAGGTCCATCGCGGCACGGGCTGCGACGTCCGGCACGCCCGCCTCGACCGCCTTGCCCAACACCACCCAGCCGGCCTCCCAGCGCGCCCGGTCGACCTTCGCCTGCACCGCCGCGATCACCGCGGTCAGGAACGCCAACTGCCGGTCGCCCCGCTCGGGCAGCCGGAACGCGTCCGGGTCGGCGAGCACCCGCTCCGGGTCGGGCAGGTCGAGGTTCTCCAGGTAGGTGACGAACTCCAGACCCGCGCCGTCGCCCACCGCGCCGATCACGGCCAACGCCAGCGCCTGCGGGTCGGTTCCGGTCGCGTGGTGGACGGTGAGCAGCCGCAGCACCATCTCCCAGGTGCGTGGCGACGGCCAGGCGCCGCCCCGGGCCTCGGCGTCGGCGGGCAGGTGGTGGGTCAGCCCCGGCCGGGCCGTGAGGAAACCCGCGATCGTCCCACGCGCTTTGGCCAGCGCCGTCGCCGCGCGCCCGGGCCGCACCGCCGGCACGGTCACCGCCGGCCAGGTGCCGGCCAGGCCCCGCGCGACGGTGCGCGGGTCGTGCGTCCAGCGCAGGTGCACGAACCGGTTCGCCAGCGGCGGGGCCAGGTGCCAGCCGTCCGCCGCGCTGGTCGGCGGGTTCGCCGCCGCCACGATCCGCACCGACGGCGGCAGCGCGAGGCTGCCGACCCGCCGTTCCAGCACCACCCGCAGCAGCGCCGCCTGAACCGCCGGCGGCGCGGAGGAGAGCTCGTCGAAGAAGAGCAGACCCGATCCGGTACGCGCCAGCCGGACCGCCCAGTCCGGCGGGGCCATCGGCACCCCGTCGGTGGCCGGGGAGTCCCCGACGATCGGCAGCCCCGCGAAGTCCGACGGCTCGTGGACGCTGGCGATGACCGTCTCCAGTGGCAGGCCCAGCCCCTCGGCGAGCTGCTGGAGGGTCGCGGACTTGCCGATGCCCGGCTCACCCCAGAGCAGGACCGGCAGGTTCGCCGTCACCGCCAGGGCCAGCGCCTCGACCTTCGGGTCGGCGGCCGGCTCGGTCCGCCACCCGCGCGTCGCGGCGACGAGCTCGTCGGCCGCCGCGAGCGCCCCCGTCACCGCTGCGTCCCTTCGGTCAGCACGTCCCGGATCCGGAGCACCGCCTGCCCGTGCTCGTCCTCGTCGTCGTACATGTTCGCCTTGCCCTCGGCCAGGTCCAAGGGGGTGAGGTCGTCCCCGTCGGGGGCGTGCGGGTCGGCGCCGGCGGCCAGCAGCGCGCGGACCATCTCCGGGCTGCCCCCGTCGCCGACGGCCACATGCAACGCGGTACGCCCCCGGCGGTCCCCGGCCATGACCGGCACACCGGCGTCGAGCAGCCGCCGGACCAGCGAGACGTCCCCGACCGCCCGCAGATGGTGCAGCAGCGTCCCGCCCCGGCCGTCGCCCATCCTCGGGTCGAGCCCCGCGTCGAGCAGCGCGGTCATCGCCGCCGCACCGCCGTGCTGGATCCGCAGCAGCACGTCGCGCCGCAGCTCGCGCAGTGCACGGGGCAGCCGGCCGTCGCCGCCGCGCCACGCCTGCACGGCGGCGAAGCAGCCCGCCGACCGCCCGCCCAGCGCCCGCAGCAGCTCCTCCCCGGCGACCTCCTCGGGGGTGTGCGAGACCGGATCGAGCCGGCCGGCACCGTGCACGAGGGTGTGCCATTCGCCGCCGCACCGCACCGGCACCTCCACCCGCAGGCCGCCCGCCTCGGACGGGGCCGCGTCCGGTCGGGCCGCGTCCGTCGCGGGTGGACGGTCAGCCACCGGGACCGCGTCGCGCGCCACGGACGGTGCGGCCGGGAACAGTGCTCGGCGTACCAGGGGGTGCAGCTCGGCGGGACGGAGCAGGCCGTGCCGCAGCAGGTCCAGGTCGACGGGGCGCTCGTAGACCACGCCGACGACGCGGACGCGGTTGACCTGCCTCGGGTCGTACCCGACGAACCGGGCGGCCACCGTGCCGTCCTCCCGTCGCCGCATCTCGACCCGCCGCCCGGCGGACCAGATCATGACGCGGTCGACGCCGTAGCGATCCTGGATACGGGCCAGCTCCGCGTCCAGCCCCAGCGGAACCAGGCGGCCGAGCACGGATCTCTCCGACTCGTGAGCGCGGTGGTAGGTATCCCGGGCCTCCGGGTCGAGGTCGACGCCGGCCATCGCCCACGCCTCGACCATCTCGCCGTCGGCGACCAGCCGGTCGAAGACCTCCGCGCGGCTCGCCGGATCGTCCGGGTCGACCACCGTCGCGTACGACTCGAACGGCCGCCGGGTGCCGTCGGGCGTGAATCCGGGCAGCCGGGCCGGGGAGCCGCCGTACGCGCCGGCGAGCCCGTCGACGCTGACGGCGCTCCAGTACACCGGCGGCAGGTCCTGGACAGGGTAGTCCCCGGCCAGTGCGGGGCCGACGGTCAGCCGCAGCCGCTGCGACCCGTCGACGGTCTTCGGCGTGTCCACCACCAGCACGACGTCGTGCTCGTCGAACCGCCCGTTTCCGGTGGACAACACGAACCGCTCATGGGTGGCCACCCCGGTACGGCCACCGAGCACGCGCGGCAGGTGCCAGCGCAGCAGGTCCGGGGCGAGCACGCCGAGATCCGCCTCGACCCGGTCGGCGCGGACCCGGCCGTGCTCCCGGGCCACCTCGGCCAGGTCGAACGCCACGTCGATCCGCCCGGCGGCACAGGCGGCCCGCCAGTCGCCGGCCTCCCGGGCGGCGGCGCACGCCTCGACCATCGCGGCCGGCACGGCGTACCGGCGGACACGCTGCCAGGTGCGGATCTCGTCGATCACGGGCGGTTTCACCGGTAGACGCTCGCGATCGCCCGGATGTCCTCGTGCGGCGGGGTGACCGGCCGCTCGGCGAGCAGCGCCGAGGCGCGGCGACGCTGCCGGCGCGGCACTCCCCCGTTGATGCCCAGGTACTCCAGCGTCGGGTGGCCCTCGACGGCCTCGACGAGCCGCCGCGCGCCCCGCCCACCGACCTCCGTACGCCGCAGGTCCAGCCGGCGCAGCCGGGCCGCGGGCAGTGCGTCGGCGAGCAGCGCCGCGCCCTCGTCACCGACCACGTTGCCGCGCGCCCCGAGAGCCCGCTCGGACGGTGGCCGGGCCAGGTCCAGCGCCCGCCAGGAACCCAGGTGCCGGGCCAGCGCCGCCACCCCGACCGGGGTGATCCCGTTGCCGCCCAACCCGATCGTCACCGCCATCCCGTCAAGCAGCTCGGCGAGGGCGGCGGCGCCGGCGTCCCCGAGGTGGTTCGCCGCCAGGTAGAGCTCCCGGACCCCGGCGTCCCGCACGAGCGCGCCGAGCGCCGGCACGGCATCCGGGCCGAAGCCGTTGCCGCCGAGGAAGAGCCGCTGCACCGGCTGCTCCCGGGCGGTCAGCGCGTCGGCGAGCGCGGCCAGCCCTCGGACGCTCATCCCGACGTTGACCAGGTCGAGCGTACGGATGGCGGAGTTCACCGCGAGCGCGGCGGCGAGCCGGCGGACCCCCTCGTCGCCGACCGGGTTGCGCTTGAGCCACAGCGCGCGCACCGTGTCGTCGCCGGCCAGCCGGGCGGCGAGGGCCTCGACCCCGACCGGGTCGATCCGGTTGCAGCCCAGGTAGAGCGTCTGGAGACGGTGCCCCGGGCGCAGCGCCTCGGCGACCGCCCGGGCGCCGTCGGCGCCGAGGCCGTTGGTGCCCAGCAGCAGGTGCCGCACCAGCGGCGAGTCGACCACGGCGGCCACGATCCGGGCGGTCTGCGCCGGGCCGACGCCCTGCTTGCAGAGGTCGAGCCGACCGTCCGGCTGCACCGTGCCGCGCGGGAACTCCTCGGGCGCGACGACGGCGTCCGGCACGGCGAGGCGGGCCAGCAGCGGGTCGAAGTCACCCGGGTGGGCGAGCCCGGCGTCGGGGTCGGCGATGGCCGGGCAGCGCACCGGCGTCGGGTCGGTCACCAGGGCACGCTCCGGTAGTCCTTGAGGAACTGGCCGCTCACCGGGGTGCCGCGTACGCCCCGCACGATCGGGTCGTAGACGCGGGCGGCCCCGTCGACCACGTCGAGCGGGGGCCGGAAGCCGAGTTCCCGCTGGGCGGTCTTGTCGGGATGGGGACGCTCGTCGGTGACCCAGCCGGTGTCCACGCTGTTCATGTGGATGCCGCTGGTGAGGTAGTCGGCGGCGACCGTGCGGACCAGCATGTTCAGCGCGGCCTTGGCCATGTTGGTGTGCGGGTGCCGGGTGGTCTTGCCGGAGCGGGAGTAGCTGCCCTCCATCGCGGAGACCTGCACGACGTGCCGCTGCGGGTGGGCGCTCGCCTCCATCAGCGGGCGCAGCCGGGAGGTGAGCAGGAAGGGCGCGAAGGCGTTGACCACGTGCACCTGCAACCATTCGTGCGGGCTCACGTCGGCGTCGCTGAGCACCCACGAGTTGACCGCACGCAGGTCGAGCGGCTGGCCCGTCTCGTCGACCTGCCCGGCGGGGAAGAACGCGTCCAGCCCGACGGGCAGGTGCCGCGACGCGGTGGCGGCCGGGGCGGCGCCGACCGCGATCCGCGCCGCCGGCCCCGCCAGCGCCGTGGACTCGGCCGCCCGCACCTCCCGGTGGTACGCCTCCGGCCGGTACAGCGTCTGGGCGGCGTTGTTGACCAGGATGTCCAGCCCGGCGAAGCGCCGACCGACCAGGGCCACGAAGTCGAACGTGCCGGCCAGGTCGAGCAGGTCCAGCCCGTGCACGTAGAGCCGGTGGGTCCAGTCGTCCGCGTCCGGCACGGCGGCGAAGCGGCGGGCGGCGTCACGGGGGAACCGGGTCGTCACGATCACGTCGGCGCCGTCGCGGAGCAGCTTGAGCGCGGTGTGAAAGCCGATCTTCACCCGGCCGCCGGTCACCACGGCGGTACGGCCGGTCAGGTCGCAACGCGCGTGTCGCCGCTCGCGGTTCTCCGCCGCGCACGGCGGGCACATCAGGTGGTAGTCCACGTCCACCTGCCGGTAGGGCAGCTTGCACACGTAGCAGTACCGCTCCCGGCGCAGCGATCCGGGAACCGTCGCGGCGACCGACCCGACGGCGTCCCGGTCCGCGCCGTCCCGGTCCACGGTAGTGGGCCGGTCGGTGGTGGGCCGGCCGGTGCCGGCTCGGTCGGTGGTGGGCGGGGCGGAATCGGGGATCTCGGTGTGGAAGCGGGTGGCGCCGGCCAGCAACGCGCGGTCCGCCGCCCGGGTCGCGGCGTCCCGGCGGGCCTTGGCCCGCTTCTTGACCCCCCGGTGGGCGGCGGTGACCGCCCGCTCCAACTCCTGCCGGGTCGCCTCGTCCAGGTCGGCGTCGTCGAGGCGGGCCAGGACGGCCAGGCAGGCCGTCAGCTCGGCACGCTCGACGGGCACGATGCTCCTTTGGGAAGGGTGGGGGCGAGACCGACCGGATTCGAACCGGCGTCCTCCAGCTTGCCGTCAAGGCGCGTCGACCTCTGCGCTACGGCCTCGCCGCGCGGCAGCATACCGAAGGCCACCGACACCCGCCGCACACCCCCTAAACCGTCCTAGGACATCGGAGTCCGGAGTTCACCCGACTCCACTTGCGGCATACCGGGGCATCCGGCCGGTCCACCACCCCGACATGCCGCACCCTGAGTCGATCATCCGTAGCTGTAGACGATGTAGCCCCGGTAGCGGGCCACCTTGTCGTACAAGGCGCGAGCTTCAGCGTCCACTTCGGTGTTCCAGTAGAGGCGTGGAGCGCCGTGCTCCCCGGCGTCACGTGCCACCCACTCGATCAACGCGGTGGCGACACCTCGCCGTCGTACCTGCGGGTCCACGAACAGGTCTGCCAGATAGCACCTCCCGACCGACCAGACGCTCGCGTGGAACAGGTAGTGCGCGATGCCGACCATCCGGCCGTCGAGCCTCGCGGAGATGCCACGTATCTGCTCACCGTCGAGCAGGCGTTGCCAGGTGCGCTCGTAGCCGTCGTCGTCGACCCTGGTCTCGGGCCGACCCGGCCGGCCGGCGAAGTGCGCGTGAAAAGCGCGGGCCAGCCCTTCCCACTCGTCCCGGTCGCATGTAGTCAAGGGGCCGATCGTCAGCACGGTCGCCATCCTCGCACCGCCTCCACGTCGCCGGGCGTTCCGTGAGCGGTTGTCCCTGCCCCCGCGCGGGGCGGCGTCACTCCACGACGGCGTCCCAGATCTCCGCCACCGCCGGCGCGTCGGGCGACAGACCGGCGACCTGGGCGACGAGGAGCCGGCCGGTGTCGACGAGGTGTCGGCGCATCGCCGCCTCGGCGGCGTCACCGTCACCCCGCACGATCGCCGCGATCACCGGTTCGTGCTCGTTGCGGATCTGGCGCAACGACCGGCTCCCGGACGACGTGGGTGGTGCGAGCAGCTCGGTCGTCGCGCGGAGTGACGCCACGATGTCGGCGGCGCGTCGGTTGCCGGCTCCCCGCAGGATCCGGTCGTGGAGCATCCGGTCAGCCGCCCAGAACGCGCGCTCGTCGTCGTGCCGGAGGGCGGCGTCGAGGGCCTCCAAGGTGTCGGCGACCTCCAGGCCGACGCCGGCTGCCCGGCGCGCGGCCGGCGGCTCCAGGGCGAGCCGGACCGCGAAGATCTCGGCGACGTCACGGGGGTCGGGCAGGACCACGCGGAATCCGCGGTTGCGTTCGAACTGCACCAGTCCCGTCTCGGCCAGCCGGAGCAACGCCTCCCGGACCGGGCTGCGCGACACGCCGAGGAGTTCCGCGAGCTGGTACACGGAGTACAACTCGGTGGGCACGAAGCGGCGGGCCCTGATCCCGTCCCGCACGGCCTCAGCCACCCGGTCGGAGAGGCTCGGCGGCACGCTGAGGGACAGATCAGGCATGAGTAACATGTTACATGTGACGCGCGATCAATCCCGCTCGACCGACCTGGTCGGAGAACTGCGCCGCGCCGGGCTCGAGGTGCGGGACGCCCCGGGTACCAGGGCCATGTACTCCACCGACGCCTCGCTCTACCGCATCCCGCCGATGGCGGTGGTCCGCCCTCGTGCGGCGGACGAGGTCGCGGCCGTCCTGGAGATCGCCCGCACGACGGGCGTCCCGGTGACCTCACGAGGCGCGGGCACCTCCATCGCCGGCAACGCGGTCGGTCGGGGCGTCGTGCTCGACTTCAGCCGCCACATGAACCGGGTGCTGAGCGTCGACCCCGAGGCCCGCACCGCGGTCGTCCAGCCCGGCACGGTCCACGCCGTCCTGCAGAGGGCCGTGCTGCCGTACGGGGTCCGCTTCGGTCCCGACCCGTCGAGTCACTCCCGGTGCACGATCGGCGGGATGATCGGCAACAACGCGTGCGGCAACCGCGCGCTCGGGTACGGCCGGACCTCGGACAACGTCCGGGGCATGCGGCACCTGCTGGCGTCCGGGGAACCCCTGGTGACCGGGTACGACGGCGACGGCCGCCCGGTGGCCGACGGTCCGGCGGACCTGCTGGCCGCCCTGCGTCAGGTGACGGGTCGCCACCTGGCCACCGCCCGCACCGAGTTCGACCGGTTCGGCCGGCAGGTCAGCGGCTACGCGGTGCAGCACCTGCTGCCGGAACGCTTCGACCTGAACCAGGCCATGGTCGGCTCCGAGGGCACCCTCACCGTCGTCACCGAGGCGACCGTCCGGCTGGTCGAGGATCCCCGCCACCGCGTCCTCGTCGCGATCGGCTTCGACGACATCGTCCGTGCCGGTGCGGCAGCTCCCACGGTCCGGGCCTTCCGGCCGACCGCCTGCGAGGGCATGGACGAGCGACTCGTCGCGGTGCTGCGGTCGCGCCGGGGCGACGCCGTCGTCCCGCCGTTGCCCCGGGGCCGCGCCTGGCTGTTCGTCGAGATCGCGGGAGACGACCGGGTGGAGGTGCTCGACCGGTCCCGCGCGCTCGTCCGGGCCGGACTCGGCGTGGAGTCGATCCTGGTCGACGATCCCGCCACCGCCGCGAGACTGTGGCGGATCCGCGAGGACGGAGCCGGCCTCGCCGGCCGCGCGCCGTCCGGCCGTCCCGCCTGGCCAGGGTGGGAGGACGCGGCGGTCCCGCCGGAGCAGCTCGGCTCCTACCTGGCCCGCTTCGACGAGCTGGTCACCTCCTACGGCATGACCTCCGCGCCGTACGGCCACTTCGCTGACGGCTGCATGCACGTCCGTCTCGACTACCCGCTCGGCCAACCGGACGGCCTGCGGCTGCTCCGCCGGTTCCTCGTCTCCGCCGCCGAGCTGGTCGCCGAGTACGGCGGTTCGCTCTCCGGCGAGCACGGGGACGGTCGGGCCCGGGCTGAGCTGCTGCCGAAGATGTACTCGAGCGACGCCATCGCGCTCTTCGGCGAGATCAAGCACGCGTTCGACCCGGACAACCTGCTCAACCCCGGGGTGCTGGTCGACCCCGATCCGTTCGACGCCGACGTACGGGCCGCGGCGGTGGCGCCGTACCGCCGACGGCTGGCCTTCGCGTACGAGAACGACGGCGGGGATCTCGCGCAGGCGGTACACCGGTGCACCGGGGTCGGGAAGTGCCGGGCGGACAACGCGGCGGCCGGCGGGGTGATGTGCCCGTCGTACCTGGCCACCCGGGAGGAGAAGGACTCCACCCGAGGTCGGGCCCGGGTGCTCCAGGACGTCGTCCGGGGCGCCGTCGACTGGCGGGACCCGGCGGTCGCCGAGTCACTCGACCTCTGCCTGGCCTGCAAGGGCTGCGCGTCGGACTGCCCGACCGGCATCGACATGGCGACGTACAAGGCGGAGGCCCTGCACCAGAAATACCGGGGCAGGCTGCGTCCGCTCGCGCACTACACCCTGGGCTGGCTGCCCCGGTGGAGCCGGCTCGCCGGCCACGTCCCGACGCTGGCGAACCTCGCCCTGCGGCTCCCGCTGCTGCGTCGGCTGGTGCCGCCCCTCGCGGGAGTCGACCGAAGGCGGTCGCTCCCGGCCTTCGCGCGCACGCCGTTCCGGCGCTGGTGGGCGGCGCGGGTGGCCCCCACCGCCGGCATCGGCCGACCGGTGATGCTCTTCGTGGACACCTTCACCAACTCGTTCTCGCCGGTGGTGGCCGAGGCGGTGGTCCGACTGCTCCGGTCGGCCGGCTTCGAGCCGCGCCTGCCGGCGACGCAGGTGTGCTGCGGGCTGACCTGGATCAGCACCGGACAGCTCGACGCCGCCCGGCGCATCCTGGGCCGGACCGTCGCCGAGCTCGCCGTCGCGGCCCGGGCGGGTGTGCCGGTGGTGGGCGTCGAGCCGTCCTGCACGGCGGTGCTGCGCTCCGACGCGGTCGAGTTGCTGGCCGGCACCGACCACGCGGGCGACGCCCGCGCCGTGGCGGCGGCCACCACGACCGTCTCCGAGCTGCTGGCGACCGCCGACGGTTGGCGCCCACCCGACCTGACCGGCACCGTCGTCGTGGCGCAGCCGCACTGTCACCACCACGCCGTTCTCGGCTGGTCCGCGGACCGTGCGCTCCTCGAACGGACCGGGGCCACCGTGACCACGGTGGCCGGGTGCTGCGGCCTGGCGGGCAACTTCGGCGTGGAACGGGGCCACTACGAGGTCTCCGTCCGGGTCGCCGAGCAGAACCTGCTGCCGGCCCTCGACGCCCACCCGGAGGCGGTCGTGCTGGCCGACGGTTTCTCCTGCCGCACCCAGATCGCCGACCTGCGCCACCGGCCGTCGCTGCACCTGGCCGAACTGCTGGCCGGACCGGACGGAGCCCACTGACGACGAGCACCGATCGCGGGTCCACAGTGGCACTACGATGCGAGTGTGACTCACGTTACCCGGGTCCGACGGCCGTACCCGCTGCTGGTCGCCGCAGCCGTCCTGTTGGCGCTCGGCGCGGCGGTGGCCTGGGGCATCGGCGACACGCTGGGGCTGAGCCACTCCCCCGCCGCCGTGCCGCGCGAGGGGGCCACCGCCGCGCCGCCCCGGGTGGCGGCACCGGCGCCGCCGCTGGCGTCCCTCGTCGTACCCGACGAGCTGCGCACCAGGAAGGCCGCGTCCGCCGTCGCCGACGCGCTCGTCTCCCGGGGCCTGCCCCGCCCGGTCGTCACCCCGGCCGCGTCGCGCCCGGTCACCACCGCGACCGCCCCGGGTACGCCGGCAACGGCCGGACCGGCCACCGGCCCCCGGCAGACCGGCGCGACACTGTCGGCGGCGACCACCCTGCGCGCGGACGTACTCACCGACCTGGCCGGGGTGCCGGAGTCGTACCGGCTCGGGGTTCGCGGGACCGAACTGGCCGTCGAGGGCGGCGGCGTCGCGGGCGTCGCGGCCGGGTTGTACCGGCTCGCCGACCGCATCCGCTCCGGCGCCGAGCCGCTGCCTGCCGCCGAGGCGGGCCGGTTGGTCACGCCCCGGCTCGGCCTGCGGCTGACCGACGCGGGCTCGGTGGGCCGTGAGCCCGACCCGGCCGCCTTCGCCGCAGGCGACGACTACAACCTGAACACCGACGTGGTCTCGTCGGCGCTGCTGCCACACGCGCCGTGGGTGGACGCCGACGCGGTGGCCCGTATCGGCGCGCAGTTCCGGCAGCTCGTCGACCACTCGGTGGCGCAGGGCTACAACGGGGTCGTCGTGCCCGGCTTCCTGGAGTACGTCACCTTCGCGGGTGTCGGCGACGGGCACGCGGTCTACCCGGCCGGCGACCCGCACGTCGACCGCGCGCGGGCGATGGTCGCGGCCTTCGGCCCGGTCTTCCGGTACGCCGACCAGATGGGCGTGAAGGTCTTCCTGCTCACCGACATGCTCGCGGTGTCGCCCCCGCTGGAGGCGTACCTGACGCGGACCGTGGGTGGCCTCGACGTGACCGACCCCCGGCTGTGGGCGGTCTACCAGGCCGGACTGGCCGAGCTGTTTGAGAGCCTGCCGTTCGTCGACGGGCTGATGGTCCGCGTCGGCGAGGGGGGCGACGTGTACGCCGCCGACGGCTGGGACTACTCGTCGAAGCTCGCGGTCACCACGGAGACGTCCGTGCGGGCGATGCTGCGGGCCCTGCTGGACACCGCGGGCGAGGCGGGCCGGGAGGTCGTCTTCCGCACCTGGACGGTGGGCGTCGGCCCCGTCGGTGACCTGCACACCAACCCGGAGTCGTACGCGCGGGTGCTGGGCGGGTTCGACGACCCGCACCTGATCGTCTCCACCAAGTACACCCTCGGCGACTTCTACAGTCACCTGCCGTTGAACACCACGCTGTTGACCGGTGCCCACCGTCGGATCGTGGAGTTCCAGGCCCGGCGCGAGTTCGAGGGGTTCGGCGCGCTCCCCAACGACCTCGGCCCGCTGCACCGTCAGGCGCTGCGCGAGTTCCTCGCCAACCCGAAGGTCGAGGGCGTCTGGAACTGGACCCAGGACGGCGGCCCGCTGCGTGCCGGGCCCATGTCGCTGCACCTGCGGGCCGGGTTCTGGCAGCTCTACGACCTGAACACGTACGCCGTCGGCCGGCTGGCCTGGGACCCGGACGCCGACCCGGCACAGGTCACGGCGGACTGGGCGTACCGCACGTTCTCCGCCGACCCGGCCACCGTCGCCGCGATCGGGCAGGCCATGGCGCTGTCGAGGGCGGCGGTCACCCGGGGCCTCTACGTCGGGCCGTACGCCGACCGGTCGGTGCGGGCGCTCGGGCTGGAGCCGCCGCCCATGATGTGGATCTTCGAGTGGGACATCCCGACCGGTGACTCCGCCGCGCTGAGCAGCGTCTACGCGGTGACCGGCGGTCGCGTCGACGAGGCGGTCGGCGAGGGCGAGCAGGCCGTCGCGCTGGCCCGACGCATGCGTGACCTGGTCGCCGCGACCGACCCGGCGACCTGGCGGGACGCCGGACTGCGCGCGCACTTCACCCGGACGCTCGACTACCAGGTGGACCTCTTCGAGACCCTGGGCGCCTACCGGACCATGGTGCTGCGGCACGCGCAGTGGCTGGACACCGGTTCCCGTACCGCGTACGACGCCTGGCGGCTCGCCGGGACGGCGTACCGCGACGCGCGCGACGCGCACCGGCAGCGCTACGGCGCCGACCTGGACCTGCCGGCGTACAACTTCACCGCCGCCGACCTGGGGGCGGACCGCGCGGACCGGGACCCGGCGATGGCCTGGGCGGCCCGGGTGCTGCTCGGGGCGATCCTGGTGGTGGTGCTGCTCGGCCTGCGCGGGCGCGGGTTCGGCGGTGCCGCCGCGCGCGGGCTGCTGCTCGGCGCGGTCCGGCCGTGGCGGGTCGCCGCGCTGCCGACGCCTGCGTCCCGGGCGGACCGGGTGCTGGTGTGGCTGGTCCCGGCCGTGGCGCTGGTGGCGAGCCGGCTCGTCCTCACCTGGTTCGCCGCCCCGGCGCACCTGCTGGTCACCCTCGGCGGGTGGGCGCTGTTCGCCCTGGTGGTACGGATCGTCGTCGGCCGGCGGGACCCGTTCCACCTGTGGGCGGTGGTCGGTGGCGTCGCGTTGCTGCGCAGCGTGCTGCTGCTGGCGGCGCTCGCCGGACGCGGACCGGGGAGATACTGGTTCGTCTTCTGGACCGAGCCGGCCCTGCGCACGGTGTACGTCACCGTCGCGTTCGCGGCGTTCTGCTGGCTGTTCGTGGCCACCGCCGTGGTCCTGCGGGACCGGTACGGCCTTCGGCCGCGCCGCGCCGTCGGGCTGACCCTGACCGCCGTGGGCGTCCCGCTCGGCGTGCTGTCCGGCCTGGTCGCGGTGGTCGGGCTGGAGCGCGCGCTGACGGTGTGGAACGACCAGCTGGCGTTGCTGCCCTGGGGCCTGTCCCGCATCCTCGGCATCACCGTCCACCTGGGCATCCCCACCGGACTCCCCGGGTACGCCGCCGGCGTCGGCGCCGCCCTGGCCGCCGCCGGCCTGCTCCTGTCCCTGGGCCGCCGCCGGCAGGCCGCCTGACCGCCTCCGGTGTTCCTTCCGTCCGGGTCACGGCGGGGGATGCAGCGGCTACCCATGTGCTCGTCGTGGGACGCCGACGGAACGGCACAGGGCCCATGACCGAAGAACGATCACGGACCCTGTGCCTGCTACAGCCCAGCTGTGGTCCCGGCGACCAGGGACACCGGGGGCAGCGCGATCCGCCTCTACCCGGGCACGCCCGAGGTCGGCGGGCCGCCGGAGTTCACCGGCTCACGACCGTCACGCCCTTGACGTAGTGGGCCTTCACCCTGTCCGGGGTGAGCGCGCGGTCATAGACGGCGACCTCGGACATCCATCCGCCGAAGGGGTTCCCCGCGTCGTCCCCTCGTGCCCCGATCTTCAACGAGGCAGCCCCGTCGGTCGGCATCCGGCTCATCGGCACGGACGCGCGCTCGGTGCCGTCAAGATAGATCTTGAGCGTCGAGCCGTCGAAGACGGACACCAGGTGGTGCCAGCCCCACTGCAGCACGGGGGCATCGGCCGGACCGGTGGTGGACAGGGTGTCCGAGAGGTTCATCGCCGCCGGCCGGTTCTTCGCGCCCAGACGCAGGAGGTACCCGTTACGCGCGGGCGAGTCGTACTTCTCCAGCACGCCCTGGTCGCCGCCCTCCCGGACGTAGACCCACGCCTCCAGGGCATAGGGGCCGGTCAGGCTCAGGCTCGCCGAGTCGGGCACCTCGATGTAGCCGCCCTCAAGGCTCATCGACCGGCTGTTCTCGTCGGCCAGCGGTCCCGGCTGGCCCGGGACCACGGTTCCCCGGACGACCCCGTCGTTGCCGTGCCCGGACCGGTCGAGCACCGTCGCCCCGCTGTCGTCGAGCCGCCAGTAACCGACCGCGCCGTCGGCTCGTACCAGGTCCGCGTAGGTCCCGGTGGCCGGCCGGGCCACCGTCACGGTCCTGGTGAACGCTCTCGGCTCCCCACCGTCCGGACGGGCCGTCATGGTGATCCGATAGTCACCCGGGGCCGCATCAGCCGGGACCGAGACTCGGGCGCGAACGTTCTGCCACACGAGCCCGTTCTTGGCATTGCGGGCAAACGGGGTCTGCCCGGACCGTGACGTCCATCCGTTCGGCAGGTCCAGCGAGATCCGGCCCTTGACGACACCGGTCCCGGACATCTCGACGAGCATCCCGAGGTCGGCCGTCGCCCCTGGCGCCACCATGGTCGCCAGGTCTGCCGAGACGATCTGTGCCCGGGACACCGGGGCCACCGGAACCGGCTTCACGGTGGCGCGAACGGTCGTCGCCCCCGTGCCCGGGATGGTCACGGTGTCGTCCTCCTGGATGTCCACCGCCCGGCCGTTGGCCGTCGCGCCGTCCAGCCGGTAGCCCGCGGGCACTCGTAGGTGCAGCTTGACCCGCTGGAGTTCGGGCCGTCCCGCCGCGGCGGGTGGCGGCGTGATAGTGGCTTCGATCGTGCCCCGGGCAACCTTCGAGGTGATGGCGTAGGTCACCGGGCCGAACAGGGTCGGCATTTCGGTGACCCCGACCGTCTGGCCGTCGGACAGCCACGGCCTGGGCGTCGCCGGCGCGAGGTCGAGCTCGGTCGGCACACCCGCGTCGTCGAGGGTCTCGTTGAGGAGCATCCCCCGCAGCGCCTTGAGGTACGTGGCGTTGTTCGGTGACAGGGGCGCCCGGAACTGGGAGCGGTAGTACTCCATCGGGCACGGCGCGACGGTCTCGCCCTCGCCCCCGATGAAGGTGTTGCGGGTGAAGCCCTGGGCGAGCATGCCGTAGAACGTCAGCCCGATCCGATCGGCGTCACCGATCTGGTCGAGGTACTTGAGGTAGGACCAGCCGTACTGCTGGTCGACGCCGCTCGAGCGGTAACCGTCCGCTGCGGGCCACGGGCCAGCAGGGCGGGTCTGGCACGCCTCGACCGGCTCACCGCTGAGGTTGAACCGGGTGAGCCCGAGGAACAGGCCGCCGTGGTTGTTGAGGAAGGTCGTCAGGCCCTTCCCGAGGGCGCTGTCGGGATCGATCAGGCCGCTGCCCAGCGCGTACGGCATGATGAGGTTCCAGTAGCTGCCGTGCTGCGAGTCCGTGATCATCCCGGCCGGGTCGAAGTCGTTGGGATCGAGCAGCGCGATGGGCACGAAGATCGAGCCGTCGGGCAGCTGTGTCTTGCTCCGGTTGATCGCGTCGAGGGTCGCGGCGCGCAGCCCGTCGGCCTGTGCGGTGAAGGCGGCCGCGTCGTCGGAGCGGCCGATGAGGCGTAGCACGACGCCCATGTCACGCAGGCCCCGCCACACGTCGGACTGGTGGTGGATGCCGTGGGCCTTGGTGCTGTTGTCGGAGTAGAGGCTCGTCTTGGCCAGCAGCCCGTTCGGGTCGTTGGCCCGCTGCTTCGCGATGTCGGCGAGCCACGCCTTGAAGTCGGCAAGGTGAGTGGTGAGGAGCGCGGAGTCGCCGGTCTGGAGGACGTACCGTGCGGTTGCCTGGAGCTTGATGCCCCGCTCCCAGGTCGTGAACCCGTCGAGGTACTGCCCCCGGACGAGGAACTCGTCCATCGTCTGCCGGGTGCGCGGCGCGTAGCCGAAGTCGCCGAGCGACCCCACCGTGGCCACCACCTCGGGGATCCACGCGAACTTCGGGTCGTCGGGCAACTCGTAGCCGTTGCCGATCGTGAGGTTGTAGCCCATGACGAGGTTGGTCAGCAGCATGGACCGCATGGCGTCGGCGGCGTACTTCTCCGGAATCTGCACCCCGCTACCGGTGTCGAGCTGGCCCTTCCAGTAGGCGATCATCTGCGCCCGTTTGGTGTCGTATCCACTCTTGTCCATGACGACCGTCCCGAGCGCCTGGGGCTGGTTCATCAGGAGCAGGTGGACCTCCGCCGGGCCCTCGCTGAGGTCGAGGGTGTAGGTCAGGTCCGGCGCGTTCCACGCCGCCTGGCCGCTGTGGGCGAGGGCGAGCTTGTCGCCCACCTTGAGGTTGTTTCCGGAAGCCACGGCCCCGGCGACGTACATGCCGTTCAGGTTGACGCGGAGTTTCGCCGACGTCTGGCCGGAGTTCCCGGGCCGGACGGTGAAGCGGACCATGCTCATGAGCCGGGCGGAGTCGGAGAACCGCGTGACGAAGGACTCCCGCTCGTAGATCCGTCCCTGGCGGTCGGTGTAGCGGTTCTGCAGCACGGGCTGGTAGCCATCGGCGAGCGTCGGCTCGTCGAGCCTGGTCTCGGCCGACCCGTAGAGTTCGGCGCCGTCGCCGACGTAGAACTTGACCCACTGCCGGGTCCGCCCGTCGGCGAAGTCCGAGTTGATCTGGCTACCGTCGCTGAAGTGGAAGCTGAAGTCCCGCTGCGCGCTGAAGTTCTTGAGGTCCGGCATCGGGTACGTCAGCGGAAGGTTGTTCCACCGGGTGTCGTGCCAGAAGTCGTCGCCGTGGCTGGCCGGCACGAGAAGGTCCTGCATGTTCGCCATCGTCGGGCCGCCGGGCAGCGCCATGAGCTGCTCGCCCCACGTGTCCGTTCCCTGCCGCAGGGCCGCCTGGACGCGTTCGACGTATCCGTCCGGGAACGTCGGCTGGTCCGGTCGGCCGCCGATCGGCCCGTCCGGCATGGTGTCTCCACCTGACGGCCCGGACACAGCCGGCGCCGCTGCCGTGACCGGCGCTTGGACGGCTCCCCCGGAAGCCAGACAAACCACCAGAAGTGCAGCCACGCGAGCCCGTCGGTTCGTACTTCGTCTAGTAGCCATCAGCCCTTCTCCTCATCGAGTCGGTGACCGCGACGCAGGCTGGCGGGCATGCGCTCGGTGTCCGGACCGCCCGCAGGTTCGGGCAGATGCGGCGTACGCTAATACTGGTATAGACCAAGGGTCAAGGACCGTCCTGGCTGGGACGACAGGCTGGCGTGCGACCGCCGGACCCCGAAGGCGCGCGGTGCGGGCCGCCGGGACCGCCCGGCGGGAGCGGCCAGGTCGGGATCACCCGGTGCCACTGTCGTACTAGGGTGGCTCGCATGGCACGGCCTGCCGCCGACGGCACCGCGAACCCGCTCACCTCGCTGACCCTGGACGAACTCCGGCAGCGCACCAGCGTGAAGTGGCGCACGCACCCGTCCGACGTGCTCCCCCTCTGGGTCGCGGAGCAGGACGTGCCCCTCGCCGCGCCGGTGGCCGACGCGCTCCGCCGCGCGATCGACCTCGGGGACACCGGCTACCCGCACGGAACGGCGTACGCCGAGGCGCTCGGCGAGTTCGCCGCCCGGCGTTGGGGCTGGCACGACTTCCGCGTCGACCGCACCACGGTCGTGCCGGACGTGATGATGGGCGTCGTCGAGGTGCTCCGGCTCGTCACCGATCCGGGCGACGCGGTGGTGGTCTGTCCCCCCGTCTACCCGCCCTTCTACGCCTTCGTCGGCCACGCCGGCCGGCGGGTGATCGAGGCTCCGCTCGGACCGGACCTGCGGATGGACCTCGCCGCCCTCGACGACGCCTTCCACCGGGCCCGCGCCGCCGGCCGCCGGCCGGCGTTCCTGTTGTGCAACCCGCACAACCCGACCGGCGTCGTCCACCGTCGGGACGAACTGGAGGCCGTCGCCGAGCTGGCCGACCGGCACGGGCTACGGGTGATC
The DNA here is from genome assembly GCF_900091495.1 of Micromonospora echinospora. NCBI lineage: Bacteria > Bacillati > Actinomycetota > Actinomycetes > Micromonosporales > Micromonosporaceae > Micromonospora > Micromonospora echinospora. The sequence continues at coordinate 5,205,811 of NZ_LT607413.1, read as the reverse complement.
TCCGACGAGATCCACGCCCCGCTGGTGCTCCCCGGAGCGCACTTCACCCCGTACCTGACAGTGCCCGGCGCCGAGTACGCGTTCGCCCTGACCTCGGCCTCCAAGGCCTGGAACCTCGCCGGCCTGAAGGCAGCGCTCGCGGTCGCCGGGCCCTGGGCCGCCGCCGACCTGGACCGCTTGCCGGAAGAGGTCGGTCACGGGCCCAGCCACCTGGGCGTCATCGCGCACACCGCCGCGTTCCACGCCGGCGAGCAGTGGCTCGATCTCCTCCTCGACGGCCTCGACGCCAACCGGACGCTGCTGGAGACGCTGGTGACCCAGCATCTCCCCACTGTCGGGTACCACCGCCCCGAAGGCACCTACCTCGCCTGGCTGGACTGCACCCGACTGGGTATCGCCACCGACGTGCCGACCGGCGAACCCGGCGTGGTCAGCGACCTCGCCGGTCCGGCCAGGATGTTCCTCGACCACGCGCGGGTCGCCCTCAGCTCCGGGCACGTCTTCGGCACCGGCGGGACCGGCTTCGTGCGGCTCAACTTCGCCACCTCCCCCGCGATCCTCACCGAGGCCGTCACCCGCATGGGCCGGGCGGTCGACGCGCTGCCCTCGTCGGCGGGCTGAGCCTGATTCGGTTTTCCGGCATCCAAATTCCGATTTATATCGGTCGAGATGTGAAGCCGAGGGGCATGGCACAGGTGAGCAGGGCAGACGGGCTGCCCACGGCACGACCGTGGGCGTTTTGCTCCAGACGGCCGCCGATGTCCTTAAAGATCTCCTAAGGTTTTGCCGCGCAAAATATTGATCGGCGATCATCTTGATCCTAGTGTCAGTCCCGGGGCCGCTGGCGTAGATCCGCAAAGTGCCCGGGCACAGAGGGCCGCCCGTCCCTGCTCATACCCAGGGAGACCCTCTTTGCTCTCTCCACCATGGCTCGATCAACTCAGGATCGTTCTCGCTAGGAGAAAGCACGCATGTCAAAACGTACAAACCCGCGACGCCTCGGGCGCTCGCTGGTCAGCGCCGGTGCGGCGCTGGTGCTCACCGTGTCGGGGCTGGCCGCGACCGGATCCGGCGCGCTGGCCGCGCCGGGTGATTCGTCCTCAGTGGAGGGCAAAGTCCGTTCCGAGCTTACCAAGGCGTTCTCGGCCAAGGAAGAGACGGACTTCTGGATCCGGTTCGGACCGCGCGCGGACCTGAGCAAGGCCAGCGCGATCAAGGACTGGAACGAGCGCGGCACGGCAGTCGCGGCGGCGCTGAAGAAGACGGCCGCCGAGAGCCAGGCGAAGGTCCGCGCCAAGCTCGACAAGGCCGGCGTCAAGTACGAGACCTTTTGGGCGAGCAACGCCATCAAGGTGAGCAGCGGTTCGTCGACCATGGCGCAGGACATCGCCGCGCACGGCGAGGTCGAGGGACTGTACGCCCCGGTGGTCTACGAGGTGCCCAAGCGGACCGACGGCGACGACCAGAAGACGGTCAACGCGGTCGAGTGGGGCATCGCCAACATCAATGCCGACGACGTCTGGTCGGAGTACGGCGTCAAGGGCGCCGGTATCACGGTCGCCAATATCGACACCGGCGTGCAGTTCGACCACCCGGCGCTGGTGGGCTCCTACCGGGGCAACAACGGCGACGGCACGTTCGACCACAACTACAACTGGTTCGACGCGGCCGGGGAGTGCGCCACCGCCCCCTGCGACACCGACGGCCACGGCACGCACACCATGGGCACGATGGCCGGCGAGGCCGGCGCCAACCAGATCGGCGTCGCGCCCGAGGTCAAGTGGATCGCGGCGAACGGCTGCTGCCCCAGCGACGCGGCGCTCATCACCTCCGGCGAGTGGATGCTCGAGCCGACCGACCTCAACGGTCAGAACCCGGACGCGAGCAAGCGGCCGAACATCATCAACAACTCCTGGGGAACCACGCTGCCCTCCAACGACCCGTTCATGGAGGACGTGACGCTGGCCTGGACGGCGTCGGGCATCTTCGGCACCTGGTCCAACGGGAACAAGGGTTCGGCCTGCCAGACCAGCGGGTCGCCGGGCAGCCGGACCGCCAACTACTCCGTCGGCGCGTACGACGTGAACAACAACATCGCCAGCTTCTCCAGCCGGGGCGCCGGTCAGGACGGTGAGATCAAGCCGAACATCGCGGCCCCCGGCGTCAACGTCCGGTCGAGCATCCCGGGCAACGGCTACGCCAGCTACAACGGCACCTCGATGGCCGCACCGCACCTGGCCGGCGTGATCGCGCTGCTCTGGTCGGCGGCACCGGCGCTGGTCGGCGACGTCCCGGCGACCCGCGCGCTGCTCGACGGCTCGGCGGTCGACACGCCGGCCAGCCAGTGCGGCGGCACCGACGACGACAACAACGTGTTCGGCGAGGGGCGGCTGGACGCGCTGGCCCTGCTCAACGCCGCGCCGGTCGGCGACACCGGCACCCTCGCCGGCACCGTGACCAACGCGGACACCGGCGCGCCGCTCGGTGGCGCCACCGTCACCCTGACCGGTCCGGCGGACCGCACGCTGACCACCGCCGCCGACGGCACGTACTCCTCGCTGCTCCCGGCCGGTGACTACCAGGTCGCCGTGACGGCGTACGGCTACGGGAGCAAGACCGTCCCGGCGACGGTCACCACCGGTGCGACCACCACGGTCAACGTGGCGCTCACCCCGGTCCCCAGCGTCACGGTGAGCGGCCGGGTCAGCGACGGTTCCGGACACGGCTGGCCGCTCTACGCGAAGGTGACCGTGGCCGGCGCCGGTGGCGTCTCCGACTACACCGCGCCCGCGAACGGCCGCTACAGCCTCACCCTGCCGGCCGGTGGGACGTACAAGCTGACGGTCGAGCCCCAGTACCCGGGCTACCAGACCGTGACCAAGGACGTCGTGGTCGGCTCGGCCAACGTGGTCGCCAACGTCGACGTACCGGTGAAGAGCGACTCCTGCTCGCTCGCGCCCGGATACCGCAACGGCTCGGACGGTGTGTACGAGACCTTCGACGGCACCACCACGCCGGCCGGCTGGACGGTGGTCGACCACATCAACAGCGGGCTCGTCTGGCAGTTCAACGACCCGGGTGCCCGCCGTAACCTGACCGGTGGCACGGGCGGCTTCGCCATCATCGACAGCGACGAGTACGGCAGCGGCAAGCAGCAGAACACCTCGCTGGTCAGCCCGGTCGTCGACCTGACCGGCGTCACCGCGCCGGTCATCCGCTTCAACCAGGACTTCAACCACCTCGGTGGTGAGAACGCCGACGTCGACCTGAGCATCGACGGCGGTGCCACCTGGACGAACGTGCTCCGGCAGACGGCGGACGTCCGGGGGCCGAAGGTCACCGAGGTGGCGATCCCGCAGGCCGCCGGCAAGTCGCAGGTCCAGGTCCGGTTCCACTACCACGTCGGCTCCTACGACTGGTGGTGGCAGGTCGACAACGTGCTGATCGGCAGCCAGATCGTCTGCCAGCCGGTCAACGGTGGCCTGGTGCTCGGCCACGTCCGCGACAAGAACACCAACGGCTACGTCAACGGTGCCACCGTCACCAGCAACGACCGGCCGGCGGAGACCGCCACCACCGTGGCGACGCCGGACGACACCGAGCTCGCGGACGGCTTCTACTGGATGTTCTCGTCGCTGACCGGTGCCCACCGGTTCACGGCCAAGGCCTCCGGCTACGTCAACCAGGCGAAGTCGATCGACGTCGAGGCCGACTGGGCCACCGCCGCGAACTTCCAGCTCGCCGCCGGCCGGCTGTCGGTGAAGCCGAGCGCGGTCTCCGCCACGCTGCGGATGCCCACCGGCAAGACCACCAAGTCCTTCACCGTGACCAACACCGGCGGCGCGCCGGTCGACGTCACCTTCGGTGAGCAGGACAAGGGCTTCGAGCTGCTGCGCGCCGACGGATCGCGGATCAGCCAGCAGCAGATCCTCGCCTCGACCGGTGCCCAGCGGGTGCGCCTCAACGCCCCGACGTCGTTCGCGGCGGCCTCGCGGATGGGGACCGGCGCGATGCCGGCGGCGAACGGCCCGCACGCCGCGCCGTGGACGGACATCGCCGACTACCCGAGCAACGTCATGGACAACGCGGTGGTCACCCTCGGCGGCAAGGTGTACTCGATCGGCGGTGGCAACGGAACGGCCTCGTCGAAGAAGAACTACGTCTACGACCCGGCCACCCAGGCCTGGACGGCGATCGCCGACCTGCCCGAGGCACGCAACGCCATGACGGTGGGTGTCGTCGGCGGGAAGATCATCGCCACCGGTGGTTGGGGCCCGTCCGGCCCGGACGCCGCCACCTGGTCGTACGACCCGGGCGCGAACACCTGGTCGGAGCTGGCCGACAACCCGGCGCCACGGTCGGCCGCCGGAGCGGCGGTGGTCGGTGGCAAGCTGCTGGCGGTCGGCGGTTGCACCACCGCCAGCTGCACGCCGATGTCGAACGACGTCGTCGCGTACGACCCGGCCGGTAACAGCTGGGCGGCGCTGCCCGACTACCCGAAGTCGGTCGCCTTCGCCTCCTGCGGCGGGATCGACGGGGTGGTGTACTGCACCGGCGGCAACGACGGCACGAACCCGCAGAAGGCCAGCTACGCCCTCAACCCGGGCGCGGCCAGCTGGACCGCGATCGCCGACGCGCCGGCCACGAGCTGGGCCAGCGCGTACGCGACCGCGAACGGCAAGCTGATCGTCGTCGGCGGCTCGCAGGACGGCGCGATCACCAACGCCGGCTTCTCCTACGACCCGGCCGGCAACGCCTGGTCGGCCCTGCCGAACGCCAACACCGCCCGGTACCGGGGCGGCGCGGCGTGCGGGTTCTACAAGGTGGGCGGTTCCTCGGGCAGCTTCACGGCCACCCCGGACAGCGAGGCGCTGCCCGGCTTCGAGGGCTGCGCCGCGGCTGCCGCCGACGTCAGCTGGATGACGATCGACAAGACGGCGGCCACCCTGGCCCCCGGCGAGGCGGTCACGGTCACCGTCGGACTGGCCGCGAACGTCGACCAGCCGGGTACGTACTCCGCGGCGGTCACGATCGGGGAGAACACCCCGTACACGGTCGACCCGGTCGCCGTGACCATGGTGGCGCAGCAGCCGACCACGTGGGCCAAGCTGACCGGCACCGTCACCGGCACGAGCTGCCAGGGCGCCACCGCGCCGATCGCGGGAGCGACCGTGCAGGTGGACTCGTGGGCGTCGTCGTACACGTTCCAGACCGACGGTGCCGGCAAGTACGCCTACTGGATGGACCGGCGGAACAACCCGCTGACGTTGATCGTCGCGAAGGACGGGTGGAAGCCGCAGACCCGCCAGACGAAGCTCAACACCAGCGCACCGACGGTGGAGGACTTCAACCTCTCCGCCACCGGCTGCTGACACGTAGCGCCGGCTGACGAACTCCGGCCCCGCCTGGTTCCGACCGGGCGGGGCCGGAGCGCGTTCCGGTCCGGGTGCTCAGGTGGTAGCAGGGGTCCCCTGCTCATCACCAGGCGGTAGCAGGGGACCCCTGCTACCACCCGGGACGTCAGAACGGCCACCGCTCGCGGGAACCGGCCTCGATGAGCGGGATCATCGCGAACGCGGCGTCGGAGAGCCCGCCGAACGTGTGCCGGTTGCCGACCGTCGGCGTGTGCCCGACCCGGTACCCGGCCAGGTTCCAGGTGTACACCGGGACCTGTGCGGGCACCGCCGCCGCCACGTCCGCCGAGCCGTGCCAGTGCGCCTGCTCGTCGGTGAGGATCACCACCCGGTCGTGCCGGTCGTAGTGCGCCCGGACCGCCTTCTCGGTCTGGGTCCCGCCGCCGTAGAAGTAGCCACCGTCCTTGAACCGGCGCACCGCCGACAGCACCGACTCCCCCGCCACCGCCGGGAACACCCGGGTGTCGTTGGAGAACGACACCACCGTCGCGTCCCGCGCGCGGGCGGCCAGCGCGAGACCGAACACCGTGGCCGCGTCCCAGCAGCGCAGCGTGCCGTCCTTGCTGAACCCGCTGTTCATCGACCCCGAGGTGTCGATGAGGATCAGGGTCCGCCCGTCCAGCGCCGGCACGTTCGCCAGCGCGTGCTGCAACGCCTTCTCCAGCGGGTACGCCCACCGCAGGCTCGGTGCCGCGTTGTACGCCGACAGGAAACGCATCGGCAGCACGCGCGACCTCGCCACCTCGCCCGGGTCGGCCAGCTTCGCCGCGACGGTCTCGGCGACGGCGTCGCCGACCCCGGCCTGGTCGAAGTTGCGCAGGTTACGCAGCAACGCCAGGTACCCCATGGTCGGGATGACCGCCTCCCAGGCCGCGGCGTCCATCGCGGTCTGCCGCCAGCCGGCGAGGGCCTCCCACGTCATGCCGGCCGCGCCCAGCACCCCCGGGTCGGTGACCTCCCGACGCCGCTCGACCGGCAACGCCATCAGCTCGGCCCGGGCCGCCAGCACCGCCAGCGACGCCGGCAGCGGGTTGTCGCGCTGGTGACGCCGGTCCAGCGCGTGCCGGAACAGGTCGCCCTGCCGTTCGTCCCGCGCCTTCGGGTGGGTCAGGTCGATGACGTCACCGAACCGCACCGCGCTGCTGTCGGAGTCGTACTTGAGCAGGCTGCGCTCGTGGTAAAGCCGCACCACGGCATCGGCGACGCCCCGCTTGACCGGCTTCGGCATCGCCCGGCCATGCCGGCCCAGCCAGTACGCCAGCGCCTCACCCGGCTCGTCGGCACGCTGCAACGCCGCGTCCACCACGGTCCGCGAGCCGGGAATGCCAGCGGCGACCTGCGCGCGGGCGCCCTCCAGGGCCGCCACCACCGAGGCCGTCCGCAGCATCGCGCCGGTACGCAGCCACGGCACGAACCGGCCGAACCACTCGGGGTCGGCGACCGCCACGGTGGCGACCAGGTCACGGAAGCGGGCGTCCCGGTCGGCGGCGCCCTCGTAGAAGGTGTGCTCGCCGACCATGTTGGACACGGCCAGCAGGAAGAGCTCGGCGCGCGGCTCACGGCTGAAACCCGGCGCGCCCTCGGCCGTCACGGCATCGGTCTCGTGCCGGTTCCGGCGCAGCTTGAGGTTGAACTTGGCCATCACGCCCCCATTCGGTCGAAGACGGGGAGACGCCACCACACCGCATACCCGAGACCAGAAGTCGGCCACGGACTATGTCCGCCGCTCTGTCCGCTTGAGCTATCAGCCCGAAGGCATTCGGGGGACTCGAACCCCCAACCTGCGGATCCCGAAGTAACCGTTGCCTGCGCACCGGATATGCGGCGTGGTCGCGCCTCCCGAGATCAGAATCCGGTGACGGACGGGCTCTTCACCGAGGCCCTGGAGCCTCTCCAAGATGTAACCGTCACCTTCGCACCGGGAAGTGCGGGTAGGACGCTAGCCGCGGCGACGACGGCCGGGCAACCGGGTTTGTCATCCTGTGATCATGGGCGACAAGACACGATCACGCCGCACACCCGAGATCGAGAGTCGACGACGGAAGTGCCTATTGCTCTGCCCCTGAGCTACCAGCCGCAAAAGGGCTGGAGAGGATTCGAACCCCCGACCCATAGATTAGAAGTATCCGTCGTCTGCGCACCGGGTGTACGGCGTGGCCCTTCCCGAGCCCGAGATCGGCGACGGGCTTGGTGAGAGAAGGAACCGTCACCTTCGCACCGGGAAGTGCGGCGTCAGCCTACGTGCGCCGCCACCGGGGCGACAAGACGATTCCGGCCCCGGAACCGATGACGCCGCACACCCGAGGTCGAGGTTGGACACGGCGTCAGCGGACTTGAACCGCAGGGCCACGAGGGCCCCTTACCAGAGAAGTAGCCGTGACCGTCGCACCGGGTGTGCGGCGTTGCCGGCACCTCCCGAGACCACGGCGGCGACGGCGACTGGCCCTTGCGGGCCAAGGTGACCTGGGCCTCTGGTCGATACCGCCGAAGCGGCAGCGGGATTCGAACCCGCGGCTCCCCGTTGAGAGCGGAAGTAGCCGTTGCCTGCGCACCGGGAGGTGCCGAAGAGGACGGTAGGGGACCGCGCCCGCGTCAGCAAGCCAGATTGGGCGGCTGGGCCGCACCCGCCGACCGACCGTGCCCGCTCAGCAGCCGGGCTGGTGGATCCAGCCCACCCCCACCCCGTGGTCGGAGTCGACCGAGCCGACCGCACGGACGCACTCGACCGGGGCGTAGAGCATGTCGCTCCAGCTCACGGCACCGGCGACCCACGGTCGCGTCCAGGTGAACAGTGCCTGTCCGGACGGGGTGTCCCGGTAGATGTTCGTGGTGATACCGCCGGCCCAGCCGCTCGGCGAGGCGTACTTCGTCCGCACGGAAATCCAGTTCGTGCCGCAGCTGCGGCTGTACCAGAGATAGCCGGTGCCGACGCTGACGCCCGAGTACGTCCCGATGTCCACCGTCTCGAGCAGCACCTGGGACGAGGCGCAGCCGGTGGCGTACGGGTCCTGGTTGTCGTATCCGTAGCCGCTGTACGCGGCAGCCGGGGTGACGGGAGCCAGGGCCAGCGCGAGGCCGATGGTCGCGCTGGTGGCGGTGGCCGCCAGGGGTCTGATTCTCATCGAGGTCTCCATTCGGTTCCGCCAGCGGGGCGGGATGCCGCGCCGGGCTGCTCGACCTGCCGTCGACGCTAGGCCCGGGACAGGGCGGCCGAAGCTCGCGTTGCACACCCGGACGGATCGTGCAAGGACGGTTCCGTACCGGCTCCGGCGGACTGCCTGCCGGAAGACGGTGTTCAGCCGTTCGACCGGAGATGTCCCGGAAGGTTCAGCCACCAACGCGCGGCCTCACGGCTGGAGGCCGACAGACGGGGATCGTCGCGCACACGTCGCAGCGCCGGCTCGTCCATCGCCATGCCCAGCCCGTACACCACCCGGTCGACCGCCGCCCGGTGGACCGGGGCACCAGTGTCGAGCCATCGGGACACGTGGAACGCCAGCACCGGGGCAAGCCCCTCGGTGCTCCGTCCGGTGGTGTCGCCGAGGACACCCACGGCCGCGACGACGACGGGGGCAGGCGTGCCGGCAGCGACGGCGACCTCGCTGAGCAGGGCCCGCTCCGCCGGCCCGGTGTGCATCCGGAGCGCCGAGACCATCGCGGTCGCCAGTCCCGCGTCGCCCCGGACCGCCGGGCTCCTCAGTTCGGCGCAGAGCGCCGCGCAGAGGTGCGCACCGTACGGGGTCGACCGGAGCATCCACAGCGCCTGGAACCGGCGGTCGGCGACCGGGCTGAAGAGCAGTTCCGCCACGGCGGCTCGGAGCATCGCGTCCCCGCTGGCGGTCTGCCCCTCGGGCATCCGGCTGACCACCGTCCCGAGCACACGTCGGCACAGCACCGCCCGCGCGGCGGCGGCCGGGGTCGTCCCGGTCGCGCGCCGGACGGCACCCGCGACGGGCGGGACCGGGGCGGTGGCGGACGCCCGTCCGGCGCCCATTTCGGCCAGCAGGTGGGCGGCCAGAAGCGCCGCGTCGGCGGGTCCCGAGTCTCCGGTGACGAGCAGGCGGCACTGGGTGGCGAGCCGCCTGCGTTCCGCCGGCCCGAAGTGCCCGTAACGGAGCTTCCGTACGCAGGCGGTAAGGGCCGCGTACCGGGTCGCGTCACTCGTCGGCTCCGCCACCTGGCGCAGGAGGTGCGCGTTCGCATCGGGATGACGACTCGCGTCCAGGATGCTGACCGTCTCGAAGGGTGCCTGGTTGGTGGGGTCACGAGCCAGGTCGGCACAGGAGGCGATGGCGTGACGTGCGCCGACCGGGTGGCCGAGCAGCCGGTGGAAGCCCTCGAAACGCTGCGTCCACCCGATGTCGGTGGCGACGAGCATCTCCGTCAGCAGCCGGTCGGTCACCGTGCGCCAGCAGGAGGACGGCACCAGGAGGAGATCCGGGGTGGCGCTGATCGCCGTCGTCAACCGGTCCCACTCGTCCCCCGACATGGCGTCCCGGGAACACGCCTTCTCGACCAGCGCGTCCAGGGTGGCCCGACGGGCGTCGGCCCGCGGTGTCGGCGCACGCAGGATCGACGGCACGGAAGCGTCCACCATGGCGTACCGGCCGAGCGCGTTGACCAGCGACGTCAGCCCTCCCGGCGGGATACCGAGCAGTTCCTCGTACCGCCGTACCGCCAGGTACGGCACGGCGATCCGGCCCGTCTCCCAGCGTGAGATCATCGACGGGCTCACCGGGCCCGACCAGCAGCCACCGCCGAACTGCCGGCAGAAGGCCGCCGCCGATCCGTAGTGCGGCAGGCGGTTGACCCGCAACAACCATCCCAACGCGCTACGGTTCGACCATCGTGGTCCGAAGATCAGGTCTGCCACGTCCACCTCACTCCTCGAAGCGGGTGTGGGCGATGCCGGGTACCACTTCCGTGCGGCGGCTGACGTGGTACGACCGTTCACGAATGGGGAGGCAGCACCGTTCCAGCCGGTCCAGTCTGACCTGCCGGCGACCGTTCGGCCAGCGGGTCGACGGCCAGGCCCGGTGAACTGACGGCGGGAAGGACCCGGCCCGGACGACCGAGCCCAAGACGGACGGGCCCCGGCCGATCGCTGGTGGATCGGCCGGGGCCCGTCGGTTCAGGCTGGATCAGGCGAGGTCGAACCGGTCGAGTTCCATCACCTTGGTCCAGGCCGCGACGAAGTCGGCCACGAACTTCTCACGCGCGTCCTCGCTGGCGTAGACCTCCGCGAGGGCCCGGAGCTGGGAGTTGGAGCCGAAGATGAGGTCGACCGCGGTGGCGGTCCACTTCACCTCGTCGGTGGCCAGGTCCCGGATCTCGTACACGTGCTCCTCGGACTCCGACGCCTTCCACCGGGTTCCCGGGGAGAGCAGGTTGGCGAAGAAGTCGTTGGTGAGCACACCGGGCCGGTCGGTGAGGACGCCGTGCGACGTGCCGCCGACGTTGTTCCCGAGGGCCCGCAGACCACCGACGAGGGCGGTCATCTCCGGCGCGGTCAGGTTCAGCATGTAGGCGCGGTCGATGAGCAGCACCTCCGGCTGGGTCTTCTCGCCCGGCCGCAGGTAGTTGCGGAACCCGTCGGCGCGCGGCTCCATGACCCGGAAGGACTCGACGTCGGTCTCCTCCTGGCTGGCGTCGGTGCGGCCGGCCCGGAACGGCACGGTCACCTCGACGCCGGCGTCGCGCGCCGCCTTCTCGACGGCGGCCGAGCCGGCCAGCACGATCAGGTCGGCGAGGGAGATCTTCGCGCCACCGGCGTCGTTGAACTCCCGCTGGATGCCCTCGAGGGTCGCCAGGACCGTCGCGAGCTGCTCCGGCTGGTTGACCTCCCAGCTGCGCTGCGGTTCGAGACGGATCCGCGCGCCGTTGGCGCCACCGCGCTTGTCGGTGGACCGGTAGCTGGCGGCCGAGGCCCAGGCGGTGGAGACCAGCTGGGCGGTGGTGAGGCCGGACTCCAGCACCTTCGCCTTGAGGGCGGCGACGTCGGCGTCACCCACGAGTTCGTGGTCGACGGCCGGCACCGGGTCCTGCCACAGCTGCGCCTCGGGGACCCACGGTCCGAGGAAGCGGCTGACCGGACCCATGTCGCGGTGCAGCAGCTTGTACCAGGCCTTGGCGAAGGCCAGCGCGAACTCGTCGGGGTTCTCCAGGAAACGGCGCGAGATCTTCTCGTACGCCGGGTCGACGCGCAGCGACAGGTCGGTGGTGAGCATCGTCGGCTTGTGCTTCTTCGACGGGTCGTGGGCGTCCGGGATGATCGCCTCGGCGTCCTTCGCGACCCACTGCTTCGCGCCGCCGGGGCTCGTGGTGAGCTCCCACTCGTAGCCGAAGAGGATCTCGAAGAAGCGGTTGCTCCACTGCGTCGGCTTGTCGGTCCACGTCACCTCGAGACCGCTGGTGATCGTGTCCCCGCCCTTGCCGCTGCCGTGGGTGCTCAGCCAGCCCAGGCCCTGCGCCTCCAGCGGGGCGGCCTCGGGCTCGGGGCCCACGTGGTCGTCGGCGACGCCCGCGCCGTGGGTCTTGCCGAAGGTGTGGCCGCCGGCGATGAGGGCGACGGTCTCCTCGTCGTTCATCGCCATGCGGGCGAAGGTCTCCCGGATGAAGTGCGCCGCCGCGAGCGGGTCGGCGTTGCCGCGCGGGCCTTCCGGGTTGACGTAGATGAGGCCCATCTCGGTCGCCCCGACGCCGGCCACCATCTCCTTCTCGGAGGCGTAGCGCTCGTCGCCGAGCCAGGTGTCCTCCGGGCCCCAGAAGATCTCCTCGGGCTCCCAGACGTCCTCCCGGCCGAAGCCGAAGCCGAAGGTCTTGAAGCCCATCGACTCCAGGGCGACGTTGCCGGCGAGCACGAGCAGATCGGCCCAGGAGATCTTCTGGCCGTACTTCTGCTTGACCGGCCAGAGCAGCCGGCGGGCCTTGTCGAGGTTGGCGTTGTCCGGCCAGCTGTTGAGCGGGGCGAACCGCTGGCCGCCGTCACCGGCGCCGCCACGACCGTCCTCGATGCGGTAGGTGCCTGCGGCGTGCCAGCTCATCCGGATCATCAGGCCGCCGTAGTGGCCGAAGTCCGCCGGCCACCAGTCCTGCGAGGTGGTGAGGACCTCGACGATGTCCCGCTTGAGGGCCTCGACGTCGAGCTTGGCGAACTCCTTGGCGTAGCTGAAGCTCTCCCCCAGCGGGTTGCCCTTGGACGAGTGGGCGTGCAGCACCGAGAGGTCGAGTTGGTTGGGCCACCAGTCCCGGTTGGTGCGCGGACGACCGCCGGTCTTCGGGGTCGGCGAGTCGATCGCCGGGTTCTCGCTCTCGCTGCCGTGCGCGGTCACGGAGTCGTGCGCGACCGGGCAGCCAGCCGCCTCCTTCTTGTCCACGCCCTGCGCGCTGGATGGGACGTTGTTCTGGTCGCTCATCTACTTCCTTCCGGCTGGCGGTTCACTGGGAGATGCGGTCGGTCGCGCAGTCGGGACAGGTGCCCCAGTAGACGACCTCCGCCTCGTCGACCACGAAGCCGTGGTCGTCGGAGGCGGTGAGACAGGGAGCATGGCCGACGGCGCAGTCGACGTCGGCGATCGCGCCGCAGGAGCGGCAGACGACGTGGTGGTGGTTGTCCCCCACCCGGGACTCGTACCGGGCGGTCGCGCCGGCCGGCTGGATGCGCCGCACCAGCCCGGCGTCGGTGAGCGCCCGTAGGACGTCGTACACCGCCTGGTGGGAGACCGTGGGCTGGTCTGCCCGGACCAGCGCGATCACCGTGTCGGTGTCGACGTGCGGATGGTCACGCAGTGCGGCGAGCACCGCCAACCGGGGTTTGGTCACGCGCAACGAGACCGCCCGCAGTTGGGTCTCGAAGTCGGCCGTCATACGACGAACCTAGCACTGTTCTGGAATGAATCAAGTTTTGCTGGGCCATCTTCTGTCGGCTTCCCCCGGTTGCGGTGCGGTCGGCGGGTCAGACGGTGATGACCACCTTCGCCCGTGCGTGTTCACCTTCGAGGTACCGGATGGCCTCGGGCACCTCGTGGAGCGGGTAGGTCCGGTCGATGACCGGGGTGAGGCGGCCGGCTTCGGCGTAGGCGCGGAGCGCGTCGAGGTGCTGCCGGCCGGGGACCGCCGTCAGGGTGACGATGCGGTGCCGGACGAAGGGCGCCAGCAGCTGTCCGCGGGTGAGGAGCCAGACCGGTCCGACGAGGCTGCCGCCCCGGTACACGCCGCCGCCGGAGAGCACCAGCGTGCCGGTCGGGGTCAGCGCCCGCCGGAGCGCGGTGAGCGAGCGGTTGCCGACCAGATCGAACACGACGTCGTGGCGGCGGTCGTCGCGGGTGAAGTCGTCCCGGGTGTAGTCCACGACGCGGTCGGCGCCGAGGGAGCGGACCAGGTCGACGTTGCGGGTGCTGCACACGGCGGTCACGGTCGCGCCGAGCGCCTTGGCCAACTGGACGGCGAGGGTGCCGACGCCACCGGAGGCGCCGTTGACGAGGACACGGTGGCCGGGCTCGACCCGCCCGACGTCACGCAGTCCGGTCAGCGCGGTGACACCGGCCAGCGGCAGGGCGGCCGCCTGCTGCGGCGTCAGGTTTGCCGGCTGCGGCGCGACCAGGGTCTCGGGCACGCACACGTACTCCGCGAACGCGCCGTTGGCGTCGCCGAGGTCGCCGAATACGGCGTCACCCGGGCGCACCTGTCGCACCCGGGCACCGACGGCCTCGACCCGGCCGGCGAAGTCGCGGCCCCGGATGCGGGCACGGGGCCGCGACCGCCCCATGGCCAACCGCGCCATCCGCGGGTCGCCCCGCATGGCATGCCAGTCGTACGCGTTGAGCGCGGCGGCCTCGACCTGCACGAGCACCTCATCGTCGGCCGGCACGGGCGTGTCGACGCCCGCGAGCGTGAGCGTCTCCGGGGGGCCGTACCGGTCCTGGACGATCGCCTTCATCGTTTCCTCCCTCGGGTGTACGGCGTACACCTCCATGCGACCCACGGTAGGTGTACGCCGTACACCGGTCAAGGCGGTTATGGTTTTTTCCACCGCTGCCGGAAGACGGGACCGAGATGGCTGAGCAGGCCGAGACGCTGCGCCGGACGCCACTGAGCAGGGAACGGATCCTGCACGCCGCCGTCGCGCTCGCCGACGGGACCGGCATCGAGTCGCTCAGCATGCGCAACCTCGCCCAGGACCTGGGCGTCGTGCCGATGGCCCTCTACAAACACGTGGCCAACAAGGACGAACTGCTCGACGGCATGATCGACGTGGTCGTCGGCGAGATCGACCCGCCGACCCCCGGCGTCGGCTGGAAGCGGACGATCCGCGCGCGCATCCTCTCGGCGCGGCAGATGCTGCTCCGCCACCCCTGGGCGCCGCTCGCGATCGAGTCACGGAACATGGCGACGCCGGCCATCCTCGCCTACCTCGACTCGATGGTCGGGACGTTCCGGGCCGGCGGGTTCTCCGCCAACCTCGCCCACCACGTGATGCACGCGATGGGCAGCCGGATCCTGGGCTTCAGCCAGGAACTGTTCGACCCCGCCCGGCGCGCCGGCCGGTCCGGCACGACCAGCGCGGACCCGCCGACGGGCCTACCACCGGAGGCCGCGGCCCGGTTTCCGCACCTCGCGGAGATCGCCACGGCGGCGTCCCACGACGACGCGTCGGTCGTGGGACAGGGCTGCGACGACCAGTTCGAGTTCGAGTTCGCGTTGGACCTGCTGCTGGACGGCATCGAACGGCTGCGACAGCAGGGGTGGACGTCGTCGCACCGCCCCCGGTGAGCGGGTCAGGACGAGGCCCGGCCGCCCGAGGTGGGTTCAGCCTGCCTGGACGCCGATGGCCGTCAAGTGGCGTGCGGCATGGTGGCGGGCAGCGCCACGTAGGTGGTCTCCAGGTACTCCTCGATCCCTTCGAAGCCACCCTCCCGACCGAACCCCGAGGCCTTCATGCCCCCGAACGGCGCGGCCGGGAGAACGTCCGGGTAGGCCCGCTCCCACTGACAGTCAGTCACCTCATCACGGAAGTGGCGGCGACATGGACCTGACCGGCGCGATCTGGCGGAAGAGCAGCCGCAGCAGCGGCAACGGCGGCGACTGCGTGGAGGTGGCCGACAACCTCGCGGGCGTCGTCGGCGTACGCGACCGCAAGGACCCGCACGGCCCGGCGCTGACCTCTCCCCCACCGCCTGGCGGGCCTTCGTCACCCGGTTCACCCACCACAGCTAACCCCGTCGACGACGAGCCGGCCGTCCGTAATGGACGCCGGCTCAATCATGATTCCTGGTGAGATGACGACGGGCCGCCGGCTCGGGTCAGTTCACACCCTCGTCCCTGCGAGGCACCCTCCATCGGGACCTCGGTGTCACCACGTCCCTCAGGGTGAACAGCCAAAACCACCACTTCACCGCCTCAGGCGTGCGCGGATCGGGATCCAACTCCGCGTCCAACCGCAGGCCAACGACGAACAGGCGCACCATCCCCACGAAGCCGGACAGGAAGGCGAGCATGGCCACCGCCCGCAGGATCGGCCCGACGGACGACGTCGCCAAGCCAACGCTGACGGCACCGCAAAAAACAGCCGCCGAGCCCAAAATTTGCCGCCACACAGAGACCGCACCGGCGTAACTGTCCGCAGCGCGGTACCCATCCGCAATCTCACGCGCACTCGTGTTCACCGGGGCCACCGTAGTCAGCACGAGCACACCGGTTGGTAGTTGAGCTGGCGGCTCGGCTCCGATCCGGCCGGGTCCGATTTGGCACACGTGACCACGTTCATGGTTGATTTGTACACTGAGATGATCGGACCGTTCGTGCTGGCCAGCAGCCCGGACCACCGCACCGCCGCCTATCTGAAAACCCAGGTCCGGGGTCAGGTGGTCAACGAACCGGACGACATTCGTGGCGATGCTGGCCGCATGGGAGAACGTCCGGGGTGAGGCCCTGTCCCACTGGCAGTCAGTCGACCTCATCGCGGAAGTGGTGGGGACATGGACCTGGCCGGCGCGATCTGGCGCAAGAGCAGCCGCAGCAGTGGCAACGGCGAAAACCGCGGAGGTGGCCGACAACCTCGCGGGCGCCGTCGGCGTACGCGACAGCAGGGACCCGGACGGCCCGGCTTTGACCTTCTCCCCCACCGCCTGGCGGGCCTTCGTCACCCGGTTCACCCACCACAACTGACCCCGCACACGACGAGCCGGCGTCCGCAATGGACGCCGGCTCGGTCACGGTTCGTGCGTAGGTGACGTCGTAGACGTAGATCTGGGCCGCCGAGAGCAGACCACCAGGGTCGCCGACGTCGGTGTAGCCGATCGTCAGTTTCTCCGAGGCGAGGTCGGCAGCGGCGGGCATGGTGACCTGGAAGGGCTGCCCGTTGGCCCGGTAGCTGGTCACGGTGGTGTACGTGCAGGTGCTGGGCGACGCGGCGGCGCACAGGTTGGACTCCGCCAGCGGGACCTTCCGTCGCAGCCACCGATTCATGCCGCTGGAGTTCCTGGCACCCGACCACCCGGTCCACGCGCTGCACCTGGCCGAACCGCTCGAGATCGTCTGGAACTTCTACTCACCGCGATCGTCGTTCGCCTACCCGGGCGGCGAGTCGACGCTCGACTGGACCGCCGGCCAGACTCACGGGTGACGATCAACCAGCCTGTCGCCCCGTGGCGGGCAGCGCCACGTAGGTGGTCTCCAGGTACTCCTCGATCCCTTCGAAGCCACCCTCCCGACCGAACCCCGAGGCCTTCATGCCACCGAACGGCGCGGCCGGATTCGAGATCAACCCGGTGTTGACACCGACCATCCCGTACTCCAGCGACTCGGCCAACCGGACCGCCCGGGCGAGGTCACGGGTGAAGACGTAGGCGGCCAGGCCGTACTCGGTCGTGTTGGCGCGGCGTACCGCCTCCTCCTCGGTGGTGAACACGCTGACCGGAGCGACGGGCCCGAAGATCTCCTGACCGTTGATCGCCGAGCCCGGAGGGACGTCGAGCAGCACGGTGGGACGGTAGAAGTAGCCCGACCCCTCCACAGCGGAGCCACCGACCACGAGGCGGGCACCGTCACGGACCGCGTCGGTGACGAGCCGGTGCACGGAGTGGACGGCGCGCTCGTCGATCAGCGGACCGACGTCGACACCCGGGTCCTGACCGCGACCGACGACCAACCGGCCCATCCGCTCGGCCAGTTTCCCGGCGAACTCCTCCGCGACGTCGGCATGGACCAGGAAACGGTTCGCGGCGGTGCACGCCTCGCCCATGTTGCGCATCTTGGCGAGCATCGCGCCGTCGACGGCGGCATCGACGTCGGCGTCGGCGAAGACGAGGAACGGGGCGTTGCCGCCGAGTTCCATGCTCAACCGCGGCAACTGGTCGGCGGACTGACGGACGAGTTGCCGTCCGACCGGGGTGGATCCGGTGAAGGACACCTTGCGCAGTCGCGGGTCCGCCATCAGCGCCTTGCTCATCTCGGCGGCACGAGAGGTCGGTACGACGTTCAAGACACCCGGTGGCAGCCCGGCCTCGTGGAGGATGTCCGCCAACGCGAGCATCGTGAGGGGCGTCAGCTCGGCCGGCTTGACCACCATCGTGCAGCCGGCGGCGACCGCCGGACCGATCTTGCGCGTCCCCATCGCCATCGGGAAGTTCCACGGCGTGACGAGGAGGCAGGGGCCGACCGGCTTGCGGACGGTGAGCAGGCGGCTGGCTCCGTCGGGAGCGTGCATCCACCGGCCGTGGATACGGACCGCCTCCTCGGAGAACCACCGGAAGAACTCGTTGCCGTAGGCGACCTCGCCCCGGGCCTCGGCGACCGTCTTGCCCATCTCCAGGCTCATCAGCTCGGCCAGCTCGTCCGTCCGGCCCCGGATCAGGTCGAACGCCCGGCGCAGGATCTCCCCCCGGTCACGCGGCGCGCTCGCCGCCCAGTCCTGCTGGGCGGCGACGGCGGCGTCGAGGGCCTCGACCGCGTCCCGGACCGAGCCGTCCGCGACCGAGGCGAGGACGGACCCGTCGGCCGGGTCGCGGACCGTGAAGGTGGCGCCCTCCTCCGCCTCGCGCCAGCGACCCCCGATGAATAGGCCACGCTGATCGGGTCCAGGCAGCACACGTCCGGGCATGGGCGAACGAACTCCTCGGCATCGTCGGGTGGGGACAGTCGCACCGGGTCCGGCGACTTGATCGGGGGCGATCCGAAGACCGGCGGCTCCGGGCGCGGGTGACGGTGGCCGGAGGGCTCAGCGGCTGGCAGCCGCCGCCGCCCGCCGCAGCGCCGCCTGGACCTTCGTGACGTACTGCTCGTCCGAGCGGGTCATCGGCACCACCACGGCCAGGACGCCGAGCAGGACCTCGCCCCGGAAGACCGGCGCCGCGACCGCCCACGACTCCTCGGTCGACTCGCGACCGCTGTAGCCCATGCCCTGTTCCCGGATGGCGGCGCATTCGGCCCGCAGGTCGGCCAGGGTGCGCACGGCCCCGGACTCCGTCGTGAACTCCTCGGTGCCCGGCGGCAGACCGAGGTACCCGTGCTCGGCGTTGCCGAACGCGATCAGGGCCTTGCCCGCCGCGCCCAGGTACACCGGCCCGCGCTCACCGGGATGACAGACCCTCCGCACGAGCCGGGCGGACTCCGCCGACTCGATGCAGACCCGGTCGTTCCCGGCACGGACGAAGAACGCCACGGTCTCGTCGAGCTCGTCCCGCAGGCTGACGGCGGCCTCACCGGCGAGCTTGCGGATTCCCGACCACTGGTCGCTGGCGTACAGGAGCGCGGTCAGCTCGGGCCCGGGGACGAACTGGCCGTCCTCGTCCTGCTGAAGGAAATCGGCCATCCTCAGGGTGGCCAGGAGCCGCGAGGCGGTGCTCAGGCTGACACCGGCCGCGCCGGCGAGCTCGGTGAGGGTCCGGCTCCCGCGGGCGGCTGCGGAGAGCAGGTTGAGCGCACGGATCACCGACCTGACGCCACGCTGCTCCACCGGCTCACATTCCACCTCGGTCACCAGGGCCTCCTTCATCGTTCGGCCGTCGGGCCGAACACGTTCACGTCACGTGTCCGCCAGATCATGCCCACCGTCTCGCCGGTTCGGTAGGGATGCTCGCCGTCGTCGTGCTGCATCTGTACCCGTACCGGGCCGAGTGTCTCAGAGTGGACGGTGTACATCGTGTGCGAGCCGAGGTACAGGCGGTGCGTGACCTTCCCGGTGCAGTGGCTGAATCCCTGGGGCGGGGCAGCCGCGACGTCGGTCAGGGCGATCCGTTCCGGACGCACGGCGGCCACCGACGCGTCGGCGGGCAGGCTCCGGTCGTCGTCGAGGGACAGCAGGCCGCCGTTCTCGACGCTCAGCCGCCCCGGGGCCTCGGGACGGACCGTGAGCATGTTGTTGGTGCCGAGGAAGTCCGCGACGAAGGCGGACCGGGGCTGCTCGTAGAGCTCACGCGGCGTCCCCATCTGCTCGATCCGGCCGTGGTTCATCAGGGCGACGCGATCGGACATCGACATCGCCTCCTCCTGATCGTGGGTGACGTAGACCATCGTCACCTGCAACGCCTGCTGGAGCTGCCGGAGCTCGACCTGGAGACGCTGTCGCAACTTGCGGTCGAGGGCGCCCAGCGGCTCGTCCATGAGCAGGAACGCCGGGTCGAAGACGACGGCCCGCGCCACCGCGATCCGCTGCTTCTGACCTCCGGAGAGCTGGTCGGGCAGCCGGTCCGCCGCGGCGGACATGTCGACGAGGTCGAGCGCCCGCTGCACCCGCTCGGCGATGACCTCACGCGGCTCCTTCCGCATCTCCAGCGGGAACGCGAGGTTGTCGCGGACCGACATGTGCGGGAAGAGCGCGTAGTCCTGGAAGACGACCCCGATGTTGCGCTTGTCGCTCGGCACGTGCGCGATGTCGGTGCCGTCGACGCGGATGGCCCCCGAGGTCGGCTCGGTGAAACCGGCCAGCATCATCAGGGTCGTGGTCTTCCCCGAACCGGACGGGCCGAGCACGGTGAAGAACTCACCCGGCTCGATCGTGAGGGTGAGGTCGTCGACGGCGACGTGGTCGCCGTACTCCTTGCGGACGTTGTCGAAGTGGATCGCGCCGTGGCGGACGGTCATCAGTTGCTCCTCGGGGTCCGGGTGAGGCGGCGGAACAGCGCGTAGCCGAGCCAGATGACGGCGGCGCAGGCCATGACGAAGACGGAGATCACCGCCACGGTCGGGTTGGTCTCCAGGGAGAGCGCTTCGAAGATCCGCTTGGGGAGCGTCTTGACGTGGACGCCGGAGAGGAAGATCGCCACCGTCGACTCGTCGAACGAGGTCAGGAACGCGAAGAGGGCGGCGGTGGCGATGGACGGGGCGATCAGCGGCAGCACGATCCGACGCAGCTGGACCGTCCGGCTCGCGCCCAGGCTGGACGCGGCCCGCTCGTAGACCGGGTTGAGCGAGCGGAGGCCCGCGCTGACCACGCTGAACACGAACGGCAGGGCCAACGTGACGTGGGCCAGGATGATCCCCAGCTCGGTGTCGACGAGCCCGATCCGCTCGAACTCCACGTAGAAGCCGGCAGCGGCGACCACCGTCGGGAACAGCAGCGGCAGCATCATCAGCGTCGAGGTCGCCGTTCCCCACCGGCGGACCGTTCCCCGGACGACGCCCATCGCGGCAAGCGTCCCGAGCACTCCGGCGATTACGGTCACGAAGAACGCGATCCGGACGCTGACCGCGAGCGGGTCGAGCCAGCTCGCGGTGAAGAACTCCGTGTACCACCGGGTCGAGTACCCGACCGGCGGGAAGACCAGCGCCTTGGTGGAGGCGAACGAGATGGGGATGACGATGAACTGTGGGGCCAGCACGAGGGCGCCGAGGACCGCGGCCAGGACCTTCGGCAGTCGGTGGCTGCGGGTGACGCCCATGCGGTCGAGTCCGCCGGCCGCGCGTCCGGCGAGCTTGAGCACGCGTCCGCCGCCACGCCGGGCCCGGGCGGAGCGGATCGCCGCGGTGCCGGACCGCCCGGCCAGCTCGGTCGTCGACATCCCGGTCAGCCGCTGGAAGACAGCGACGATGGCCAGGACCAGGACGCCGAGCACGAGGGCGGCGGCCGAGGCGAGGCCGTAGTCGCCGCTCTGTTTGATCGCGCTGTGGATCAGCGAGCCGAGCATGCTGCCCTCGGAACCGCCGAGGAGCGCGGGGATCACGAACGCGCCGATGCCGTAGACGAAGCAGAGGACCGCTCCCGCCTGGATGCCGGGCTTGGTCAGCGGCAGGTAGATCCGGACGAACGCCTGGGCGGGCCCGGCGCCCAGACTGGTCGCGGCGCGTGTCCGCGAGTCGCCGAGCGAGCGCATGGTGGCGGCCAGGGGCAGGATCATCAGGGGCAGCAGGTAGTGGGAGAGGCTGACGACGACCGCGATCGGCGTGAAGACCATGCTGATCGGCTCCAGCCCGAACTGCGCGACGAGCTTGTTGACCGGGCCCTGGCGGCCGAGGATCACCAGCCAGGAGAACGACCGCAGCAGGATCGAGGTCAGGTACGGCGCCATGATCGCCACCGTCAGGAAGGTGCGCAGCCACCTGCCGCCGTGCACCATCTGGTAGGCGATCGGGTAGCCGAAGAGCAGCGCCAGGAACGTCGCGACCGCGGAGATCAGGATCGTCCGCACGATGCTGTCGCGGTAGCCGGCGTGCCCGAGGAGCCGGGTGAAGTTTTCCAGGCCGAAGGTCGGTTCGGTCACGCTGCGCAGGCAGAGGATCGCGACCGGAAGCACGAAGACCACGGCCACCACCACGGCTGCGGGAACGCCGCTCAGGTCCCAGCCGCGCGGGCGGCGGCGCCGGCCCCCCGTGGCGCGGGAGGCCGGCTCCGCCAGGTCCGGTGACGTGCGGGTGGTGGTCACGCGTTCTGCCAGTCCTGCCAGCGCTTGAGCACGTCCGCGCCGTTCTTGGCCCACCAGTCGACGTCGATGCGGAAGGTCTCGTCGCTGGCGGTTTCCTGGGTGCCGGGGAGGTCGGCGCGGGTCTCGGCGTCGAGGCCGTCGAGCACCGACTTCAGCGACGGCGTGTAGCCGAGCTTCTCCATCATCGCCGTCTGGACCTCGGGCTTCAGCGAGTACTTGATCGCCTCGAAGGCGTCCGGCTGGTCCGGCGCTCCCTTGGGAATGACGAGCTGCTGGACGGAGAGGACGGCGCCCTTCCAGGTGTAGTCCAGCGGCACCGCGCCGCTCTCGGCGATGCTCTTGATCCGCGCGAGGTTGCCGTAGCCCAGCGCGATCTCGCCCTGCGAGATGGCGTTCTGGAGGTCACCGTTGGACGGGAAGAAGACGGTGTCCTTGCGGATGGTGTCGAGCTTGGCGAAGGCGCGGTCGAGGTCGAGCGGGTAGAGCTGGTCGACCGGGACGCCGTCGGCGATCAGGGCACCTTCGAGGATCCCCCAGGGCAGCGCGACCAGGCCGCGTTTGCCCGGGATCTTCTTCGTGTCGAACAGGTCGGCCCAGGAGTCGAGACCGCCGGGGACCTCGTCCTTGTTCCAGAACAGGTTCCGCGAGAACGTGTACCACGGCACCGAGTACTCGGTGACCGCGCTCGGGTCGGCGAAGCCCTCGAGGCTCTTGGTGTCGATCGGCTGCAGGATGTCGGCGGCCATGAACTGGGCGAGCGAGGAGTCCTCGGCGTCGATCAGGTCGAGGTTCATCGAGCCGGACTTGGACATCTGCACCAGCTTGGCGACGTCCGAGCCGCTGCTGTCGTAGAGGACCTTGACGTCGGTTTCCTTCGAGTACGGGTCGAAGAGCGCCGCCTTGACGGCTTCCTCGTAGGTGCCGCCGAAGCCGGCGTACGTGATCGACCCCTTCTCACCGCCGCCGGCTTCCGAGCAGGCCGTGAGACTGCCCACAGCCACGACGACCGTCGCCAGCACGGCGCCGACGAGACGTCGACTCCTGGTCGAGTCGAGATATGTTCGCATAACGGTTCCTTCTTGGTCATCGCGGGCCGGTTGAGTGACTGAACCACCTCGGATTAAACTTCCGCACAATGGAAGTGTGACTTCCATTGCAGATGCTGGTAGCCGAGGCGGCGGGCTGTCAAGAGCCGCAGCCGGGCTTTCCTGCGAAGACGTCGGCGAGCGACCCCGAGCGCTCGTACTCGTCGAGTACGGCGAGGTACGGCGCCACGTCGATGCCCTGGTCCGCGCGCCAGGACGCGTCGTAGTACGTCGAGGCGTAGCGTTCGCCGCCGTCGCAGATCAGGCTCACCACGCTGCCCCGCTCGCCGGCGCGCTCCAGGCCGGCGACGAGCCGGAGGGTCGCCCACATGCTCGTCCCGGTCGAGGGTCCGACCCGGCGGCCCAGGCGGCGCGAGGTCCAGAGCATCGTCGCGACCGACGCCGCGTCCGGCACGCGGACCATCTCGTCGATCACCTCGGGGACGAAGGAGGGCTCGACCCGCGGCCGGCCGATCCCCTCGATCCGGGAGCCCTGGGGCGAGCGCAGTCCGCGATCGCCGAGACGCCAGGCGTCGAGGAAGACCGAGTTCTCGGGATCCGACACCAGCAGCCGGGTGGGGTGCCGCCGGTACCGCAGGTAGCGCCCGATGGTCGCCGCCGTGCCACCGGTCCCGGCGCTGGCCACGATCCAGGCCGGCACCGGGTGCGCCTCGCCGGACATCTGCTCGAAGATCGACTCGGCGATGTTGTTGTTGCCGCGCCAGTCGGTGGCCCGCTCGGCGTACGTGAACTGGTCGAGGTAGTGGCCGCCCAGCTCGGCGGCGAGACGCCGCGCCTCGTCGTACACCTGCCCCGGATGGTCCACCACCTGGCAGCGCCCGCCGTGCCACTCGATGAGCTCGACCTTGGCCGGGCTGGTCGTGGCCGGGACGACCGCGATGAACGGCAGGTCCAGCAGGCGGGCGAAGTAGGCCTCGGAGACCGCGGTCGAGCCGCTGGAGGCCTCGACCACCGTCGTCGTCGGCCCGATCCAGCCGTTGCACAGCGCGTACAGGAACAGCGAGCGGGCGAGCCGGTGTTTCAGGCTCCCGGTCGGGTGCGAGGACTCGTCCTTCAGGTAGAGGTCGACGCCGTGCCGCCCGGGCAGGTCGAAGGTCATCAGGTGGGTGTCGGAGCTGCGGTTGGCGTCGGCCTCGACGCGTCGGATCGCCTCGTCGACCCAGGTCCGGTCGACGGGGGCCGGCTCGCACATCGTCATTCGAGGTCTCCTTCGGGGTCTGCTTCCGACCGCTCTGGCGGATGCCCTGGTGGCGCTTGACCGGGTTCAGATTCGAGGGCATCCTATGGTACGGAAGTCAGACTTCCACTGTGCGGAATACGTGAAGGAGTGCCGTGACCAACCAACCCGTCGACCCGGCCGATGCCCGAGCGATCGAGGACGTCCTCAACCGGGTCGCGTACATCCTCGACACGCACGAGTACGACCGGCTCTCCGAGGTGTTCGCGCCCGACGTCTCCTTCGACAACCCGGGGCGCCTGACGGCCAGCGGGCTCGACGAGGTGATCGCGGCCTTCAAGGCGATCGCGACGCCCGCGGTCAGTCACCACATCACGAACGTGGTGGTGGACGGCGTCGACGCCGACACCGCCGAGTGCCTCAGCAAGGCGCTCGCCCTGCGGGCCGGCGGGCAGGTCACCGCCGCGATCTACCGCGACACCGTGACCCGCACCGACGCGGGCTGGCGCGTCGCGGCCCGGCGTATCAGCCCGCTGGGCTGACCCCGCAACGGCGACCGAACGAGAGGAAGCGGATGGAGCAGGCGTACGACGTGATCGTCGTCGGGACCGGGCACAGCGGCCTGGTGGCCACCGGGTACCTGGCCCGGGCGGGGTTGAGGGTGCTTGCCCTGGAACGCCGCGACATCGTGGGTGGCACCTGCGTCACCGAGGAGATCTTCCCCGGTTACCGCGGGAGCAGCGTGGCCAACGCGAGCCACAGCCTCGATCCGCGTATCGCGCGCGAACTCGAGCTGGAGAAGCACGGGCTCCGCTTCGCTCACCCACCGCTCGGATCCCTGACCCTCTTCGAGGACGGCCGGGCCCTGCCGGCCTGGCCGGACCGGGCCAAGCGCCGGGCGGTCATGGAGCAGTTCGCGCACGGGGACGCCGACCTCGACGGCTATGCCTCGGTCATCGGGCTGTACGCCTCGGTGGCCCGGCAGATGAAGGTCTCCTTCTACGACCCGCCGCCGTCGTTCGCCGAGGTGGCCGCGCGCTTCACCACCCCGCGCCAGCGCCGCGACTTCGAGTCGATCATGTTCGGTCCGGTCGCGGACATCCTGGAGGAGCGGCTCTCGTCGCCGCAGCTACAGGCGTTCTTCGCCGGTACCGCGGTCGCCACCAACTTCGTCGGCCCGCGTACCCCGGGCAGCGGCTACCTGCTGCTCCAGCGACCGCTCTGGGAGGAGTCGCTCCGCAGCGTCGGCAGCCACGACGACAACGAGCTGATGATGCGCAACGCCGCGCCGATGGGCGGCATCGGTGCCATCACCGGCGCGATGGCGGAGTCCGCCCGCGCCCACGGGGCCACGATCCTCACCGGCGCGGAGGTCGAGCGCATCCTCTGCGAGGACCAGCGGGTCGTCGGTGTCGCCCTGCGCGACGGCCGTGAGTTCCGCGCTCCCCGGGTCGTCTCCAACGCGAATCCGAAGCTGACCCTCACCGAGCTGGTCGGGCCCGAGGACATCGGGCCGGAGCTGTACGACCTGGCCAGGGCGGTCAGCATGAAGGGCACCTCCGCCAAGGTCCACCTCGCGCTCGACGGCACCCCACGGTTCGCCGCCGCGCGGGACGAGGAGGAGAACCGGCTCTTCCTCGGCACCAACTTCCGGATCGCGGCGAGCATCGACGTGCTCCAGAACGCCTACAACGAGGCGGTGCTCGGGCGCTGGAGCAGGCGACCCACCGTCACCGCGATGATCGACTCGGCGCACGACCCGTCGCTGACCCCACCGGGATGCCACTTCGTGAGCATCAGCGTCCGAGGCGTTCCGTACCACCTGGCCGAGGGCACCTGGGACGAACAGCGCGACGACCTGGGCAAGGCCGTGGTCGGCACGTTGGAACAGCACATCCCGAACCTGTCCGAGATCCTGGCCGGCGTCCACGTCTACTCGCCGCTGGACCTCGAACGCGAGTTCGCCCTCGTCGAGGGGAACGGCGCCCACGGCGACATCGTGCCCGGCCACATCTTCGACTCCCGCCCGATCCCCGGCTGCGCCGACTACCGGACCCCGGTCGAGGGGCTCTACCTGACCGGCGTCGGCAACTGGCCGGGCAACTTCATGAGCGGCGTCACCGGCTACAACGCGAGCGACCGCGTACTGGCCGACCTCCGCCGTACCACCGACTGACCCGACCGCACCAACCGGAGGAGCACGATGATCATCGGACGAGGCATTCCCGCGGACCGGGTGTCGGCCATGCGGTCGGCGACCACGACCGGACAGGTCTGGTCGGACATCGTCCTGGCCGAGGGCGGGACGCGCGCCCTCAACATGTTCTTCGCGCCCGGATCGCGCACGCACTGGCACCGGCACCCGGGCGGCCAGATGCTCTACACCGTCTCCGGTGAGGGCTGGATCCAGGAGCGCGGCGGCGAGGTGGTGGTGATGCGTCCGGGCGACGTCGTCTGGACCGAGCCCGGGGTCGAGCACTGGCACGGCGCCACCGCGTCCGCCCAGCTGGTCCAGCTGGTCCTCCACTTCGGCGACGTCGAGTGGACCGGCGAGGTCGACGAGGCCGAGTACGCCGCCTGCTGCGGTGCCGGGGACGCGCGATGAGCAGCCGCCCGGCCGATCTGGTCGCCCGGCTCGTGGGCGACCGTCCCGGCTCGTGGATCGACGGCGCCTGGACGACCTCCCCGGACACGTTCGACGTCCACGACCCGGCCACCGGGGCGACGATCTGCGCGGTCGCCGACGCCGACGCCGACCAGGCGACCGCGGCGGTCGCGGCGGCGGCTGCCGCCCTCGACGGGTGGTCGTCGGCGACCGGCTGGCAGCGTTTCGAGGTCCTCAGCCGAGCGACCGACCTGCTCGGGGAACGGGTCAAGGCGATCGCCGAGCTGATCAGCGCGGAGACCGGCAAGCCGCTGGCCGAGGCGGTCGGCGAGGCCCGCAACACGGTCCGCTTCTTCGAGTGGTTCAGCCACGAGACGCTGCGGCTCCCCGGCGAGGCCTGGTCCGACGTCGCGCCCGGTCGCGACGCCCTCGTGCTGCACGAGCCGATCGGGGTGGTCCTGGCGATCACGCCGTGGAACTTCCCGGCGTTCATGGTGGCCTGCAAGGTCGGCGCGGCGCTCGCGGCCGGCTGCACGGTCGTGCTGAAACCGGCCCCGCAGACGCCGCTCACCGCGCTGGCCATCGCACGCTGCTTCGAGGAGGCCGGTCTCCCCTCCGGTGTCCTGAACGTCGTCGTGGCCGGCGATCCGCAGCGGGTCAGCGACGCCCTGCTGGACTCCCCCGAGGTCGCGTGCGTCAGCCTCACCGGGTCGCGCCGGGTGGGCGAACTCGTCATGCGCAAGGCCGCGTCGTCGATCAAGCGGGTCCTGCTCGAACTGGGCGGCAACGCGGCTGCGGTGGTGCTACCCGACGCCGACGTCGCCCAGACCGCGCGTGACCTGGTCCGGGCCCGGTTCCTCAACTCCGGGCAGGCGTGCATGGCCGCCAACCGGGTGTACGTCGTCGAGTCGAAGGCCGGCGACCTGGTCGCCGAGCTCACCGCGGCGGTCGACCGGATCGTCCTCGGCGACCCGCGCGACCCGGCGACCACGATGGGCCCGCTCATCGACCACGCGGCCGTGGGTCGGATCGAGGCACAGGTGGCCGAGGCTGTGGCGGGCGGTGCGACCGTCGTCGCGGGCGGCGCCAGGACCGCCGAGAACGAGGCGAGCGCGTTCCTCGCGCCGACGCTGCTGACCGCCGAGGGGAAGAGCCAGCCCGCCGTAATCGGCGAGGAGTTCTTCGGCCCGGTGCTCAGCGTCATCCGCTGCGTCGACGTCGACGAAGCCGTCCGGTTGGCCAACGCGACCGAGTACGGTCTCGCGGCGTACGTGTTCGGTGGTGACCAGGCCGCCGCGACGGCCGTCGCCCGAAGGCTCAAGGCGGGGTCGGTCGGCGTCAACGCTCCCCTGGTCAGCGAGCCGGCCCTGCCGTTCGGCGGCATGCGTAGCAGTGGCCTCGGACGGGAGCGGGGGCGGCTCGGCGTCGAGGAGTACCTGGAGACCAAGACCGTCCAGATGCCAGCCGTCCGCTGACCACCTCCTGACTCGCCACCGTCGGCCCCATCCCCCACGACGGCGGTTTCCCACCCATGCCCAGAAAGAGGTAGAGCAGTGCCAACAGAGACAGTGTGCTTCGTCGGTGGTCGGGTCCGCACGATGGACCGGACCGGCACCGTCGCGGAGGCGTTCCGCGCCGAGGACGGCCGGATCGTGGCGGTCGGGACGACGGAGGAGATCCTCGCGGGGGCCGGCGGGGCGCGGGTCGTCGACCTGGCCGGCGCGACGGTGATCCCCGGGCTGGTCGACTGCCACTCCCACCTGGAACTGCTCGCCTACTCCTGGGAGCTCGCCGTCGACTGCCGCTCGTCCCGGGTGTCGAGCGTCGAGGGGATCGTCTCCGTGCTCGCGGAACACGCCGGCTCGATGCCCGCCGGCGAGTGGATCCTCGGTCAGGGAGAGCACTACCAGAACCTCAAGCTCGCCGAGGGGCGCTACCCCGACCGACACGACCTGGACCGGGTCAGCACCACCCACCCGGTGATGTACCGGGCGAGTTACCACCTCAACGTCTTCAACTCGCTGGGCCTGGAGTTGCTGGGCGTCGACGACGACACCCCGGACGCGCCCGGCGGCCGGATCGAACGTGACCCGACCACCGGCGTCGCCACCGGCCGCACCTACGACATGTTCGAGCCGCTCGGCGGGCCGCAGCCGCCGGTCGAGGAACTCGCGGCGGCGATCAAGCGGGTGCAGGACCGGTACCTCGCCGTCGGCGTCACCACCGTCGGCGACATCCCCCTGCACCGCGCCGGTCTGGACGCGATCGCCTCGGTCGCCGCCGACGGCGACCTGGTGCTGCGCGCCGCGGTGTACCCGAAGCTGGAGGCGGTGGTGTCGGCCGAGGACGTGCGCACCGGCCGGACCAGGGAGCGTATCGACGCCCTCGACCCGGACCATCTCGGGATGGCCGGATTCAAGGTCTTCCTCGACGGCGGGCTCACCGCCGGGGCGGCCGCCCTCCACGAGGACTACCCCGGTCAGCCCGGCTACCGCGGCGAACTCGCGTTCACCGACGGGGAGGTCGCCGCTCTGGTCGCCACCGCCGACGCCGCCGGACTCCAGATCGCCATGCACGCGATCGGCGACCGCGCCCTGGACCAGGCGCTCGACGGCGCGTTGGCCCTGCCGGTCGAGCGGCACGGCGTCGCCCGGCACCGCATCGAGCACGCGGGCAACATGTTCATGACCGACGAACGGATCAAGCGGCTGGCGGCCTCCGGGGTCGTTCCCGTTCCGCAGCCGGCCTTCATCATGACCACCGCCGCCGGATACGTCGCGCACCTGGGCACCGACCGGATCGGGACCGTGATGCCGTTCCGTACGCTGATCGACCACGGCCTGCCGATCCCGGGCAACTCCGACGCGATCGGCATCACCGAGGACCAGCACCACCCGTTCCCGGCGATGCGGGCCGCGGTCACCCGGCGCACCAACGACGGTGACGTGCTGGCCGCCCAGGAGGCGGTCACGGTCGAGGAGGCGCTGCGGATGTACACCGAGTGGGCGGCGTTCTCGATCGGCTGGGAGGACCGGATCGGCTCGCTCGAGGTGGGCAAGTACGCCGACTTCGTCGTCCTTTCCGCGGACCCGTTGGAGACCGCGCCGGAGGATCTGGCCGCCCTGGCCGTCGCGCAGACCTGGATCGGCGGCACGCTGGTCTTCCAGCGGAGCTGACCGTGGTCGAGCAGATCGATCCGGCGTCCCGGCTGGCGGCGGCGGGCGTCGACCTTCCGGTCCCGCCCGAGCCGCTCGCCAACTACGTGCCCGCCACCCGCAGCGGCCTCGTGGTGCACACCTCGGGTCAACTCCCGCTCCGGGCCGGCCACCTGCTCCACCGGGGCAAGCTCGGCCGGGACGTCACGGTGGAGGAGGGCAGGGAGTGCAGCCGGCAGGCCGCGATCAACGCCCTCGCCGCGGTCGCGGCCGTGGCGGGCGGCCTCGGCCGCGTCGCGTCGGTCGTACGAATGGTCGTCTACGTCGCGAGCGACCCCTCCTTCACGGCGCAACCGAAGGTCGCCGACGGCGCGAGCGAACTGCTGGACCTGGCCTTCGGGTCGCGGGGACGGCACGCGCGCAGCGCGGTGGGGGTCGCGGTGCTGCCGCTCGACGCTCCCGTCGAGGTCGAACTGGTCGTCGAACTGGTGCCTCGTCATGCCGCCCCGGACGAATGACCGGGGGACGCCCGCACCCGTCACGGCCGTTCGGGTGCGGGCGCTCCCCCATCCCCGGTCCCGGCGGGGACGCGCTGATCACGCCACCGTCCGGGCGTGGTGGGTCACTCGCCGGAGTTGACGCCACCCACCAGCTTGTCGGAGAAGCGGGCGTTCTCCTTCGTCATGACGTAGAACTTGTAGAACGTGGTGTGATCGAGGTTGGTGACCGTGTGGCGGTAGCGGTCGGTGCCCGGCTGCGCGGGAAGGTCGACGACCTCCTTGAACGTCCCGGACTCCCAGTAGCCGACGCCGCGCTCGCCATCCCACTTCCACTTCCGGCCCGTCCAGTCGTAGCTGAGGCGGAACCCCTCCTCGGAGTGGGACGGGTCAGTGAACTCGACGGTTATCCGGTGTTCGTCGCCCACCTTCCACGGCGTGAGGACGAGGTCGGTCGGCGTGGCCGGATCGAGCGTGTACCACTCGGGGTAGAAGGTCGCCGGCTCCGCCACCGGCGCGGTGCCGTCCGGCACGTTCTCCAGCACCACCCTGATCTGGTGGCTGCCGACCGTGGTCGGTGCCGGGAACGAGATGCCGAACCCGTAGTTCCCGCCCTGTCCGGTGTGCGGCAGGTTGGCGAGGACCCTCCCCTGTGGCAGGGCGTTGGAGTACGCCCGGACCGAGACGGGGCCCCCGTTGGCGTCGCGTGCCCAACCGGTGATCCAGATGACGCCGCCGTGGCGGGAGTAGTACTCGACCTTCCCGGTCGGCCGCACGTCGCTCGGCGGGGTCGGGTCCTCCGGGAACGGGTCGTTGCAGATGGGCCTCGTGTCGCCCGGCTGGCACCCAGGATCGGCCGACGCGCCATGCGGCGCGGCGAGCACGAGGGTGACGGTGGCCATGGCCGTCACGGCCAGGGCGGTGCGGAGTCGTCTCATGCGGGCCAGCGTGCGGTCCCCCACTGCAAGGTGACTGGCAAGTGACGGTGACGCGCCCGGCGTAGGACCGCACGGCGGGCAGCAGGCGGTACCGGCCCGGCACCGCGCCGGCGTCGACGAGCACCAGCGACGCGCGGACCAGGCCGACCAGCGCCGACGTCACGTCCGGCGCCCCGGCCACCCGCCGCACGTCGGTGAGCGTGAAAGGGCCGGGGAAGAAGCGCAGCCGGTGCAGCAGGCGGCGTTCCGCGTCGGTCAACAGGCGGTGGCTGGCACCGATCACGTCGTCGAGCAGCCCGTCGTCGAGCGTCGCCAGGACGTCGGCCGGGGCGAGGGCCGCGACGCGTACGGCGGCACGCTCGATCGCGAGCGGAAGGGCGTCGAGTCGCCGACAGATCCGCGCCGCGAGCACCGGTTCCGGCACCGCACCCCCCGCCGTCCGCACGCGGTCGGCCAACAGCCGTGCCGCGTCCACGTCGGACAGCGGGGGTACGGCGACCACCCGCTCCCCCGGCACGCCCAGCGACCGGCGGCTGGTGACCAGCACCCGCAGCGCCGGGCAGCGGGCCAGCAATGCGGTCACCGTCGGCAGGACGTCGGTGAGCAGATGGTCGGCGTGGTCGACGACGACGAGCACGGCCCGCTCGCCGATGCCGTCGACGAGCCCATGGGTGGCCGCGACCGGCACTCCCGCCGCCTCCGCCACGACCGTGGGGAGGCGCCCCGCGTCGCGAAGCCCGGACAGGTCGACGAACCAGGGGCCGTCCGGGTCACGGCGACGCCGAGCCACCTCCTGCGCCAGTCGGGTCTTGCCCACCCCGGGCGGACCGGTCAGCGTGACCAGGCGACCGGCGTCGAGAGCGGCGGCGGTCGCGGCCAGCTCGGCCGTCCGCCCGACGAACGACGAGATGGGCGCCGGGACGTTGCCCGTCCGGACCGGTCGTCCGGCGAGGACGGTCTCGTCCTGGCGCAGGATCGCCGACTCCACGCGGCGCAGCTCCGGGCCCGGTTCGATGCCCTGTTCGTCGGCCAGGTGCGCGCGGGCCCGCCGGAGCACCGCCAGCGCCTCCGACTGCCGGCCCGCCCGGTACAGGGCTGTCGCCAGCAGCTCCCATCCGCGCTCCCGGAGCGGCTCCTCGACGACGAACGCCTCCAGCTCCCCGATCACCGTCCGGTGGCGGCCGAGCGCCAGCAGCGCCGTCATCCGCAGCTCCGTCGCAGTGGCGTGCAACGTGTCCAGTCGGGCCCGCTCCGGGATCGCGAACGCGGCCTCTCCGACGTCGGCGTAGGCCGGGCCGCGCCAGAGCGCCAGGCCTTCGCGGAGCGCCGCCTCGGCCTCCTCCGGGCACCGGTCCACCAGCGCGCCGCCGCGTGCCACGAGGGCGGCGAAGCGGTCCGCGTCCAGGCTCTCCGGCGGAATCCGCAGGGCGTACCCGGGACCGTCACGGACCAGCATCCGGCCCTTGGCGCGGGCCGGGCGGCCGGGCTCCAGCACGGCGCGCAGCCGGGCCACGTATCCGTGCAGGGTGGCGCGGCTCGCCGGCGGCCGGCTCTCCCCCCAGACGAGAGCCTCGATCCGGTCCGCCGGCATCATCCGGCCCCGGGCGGCCAGCAGCGCCGCGAGCACGGTGCGCTGTCGCCGCCCGCCCAGCGGGACCGGGTCGCCGTTCCGCCGCGCGTCGAGCGGACCCAGCACGAACAGCCGTACCCCCTC
This sequence comes from Micromonospora echinospora, assembly GCF_900091495.1. Lineage (NCBI taxonomy): Bacteria > Bacillati > Actinomycetota > Actinomycetes > Micromonosporales > Micromonosporaceae > Micromonospora > Micromonospora echinospora. Next base: position 5,172,346 of record NZ_LT607413.1, on the reverse strand, counting down.
CATCGTGTCCCTCCCTCTCGGTGCCGGGTCAGCGTCGCCGCGCCGGCACCCGGAGACCAGGGTCCGCCGTCCCGGGCGGCCGGGACGCCGTCGCCTCGGCCGAACGGTCGAGTGTTCGGCGTCCCGGACGGTCGGGATCCCCGGCTCTGGTGCTCGGGTCGTTCCGGTCGGCAGGCTGGGACACCCGCTCCGACCGGTGAGGAGACCGAGTGCACGCACGACCGCCGACCGACGATGCCCGCCCGCTCGCGGCGCGGGCGGTGCTGGCCATCACGGGGGTGCTCAGCGTCGGCTCCGTGGCCGCGTGGTGGGCGGCCGCGCCGCCGTGGCATCCGTGGATGCTGTACTCGCTGGTCGACCTCGTGGTCGGCGCGATCTACGGGGTGGTGGCGTGGCTGACCCTGTCCCGACGGGCCCACCTGGCGGCATGGATCATGGCGGCGGCCGGGGTGGGCGGTGCGGTCTCGGCGGCCGCGGCGGCCTCCGACATGGTACGTTTCCGCTGGCCGGATCTTGACGTGCCGCTGCCGCTGGCCGGCATCGCGTACTGGGCCTGGGTGCCCGGCTTCTACGCGCTGGCCGTGGTGCTGCCGTGGCTGCTTCCGGTGCGGCCGCTCGGCCGAGCGGCGCGGGCCGCAGTCGGGGTCGGTGTCGCGTTCATCGTCGTGGCGCAGGTGTGCGCGGTCACTGTACCGGGGGTCCCGTGGGCACTGTCGCTGACCGGACCGGCGGCCGGGGTCCGGGCAACGGTCGATCCCTGGCTGGAGCCGGTGCTGGTGCTGCTCGCGCTGGTCGCCGCCGCCGGCGTGCTGTGGCGCCGCCGGGCCGCGCCACCGGCCCGTCGGCACGGCCTGGGCTGGCTCGCGGTCGGCACCCTGCTGCTCGCCGGGGCGTTCGTGCCGCTGGCGCTCAACCCGCTGCTGCCAGTGCGGGTGCCAACCCCCTCCGCGCCGCTGCTGATGCTCGGCGCCCAGGCCTTCTTCCCGGCGTCGGTGCTCGTCGTCGTGCTGCGCCAGCGCCTGTGGGGACTGGAGCTGGTGGTGCGCCGGACCCTCGTGTGGGCGCTGATGACCGCGCTGGTGATCGCGACGTACGTCGGGGGTGTCCTGGCGCTGCGGGCCCTGCTGCCGGCGTCGTCGGCGGTGCCCGAGGTGGTCGTGACGGCATCGTTGGCGGCGGCGTTCCAGCCGCTGCGCCACTGGGTGCAGCGGCGCGTCGACCGGCTGGTGCACGGCGACACCGGGCAGCCGCTGATGCGTCAGGTCGCCGACCGGCTGCGCGCCACGGACGGCGGCACGCAGATGCTTGACGCGGTCGCCGACGGGATCTCGGCCTCCCTCCGGCTGGCCGAGATCCGGATCGTCCTCGCCGGCGGGCCCGACTGCGTGTCACCGACGTCGGTCGCCCTGGTCAACGGCGACCGCCGGGTGGGCACGCTGCACGCCTGGCCCCGACCCGGCGAACGGCTCGACGGCCGGGCCGCCGCCGCGTTGACCGACCTCGCTCCGGTGGTGACCGCGCTCGCCGAGCTGGCCGCCGCCCAGCACGATCTGGAGCGGTCCCGCCAGGGTCTGGCCCGCGCCCGCGACGAGGAACGCCGCAAGCTGCGCCGGGATCTGCACGACGGCCTCGGCCCGGCTCTCAGCGGCGTCTCCCTGGCGCTGGCGGCGGGACGCAACATGCTCCGCCCCCACCGCCACCTGTCCGAGGTGGCGGCGGCCGACGAGCTGCTCGACCAACTGGTGGCGGAGGTGGACCGTCAGGCGGCCGGAGTACGGGAGATCGCGCGGGATCTCCTGCCGCCGCTGCTCGACGACGGGGCCCTCGGCCCGGCACTGGACCGGCTCCGCGAACGGTACGCCGCCGCCGGGTTGACCGTCCGGGTCCATGCCCCGCCCCTGCGCCTACGGGAGGAGGACGCGACGGCCGTGTACGGCATCGTGGCGGAGGCCGTCCGCAACGTGCACCGGCACGCCGGCGTCGAACGGTGCGCCGTCGACGTCTCGACCGAGCCGGACGGCCTGACGGTGAGCGTGGCCGACCACGGAGTCGGCATCGGTGGCGCGGCCGGCACGGGCGTCGGCACCCGGGCGATGCGCGAACGCGCGGAGGCGATCGGCGCCGAGCTGACGATCGGCCCGGCCCGCGCCGGTCAGACCCGCCCCGGCACCCGCGTGTGCCTGCGTCTGCGCCTGTCGGAAGGTACCCGATGAACGTGCCGACGGCGGACGGCGTCCCGGGGAACGGAGTCATCCGGGTCGCGGTGGTGGACGACCATCCGGTGTTCCGGCTCGGGATGACGGCGCTGCTGGGGACGCTGGACGGCATCGTCTGTGTCGGTGAGGCGGTCGACGTGCCGTCCGCGCTCACGCTCGTCGAGGCCCGCACTCCCGACGTCGTGCTGATGGACCTGCACCTCGGCGACCGCTCCGGGGTGGAGGCGACGCGGATGATCCGGGCCCGGCACCCGGGCGTCGCCGTGCTCGTGATCACGATGTTCGACGACGACGACTCGGTCTTCGGCGCGTTGCGGGCCGGCGCGTCCGGCTATCTCCTCAAGGGAGCGTCGCCGCCGCAGGTGGAGCGGGCGGTACGGGCCGTCGCGGACGGCGAGATGCTGCTCGGGCCGGAGATACGAGCGCGCACGGTCGGCTTCCTCACCCGGGGAACCGGCACGGTGCCGCCCTTCTCGCAGCTCACCGACCGGGAGCGGGAGGTCCTCGACCACGTGGCGCACGGGCTGGACAACCGCGCGATCGCACAGCGGCTGGCGCTCAGCCCGAAGACGGTACGCAACCACGTCTCGAACGTGCTGGTCAAGCTCGGCGTGAGCGACCGTGGGCAGGCCATCGTGCGCGCACGCGAGCAGGGCCTCGGTCGCGGCTGACCCACCCCGGTCGGCCCACGGGTGCCGTGCGGACCGGCGACGTCGTCGACGCCGAGGTCAGAGGGTGATGGCGCCGCTGATGTAGCTGGTGGCGGCGCCGCCGACCCAGAGGGTGCCGTCCGGGTCGAGGCTGATCTCGATGGTCCCGGCCCGGCCCATCCGCTTGCCCTGCGAGACGCGGTAGGTGGGAGCCGCGCCGCCGGTGGCGGTGAGCCACTGCCCGACCGAGGCGTTCATGCTGCCGCACACCGGGTCCTCGGCCACCCCGGCGCCGGGGGCGAAGGTGCGCATCTCGAAGGCGTGCGCGGACCCGGCGGGGTAGGCCCCGATCGCGCCGACCATCGCGGTCGGGATGCGGGACAGGTCGGGTTCGAGGGCGAGCACCTCCTCCGCCGTGGGCAACTGGACCACGCACCAGCCGGGCCCGTTGTCGACCCACTGGTGGGCGAGGACACGGTCACGCGTGATGCCGAACGCGGCGACGATCTCGTCGACGAACTCCTCGTCGAGCGCGCCGTCGCGGAGGAGCGGCGGGGCGGCGAAGGACAGGACGCCGTCGCCGAGGCGCACGTTGATCAGGCCGGCGCCGCACTCCTGGACGACCCGGTCGGCCCGGCGCGGTGCGCCGCCGTGGTCCAGCCACGCGCGCGCGGACCCGAGGGTGGGGTGCCCGGCGAACGGCAGTTCGCCTCCGGGGGTGAAGATCCGCAGTCGGTAGTCCGCCTCCGGGTCGGTGGGCGGCAGCACGAACGTCGTCTCGGACAGGTTCGTCCAGCGCGCGAGGCGTCGCATCTCCTCGTCGGTCAGGTCGGTCCCGTCGAGGACGACGGCGACCGGATTGCCGAGATACGGGGTCGTGGAGAACACGTCGACCTGCGCGAACGGGCGTGAGCGCGGCATAGTCGTCAGGACCTTTCGTTGGCAGCGGACATCGGTCACGGGCACCCCGCCCGTCAGCGGAGACAGGTCCATCCCAACGGATGCCCACCCGGCGGGACAGGGCCACTCACGACGAACTGGACTGGCCTGCCGGATCGTGCGGGCGCGGACGGATCCCGCACCCGGCCGGGCCGGACCTCTCCTCCGGGGAGATCGTTTTCGGCGCGGCCGGACCTCGTCACCAGCGATGGTGTCCCCCCGGTCGGGGTGTTGGTTCCCGGGACGGCCCGGATCGTCGGTGGGTAGGCCTAGCGTCTGAGGTGACCCGGTCAGCCCAGCCAAGGGAGCTCTGTGATGACGTCCCGTCTCAACCCGTACCTCACCTTCGACGGCAACGCTCGCGAGGCCATGGAGTTCTACCAGTCGGTGTTCGGCGGCCAGCTCCAGGTCAGCACGTTCGGTGAGTACGGTCCGCCCGACCCTGCCCTCGCCGACAAGGTGATGCACGCGATGCTCACCACCGATCGGGGCTACGTCCTGATGGCCTCCGACACCGCGCCCGGCATGGCGTACAACCCGGGCGACACCATCACGTGCAGCCTCAGCGGCGACCCCGGGGACGGCCTTGAGGAGGCATGGGAGAAGTTGTCCGACGGCGGCACCGTCACGATGCCGTTCGAGAAGCAGATGTGGGGCGACCTGTACGGCTCCTGCGTCGACCGGTTCGGCATCCCGTGGATGGTCAACGTGACCCAACCCCGGTGATCCGTTCCCGGTCGGGCCACGGTCACGTCGACGTCACCTCGACGCCGCCGGGCCGCCGAGGTGGTCAGTCGGCGCGGACGCCGCTCAGGACCCGCATGGCGGCACGTTCCCGGTCCGCGAGTTCGGTGAGGATCGCCGAGGCGCGGGTCAGACGGTCGGGGTCACCGGTTTCTCCGGCGGCCGTGATGTGCTGGGAGACCTCGGTCCACAACGGGGCGATCTCGGCGTACATCTGGTGACCGAGGCGGACGTCGTCGTCGTCGACGATCGTGGCGCATTCGGCGAGGAAGTCGCGGTACATGGCGCGGAACAGGGCGCCGCCGGTTCCGCCGCGTTCCATCAGCGCCGCTGTCTGCGGCAGGTCGCGGGACGGGTCGTTCGCGCGGTCGAGCCACCGCGTCACCTGTCGGGCCGCCTTGTCGATGCCGCGGTGACCGAGGTTGGCGATGGGTGGGTTCAGGAAGGCGTGCGCGTTGTCGCGGACGGCCGTCCGGATGGCGTCGCCCAGGTCGGGTCGGTCGGTGGGGCGGGCGACGGTGTAGGAGAGGTTGCGGGCGGTCATCGGTCCCCGCTCGTTGCGGGCCCGTTCCAGGCTCGTCAGCGTGGTCGTCACGGCGCCGCCCTGCTGGGCGGTGTCGACCAGGTAGGCGTGGGTGTCGTCGTAGCCGTACATCGCGACGAAGTGGCCCCCGAAGTGGACCTTCGTGGTGAAGTAGTCCAGGTGGTAGCAGTCCAGTTGCAGGCCGACCGGACGCCCGGCGGCAACGGCGGCGGCGACGTTCTGCCAGGCCTTACGGGGCGAGGCGGTCTCCTGGACGTGCAGCGTCAGGCCCAGCCGGTCGGCCACGGTCCGGGTGATCGTGGTGGGCTTGGTGCGGCCACCGAGGAACGGGAAGTCCATGTTCCTGGCATCCCAGTAGACGAAGCCCAGACCTTCGCCGAGGCCGAACAGCATGGGCTCGGACAGCTCGACGCCCTCGTGGCGCAGCAGGGCGCCAAGCGTGGTGGTCTCGCAGTGCCGGCCGGCGGGGAACGCCACGTTCTCGATGATCATCTGGCCTCCTGAGCTGCTGGTCGGGCCGGGCCGGACACGGGTCGGACCGGCCAGGCGATCTCCGTACGGAGCGCGGCCGTGGGCACGCCGGGCGCGGGTGGGACGAGGTAGCGCTCCTCGGCCGGGCCCGCCAGCGTCCGGTTCTGCTCGGCGATCCAGCGCCCCAGCGATCGGTAGGCGGTTCCGATGTCGTCGTAGCCGCCCTCGTGCACGGTCGCGGCGAGCAGGCAGGCCGACTGTTCCCCGACCGCGATGGTCGCGGTGGGCCGGGGCGGGCGTACCACCGGCACGAACAACTCCACCTCCAGGTCCGCCGCGTCGAGGTCGTCGGTGAGGTAGCAGGTCCCGGCCGGACCCGCCGGTGCGATGCCCTGCTCGGCGAGGCCGGCGAAGAGCCGCGCGAACCCGGGTGCCAACGCGTCGGCCAGCCCGCTGCGCGGGGTACGCACCCGCACGCGGGCGGTGGGCGCAGCCCCACGCCACCGTTCGTACACCTCCAGCCAGCCCGACACACGCCCCGGCTCGGCCAGCACGGCCCCCAGCCGTCCGGCGATCTCGTCCAGCCGGGCCGCCCGCGCGGCCACGCGTTCCCGGTGCCGCTCGACGACGGCGCCGGCCTGTTCCGGGGTGTCGGCCGCCAGGATCTCGGCGATCTCGGACAACGGCACCTCCAGCTCTCGCAGCCGTTGGACCAGCCCCGCCCGGGAGAACTGGTCGACGCCGTACCAGCGGTAGCCGGTATCCGGGTCGACCCACGCCGGGACGAGCAGGCCCAGTCGGTCGTAGTTTCGCAGCACTCGAACGGACAACCGGGTCGCTCGCGCGAACACCCCGATCGGCATCAACCCCGTCACCGACGCCTCCGACAGCCTCGACCATCCCCCGGGGAGAGGGTCAACCTCCGGCCCGGCCCCTGCCGCACCGACCACGGACGACATCATCGTGGAACGGTCCGGGGCCGCGGTCCGGGCCCACGTCCGGCAGACCACCGGCGTCCGCCCGGCGTACGGGGTGATGCCTTGCAAGCACGTCAACGGACGGCTATGTTAGCGATAACATCGATGAACGTAGCCGGAATGTGTTCTGGTCGCCGGCCGCGCCCGGCGCGACCGCCGCTGCGGGGACGCCCCGCCCCCGCCGAGCCACGCCTGATCCCGCTCCGGCCCCGTGACGTCCCGTCCCGCACCGTCGTCGTCGCACCGTCGCCACCGAGAAAGGCCACCCCCATGACGCTGACCCGACGAGCCTTCACCCTCGGCATGGTCGCGACCGGCGCGGCCACCGCCGCCGGGTTGACGCTCGCCCCCCGGAGGGCATCGGCCGCCACCCACACCGCCTACGTCAAGACCTACTTCACCGAGTCACCGAACCAGTCCGGGGCCGACTACGGTCTGCACCTCGCCGTCAGCCGGGACGGCCTGAACTGGACCCCGCTGAACCAGAACCGTCCGGTGGCCACGCCGACCGCCGGTGAGCTCGGTCTGCGGGACCCCTTCCTCCTTCGCAAACAGGACGGCACCTTCGTGGTGGTCGCCACCGACCTGCGCGGCACCGACTTCGCGCGCGTCAGCCAGTACCTGCACGTGTACGACTCGGCCGACCTGACCAGCTTCACCGGCTACCGGCGCATCCGGATGCACACCTACAGCAACGTCCACACCTGGGCGCCCACGGTGTTCTGGGACGCGGCCCGCGGCCAGTACGCCATCGTCTACTCGGCCAACACCACCGCGGACCTGTTCCTGGTGAACTACACGAGCGACTTCCGCACCGTCAGCGGCCCGCAGACCTACTTCAGCCCCGGATTCCCGGTGCTCGACCCGGACATCCAGGTCCACGGCGGTGTCACGTACCTGTACTACAAGAACCTGGCCGACGGTTACCTGTACGGCGCCCGGTCGAGCACCGGCGCGCCGAACAGCTTCACCACCTACACGAGCGGGCTGCGGCAGGGCAACGCCATCGAGGGGGTGCACCTGGTCCGGCGCAACGACGGCGCCGGCTGGTGGCTCTGGGGCGACTCGTTCAGCCCGGTCAACAACGACTTCTACCTGTGGTCGAGCGGCAACATCGGGAACAACTCCTGGTCGGTGCTGAACCAGCGCGACTACACCCCACCACTGAACTCGAAGCACGGCTCGGTCGTCGGCCTCACCGAGGCCGAGTACAGCGGCCTGATCAGCAGGTGGGGAACCCCGAACTGGGTGCGGCTGAAGTCGTCCAACTTCCCCGACCGCGTCGTCCGGCACCAGAACAACGTGGGCCGGATCGACCCGTACCCGCTGGAGCCGTACCAGGACCAGATGTGGCGGATGGTGCCCGGTCTCGCCGACGCCGCCGGCGTCTCCTTCGAGGCGGTGAACCGACCCGGCAGCTACCTGCGACACAGCGGCTACGCGGTCCGGCTCGACCCCGACGACGGCAGCGCCACGTTCCGCGCCGACGCCACCTTCCACCGGACGCCCGGGCTGGCCGACGCCTCCTGGACGTCGTTCCGCTCGCACAACGTCCCGGACCGCTACCTGCGCCACTCCGGATACCTGCTGCGCATCGACCCGCTGGGCGCGTCCTCCGCTCTCGTCGACCGGCAGGACGCGACCTTCCGGATCGTCTCCTAGCGGTCCGGTCCGTCCGACCCGTTCCGCCGACCGTGCGACGGCTCGGGCCGGGCCACCGACCGGTCCAACCCGCCCGTCCTCGGACGGGACCCCCAGTTCCGGAGGCCGTGATGCCATCTCCCGCCCTGAACCGTCGTTCCCTTCTCCGCGCCGCCGGCGCGACGGCCGTCGGCACCGCCGTCGCGCCGGTCCTCGGATCCCGCGCCGACGCCGGCGCCGTCCTGCCCCCGGCCCGGCCCGACATCGGCGTCTCCGCCCACGCGTTCGACCCGGGCCAGGTCCGGCTGACCGCGAGCCGCTGGCAGGACAACCAGAACCGCACGCTGGCCTACCTGCGGTTCGTCGACGTCAACCGGCTGCTCTACAACTTCCGCGCCAACCACGGCCTGTCCACGGCCGGCGCGACACCGAACGGCGGCTGGGACGCCCCCGACTTCCCGTTCCGCACCCACGTGCAGGGGCACTTCCTCAGCGCGTGGGCGTACGCCTGGGCGGTGCTCGGCGACACCACCTGCCGCGACAGGGCGACCCACGTGGTGGCCGAGCTGGCGAAGTGTCAGGCGAACAACGCCTCCGTCGGCTTCAACGCCGGCTACCTCTCCGGGTTCCCGGAGTCCGACTTCACCGCGCTGGAGAACCGCACGCTGACCAACCGCAACGTCCCCTACTACTGCGTCCACAAGACCCTCGCCGGGCTGCTCGACGTGTGGCGTCTGGTCGGCGACAACCGGGCCCGCGACGTCCTGCTGGCGCTCGCCGGCTGGGTCGACCGGCGCACCGGTCGACTCACCACCGCCCAGATGCAGGCCATGCTGGGCACCGAGTTCGGCGGCATGAACGCGGTGCTGGCCGACCTGTACCAGCAGACCGGTGACGCCCGCTGGCTGACCGTCGCGCAGCGGTTCGACCACGCCGCCGTGTTCGACCCGCTCGCGGCGAACCAGGACCGGCTCAACGGACTGCACGCCAACACCCAGGTGCCGAAGTGGATCGGCGCCGCCCGGGAGTTCAAGGCCACCGGCGTCACCCGTTACCGGGACATCGCCGCCAACGCGTGGTCCATCACCGTCGACGCGCACACCTACGTGATCGGTGGCAACAGCCAGGCCGAGCACTTCCGGGCCCCCGACGCCATCGCCGGATACCTGCGCAGCGACACCTGCGAGGCGTGCAACACCTACAACATGCTCCGGCTGACCCGGGAGCTGTGGCAGTTGGACCCGAACCGGGTCGCGTACGTCGACTACTACGAGCGGGCGCTGCTCAACCACCTGATCGGGCAGCAGAACCCGGCCGACGCCCGCGGGCACGTCACCTACTTCACGCCGCTGCACCCGGGCGGTCGGCGGGGCGTCGGCCCGGCCTGGGGCGGCGGCACCTGGAGCACCGACCACCACTCCTTCTGGTGCTGCCAGGGCACCGGCCTGGAGACCAACACCACGCTGATGGACTCGATCTACTTCCAGAACGGCACGACGCTGACGGTGAACCTGTTCATGCCGTCGGTGCTCGACTGGACGCGACGCGGCATCACCGTCACCCAGACCACCGCCTACCCGGTCAGCGACACCACCACCCTGACCGTCACCGGATCGGTCGGCGGGTCGTGGACGATGCGGATCCGGATCCCGGCGTGGACGAGCGGGGCGACCGTCAGTGTCAACGGCACGCCGCAGCAGATCGCCACGACGCCGGGCACCTACGCCGTCCTGAACCGGGCCTGGACCTCGGGCGACGTCGTCACGGTCCGCCTGCCGATGCGCGTCGTCATGGCCGCCGCCAACGACGACGCGGCGGTCCAGGCGATCACGTACGGCCCGGTGGTGCTGTCCGGCGACTACGGCGACACCGCCCTGAGCAGGCTTCCCGCGCTGGACGTCGGCTCGGTCCGACGGACCGGCGACAGCACCCTGGCGTTCACCGCCGTCGCCGACGGCGCGCCGGTCCGGCTCGGACCCTTCTACGACGCCCACGGACACAACTACACGGTGTACTGGCGTGTCGGCACCGGCGGCGACGCCAGTTTCCGCCTCGCCAACGCGGCCAGCGGTCTCGTGCTCGGCATCCAGGACATGTCCACCGCCGACGGCGGACTCGCGCTCCAGTGGGGCGACACCGGCACCGCCGACCACGACTGGCAGATGCTGGTCGACGGTGCGGCCGTCCGGCTGCGCAACGTGCACAGCGGCAAGGTGCTCGGCGTGGAGAACATGTCCACCGCCGACAACGCGCGGGTTCTCCAGTGGGCGGACAACGGCACCGCCGACCATCTCTGGACGGTGGTCGACGTCGGCGACGGCACCCACAAGCTGCGCAACGTGCACAGCGGCAAGCTGCTCGCCATCTCGGGGGGCGCCACCGGCCAGGGCGCCCTGGCGGTGCAGGACCGGGACGACGGCAGCCCGGACAACCAGTGGCGGTTCCTGCCGAATGGGGCCCGGCGGATCCAGAACCTCGCCAGCGGCCTGGTGCTCGGTGTGCGGGACATGTCCACCGCCGACGGCGGTCTCGTCATCCAGTGGGGTGACAGCGGCACCGCCGACCACCTCTGGACCGCGATCGTGGACGGCGGTCACCTCCGGCTGCGCAACTCGCACAGCGGCAAGGTGCTCGCCGTCGAGGGTAGCGCCACCGCCGGTGCCCGGATCGTGCAGTGGGCCGACAACGGTGCCCTGAACCACCGGTGGCGACTGCGGTACGGCGGTGGTGGCTACTTCCGCATCCAGTGCGCCGACGGCGGTCGGGTCCTCGGCGTCAGCGGCGGTTCCCGCAACCAGGGAGCCCAGGTCGTGCTCGGCGACGACAGCGGTGCCGCCGACCAGCGCTGGCGGTTCGTGTGACCCGTCGGACACCGGTCGCCGGCCGGTGACCCACGACGCGACCGGCCGGCCCCGGGAGGGGGCCGGCCGGCGGTGGTCGTGCCGTTCGTCTGACCGTGCGGGCCTGGGTCGGCGGCGTGGGTCCGGCTCGGGAGGGGCTATTCCAGGTGGAAGGTGGCCGAGGCCCGCTCGGCCGTCGAGTTCACCGCCTCCAGGTGGAGCAGCCCGTCCCGGTGGCGTACGTACCGGCCCGGGAAGTTCTGCGACTCCAGCGAGAGCCCCGAGGCGTCGGCCAGGCCGGCCCGCCGCTGGAAGCTCGCGTCCGCGTCGAAGAGCGCCGTGCCGTCGTCCCGCTCGACGTACAGGGCGAAGCCCCGGTGCCGCAGGTAGTAGCCGGGATTGTTGGTCGACTCCAGCGACACCGAGCCGGCCCCGGCGAGCCCGGTGACGATGCGGAACTGCGAGTCGGCCAGGTTGGTGACGTTCGGCTCGACCCGGGCCCGGTAGTCGTAGTGCCGCAGGTAGCTGGTGGACAGGTCGTGCGAGCGCAACCGGACCGGCGTGACGCCGTCGGGCACCGGGATGCCGAGGTTCGGGGTGCCGTCCGCGTTCCAGTACAGCTTCTGGATCCGGGTCCGTCGGTTCGGGTCGTCGAGCGGGTCACCGACGATGTCCCGGTAGTTGCGGTCGTGGTAGACCAGGATGTCGCTCTGCCCGTCCTCGGAGACGGTGAACGAGTTGTGTCCGGGGCCGTACTGGCCGGTGGCGGCGTTGCTGGCGAACACCGGGGTGGGGCTCTTGCTCCAGGCGGCCGGGTCGAGCAGGTTCGCCGTGGCGGAGGCGGTCAGCATCCCGAGGCAGTAGTTGGCGTCCGTCGCGCTCGCCGAGTAGGTCAGGAAGACCCGGCCGTTGCGCTGGATCACCGCCGGTCCCTCGGCCACCCGGAACCCCCGGGTCTCCCAGTCGTACGTCGGCACGACCAGCCGGGTCACCGTGCCGGTGATCTGCCAGGGGTTGGCGCCCATCCGGGCGAGGTAGACGTTGGAGTTGGTGGAGATGCCCGGCTCCTGCTGCGCCCAGGTCAGGTAGCGCACACCGTTGACCACGAAGGTCGAGGCGTCCAGGCTGAAGGTGTCCCACGGCGTGGTGATCCGGCCGCGTTCGGTCCACGAGCCGGTCAGCGGGTTCGCGCTCGCGTTCTCCAGCACGTACATCCGGATCCGCCACACGTCGTCGGTCCGCCCCGCGGCGAAGTAGACGTACCACCGGTTGTTGATGAAGTGGATCTCGGGTGCCCAGATGTGGGCGCCCATCTCCCCGCTGGCGTGCCGGTACCAGATCGTCGTCTCGGGGGCCGTGGCCAGGCCCTGCAGGGTGGACGCGCGGCGCAGCACGATCCGGTCGTACTGCGGCACGGTGGCCGTCAGGTAGTAGTAGCCGTCGGTGTGCCGGACGATGTGCGGGTCGGCGCGCTGGTTCGCCAGCGGGTTCGTGTAGGTGACCGCGGGGGCGGCGTGCGCGGGCCCGGCCACCGGCAGGCCGGCCGAGACGGCGAGGGTCACCAGTACGGCGGCCAGGGTCGCCCGTAGCCACCGGCGGGCGGGGTGGCCGGTGTGGTCCGGGCGGGCGGGCCGACGGGGGGCGGGCCTGGTGCGGCGGGGTGGGGGCATCGTTCCTCCAGGACGTCGCGGACGGTCGTCGGTCAGAAGAGGTAGGGCCACCCGGCGGCGTCGTACCCGATCCGGTTGATGCCGAGCAGCGACACCCCGTTGTCGGCGTAGTAGTGGTAGAAGAGCAGGTCGCCGTCGTGGTCCGCGAGCACGGCCGGATGGCCGGGGCCGTGGACGCTGCCGTGCGAGGCGAGGATCTCCGTGCCGCCGCCGGAGAGCATGTTCCGGCCGGCGCGGTCGAGGAACGGCCCGGTCGGGGCGGCGGAGCGACCGACCATCGTCCGGTAGGTGCTGGCGGCGCCCTGGCAGCAGCGGTCGAACGAGACGTACAGGTAGTACCAGGCGCCCCGCTTGACGATGACGGGAGCCTCGATGCCGGGTCCGTAGGAGGCCAGGCTGTGCATCGCCGTGCCCGACCGTCGCCCGGTGGCGGGGTCGATCGGGACGAGTTTGATGCCGGACCAGAACGAGCCGAAGCTCAACCACCAGCGGCCCTGGTCGTCGATCGTCAGGTTCGGGTCGATGGCGTTGAAGTTGTCGCTGGTGCGCGACTCGACGACCAGGCCCTCGTGGGTCCAGCTGCCCGACGCGCCGGTGGTGCTGGTGGCGAGGAAGATCGCCGACCGGTTCGAGCCGAAGGTCGACGCCGAGTAGTACAGGAGGTAGCGACCATTGTGGTACGACAGGTCCGGCGCCCAGAGGTTGCGGCTGCCGTTGGTGTAGGTGGTGGTCCACGGCGCGCCACCGGGGAAGACCGCGCCGGCGTTGCGGAAGGTGATCCGGTCGGTGGAGGTCTTCAGCGCGACGTTGGTGCCGGTGTGGGCGACGAGGTAGCCGCCCTCGGGGCGTTTGACGACCGTCGGGTCGTGCACGCCGATGTCCCCGGCGACCCGGCCCGGCTGGGGGTAGGCCGCCACCGCGACGTCCGTGGACGCGGCGGCCGGCCGGCTGCCGCCGGGAGGCCCCTGGTCGGTCCCGACGGTGCCCCGGTGGCCGGGGGTCGTGCCGGGGCTCGCCGCTGATCCCGGGGGTGACCCGACCAGCACACCGGCGGCCACCAGCGTCGCCACCGCCACCCCGGCTGCCGACCATGCCCGCCAGCCGCGGCACCGGGAACCCACCGGCGGCATCTCGGTTCTCGTCTCCATGCCACTCCTTCCGTGAAGCCTGATCGGTACCGATGCGGCGATCCGCCGCGTCGGGGCGGGCGTCGCCCGTCCGGGTATGTCGGTCGACGTCGTGGCCGCGCGTCCTGTCGGTCCGGCCGTCGGCCTCACTCCCCGGACGGGACGGCGACCGGGCTGCCGAGGCGGACGGGCGTCCCGAAGTTGGGCGTGCCGTCGGCGTTCCAGGTGAACCGCTGCGCCCGGGTGGACCGGTTCATGTCGCAACCGCCGCCCGCCGAGTCGTTCGCGTGGTAGACGATCCAGCTCTCGGTGCCGTCCGGGGACGTGAAGAAGCCGTTGTGGCCCGGCGCGAAGACACCGTTGGCGTCGTTGCGCTGGAACACCGGTTCCGGTTTCTTCGTCCAGTGCGCCGGGTTGAGCGGGTCGCTGCCGGTGAGGGTCAACAGGCCGAGCTTGTAGTCCGGTCCCCAACAGGCGCTGGCCGAGTAGACGATCATGGTGCGTCCGTTGTGGTACAGCGGCTCCGGACCCTCGGCCACCGGGTGGGTCTGCCGTTCCCAGGGCAGCGTGGGCGAGGTCAGCCGGACCCGGCTGCCCGACAGCGTCCACGGGTTGCTCATCGGGGTGATGAACAGGCTCTGGCCGTAGCTGCCACCGGCGTTGTAGGTGCCCATCAGGTAGAGCCGGTTGGCGACGGTCAGGATGCTGGCGTCGAGCTGCCAGTCCGCGCCGAGGTCGGCCTTGAAGGTGTACGGACCCATCGGGTCGGTGCCGGCGCTCTCCAGGACGTGCAGGCGTTGCGTCGGGTTGAAGTCGGGGACGTTCTGGCCCGCGGTGTAGTAGAGGTACCAGCGGGGACCGTTCGGACCGTTGATCAGGTGGAACTCCGGTGCCCACATGTTGCAGCAGCCGTTCGGCCGCCCCGACAGGTTGAAGACGACCTGGTCCGGGGCGGTGGACAACCCGCCGAGCGTGGCGGACCGGCGCATGGTGATCGTCGAGTTCCACGTGGTGGTGGCCAGGTAGTAGTAGCCGTTGTGGTGGGTCAGCCACGGGTCCGGGCCGTTGCGCTTGATCGGGTTGGTGAACGTCCGTCCCGGGTTGCCGCCGAGCCGGACCAGTTGCCACTGCTGGTTCGCCCCGTCGAGGTTCTGGTAACCGGCCAGCACCCCACCGTCGGCCGTGGACCAGTTCCACACGTCGATGACCTTGCCGCTGTGCCGGTTGACGAAGCGGACGAACCCGTCCGCCGAGTCCTGCAACCGGAACTGCTGCGTCGCGGCCCCGCTGTCGGTCCGCTGCACCAACTGGGTTCCGTCCGCCGCGCTCGGCAGGTCCAGCACCTTCCCGCTGTGCCGGGAACGGATCCGGTAGTAGCCTCCGCCCGCGTCGACGAACTGCCACTGCTGCACCGCGAGGTCGTTGCGCGTCCACTGGTTGACCGGCGCGTCGTCGGCCGTCGACCAGTCGTAGACGTCCATCGCCCTGCCGCTGTGTCGGTTGACGAACACGTACGTCGCCCCGACGTCCACCGTCGCCGCCCACGCCGGCGACGGCCCGGCCGGCCCGCCGACCGCCACCAGGCCGACCGTCACCAGGGTCACCACCGCCACTGCGGCGGCTGCCAACGCCCGCAGGCCCCGCCATCGCGGACCGGGCCGGGGCACCGCGTCGTCCACCTTCATGAACTTCCTCCCTATCGACAGCCGATGCCGGATCGGGCAGCGGTGTGACGGCGCCGCCGCGCGGGGCTCGTGGACACCCTCCGCCGGGAGACGCACCGGCAGGGCGGGTGGGTGACGGCGACAGTGCACCGAGATGACACAGCAATGTTCGCGTTAACATTTACGGATGTCAAGGAAAGCGCTTCACCGGCGACCCGGTCAGCGGGATGGTGGGGCGGCGACGCTGTTCCGGGCGACCAGGGTCGGCGCGATGGTCCGGCGCAGCGCGCCACCGGTGGCCGACTCGATCTGCGCCAGCAGCAGGTCCAGGCTCGCCCGGGCGACCGCGACGAAATCCGGCCGCACCGTGGTCAACGGCGGGATGAAGTACGCGGCCTCCGGCACGTCGTCGAAACCCACCACGCTGATCTCGTCCGGCACCCGCCGGCCCTGCTCGTGCAGGGCACGCAGCACGCCGAGGGCCAGATGGTCGTTGGCGGTGAAGACCGCGGTGACCTCCGGCATCCGGGCCAGCATCTGCCCGCAGCGGTATCCGGCGGCGGCGGACCAGTCCGCCGGCACCAGGGGCGGGACCTCGACGCCGGCAGCCTGCAACGCCTCGCGCCACCCCTCGATCCGGCCGGCGCTGTCGAACCAGTCCGGCGGCCCGGACACGTGCCAGACCGTACGGTGCCCGGCGTCGAGGAGGTGCTGGGTGGCGGCCCGGGCGCCGGCGACCTGGTCCACCGTCACCAGCGGAACCGGTCGACGCGGGTCACCGTCGACGGTCACCAGCGGAACGTCCTGGGGCAGTCGTTCGAGGGCCTCGCCGGCCGACTCGACCGGCGCGATCACCACGATGCCCGCCACCCGGTGGGCCAGGTGCCGCTCGACCGCCGCCGAGATCGACCGGTGGTCCAGATCCCGCACACTGCCGACGCTGACCGCGAAGCCGGCCTCGGCGGCCTCCTGCTCCAGGGCGGCCAGCAGGGACGCCGGGCCGTAGAGGGTGGTGTTCTGGGCGACCACGCCGATCACCTGGGACCGGCCGGTGACCAGCGCGCGGGCCGCCCGGTTGGGGCGGTAGCCCAGTTCGGCGATCGCGGCCTGGACCCGCAGCCGGGTCTGCTCGCGCACGTTGGGGTGCCCGTTGAGCACCCGGGACACCGTCTGGTGGGAAACCCCGGCGAGGCGAGCCACGTCCGTCATCGCAGGACCGCGCACGGCCACCTCACTCTCCCCCGCCTGCCCGTCGGCGACCACGGCCCTCGACGTCGACTGGCGAAACGGCCCGGTGCGCGAACTCGCTCTCGCAGCCGCCACGTCGGTTTCTGCCGGGTGGCCAGGGCTGGATCGCCACCAGTCTACGCCAGCCGCTTCGGGCGCCTGCCGGCCTCACCCGTGCGGGGGCCATCGACTCCGGACCGTGTCAGGGTGCGGTGAGGGAGAATCCCGGGCGCCAGCCGCCCCGCGATCGGGACCGGAGGACCGGCGGAGTTCGCCGGGACCTCGCGGCTCAGAGCCCCCGGGCGAGACGGTAGTACGCCTGGTTCCACCGGATCTCGGCGGCGAAGCGACGCGGTTCGGTGTCGGCGTCGATCACCAGCAGTTCGGTCCGGGTCATCTCGGCCAGGTCGTGCAGCTCCTCGACACCCACCGCCTGCGACAGGACCGTGTGGTGGGGCGCACCGGCGGTGATCCACGCCTCCGCCGAGCCGGCGAGGTGTGGGCGGGGCCGCCAGACGGCCCGGGCCACCGGGAGCCTCCGCAGCGGGTGCGGCGGCGTCACCACGTCCACCTCGTTGGCCACCAGGCGGAACCGCTCCCCCATGTCCGCCATGCCGAGCACCACCGCCGGGCCCGGTGCGGCGTCGAAGACCAGGCGCACCGGGTCCTCCCGGCCGCCGATACCGAGTGGATGGATCTCGGCGTTCGGCGTGCCGTCGGCGATCGTCGGGCAGACCTCGAGCATGTGTGCGCCGAGCACCAGCTCGTCGCCGGGGGTGAGGTCGTAGGTGTAGTCCTCCATGAAGGAGGTCCCGCCCGGGACACCGACCGCCATCGCCTTGAGCGTGCGGACCAGGACGGAGGTCTTCCAGTCACCCTCGCCGCCGAAGCCGTACCCGTCGGCCATCAGCCGCTGCACCGCGATGCCGGGCAGCTGCCGCAGGCCGCCGAGGTCCTCGAAGTTCGTGGTGAAGGCCCGGAACCCGCCCGCGTCGAGGAACGCGCGCAGGCCCAGTTCCAGGCGCGCGGCGTAACGCAGGGAGTCGTGCCGTGCCCCGCCGGGCCGCAGCCGCTGGTCGACCCGGTACGTGTCGTCGTACTCCTTGACCAGGTCGTCGATCTGCGCGTCGGCCACCTGGTCGACGACCGCGACGAGGTCGTTGACCCCGTAGGTGTTGACCGAGACGCCGAACCGCAGCTCCGCCTCGACCTTGTCGCCCTCGGTGACGGCGACGTCGCGCATGTTGTCACCGAAGCGGGCCAGCCGCAGCGACCGCATCGCCGCGTACCCGAGTGCCGCGCGCGCCCACGCGCCGACCCGGGAGATCACCCGGGGGTCGCTGACGTGCCCGGCGACGGTCTTGCGCGCCACGCCGAGGCGGGCCTGGACGAAACCGAACTCGCGGTCGCCGTGGGCGGCCTGGTTCAGGTTCATGAAGTCCATGTCGATCTCGTCCCACGGCAGCAGGACGTTGGCCTGGGTGTGCAGGTGCAGCAGCGGCGTCCGCAGCGCGTCCAGGCCGGCGATCCACATCTTCGCCGGGGAGAAGGTGTGCATCCAGGCGATCACCCCGACCGCGCCCTGCCCGGCGGCGTCCCGGCAGGCCTGGAGGATGTCGGCGCTGGTGGTCAGGACCGGCTTCCAGACCACCCGGACGGGAACGCCCGGCGCGGCGTCGAGCTGTGCCGCGATCTGTCGGGACTGGTCGGCGACCTGCCGGAGGGTGTCCTCGCCGTAGAGGCCCTGGCTTCCGGTGAGGAACCAGATCTCGGGTTGCGCGTGCGTTGCCATGGAGGTGCCTTCCGCGAGAGGGGCTGTCACTTGAGGCGGATGCCGACGAGGCGCTGGAGGAGGATGAACGCGAACAGCAGCCCTCCGATCACGATCCGGGTCCACCAGGAGTTCAGGCTGCCGTCGAACGTGATCAGGGTCTGGATGACGCCCAGGACCAGCACCCCGAGCACCGTGCCGAAGACGTAGCCGGACCCGCCGGTGAGGACCGTCCCGCCGATGACGACGGCGGCGATCACGTCCAGTTCCATGCCGACGGCGATCAGCGGCGCGCCGGAGAGGGTGTAGAAGGACAGCAGGATGCCGCCGACGGCCGCGCACAGCCCGCTGACCGTGTAGACGGCGATCCGGGTACGCCCGACCGGCAGACCCATCAGCAGCGCGGACTGGGGGTTGCCGCCGATCGCGTACACGTTGCGACCGAACCGGGTGTACGCGAGCACGTACGCGGCGACGAGGACCACCGCGAACGCGATCAGCACGCTGATCGACACGAAGTTCCCCCGTGGGTCGCCGATCCGCTGCTGCGACATGGTCGTCCAGAAGCCGTCGGTGATGGGGATGGAGGAGTCGCTGATGAACGTGCACATGCCCCGGGCGAAGAACATCCCGGCGAGGGTGACGACGAACGGCTGGATCTCGAAGAAGTGGATCGCGCAGCCCATCAGGAACCCGAGCGTCGGCCCGATCAGCAGGGCGACGAGGAGCACGAGCAGCGACGGCACACCGTCGCGCAGCAGCGAAGCCGACACCATCGCGGTCATGGCGACCACCGAGCCGACCGACAGGTCGATGCCGCCGGTGAGGATCACCAGGGTCATGCCGACCGCGACCACCAGCAGGAAGCCGTGGTCGATGAAGATGTTGAAGACGACCTGGACGTTCGAGAACGCCCGGTACTGGGACACCCCGATGCCGTACATGACCAGCAGCAGGGCGAGCGTGGCCAGGACGGGGATGTGCCGTCGCGGCAGCGTCGGACGCCGGGACCGGCCGTCGACCAGTGACGTGCTGCTCATGCCGGCACCTGCTCCTTCTCCCGTCGCGGGGTCGCCGGCCGGGGTGTCCGTCCGGCCCGCCGCCGGCTGACCGTGGCGCGGAACTGCGGCGACTGGATGAGGCAGACGGCGATGACGACCACCGCCTTGAACAGCAGTGCCGTCTGCGGCGAGATGTTCATGGCGTACACCGTGGTGGTGAGGGTCTGGATGATCAGGGCGCCGAGGACGGTGCCGCCGAGGGAGAACCTCCCCCCGGCCAGCGACGTGCCGCCGATGACGACCGCGAGGATCGCGTCGAGTTCGACCCAGAGGCCGACGGCGTTGCCGTCGGCGCTGGACACGTTGGCCGTCATCATGAACCCGGCGACCGCCGCGCCGGCCGCGCTGACCACGTACACCAGGAAGACGATGCGGCCCGAGCGGATGCCGGCGAGCCGGCTGGCCCCGGCGTTGCCGCCGACCGACTCGACCATCAGACCGAGCGCGGTACGGCGGGTGAACGCGGCGACGAGCAGCGTGCCGGCGAGGGCGATGAAGACCGCGAGCGGAAGGGTCAGGAAGTGTCCGAGGCCGATCGCCCGGTACGGGTCCGAGTTGATCGTGATGATCTGCCCCTCGGTGATCAACTGGGCGAGCCCCCGGCCGGCCACCATCAGGATCAGGGTGGCGATGATGGGCTGGATCCCGATCACGGCGACCAGGACGCCGTTCCACATGCCGAGCACCAGCGCGGCGCCGCAGGCCAGGGCGAGCGCGGTCCACAGGGTGGACATGCCGTTCTGGTCGGGGGCCTCGCTGACGTACAGACAGGCGATGGCACCGCTGATGGCACAGGTCGAGCCGACCGAGAGGTCGATGCCGCCGGTGGCGATGACCAGGGTCATGCCGAGCGCGACGAGGATCAGCGGCGCGCTGAGCCGGAGGATGTCGACCAGGCTGCCGTAGAGGTGCCCGTTCTTGACCTCGACGGAGAGGAAACCGGGCCGGTGGATCGCGTTCGCGAGGATCATGACCACGAGCACGAGCGCCGGCCAGAACAGCCGGTGACGGGTCAGCGGGCGGAGTCGGTCCGGCATGCTCCTCATCGGTCGGCCTCCCGGTTCGTTCCGCTGGCGATGGCCCGCATGACGCGGTCGGCGTCCACGGTGTCGTCGTTGGCGAGTTCGGCGACCATCGTGCGGTCGCGCATGACCACCACGCGGTGGCTCAGCCGCAGCACCTCCTCCAGTTCGGCGGAGACGAACAGCACCGCCATGCCACCGTCGGAGAGTTCCGTCACCAGTTTCTGGATCTCCGCCTTGGCGCCGATGTCGATACCCCGGGTGGGTTCGTCGAGGATCAGCAGGCGGGGCTCGGTGATCAGCCACCGGGCCAGGAGCACCTTCTGCTGGTTGCCGCCGGAGAGGTTGCGGACCGGCAGGTCGGGGTCGGCCGGCCGGATGCCGAGCGCCCGGACGTACTTCTCGACCAGCTCGTCCTGCCGGCGGCGCGGAACGGGACGCAGCCAGCCACGGGCGGCCTGCATCGCCAGGATCATGTTCTCCTGCACCGTGAGGTCGGGGACGATGCCCTCGGTACGGCGGTTCTCCGAGCAGAAGCCGATGCCCCGGTCGATGGCCTGGACCGGGTTGCGCAGGGAGACCGCCTCGCCGTCGACCCGGACCCGGCCGTGGTCGGCGCGGTCGGCGCCGAACAGCAACCGGGCCACCTCGGTCCGGCCGGAGCCGAGCAGGCCGGCCAGACCGACCACCTCTCCGGCGTGGATGCGCAGGCTGAACGGCGCGACCGCGCCCCTGCGCCCGAGTTCCACCGCGTCCACCATCGGGGTGGCTCCGGCCCGGGTGGTGACGACCCGCTTCTGGTGCTGGTCGAGGCGTTCCAGCACGTCGAGTTCCTTGCCGATCATCTTCTCGACCAGGCCGAACTGCGGCAGTTCCCCGGTCCGGTACTCGCCGACGAGGGCACCGTTGCGCAGCACCGTGATGCGGTCGGCGATGGCGTAGACCTGGTCGAGGAAGTGCGTGACGAAGAGGATGGCGATGCCCTCGTCCCGCAGCTGCCGCATGATCCGGAACAGCTGGGCGACCTCCCCGGCGTCCAGGCTGGAGGTCGGCTCGTCGAGGATCAGCACCCGGGCCCGTACGTCGATCGCCCGCGCGATGGCGACCATCTGCTGCACCGCCAGCGAGTACGTGCCGAGGTGCGCGGTGACGTCGAGGTCGAGGTCGAGCCGGGTCAGGAGCTCCCGCGCCCGTCGGCGCATCTCCCCCCAGCGGACGGCCCCGAGACGGCGGGGTTCCCGGCCGATGAAGATGTTCTCCGCCACGGACAGGTTGGCGCAGAGGTTGACCTCCTGGTAGACGGTGCTCACGCCGGCGGCGGCGGCCTGCATCGGCCCGCCGAAGGCGACCGGGTCGCCGTCGAGGGAGATCGTGCCCTCGTCGGTGCCGTACACCCCGGTCAACACCTTGATCAGGGTCGACTTGCCGGCGCCGTTCTCGCCCATCAGGGCGTGGACCTCGCCCGGGAAGAGCCGGAAGTCGACGTCGTGGAGCGCGCGGACGCCGGGGAAGGTCTTGCTGATCCCGGTCATGGTCAGGACCGGACGGTTGCCCGTCATACCATCGGACCTCTTCTGGAACTGGTGCGGGTGCGGACGTGCGTGACCGGTCGGGGCCGTCGTCCGGAGACGGCGGCCCCGACGTCGTCTCAGTACTTCCGGTTGGGCAGCGCCTCCCTGGCCTGCTCCTGGGTGAAGGTGGTCTCCTCGGTCTCGATCCGGGCCGGCACCTCCTCGCCCGCCTCGACCTTCTTGACCAGTTCCATCAGCTGGGGGCCGAGCAGCGGGCTGCACTCGGCGATGAAGTTGAACTTCCCGTCGGCGAGGGCCTGCATCCCGTCCTTCACCGCGTCGATGGTGATGATGGTGATGTCCTTGCCGGGCACCTTGCCGGCGGCGGTGATCGCCTCCAGCGCGCCGAGGCCCATGTCGTCGTTGTGCGCGAAGAGCACGTCGATGTCCGGGTTGGCCTTGAGGAACTGCTCCATGACCTGCTTGCCGTCGGCCCGCTTGAAGTCACCCGACTGGGACGCGACGATCTTCAGGTTCGGGTTGGCGGCGATCGCCGCGGCGAAGCCCTCCTTGCGGTCGTTGGCCGGCGCCGAACCGGTGGTGCCCTGCAACTCGACGATGTTCACCGGGCCGGCGGCGGTCTTCGTCTGCTCCACCAGCCACTCGCCGGCGAGGCGTCCCTCCTTGACGAAGTCCGAGCCGAGGAAGGTCTTGTAGAGCGTCTTGTCGGCCGAGTCGACGGCGCGGTCGGTGAGGATCACCGGGATCCCGGCGTCCTTCGCCTCCTTGAGCACGGTGTCCCAGCCGGACTCGACGACCGGGGAGAAGGCGATCACGTCGACCTTCTGCTGGATGAAGTTCCGGATCGCCTTGATCTGGTTCTCCTGCTTCTGCTGGGCGTCGTCGAACTTCAGCTCGATCCCCGCCTCGACGGCGGCGTCCTTGATCGAGGTGGTGTTCGCCGTCCGCCAGCCGCTCTCCGCGCCGACCTGGGAGAAGCCCAGGACGATCTTCCCGTCGCCGCCGCCGTCGCCGCCGCCGGTGTCACTGTTGCCACAGGCCGCCATGCTGCCGGCAAGCAGCACGGTGGCGAGGGCCGCGACGATGGTGCGCGTTCTCCTGGTGCTCATCGGTCTCTCCTCGGATCCGGTGATCCCGACCGCGCCGCCCGTGCGGGCCGGCGGGCCGGGTGTGGTGGTGGGGTGGTGGGGAAAGGGTTCGTGGCGGGCGGGTGCGCTGGTCAGGGGTTCCCTGCGGCCCGGTCGGCCGGTGCCGGGCGTTGGCCGTAGACGTTCTGGTAGCGCTCGTACAGCGCGTCGACGTCGGCCGGCGCGATGGGCAGCGGCTGACCGAGCGCGCGGGCCAGGTGCGCGGTGCGGGCGACGTCCTCGCACATCACGGCGGCCTTGACCGCCGCGCGGGCGTCCCGGCCGATCGTGAAGACCCCGTGGTTGCGCATGAGCACCGCCGGGGAGCGGTGCCGGGACAGGGTGCTGACGATGCCCTTGCCGATGTCGTCCCCGCCGATCAGCGCGAACGGCGCGACCGGGATCTCCCCGCCGAACTCGTCGGCCTGCGCGGTCAGCCAGCACGGGATCGGCTCACCCCGGGCCGCCCAGGCGGTGGCGTAGCCGCTGTGCGTGTGGACGACGCCACCGACGTCGGGCATCGCCCGGTAGACGTAGGCGTGCGCCGCGGTGTCGCTCGACGGCGAGGCGTGCCCGTCGACGACGGTCCCGTCCAGGTCGCAGACGACCATCGTGTCGGCGGTCAGGTCGTCGTAGTCGACGCCACTGGGCTTGATCACCATGAGGTCCCGGCCGGGGACCCGCGCCGAGACGTTGCCGGCGGTCCACGCCACGAGTCCGTAGCGGGTCAGCTCGCCGTGCAGGCGGGCCACGGTCTCCCGTAGCGCGCGCACCTGCCGGGCCACGTCGCTGGTCATGCGAGCACCTCCAGGGCCGGGTCGGTCTGCGCCGCGGCCGGGTCGAGGGCCGCGTTCCGGATCGCCCGCAGGCGGAGCATGACGTCGTTGGCGCCACGGCCGAAGTGGTCGTGCAACGCGCGATACTCGGCGTAGAGGGCGTCGTAGGCCCGGACGTTGGCCGGGTCGGGCCGGTAGGCGTCCTCGTGCACCCGGCCCATCGCCGCCGACGCCTCGTGGATCGACGGGTACGCCCCGGCGGCGACGGCCGCGTGGATCGCCGAACCCAGCGCTGGGCCCTGGGCGGAGCCGATGATGCCCAGCGGGCGGTTGGTGACGTCGGCGTAGATCTGCATCAGCAGCCGGTTCGAGGTGAGGCCACCGGCGACGACCAGGTCGGTGACCGGCACTCCGGCCTCGACGAACGCCTCGATGATCATCCGGGTGCCGAACGCCGTGGACTCCAGCAGCGCCCGGTAGATGTCCTGCGGCCGGGTGGCCAGGGTCAGTCCGACGACCAGGCCGCTGAGATCGTGGTTGACCAGCAGTGACCGGTTGCCGTTCCACCAGTCCAGCGCGACCAGGCCGTGGGCGCCGACCGGTTGGGCGGCGGCCAGCGCGGTCAGCTGCTCGTGCCCGTCGACGCCGGCCGGCGCGGCGTGTGTGACGAACCAGCCGAAGATGTCGCCGACACCGCTCTGCCCGGCCTCGTAGCCCCAGGCGCCCGGGCTGATGCCGCCGTCGACCACGCCGCACATGCCGGGCACCTCGGCGGGGTGGGTGCCGTTGACGACGTGGCAGGTGGAGGTGCCCATGATGGCGACCAGCCGGCCGGGATGCAGGGCCTGGGCGGACGCGGCGGTGACGTGTGCGTCGACGTTGCCGACCGCCACCGCGACGCCCACCGGCAACCCGGTCCAGGCGGCGGCCCGAGCGCCCAGGGTGCCGGCCCGGGCGCCCTGCGGCAGCAGTGGGCCGTCCAGCTTGGCCACGAAGTCCGCGAAACCCGGGTCGAGCGCGGTCAGGTAGTCCGCCGACGGGTACCGGTCGTCCTGCCGGATGCCCTTGTAGCCGGCGGTGCAGACGTTACGGGTCTCGACGTCGCAGAGCTGCCACACGATCCAGTCGGCGGCCTCGATGAACCGCTCGGCCCGCCGGTAGATCTCCGGGTCCTCCGCCAGGATCTGCAGCCCCTTCGCGAACTGCCACTCGGCGGAGATCTTGCCGCCGTACCGGCCGATCCACGGCTCGCGCCGTTCGTGGGCCACCGCGTTGATCCGGTCGGCGTACGGCTGCGCCGCGTGGTGCTTCCACAGCTTCACCCAGGCGTGCGGGCGCTGCCGCAGCTCCGGTACTTCACACAGCGGGGTGCCGTCGGCGAGCGTCGGCAGGACTGTGCAGGCGGTGAAGTCGATGCCGATGCCGATGACGCGCGACGGGTCCACGCCCGCGTCGGCCAGGGCGGCGGGGACGGCGTGCCGCAGGACGTCCCGGTAGTCCTCCGGGTCCTGCAACGCCCAGTCCGGCGCGAGTGCCGGGCCACCGTCGGGCAGCGCGGCCTCGATCACGCCGTGGCGGTACTCGTGCACCGCGGTGCCGACCTCCGCGCCGTCGCGCACCCGGACCACCAGGGCCCGCCCGGAGAGGGTGCCGTAGTCGACTCCGACCACGTACCGCTCGTCCGCACCGTCCACACCGCCCATGACCACCTCCGAAGGTCGACCCATAGTGTTAGCGCTCACATTCACCGTCGTCAAGACACCGACCGGCAACGGATTCGTAACGTGACGGAAGGATGACGGGATGTGCGCCCCGAGCCCGTCCGAGACCATCCGCCGGTCGCCCCGGCGGCGACGCCGTCTCCGCACAGGCTCCGACCCTGTTCCGTGAGCCCGGAGCCGGGACGACGAGGGCGGGCTCGGCCGTAGCCGAGCCCGCCGTTCCAGCGTGCCCCGACCTTGATCACGGGCCGTGGCAACCTTCACCCGATTCGGTGCTCGCTGTCGTCCACGGGGTCCGGAACACCGGGTCGGACCCGCGTCACTCCTAGCGTTGCAGCGTCAGCAGACCCGGCCGGTAGGGCAGGAGGCCGTAGTCGCCGCCCGACCTGGGGTCACGTCCCTGGTAGAGCAGTTGCAGGTTGCAGGGGTCGACGGTCATGGTCTGGTCGGCGTTGCTGCGGATCAGTTCGCCGTGGCTGATGTCGTTGGTCCAGGTGGCGCCACTGTTGGCCTTGCCGGCGAAGGGGTTGCTCTCGGTCGCGGCCTGCGGTGTCCACGAACCGCCCAGGCTGGTGGCCGTGAACGAGCGGAAGTAGCGGCCCTGCGCGCCGATCGCCTCGACGAGCATGAGGTACCGCTCCTGGCCCTGGAGCTTGTAGACCTGGACCGCCTCGAACAGGTTGTTCGTCGTGTCGCTCATGATCGTCGTGTAGGACGAGCCGAAGTTGCCCGGGAAGTTCCCGATCGGCATGCTCGCCCGGTAGATCTTCCCGTTGTCCCCGGCGAAGAAGAGGTACATGTTCGTGCCGTCCCCGATCAACGCCTGGTCGATCGGACCCGTGCCGGAACCTGAGATACTCCCGGTGAACAGCGGCTGCTCCGCCGACCAGCCGTTCGGGTTGGTCGGGTCGTTCGACGTCCGGTACGAGAACGCCGTCCCGCCCCACTGGTAGGCCAGCACCCAGATGTTGCGCGGAGCGAAGTAGAACAACGACGGCGCGACGGTCGAGAAGGACATCGCGTTCTGACTCGCCGAGGCCATCTCCGACCAGTTCGAGAAAAGTCCGAAGTTCATCGAACCCCACCGCGTCCCGGTGTCGTGCGTCGTCGCGTACACCAGGTGCCGCCCGTTGTACGGGGCGTACGTGAAGTCCTTCAACGACACCCACCCCGACCTCGGCTGTGCCAACGGACCGGTCGAGGTCCACCGGTACGTCGACGGAAGCGCGCACGTGCCGGGCGGCGGCGTCGTGGGGTTGCTCCCGCCGTCGACCCGGATGAGTCGCCACTGCTGGTTGGTGCCGTTCCAGTCGTCGTACTGCACGATGCTGCCCCCGTCGGCGGTCGAGGCGCCCTGTACCTCCACCGCCTTGTTGCTGTTGCGGTTGATCAGACGGACGTGGCCACCGTCGGAGTCGGCCAACCGGAACTGCTGGTTGGAACCGTTGCCGTCGGTCCACTGCACGATGTTGGCCCCGTTGGCGGTGGAGAAGTTGTAGACGTCCAGGACCTTGCCCGACAGCCGGGACCGCAGCCGGTAGTAGCCGCCACCGGAGTCCACGAACTGCCACTGCTGCTGGTTGCCGTCGTTACGGGCCCACTGCACGATGCGCGCACCGTCGTTCGTGGCCAGGTTGTACACGTCCAGGGCCTTGCCGCTGTTCCGGTTCACCAGCACGTACCACGCGTTCGTGTCGACCGTCGCCGCAGCCGCCGGCGCGGACAGCACCACCGCGGCCGCGCCACCGACCACCACCGCCGCCACCGCAGCAGCCACGGTCCGCAGCAACCACCCGCGCCGCCGAGCCGGCGGCGCGACCGGCGGGGAACTACCAAAGGCAGACATGATCCTCCTCCAATGATCAAGAGCCGAACGGTCCACCCGAGGGATGGACGGCCGCGCACAGCGGGGTATGTGCGTCGCGATGTGCGCAGGCATCAGGAATCGCGCGTACCGACGCGCGCCTGAACCAGGGTTCGACGAAGCGGGCCTGCCCGGTGGGCCCGCTTCCGCCGTCACCCCAAGCATCGACTGTGAGCGATAACATGCCGTCCGTCAAGCCGAAGCCCCGCAGGCTCCCCGGCCGACGACGCACCCCGCTCTGCGGTCCGGGCCGACGGCATCCACAGCTCGACGCCGATCCGACCGGATTCGCCAACCTGCCCCACACACCCGCCCCGCGCTGCTCTTGATGCTCTCGAAATCCTCGCGTAACATCGCCTTACTTCGATGGCCTCCGCCGGAAGGCCGATCCTTCACCTGCGAGTAACCAGCGCTCGGGCGATGTTGTTAGCGCTAACACGAGCTGGTGGCAGAGGTGTCGAGGTAGAGAGTTGCCGCGTCTGGGCCGGTGCGGCAACCCGTTCCCGGGCATGAGTCGCGCTCTCCGCAGTCGGACGGGCCGCCGGTCGAGGCGGATGTCGACTGCGACCGATTTCCTATCGAAGGAGAGGCATGAACGACATCCATGTGGCTTCCCCGCCACCGCCTCGACGGCACCGACGATGGCTGGCAGTCTTGGCAGCGGTCGCCACCGTCCTCGCCGGTGGTGTCGCGGCGGTCGTCGTCGCGCCGGCTGCCTCCGCCGCGACGGTGGACACGAACGCCTGGTACGTGCTGGTCAACCGGAACAGCGGCAAGGCCCTGGACGTTTACAACCTCGCCACCAACGACGGCGCGCGGATCACCCAGTGGGCCCGCGGTGACGGGGCCTGGCAGCAGTGGCAGTTCGTCGACTCCGGTGGCGGCTACTACCGGTTGAGGTCCCGCCACTCCGGCAAGGTCCTCGACGTGTACAACCGGTCGACCGCCGACGGCGCCGGCATCGTGCAGTGGACCGACGGCAACGCCGCCAACCAGCAGTTCCGACTGGCCGACTCCACCGGTGGCTACGTTCGCCTGATCAACCGCAACAGCGGCAAGGCCGTCGAGGTGCAGAACGCGTCCACCGCCGACGGCGCGAACGTCGTGCAGTACGCCGACTGGGGCGGCAGCAACCAGCAGTGGCAACTCGTCCGGGTCGACGGCGGCACCACCCCCACCACACCCCCGGGCGGCGGGGAGCAGTTCACCAATCCGGTGGTCTGGCAGGACTTCGCCGACGGCGACATCATCCGCGTCGGGGACGCCTACTACTACTCGGCCTCGACCATGCACTACTCCCCCGGAGCGCCGATCCTGCGCTCCTACGACCTGGTGAACTGGGAGTACGCGGGCCACTCCGTACCGAGTCTGGACTTCGGGTCGAACGCCTACAACCTGACCGGCGGGCGGGCGTACGTCAAGGGCATCTGGGCCTCGACCCTGAACTACCGGCGCAGCAACAGCACCTACTACTGGATGGGCTGCGTCGAGTTCAACCGGACGTACGTCTACACAGCGGCGTCGGTCGACGGCACCTGGCAGAAGCGGTCCCAGATCAACAACTGCTACTACGACGCCGGCCTGCTCGTCGACGACAACGACACCATGTACGTGGCCTACGGCAACGGCACCATCAGCGTCGCGCAGCTGTCCGCCGACGGCCTGTCCCAGGTCCGCGCGCAGCCGGTCTTCACCACGCCGTCGAACATCGGCACCCTGGAGGGGGCGCGCTTCTACAAGCGCAACGGCAGCTACTACATCTGGCTCACCCGCCCGGCCAACGGCCAGTACGTCCTGAAGTCCAGCTCGCCCTTCGGGCCGTACGAGATGCGCCAGGTGCTGCTGGACCTACCCGGCCCCATTTCCGGCGGCGGAGTCCCGCACCAGGGCGGCCTGGTGCAGACGCAGAACGGCGACTGGTACTACATGGCGTTCACCGACGCGTACCCGGGCGGCCGGGTGCCGACCCTCGCACCGATCACCTGGAGCGGCGACGGCTGGCCGGTCCTGCAGACCGTCAACGGCCGGTGGGGCGCCACCTACCCGAAGCCGAACATCACCACCTCCAAGACCGTGCAACCGATGACCGGCGCGGACACCTTCACCGGACCGGGCCTGGGCCACCGGTGGGAGTGGAACCACAACCCGGACACCAGCCGGTACAGCGTCAACAACGGACTGCGCCTGCAGACCGCGACCGTGACCAACGACCTCTACAACGCCCGCAACACCGTCACCCACCGGATCCAGGGCCCCACCTCCACCGCGACCATCGAGCTCGACCACTCCGCCATGAGCAACGGCGACCGGGCCGGCCTCGCCATGCTCCGCGACTCCTCGGCGTGGATCGGGGTCAAACGCGACAACGGCACGACCCGGGTGGTGATGACCAACGGCCTGACGATGGACAGCAGCTGGAACACCACCGGTACCGGTGTCGAGGCGGCCAGCGCCGCCATCTCGGGCAGCCGGATCTGGCTGCGGGTCAACGCCGACATCCGGCCGGGCACAGGCCGGCAGGCACGCTTCTCGTACAGCACCGACGGGGTGAACTTCACGGGCCTCGGACCGGCCTTCACCCTGAACAACGCCTGGCAGTTCTTCATGGGCTACCGGTACGGGATCTTCAACTACGCCACCCAGGCTCTCGGTAGCGCCGTCACCGTGCGGCGTTTCGAGATGACCACTCCCTGATCCCGGTTCGGGATGACCACCCCCTGATCCCGGCACGTGGCCGGCGGTCCGCCGGCCTCGGCACCCCACCTCCGGAAGGACAGGACAGACATGACCACCACCAGGACCCGACCGTCCCCCGTGGGCGGGCCACGAGGGTGGAAGGCCGCCCTCTCCGCGCTGGGCGTCGGACTCGTCGCCGCCTCCATGGCGTTCGTCGCTCCGGCCCCCGCCGAAGCGGCCAGCACCCTCGGCGCCTCGGCCGCGGAGAAGGGCCGCTACTTCGGCACGGCCGTGGCGGCGCACAAGCTCTCCGACAGCCAGTACGTCGGCATCCTCAACCGCGAGTTCAACTCGGTGACCGCCGAGAACGAGATGAAGTGGGACGCCACCGAGCCCTCACAGGGCCGGTTCTCCTACACCAACGCGGACCGCATCGTGAACCACGCCCGCGCCAACGGGATGAGCATCCGTGGTCACGCCCTGCTCTGGCACGCCCAGCAACCGGGGTGGGCCCAGAACATGTCCGGCTCCGCCCTGCGCAGCGCCGCCATCAACCACGTCACCCAGGTCGCCAGCTACTACCGGGGGAGGATCCACTCCTGGGACGTGGTGAACGAGGCGTTCGCCGACGGCAGCAGCGGCGGTCGGCGTGACTCCAACCTCCAGCGCACCGGCAACGACTGGATCGAGGCGGCGTTCCGGGCCGCCCGGGCCGCCGACCCGAACGCCAAACTTTGCTACAACGACTACAACACCGACGGGGTCAACGCGAAGTCGACCGGCATCTACAACATGGTGCGCGACTTCAAGGCCCGTGGCGTACCCATCGACTGCGTGGGTTTCCAGTCCCACCTGACGAACTCGGTGCCCGGTGACTACCAGGCCAACCTGCAGCGCTTCGCCGACCTCGGCGTCGACGTGCAGATCACCGAACTGGACATCGCCGGCACCAACCAGGCCGCCGTCTACGACACCGTCACCCGTGCCTGCCTGGCCGTGGCCCGCTGCACCGGCATCACCGTGTGGGGCATCCGGGACAGCGACTCCTGGCGCACCGGCGCGAACCCGCTGCTGTTCGACAACAACGGCAACAAGAAGCCCGCGTACACCGCCGTGCTGAACGCCCTGAACGCCGGCAGCAACCCGGGCGGCCCGGTCCAACCGGGTGCGTGGTACGTGCTGGTGAACCGGAACAGCGGCAAGGCCCTGGACGTGTACAACCTGGCCACGAACGACGGTGCGCGCATCGTGCAGTGGGCCCGTAACGACGGCAACCAGCAGCAGTGGCAGTTCGTGGACTCCGGTGGCGGCTACTACCGGCTGCGGTCCCGGCTGTCGGGCAAGGTCCTGGACGTCTACAACTTCTCCACCGCCAACGGGGCCAACATCGTGCAGTGGACCGACGGCAACGGTTCCAACCAGCAGTTCCGGTTGGCCGACTCCGACGGTGGCCACGTCCGTCTGATCAACCGCAACAGCAACAAGGCGGTGGAGGTACAGGGCGCCTCGACCGCCGACGGGGGCAGCATCGTGCAGTACGACGACTGGAACGGCACCAACCAGCAGTGGCGACTCATCCGCGTCGGCTGAGGCGGGACAGCTGGGATGTGACTGCCTGACGTCCTCGACACCGGTGGCCGGGCGGCCGCCGGTGTCGAACACCTCACCCGCAGAGGAGAAGCAGCATGCGCAGAGCGAAGAGATGGCTGACCGCCGTCCTGGGCGTCCTGACGCTGACGCTCGCGGCGAGCGTCGCCGACGGGGTCATCGCGCCCCGTCCGGCCCAGGCGCTCGACAACGGCGTCGCCCGTACCCCGCCGATGGGCTGGAACACCTGGAACACGTTCGGTTGCAACATCAACGAGACCCTGATCCGCCAGATGGCCGACTCGATCGTGAACAACGGCCTGCGGGACCTCGGGTACAAGTACGTCGTCGTCGACGACTGCTGGTTCGACCCGAACCGGGACGCGCAGGGCAACCTCCAGGCCCACCCGCAGCGGTTCCCGAGCGGCATGAAGGCGCTCGGGGACTACCTGCACTCGCGGGGTCTGCTGTTCGGCATCTACCAGTCACCGCTGGACCAGACCTGCGCCCAGTACTTCGACGCCTTCCCCGGCTCCACCGGCAGCCTCGGGCACGAGTACCAGGACGCCCGGCAGTTCGCCGCCTGGGGCGTGGACTACCTGAAGTACGACTGGTGCTCCCCCACCGGCACCATCGACGACCAGGTGGCGCGGTTCGGCATCATGCGCGACGCGCTGGCCGCCACCGGACGGCCGATCGTCTACAGCATCAACCCGAACAGCATCCACGAGAAGACCGGGCCACAACGCAACTGGAGCGACGTGGCGAACCTGTGGCGGACCACCGAGGACATCACCAACGCGTGGGACACCGGCCAGACCAACGGGTACCCGATGGGGATCCAGAACATCGTCAACGTCAACGTGCCGCTGGCCGGCTACGCCGCGCCCGGCGGGTTCACCGACCCGGACATGCTGGAGGTCGGCAACGGCGGGATGACCGACACCGAGATGCGCAGCCACTTCGCGCTGTGGTCGATCATGGCGGCGCCACTCATGATGGGCAACGACCTGCGCTCGGCGAACGCCGCGACGCTGACAATCCTGAAGAACCAGAACCTCGTCGCCATCAACCAGGACCCGCTCGGGCGCCAGGCCGTCCAGGTCTCCCACGACGGCACCCGGCGGGTCCTGGCCAAGCGGCTGGCCAACGGCGACGTCGCGGTGGCGCTGTTCAACCAGGGCGGCACCGCCACCACGGTCTCCACCACGGCGGCGGCGATCGGCAAGACCGGCGGCCCGTTCACCCTGCGGGACGCGTGGACCAACGCCACCTCCACCACGACCGGGACCATCTCGGCGAGTGTGCCGGCGCACGGCACGGTGGTGTACCGGGTCAGCGGCGGCGGCACCACCGACCCGCCGCCGCCCACCACGTTCCGGCTCCGCAGCGAGTCGGCCGG
Organism: Micromonospora echinospora; assembly: GCF_900091495.1. NCBI lineage: Bacteria > Bacillati > Actinomycetota > Actinomycetes > Micromonosporales > Micromonosporaceae > Micromonospora > Micromonospora echinospora. Next base: position 5,139,097 of record NZ_LT607413.1, on the reverse strand, counting down.
GCGGTGTCTCGACCTCGACAACGGCAACACCGCCAACGGCACCGGGACGCTGATCTGGGACTGCCACGGCAACCCCAACCAGCAGATCAGCCAGACCGGGCAGACCCTACGGATCCTCGGCAAGTGCCTGGACGTCCCCACCAACGCGGCCAACGGGACCCGGGTGCAGATCTGGGACTGCAACGGCGGCACCAACCAGCAGTGGACGGTCAACGGCAACGGCACGGTCAGCAACATCCGCTTCCCGTCCCTCTGTCTGGACGTCGACAATGGCGGCACGGCCAACGGGACGGCGGTGCTCGTCTGGTCCTGCCACGGCAACGCCAACCAACGGTGGAGCCGGGTGTGAGCCCCGCGCCCTGATCGCAGCGGCCGGCCGGGGGGCTCGCCCACCGGCCGGCCGACCCGGTCAGCGACCGCCGGCGGCGCGTCGCTTGTGGTAGACGTCGAACGCCACGGCGACCAGGAGCACCAGGCCCTTGACCACCGACTGCACCGACTGGTCGACGCCCATGAGCTGCATACCGTTGCTCATCACCGCCATGATCAGACCACCCACCATCGCGCCGACGACCGTGCCGACACCGCCGGTGACCGCCGCGCCGCCGATGAACGCCGCCGCGATCGCGTCCAGTTCGAACATGTTGCCGGCGGCGGGCTGCGCGCCGTTGGAGCGCGACGAGTAGATGACCCCCGCGACGGCGGACAGGAAGCCCATGTTGACGAAGACCCAGAAGTTGACCGCCTTCACCCGGACCCCGGACAGCATCGCCGCCGGGAGGTTGCCGCCGATCGCGTAGACCTGACGACCGAAGACGGTACGCCGGGTGAGCAGGCCGTAGACCAGCACCAGCACGGCCAGCACGATCAGCACGATCGGCAGGCCCCGCGCGTGGGCCAACTGCCAGGCGAAGTACATGACGACGGCGCCGACGAGGGCCACTCGCGCGACGAACAGCGGGAAGGACTCGACGGGCTGCTCGTAGCGGACGCGCGCCACCCGGGTCCGGAACACGCTCACCGCGTATCCGGTCACCGCGAACGCGCCGATGAAGAGCGTGAACGCGTCGAACCCCTCCCCGCCGAGCAGCCCGTTGAGGAAGCCGGCGGCAAGCCGCTGGTACTCGGCCGGAAACGGCGACAGCGAGACGTTGTCCAGCACCCGCAGGGTGAGGCCGCGGAACAGCAGCATGCCGGCCAGCGTGACGATGAAGGCCGGGATCCCGGCGTACGCGACCCAGAGACCGTGCCACGCGCCGACCGCGACCCCCACGGCGAGCGCGGCGAGGATGCCGACCCACCAGGGCAGGCCCTCCCGGATGACGAGCACGGCGGAGACCGCGCCGGTGAGCGCCACCACCGATCCCACGGAGAGGTCGATGTGCCCACCGATGATCACGATGACCATGCCGATGGCGAGCACCAGGATGTAGGAGTACTGGAGGACGATGTTGGTGATGTTGCCCGGGCTCAGCGAGACGCCGTCGGTGAGGACCGCGAACAGCGCGACGATCACCACGAGGGCGACGTAGATGCCACTCTGCCGCAGGTTGCCCAGGAACAGCGTCCGCGGATCGCTGGTGCCGGTGTGCAGGGCGGCGGCGGGGGCCGCGTGGGACGCGCCGCTCTTCGGTGTGGTGGGGGGCTTCGTGCTGGTCATCCGACAGGACCCCTGTCCTTCGTCATGAGTTCCATGAGGTTCTCCTGGGTGGCCGCGCCCACCGGCAGCTCGCCGGTGATCCGGCCGCCCGCGAGGGTGTAGATGCGGTCGCACATGCCGAGCAGTTCGGGCAGCTCGGAGGAGATGATGACGACGGCCTTGCCGTGGGCAACCAACCGGTTGACGATCGTGTAGATCTCGAACTTCGCGCCGACGTCGATGCCCCGGGTCGGCTCGTCCAGGATCAGCACGTCCGGGTCGGTGAAGAGCCACTTCGCCAGGACGACCTTCTGCTGGTTGCCGCCGGAGAGATTGCCGACCACCGACATCACCGTCGGGGCTTTGATGTTCATGTCACGCCGGCCCTGCTCGGCGGCCCTGATCTCCCGGTTGCCGTCCACCCAGCCGAACCTGGCGAGCCGGCCCAGCGCCGCAGCCGAGACGTTGCCCCGGATGTCGTCGATCAGGTTGAGGCCGTAGCGCTTCCGGTCCTCGGTCGCGTACGCGATGCCGTGCTCGATCGCCTCGGCCACCGTACGGGCCCGGACCTCGCGTCCGTGCACGAACAGCCGGCCGGTGACGTCCCGGCCGTACGAGCGGCCGAACACGCTCATCGCCAGCTCGGTGCGTCCGGCGCCCATCAGCCCGGCGATGCCGACGACCTCTCCGGCGCGTACGTGGAGCGAAGCGCCGTCGACGACCAGCCGGTCCTGGGTCGGGTGCCGCACCGACCAGTTCTCGACGCGGAGCACCTCCCGGCCCGGGGAGGACACCCGGTCGGGGTAGAAGGCGGCGAGGTCCCGGCCGACCATGCCGCGGATGATCCGCTCCTGGGTGGCCGTGTCGTCGCGCATGTCGAGCGTCTCGACCGTCCGGCCGTCCCGGAGCACCGTGGTCGAGTCGGCGATCGAGGTGATCTCGCCGAGCTTGTGGGAGATCATGATGCAGGTGAGGCCCTGGTCCCGGAGCCGGCGCATCAGGTCCAGCAGGTGCGCCGAGTCGACGTCGTTGAGCGCGGCGGTCGGCTCGTCCAGGATCAGCAGTCGTACCTTCTTCGACAACGCCTTGGCGATCTCCACCAGCTGCTGCTTGCCGACGCCGAGCCCGACCACCGGGGTCACCGGACTCTCGTCCAGCCCGACCGCCGTGAGCAGGCGGGCGGCCTCGGCGTTGGTCCGGTTCCAGTCGATGAGGCCGCCGAACCCGCGCCGCTCGTTGCCGAGGAAGATGTTCTCCGCGATGGACAGGTGCGGCACCAGCGCCAGTTCCTGGTGGATGATGACGATGCCGCGCGACTCGCTGTCCCGGATGCCCCGGAAGTGGACCGGCTCGCCGTCGAAGACGATCTCGCCGTCGTAGTCGCCGGTGGGGTAGACCCCGGAGAGCACCTTCATCAGGGTGGACTTTCCGGCGCCGTTCTCGCCGCAGATCGCGTGGATCTCACCGCGTCGCACGGCGAGCGAGACGTCCTGGAGCGCCGTCACTCCGGGAAAGGTCTTCGTGATGTCGCGCATCTCGAGGATGTTCTCGCGCATGGGAACCGTCCTGCTCGGAGCTGTCGTGGTGGGGTGTCGGCCGGCCCGGCGGGGGTCGCCCCACCCCCGGGCCGGCCGATCCGGGTCAGCCCTTCGCCTGCCCGGCGGCGACCTCCTCGGCGGTCCAGTAACCGGAGTCGATCAACACGGGCTTGATGTCGTCCTTGTAGACGGTCTGGACCGGCAGCAGGAACGACGGGACGACCTTGACCCCGTTGTCGTACGTCGTGGTGTCGTTGGCTTCCGGCTTCTTCTCCTTCAGGAACGCCTCGGCCGCCACCACGGCCTGCTCGGCCAGCAGGCGGGTGTCCTTGAAGATGGTGGAGCCCTGGACGCCCTCGTTGATGAGCTTGGCCGAGGCGATCTCGGCGTCCTGGCCGGTGACCACGGGCATCTTCCTGGCCGCCGCGCCGTAGCCGGCGTTCTGCAGGGCGGTGATGATGCCGCGCGACAGGCCGTCGTACGGCGACAGCACACCGTCGACCGTGCTGCCGTCGTTGTAGCTCGAGGTGAGCAGGTCCTCCATGCGCTTCTGCGCGGTCTCCTGCTGCCACCGCAGGATGGCCACCTGCTCGATCTTCACCTGCCCGGACTTCACCCGGAGCGTGCCGGCGTCGATGAACGGCTTGAGGGTGTCGGTCGCGCCCCGGAAGAAGAAATGGGCGTTGTTGTCGTCCAGCGAGCCGGCGAACAGCTCCACCTCGAACGGCCCGGTCGCGGTGCCCTTCGCGCCGTTTCGGTCGAGCAGGCCGAGGCCGACCAGCAGCGCGTTCGCCTGGGCCACGCCGACCTTGTAGTTGTCGAAGCTGACATAGAAGTCGACGTTGGGGCTGTCCCGGATGAGCCGGTCGTACGCGATGACCGGGATCTTCGCGTCCGCCGCCGCCTGGAGTTGGCCGCTGAGCGCGGTGCCGTCGATCGCCGCGATGATCAACACGTCCGCGCCCTGCGTGATCATCTGGTCGACCTGCTGCGACTGCGTCGGGATGTCGTCCCCGGCGTACTGGAGGTCGACCTGGTACCCCTTCGCCTCCAACTTCTCCTTCACCGAGTTGCCGTCGGCGATCCACCGCTCCGAGGTCTGCGTCGGCATCGAGACGCCGATCGTCAGCTCGGCGGCCCGGTCCCCGCCGGTGTCCGCGCCACCACCGGCTCCCTCGCCACTACAGGCGGCCAGGCTGATGGCGAGTGCCGCCCCACCGAGAACGGCCAGAATTCGTCTGCGCACGACTTTCCTCTCCCCTCCGTACTCCTACTCCTGGACAAGAGCCCTTCGTTCGGGGACGACGGACGGGGTGTCGGGTCGCGTGAGTGCTGGCGACACCGCCGTCGTCCGCGCGACGCCGGGGCCGGCTCGCCCCGGCCGAGGCGGCCCCACGACACCGTCACGGGCGTGGTGAGCACCAGGTGTGCTCCGTGAGAATCCGACTGCGGTCGCACTCGGTGTCGCTCCCCCGAGCTGTGGTGGCGGTGCGTGTCAGAGGGCGGCCAACCCGTGATCGAGCATGTTAGCGCTAACAGCGTTAGTTGTCAATGGCTTCGGGGCGCTCCGACCCCCAGGAGCAGCCGACCGACGACCACGCACCGCACTCCCCCGGACCGACGAGCTTCGCATTGACGGCCACCAGCCCGGCCCGTACCGTTCATCGTGAATACTCGATGTCAGCGTTAATGCGGCCATGTTGCCGCCCCGCTCGGCGCCGCTCCCCCTTGAGACATCGGCCCAGTTCAAGCCCATGCCGCACGAGCTCCAGAGAAGTACACCTCAAATGTTATCGATAACAATCGTCGATCTTCACCGGCACGGGCACCCGAGCTGGGACGCGCCTGCCGGCACGTCGCCGTGCCGGGAAACCGTTCGACACCCTGGAGGTAAGTCGTGAAGCTACGAGCCCTGCTCCGGGCCGGGAAGGGACTCCGGTGCGCCATCGCCGCGATGGCGAGCCTGGCCTGCGCGATCGCCCTGCTACCGGGCACCGCGCACGCCGACAACCCGATCGTCCAGCACATCTACACCGCCGACCCGGCACCGATGGTGCACGACGGTCGGGTGTACCTCTACACCGGACACGACGAGGACGGCTCCACGTACTTCACCATGCGCGAGTGGCGGGTGTTCTCGTCCGCGGACATGGTGAACTGGACCGACCACGGCGTGCCCATGAACCTGGCCACCTTCGCCTGGGCGGATGCCAACGCGTGGGCCGGCCACGTCATCGCCCGGAACGGAAAGTTCTACTGGTACGTGCCCGTCCGGCAGCGTTCCACGGGGCAGATGGTGATCGGGGTCGGGGTGGCGGACAGCCCGACCGGCCCGTTCCGGGACGCGCTCGGCCGCCCACTGGTCGGCAACGGCGAGATCGACCCGCACGCCTTCGTCGACGGCGACGGGCAGGCGTACCTGTACTGGGGCAACCCGAACCTGTGGTACGTGCGGCTCAACCCCGACATGGTTTCGTTCTCGGGCAGTCCGACCCGGATCCCGCTCACCACCGCCGGGTTCGGCACCCGCACCGGCAATCCCAGCCGCCCCACCCTCTACGAGGAGGGCCCCTGGGTCTACCAGCGCAACGGGCTCTACTACATGGTCTTCGCGGCGGAGTGCTGCTCCGAGTTCATCGCCTACTCGACCGCGCCCAGTCCCACCGGACCCTGGACGTACCGAGGGACGATCATGCCCCGGCAGGGCAGCAGCTTCACCAATCACGCCGGTGTCATCGACGTCAACGGCGGATCGTACTTCTTCTACCACAACGGCGCGCTACCCGGCGGGGGCGGCTACACGCGCTCGGTCGCGCTGGAGAGGTTCACCTACAACGCCAACGGCACCTTCCCCACGATCAACATGACCACCGTGGGCGCTTCCCAGGTCGGCACGCTGAACCCGTACGTCCGGCAGGAAGCCGAGACGATCGCCTGGGGCTCCGGCATCGAGACCGAGCCGTCCCGCGAGGGCGGCATGAACGTCGGCTGGATCGAGAACGGAGACCACATCAAGGTCAAGGGCGTCGCCTTCGGTACCGGCGCCGCCTCCTTCTCCGCACGGGTCGCCTCCGCCACCAACGGCGGCCGGATCGAGGTACGGCTGGACAGCGCGGGCGGCCCGATCGTCGGCACCTGCGCCGTCGGTGGCACCGGCGGCTGGCAGAACTGGACGACCACCACCTGCGGGGTGAGCGGAGCCACGGGTACGCGGGACCTGTACCTGCACTTCGCCGGCGGCAGCGGCAACCTGTTCAACGTCGACTGGTGGCAGTTCGGCGGCGGACGACGGTGAGGTGTCGACGGTGGTCGGCTGCACCAGAAGCCGACCACCGTCGGCCTACTCGGCCGCCGGGCGCAGTCGCACCCGGCGCAGGAGTTGGGCGTTGAGCGCGACGACGATGGTGGAGGCGGACATCAGCACCGCCCCGACCGCCGGGCTGAGCGTGACGCCGGCCCAGGCCAGGACTCCCGCGGCCAGGGGCAGGGCGACCACGTTGTAGCCGGCGGCCCAGGCCAGGTTCTGGATCATCTTGCGGTAGGAGGCCCGGGACAGCCGGATCACCCCGGTGACCCCGCGCGGGTCGGAGGAGGCCAGGACCACGCCGGCGGACTCGATCGCGACATCGGTGCCGGCGCCGATGGCGATGCCGACGTCGGCGCGGGCCAGGGCGGGAGCGTCGTTGACGCCGTCGCCGACCATCGCCACCCGGAGGCCCCGCTTCTGCAGGTCCGCGACGGCGTCGTCCTTGTCGGCGGGCAGCACCTCGGCGAACACCTCGTCCTCGCCGGGGCGGAACCCCAGGTCGGCGGCGACCGCCTCGGCGACCGGTCGGGCGTCACCGGTGATCATCACGATCTTGCGGACACCCTGCTCGCGGAGCTCCCTGATGGCCTGCCGGGCCTCGGGGCGGACCTGGTCCTCCAGGGCCAGGGCACCGACGACGGTCGTCCCGTCGTCGTCGAGGCGCAGCAGGTGGAGCACCGCCGCCCCGCGTCGCGACCAGTCGTCCTGGCGATGCCGCAGCTCGTCGGGGACGGTCGCCCGCAGCTCGCGCAGCAGAGCGGGTCCGCCGACGGCGTAGGTGGCCCCGTCGACGTCGGCGCGCACACCGCGTCCGGTCAGCGACCGGAATCCGGTGGCCCGGCGGGTGCCGCCCTTCTCGGCCGCCGCGGCGACGATCGCGCGGGCCAGGGGATGCTCGCTGTCCGCCTCCACCGCCGCCGCGATGGCCAGGACCTCGTGGTCGCTGGCGGTGCCGGTGGCGGCCACGCCGGTGACGACGTGTTCGCCGCGGGTCAGGGTGCCGGTCTTGTCGAACAGCACCGCGTCGACGGTGCGCATGCGCTCCAGGGCGATCCGGTCCTTGACCAGGATGCCGCCCTTGGCCGCCACCGCAGTGGACAGCGCGATCACCAGCGGGATGGCCAGACCGAGAGCGTGCGGGCACGCGATCACCAGGACCGTTACCGTGCGCAGGACGGCCTCGTCGGGGTTGCCGAGCACCGTCCAGGCCAGCACGGTCGCCACGGCGGTGGCGGTGGCGACGTAGAACAGCCATGCGGCGAACCGGTCAGCGAGCACCTGCGCCCGACCGCTGGACTGCTGCGCCTGCGTCACCAGCCGCTGGATGCCGGCCAGGGCGGTGTCCTCGCCGACGGCCGCGACGCGGACCCGGATCGCCGCGTCGGTGGCCACCGTGCCGGCGACCACCCGGTCGCCGGTGCTCCGAGGGACCGGCCGGGACTCCCCGGTGATCATCGACTCGTCCATCTCGGCGCCACCCTCGACGACCGAGCCGTCGGCCGGCACCCGTCCGCCCGGGCGGACGAGGACCACGTCCCCGACCCCCAGCTCGGCGACGGACACCCGCCTCGGCTGGCCCTGCGCGTCGAGGCGTTCGGCGTCGTCGGGCAGCAGCGCGGCCAAGGCCGACAGCGCACCCTGGGCCTGGCCGATCGCCTTCATCTCCTGCCAGTGCCCGAGCAGCATGATCGTGACCAGGGCGGCCAGCTCCCACCAGAAGTCCAGGTGGAACGCGCCCAACGAGGTGGCCAGCGACGCCACGTACGCCACGGTGATCGCCATCGCGATCAGCAACATCATTCCCGGCGCCCGGTCCCGGACCTCCCGGACCGCGCCCTGCAGGAACGGCCACCCGCCCCAGGCGAACACCACCGTGCCCAGCACCGGCCCCACCCAGCCGACGCCGGGAAAGTCGAGCCGGTAGCCGAACCAGTCCATCACCATGTGGCTGGTGGCCACGATCGGAACCGTCAGGGCCAGACTCAGCCAGAACCTGCGGCGGAACGTCTCCGGGTCGTGCCCGGCGTGCTTGTCGTGCCCACCGTGTCCGGAGCGGTGGTGAACCATGTGGCCGTGGTGCTCCCCCTGCCCGCCGGTGCCGGTGTGACCGTCTGCCGGCGTCGGCGTGGCCCGGTGCTCGTGCGACATCGTCATCGCCTCCCTCGGGACACGAGGATACCCCCGGGGGGTATTAAACGCCCAGGTGGTGTCGATGTCTCTCGGATCACTCGCCACTCGTGCGGGTGACCGGCGCCGGGCACCGCCGATTTCCTTCATGTCGGGTTCCGCCTGCGGCTACCCACTGCGGCGGGCTCCATGCGCCCCTGAACGCCGGCGCCGAGCCTGCCGAGTCCCACCCGACGCCCTTGCCAACCGGGCCGCCGCGTCGTCGCCGGCCAGCGTCGCATCCGTCCCACTGACGTCCGCCGCGTCCGCCTGGACGGCCGGGTGGGGCGGCCCGCGCGCTGCCGCCCCACCCCGGCTACGGCATGGGGTGGGCGACGAAGTGGTCCCAGGAGATGCCGGTGGCGTCGGGCCCGGCCGGGTCGCCGTAGAGGCTGCACGGACAACCGCCCGGGTACGCGTGCCCGGCGCCGTCGATCATGTACTGGTCGACGATCGTCCGGTCGGCGTCGTCGCGGTGGCGCAGCAGCGTGTAGCCGCGCCCGCCCGGCACCTGACCGTCGACGGTGTCGTCGGGGGTGGCGTCGGTTCCGGCGACGGTGGTCCACTGCCCCGCGACCCGGTACGCCGTCGACGGCGGTACGACGATGTCGCTGGTGCCCTGGAAGATGACCACCGGCACCGTGCGGGCGCGGCTGCCCATCTCCTGCAACGCCGCCCGACCGGACTGCTGCGGCGTCGTGTTCTGCAGGATGTCGCACAGGTACTCGCACCCGGCGACGATGCTCGCGGCGGCATAGACGTCGGGATAGGAGACGGCCATGATGTTGGCCATCACCCCGCCCGCCGAGATGCCGGTGACGTAGACACGGCGGCGGTCGACGCCGTACTGGCCCGCGACACGGTTGGTGATGCCGGCGATGATCGCCGGCTCGCCGAAGCCGCGGTGCTGGTTCGTCGGCAGGAACCAGTTCCAGCAGCCGGCCGGGTTGGCCAGGTTGTTCTGATCCGGCATCACGACGGCGAAACCGTGCTGCTCCGCGCGGGCGCTCCAGCCAGTGAGGACGTCGAATCCGACGTCGTTCTCGGTGCAGCCGTGCAGCGCCACGACCAGCGGGATCGGCGTGCCGGGCCGATAGGTCGAGGGCACGAAGCCGTGGTAGTCCCGGGTGCCGTAGACCGAGACGTAGCTGCCGTAGAAGAACGTTCCCGTCGCCGCGTGCGCGGGCGGCGGGGCGACGAGGGCTCCCGCGACGAGGACGAGAGCGGCGGCCAGCATCCGCAGCCACCGGCCAGGGTTGAACGTCATGATCGCACCCCTTCCCAACGGTCGTTTGTTTGGAACATTGAAGTCCATGCCTGTCTATGTCAAGGTGTTGACGGTGGGGATCGCAGACCGGAGACTTTCCCCCGTCCAAACGTTCGTTTGCCGGGAGACGAGGAGAGCGCCATGGGCGTGGTGGCGAACCGGGAAGCACAGGGGCGGGTCGCCGGGGACGCCGTGGAGCTGGCGTTCGGGTTCTGGCCGGGGCGTGGCCGGCCGATCGTGGCCCTGCACGGGATCACCGCGTCCTACGTCAACTTCGTCGGTATCGCCGAACGGCTGGCCGGGCGACGCCCGCTGCTGGCTCTGGACCTGCGCGGCCGTGGGGGCAGCGACAAGCCGGACGGTCCCCACGGCATGAGTCAGCATGCCCGTGACGTCGCCGCGGCGATGGAGGCGTTCGGGCTCGACGACTGCGTCGTCGTCGGACACTCGATGGGGGCGTTCGCCGCGGTCGCGCTTGCCGCCGAGCACCCGGACCGGGTCGCGGGCGTCATGATGGTCGACGGCGGGCTGCCGCTCACGGCCCCGCCCGGCGTCGACCCGGCCGCGCTGCTGGACGTCGTGCTGGGCCCGCAACTGGCCCGGCTGCGGCAGGAGTTCGCGAGCCGGGAGGAGTACCACGACTACTGGCGGGCGCTGCCGGCGTTCCCGGCCGAGGTGTGGGGACCGTGGGTGCACGCGTACCTGGACTACGACCTCGGCGGCACCGCGCCGCACCTGAGGCCCCGGGCGTCCGAGGCGGCGATTCGCGCGGACTACCTGGACACCCTCGACGCCGACCTGTTGCGCAGGCGGCTGGCGGCGATCACGGTGCCCGTGACACTGCTGACCGCCGAGGAGGGCTTCTATCCGGACCAGCCGCCGCTGTACCCCGACGCGGTCGTGCAGGCGGAAGGCGGTGCGGTGAGTCGGTTCGCGCACCAGCGGATCTCGGGCACCACGCACTACACCGTCGCGCTGGCCGACCACGGCGCGACCAGCTGCGCCGACGCCCTGGTCGCGTTCGCCGAGCAGTGCGGCAGATGAGGTGACCGGTCGCAAGCGTCCGGCCCCGACCGCCGACACCGCCCGACTGCTGACCGAGATCGTCGCCGCCAGCCCGCCGGCCCAGAACGCGACGGATCCGCTGCCACCGCGCGCGACGGCAGGCGGCACACGTCGACGCATCCAGGCGGAGGCGCTGCGCCAGTTCGCCGCACGCGGCTACCACGCCGTCTCCGTGCGCGACCTGGCAGCGGGCGTCGGCATCCACGCGAGTTCGATCTACGCCCACGTGCCGTCGAAGGCCGACCTGTTGGCGGACCTGCTACGCCTCGGGCACATCGAACACCGCGACCGGTTGCGTCAGGCCCTCCTCGACTGCGGATCCGACCCCGGCGACCAACTGGCCGCACTCACCCGGGCCCACGTCCGCATGCACGCCGATTACCCGCTGCTGGCCCGGGTCGCCAACCGCGAGCTCGGCACGCTGGACGGCGCGGCCCGCGACGAGATCGCCGCCGTCCGACTGGATTCCGAACGGCTGATCCTGGACGTCATCAACCGCGGCCGGCAGCTCGGCGCGTTCGGCACCGACGTCGACCCCCTGATCGCCGTCGCCGCCATCGGGGCCATGGGCATCCGGGTCGCCGAGTGGTGGACCCCGGCCCTGGGCATCACCGTCGACGACCTCGCCGACCAGTACGCCACCCTCGCCCGCAACATGCTGCGCTGATCCGGCGACCCGGCCCCACGACCCGGTCCGGCGATCTGCCCGGACACGGCGGTGGCCGCCCTGACGTGCTGGGACAATGCGACGACCACCCCGATGCGTCAGAGAAGGGTTCGTCGTGACGGACGCGCAGGGATCGCACGGGCCGGACAGCGGGGCCGCATCGCGCTCCCTGGCGGCCCGCGGTCCGCACGTCAACGCGCTCGTGGTGGGCGCGATCGGCGTGGTGTTCGGTGACATCGGCACCAGCCCGATCTACACCATGCAGACCGTCTTCAATCCGGGTGATCCCCATCCCGTCCCGGTCAGCCCGGAGAGCGTGTTCGGGGTCGTCTCGCTGGTGTTCTGGTCGGTGATGATCATCGTCACGGTCACCTACGTGCTGCTGGCGATGCGCGCCGACAACCAGGGCGAGGGCGGCATCATGGCGCTGATCACCCTGCTGCGGCGATCGGCGGCAGAAGGCGGACGGGCCGCCCCGGCACTCGCCGCCCTGGGCATCTTCGGCGCCGCGCTGTTCTTCGGCGACAGCATGATCACCCCGGCGATCTCGGTGCTGTCCGCCGTGGAGGGGCTGAAGATCGTCGAACCGTCGCTGACCGACCTCGTCGTGCCGATCACCGCGGTGATCATCGTGGTGCTGTTCCTGCTACAGCGGCGGGGCACCGGCGCCGTCGGTCGGCTCTTCGGCCCCGTCATGATCATCTGGTTCGTCACCATAGCCGTGTGCGGCATCGCGGGCATCGCACGGCACCCGGGCATCCTCCGGGCGTTGTCACCGACCTACGCGCTCGACTTCCTGGCCGGTCACTTCGGTGTGGCGTTCTTCGCCCTGGCCGCGATCGTGCTCGCGGTCACCGGCGCGGAGGCGCTGTACGCGGACATGGGGCACTTCGGTCGCCGGTCGATCACCCGGGCCTGGCTGGCCCTGGTGTTCCCCGCCTGCGTGCTGAGCTATCTGGGTCAGGGAGCGCTCATCCTGCGCGACCCGACGAACGTCGGCGCGCCGTTCTTCCGGCTCGTGCCCGACTGGGGACGGCTGCCGCTGGTCGTGTTGGCCACCGCGGCGACGGTGATCGCCTCCCAGGCGGTGATCACCGGCGCGTACTCGGTCGCGTCGCAGGCCGCCGAACTGGGCTACCTGCCCCGGCTGCGCGTCACGCACACCTCCGAATCCACGATCGGGCAGATCTACGTGCCGTGGATCAACTGGCTGCTGATGGTCTCGGTGCTCACCCTGGTGTTCGCCTTCCGGAGTTCGGCGGCGTTGGCGTACGCGTTCGGCATGGCGGTGACCGCGACGATCACCATCACCACCCTGATGTTCTTCTACATCAGCCACTGGAGGTGGCGCGTTTCGCGGTGGCTGCTCGCCCTCGGCGCCGCCCCGCTGCTGGTGGTGGACCTGTTGTTCGTCGCGGCCAACACGACCAAGCTGATCCACGGGGCGTGGTTGCCGCTGCTCATCGGCCTGACCGCGTTCACCACCATGACCACCTGGCAGCGCGGTCGCCAACTCGTCGCCGCGGAGCGCCAGCGCCGCGAGGGGTCGCTGCGTGACTTCGTCGACGAGCTGCGCAACAACCCGCGGGACGTCCGGCGGGTCGCGGGTACGGCGGTCTTCCTCACCCCCCGCGCGCAGACCGCGCCGCTGGCCATGCGCGCCAACGTCGAGCACAACCACGTTCGCCACGAACACGTGCTGATCCTGTCGATCCTGACCGAACCGGTGCCCCGGATCCCCGCCGACCAGCACATCGTCGTCGACGATCTCGGCTACGCCGACGACGGGATCGTCCACGTCACCGCCCGCTTCGGCTACATGGAGGCACCGAACGTGCCCGAGGTGCTCCGGCGGGTCGACCCGGCCGCCGCCGAGGGCCGGATGCGGCTGGACGAGGCGTCGTACTTCCTGTCGAAGGTCGAAATCCGGCCGGGTCACCTGCCGACGATGGCGCTCTGGCGCAAGCGGCTGTTCATCGCCACGTCCTACCTCACCGCCGACGCCGCCGAACACTTCGGCCTGCCCCGCAACCGCACGGTGATCATGGGTTCCCACATCGAGGTGTAGCGGGCGTCCGCCGAGCGCGGCACGTGCCTACCCTGAGGGCCGTGAACACCCGCAAGCGGAAGAAGCTCACCAGGCGTCTGATGGCGGCGGTGTTACGCGACGACGCGGCGGTCGCCGGTGCCCTCCTGCGCCTCGGGGCGGACCCCGACGCGGCCGACCCCGACGGTACGACCCCGCTGTACCAGGCGTCGGTGCACGGCGCGGTCGACCTCGTGCGGCTCCTGCTGGAGGCCGGCGCCGCGCCGGACACCGAGAGCGGCCACGGCCAGGAGGGAACGCCGCTGTGCGCCGCGGCGGCCTGGGGACACACCGACGTCGTCCGGGAACTCCTCGCCCACCACGCGGACCCGAACCTCCGCGAGGACCGGGGCACCGGCTACGCGCCACTGGACTGGGCGCTACGCGGCGACCACTCGTCGACAGCCGATCTGCTCCGGGCTGCTGGTGCCCGCTCCCCCACGACGGGCATCTGAGACGCCCTGTCGCGCGGGCCGACGTACGGCCGGAACCCCCGGTTACTCAGGCGAGACAGTCGGCGGAGACGTCGGCCAGGGCGGTCACGACGCTCGGCTCGTGGTTCTCGCGTCCGTCGGCGGTGCGTCCGGATCGAGCCGTGCGGCCAGCTCGCGAACAGCCGTCGCGTACGCCTCATCGGTGTGGTACGGCCAGTGCTGGTGGATCGGTGGCGGGACGGTGTCGTCCGGATCCACGGTCAGCCCACGGGGGTCGCGCAACCGCCGGTCGACCGCACCCGCGGGTCCGGCCACGCGTGGTGGCTCGTTCGGGCGGTGGGCGGAGAAGATCGGACCGCCGATCGGGTCGGTGTCCCGCCACAGGTTCACCCATCGCCAGCCGATTCGGTTGCCGACCTCGTACAGCGTTCCGTCGCCGAGGAAGGCCGGGCAGAGCCGGGCGTAGACGCGGTGCAGCGGGCTGCCGTGGGTGAGCAGCGCCACCCGGGGTAGTACCGTGTCCGGCAGCTGGAGGAGAGCGGCGGCGGTGAGGACCGATCCGTGGCTGTGCCCGGAGAGGACGACTCCGCCCTGGGCGGCCATGGCGGTGATCCGCTTGGCGAGTTCCGGCACCGCCCGCTCGGCGTAGCAGGGCGGCGCGAACGGATGCACCGTGCGCGGCCAGAAGGTGCCCAGGTCCCAGATCACCGCGATCGTGCGACGGGTCTCCTCGGACCGGTAGGACAGCAGCCCGAGCGCGACGATCCCCAGCGCCACCAGTCCGATGACGTACATCCCGACATCGGTCGCGAGCGCCAGTCGCGTGGCCGCCTCCCCGTCGGTGTCGGCCAGTTTCCGGCTCAGTTCCGCCGGGCCGATACCGACCAGATCCAGCGCGACCGTCGTCACGCCCAGCAGCGAGAGCACCAGGAAGATGGTGAAGATCGGTCCGAACTGATCGGCGACCGCGGCCCGGGCGACTGTCTCCCGCACGGTGACGCGCCGGGGCAGGGCGTCCGGCGACGGGTCGGGGAAGTCCCGCGCGACGATCTCGTCGGCCAGGCGGCGACGCCGCCGTCGGGTCGTCGCGATCCGCCAGAGGACGGCTGCGGCGACGAGCAGGACGGCGACCAGTCCGGCGAGCGCCGCCCAGCGGTAGGGGACGGGTGGCTCCAGCGGCGGTCCGCCGGCGGGGTTGGGCCGCGCCGGGTTGGGGATGGCCCCCCGGTCGAGCAGGTCGGCGACGCGGTAGACGAGGGCGGCGGCGAACCCGTACGAGGAGGCGACCGCCGCGGTGGCGAACACCGGGGTGGCCAGTCCGCCCAGCCAGGACGTGGCCGCCGTCCGGCTCCTGCGGCGCTGCTGGAGCGTGGTGACGACGAGAATGCCCAGCAGACCGGCCTGGACCCCGATCAACGCGGCCACCGCGCCCTCGTGCCCGGGCAGCTGCCCGCGTGGTGGATCCGGTGCGAACGGCAGCGCGGTGTAACCGAGGGCCAGCAGGGTGAGCCCGATCGCGACCCGTTGCAGCGCCCGCATGCCGCGCATGTCGACCAGGCCCCGACCGGGCCCCTCCCTGGTGTGTCGGGCGGGCACACAGAGCAGGACCACACAGGCCGCCAGCTGGAACCAGACGGCCACGAAGAGCACGTACGAGACCGGCGTGGGGTGGATGTGGATCTGCGCGCCGAGCAGGATCGCGGTGAGCACGCCCAGCCCGACCGCCACGTGGATGGCGCGCAACCGCTGCACGACGAGCGCGTCGTTCCAGAAGCCGGGGCGGTCGATCCGGTCCTCGCCGGCGGCGCTGCCCTGCCCGTCCGGCGCCGAGAACGCCTCGAACGCCCGGGCGGATCGCTCCCCGATCCACCACAGCAGGCGCAGCGCGCCGATCGGCAGCAGCGCGAGCAGGGCCAGCCGCAGACCGAGGGGCAGCTCCCCCAGCCAGGACAGGTAGCCGCGGCCATGGGTGCAGGGGCGGTAGGGGACGCACTGCCAGCCGACGATGTCGACGGTCACCCCCACCACGGAGAGGACGTATGAGGCGGTCAGGGTGGCGGCGAGCAGCCGGCACAGCGGCCCGATGATCCCACCCGCCCCGCCGGTCGCCGGTCGGGTCCAGACGGCGAGGTTGATCAGCATGAACGGCAGCAGGAACAACAGGGACAGGGTTCGTACGGCGGCCCCGGCGGTCAGCGAACCCCAGCGGTACGCCTCGGTCCGCAGCCCGCCCGACGCCCCGTCGGGTCCGAACCCGGGGCGGGGGCGGTAGAAGCCGGCGTTGTCGTCGCCGGCCACCCGGATCACGACCGGGTGGTCCAGCAGTGTCTCGGCGGTGGCCCCGGAGACCCCGTGCACCCGGAGTTCCACCACCTCGTGCGCCAATGTCCCGCCTCCCGGCAGCTGCCGATCCGGATTCACGCTAGTGGCCGACCTGCTGCCGCGTGACCACTTCGACCAACTCCGCCGGTTCGGTGATCACCACCGGGAGACCGGTCCGGCCCTGGCCGCGTGGCGTTCGGCTACCCGGCGTTCTCGAACGGGTCACGCCCGATCAGGTCCCGGCACGCCGCCGCCACGTCGACGTTGCGGCCGTCCCCCGCCCCGTGCTCCGTGACCTGCTCGAACAGGGGGGTCAACGCCGCCAGCTCCGGCAACGTCAACACCGCCACCTGGACCCGGTCGTCGGCGGCGGTGTACTCCAGCCCGGCGAGCTGCGCGGACGGCATGAGTCCCATCTTGAACGGCCCCACCTCCCAGGAGGGCCCCACCGCCGCCGGGTCCACTTTCGGGGGCAGCACGTCCGACCGGGTGGGTTCCCGACCGGTGGTCTCCCGGATCACGTCGCCCACGGGGACCGGCTCCCCCGGGTGGGCGGCTTCGTACTCCCGCAGGGCGCGAACGACCCGGCCCGCCTCGTCCGCGCCGAGCCGGAACGACCAGGCCTGCCCGCCGGCTGTCGGCATGTTGTCAGTCATGTCGGCACGGTACGGAGACCACCCGGTCGCCACTGTCTCCGATCTGACCGCTCGTGCCCGTAACCGCACCGTGAGTGCGTCACCGACCCCGCACCCGCACGACCTCGGCCGGCGCTGCCACAACCACCGGAGCCATCTATTTATTTCAATATCGACATGCATTACAGTGGCCCGGTACCAGCCCGTACGGGTACGGGACGGCCCCGGCGGCTTCCCGGCATCCTACTTCCGTGGAGAGGTGCTCATGATCGGTAACTCCTCAGCGCGTCGCCGCACCCTGCTCGCCGCCGCCGCTGGTCTCGTCGCGGCGCCCTGGGTGGCCGGAACCGCGCATGCGGCGGTCCCGAAGGTCTACCTCGACCCCGGGCACGGGGGCACCGATCCCGGCGCGGTCGGAAACGGCCTGACCGAGAAGGCCCTCACCCTCAACATCGCGCTCCAGACGCGCGACATCCTGAAGGCCAACTGGAACGTCGACGTGCGGATGTCCCGCACCACCGACATCACCCGCAGTCTCACGTACCGCACCGACGACGCCAACGCGTGGGGCGCCACGATCTTCGTCAGCATCCACATCAACTCCGGCGGTGGCACGGGTTTCGAGTCCTACCGGTACCCGGGGACCACCGGCAACACCGCCGCGCTGCACAGCGCGATCCACTCCCGGGTCCTGTCGGGCATGCGCTCCGTCGCCTCGGTCACCGACCGCGGCATGAAGACCGCGAACTTCCACGTACTGCGGGCGACCGCCATGCCCGCGGTCCTGACCGAAAACCTCTTCATCGACACCGTCGCGAACGCGAACCTGCTCAAGAGCGCCGCATTCATCACGGCCACCGCGCGCGGGCACGCCAACGGCATCGCCAGCTACCTCGGCCTCTAGCCGTCCTCGGCACGGACGGGTGATGGCACGACTGGGATCGCGAAACAGGTGAGGGGCCTCCGGAGGAGGTGGATCGCGCCGAAGAGGCCGCACCACCCCCGGAGGGTCCTCGCGTCTAGCTGCCCAGCACGTCAGTGAGCTCGTCCCGGCTGCTGATGCCCAGTTTGGTGTTGATCCTGTAGAGGTGGTTCTCGACGGTGCGCACCGACACCACCAGCCGTCGCGCGATCTCCCGGTTGGACATGCCCTGCGCGGCCAGGGTGCCGATCTCCCGTTCCCGCCCGGTGAGGGGCAGCGGGTGGACCGTAGCCCTTGTCGCGGGTGTCCCGATCCCCTCGCAGCTTTCGATCAACCGGCGTACCCGTGCCTCGGCCTGATAGGCGGCCCCGCGCCGCCGCGTTCTCCGGTACGCGACGGTCGCCTGCGCGGCCGCGTCGGCGGCAGCCAACAGGTCTCCCATTCGTTCCAGCATGTCCGATACCGCCCGGAGGGCATCGCCGTCGTCTGCCGCCAACGCGCTCGCCTGCGCGGCGGCGGCCCGTGCGCGTGGGCCGTCCACCTGACGGGTCAACGCGGCGAGCCGCTCGACGGCTGACCGGTCACCGAGGCAGGTCGCCGTGTGCAGGGCCAGGACCTCGTGGGCGGACTGTCCGGCCACCGACGCCACCGACGCCGCCTCGCGCGCGAGCGCGATCGCCTCGCTCGACACTCCCTGCGCCGCAGCCAGCCATGCCTGCGACAGCAGCATGTCCGGCCGAAGGCACCGGATCATCGGGTGCTCCCGGGCACGCAGCTTCGCCGATGCTTCCGTCGCGGCCGTCAGGTCACCCGTGAGGGCCAGCGCGCGGACGAGCGGGATCAGGCATGCGTGTTCGAAGCCACCAGCCCGGTCGAACGGTTCGAGGGCGGCGTATGCCTCACGCAGCCAGCGCAGGGCGCTGACCGGCCGGCCCTGGGCCAGGAGCACGTCGCCCATCAGCATGCTGGCGATCGCCGTCGGCAACTCCAGCCCCTGGACCGACTCCCAGCAACCGTGCGCCACGTCAGCGGCCTGCCCGAGGTAGCCGGCCAGGCGCAGACCGGCCAGCTGCGCGGTGATCAGCGGGAACTGCAGGAAGGCGTACTCCCCCGCGCGGCCTGCCGCAGCCACGCCCTGCGTCGCCAGGGCGGCGAGTTCGTCGGCCCGGCCGACGGTGGCCAGGCCGATGACGTATCCGACCGTGGCGAGGAGGACGGAGTCGTCGGGCAGCAGCGGCGATTCGAGTGCCTTCACCGCAGCCTCGATCGCCCGAACCGGGCGGGCGAGTTGTCCGTCGAACATCGCGCGTAGGGCCATGAGCTGCCGCCGGCCGTCCTCCTCCGAGACCTGCGACTCGGCGGCTTCGAGAATCGCCTCCGCCTCGGCTGGCCGGGATGACATCCACGCAAGGTCCATGGTCCGAGCCATGGTGGCCCGGACCAGCTCGGCGTCTGTCCCGGCAGTCGCCGTCAGCACTGCGGAGTCGGCGTCCGAGGGACGACTCAGCCCATGGAGGGCGCCCAAGACGATCATGGATGCTTCGAACCCGCCGCCGGCTGCCTCCGCCGCTCGCCCGAGCCGTACCGCCAGTGGCAGGTCACAGAGCTGGCCGGCACGGCGGCCCGCCTCGATCAGCAGCCGCCCGTCCGGTTCGAGGTCCGAGTCCAGGGCCAGCACGGCGCGCCGGAGGATGTCGTCGGCCTGGCGATATCCGGCTTCGGCGAGCGCCTGACTGACCCGTCCGCGTAGTCGCCGCGCCCGCAGCGTCCCCATGCGGGCCCGCCTGACCTCTCCGAAGAGGGGATGCGCCAGCCTGGCTTCGAGCCGTCGCCCGACCTTCTCGACGCGGATGAGACCGGTCTCCTCGGCCCGTTCGATCGCCGACGGTTCGGCGAACCCGGCGAGCAGGCGGACATCCAGCGGTTCCGCGAGGGCGAGCACGTCGACCACCAGGCCCTCCGGCTCGGTCAACTCGCCCATCCGGATCGTCACCAGTTCCGTCAGCCCAGGTGACATCAGTGCCGCGCCGGACCACCGCCAGATGCCCCGAACCTGCTGCAGTCGGCCGGCCTCGGCCTCCCCGGCGACGAAATGCCGCAGGTACAACAGGTTGCCCTGGGTGATCTCCCATACGCGGTGCACGCTCGTCCGCTCCACCGGACCGCCCAGCACCGCCTCCAGGAACGATCCGGTCCGCTGCGGCCCGAGCGGCCCCACCTCGAACCTCTCGATGTGGCCGTCCTTCCACAGTCGCGTGACGAGCTCCGGCACCGCCTCGCCGGTGCGCACGGTGACCACCACCACCGCCGCACCCTGCACGACGAGTTGGTGCACCAGGAGCGCCGACATGTCGTCCAGCAGATGGGCGTCGTCGACCCCGAGGACCACCTGACCGTTGCTCGCACCCGACGAGAACGCCCGGACGGCTTCGGCCACGACCCCGGTCGGGTCGCCGCGCAGCACGCCGAGCAGCCCCGCGAACGCTCCCAGGGCGAGCCCACGCGACGACGCGGTACCGACGACCCAGCGAGTGGTGGCGCCCTGCTGCCCCGCCAGCGTGACCGCTTCGCGCGCCAGCCTGGTCTTTCCCACCCCGGCCGGTCCGGCCAGCAGTGTGCCGCGTCCGGCACCGGCCCGGACGACGGCCTCGATCGCACGTAGCTCCTCTTGGCGTCCCACGAACGGCCACGCTCGCCCCATAAATGAAGGCTAATGTCACTCGCGGTGATGCAACAGCCTCGAACAGCGATTGCCCGATGTCTTCCCCCTCCCGGCGGCGATGCCGACCCACGCCGGCAGCCGATGTCGCCCCACGCCAGCCGCGCCTCCGCCCCGGTCGGGCCGTAGCCCGCCCGAAAGCCGGGGAACCGCGCCTTCTCCTCGCTCGCCCCGGCGCACCCTGGCAGATGAGTACCGCACTACTCACGACATGGACCTGCGCCACCAATAGCTTTCATTACGTGCCCGCTCGGGCCGCACCGACGGCGACGGGATCCTGTGGAGAGTCGCCGTCCCGATCCCTGGAGAGGACCCCATGAAAGCACTCACCAACGCGATTCGGCCACGTCGCGATTCACGGCTTCCTGGCCGACTCGTAGCGGTTCTCGCCGCCGCGACACTCATCGCCACGACGGCACTGACCGCCGGCACCCCGGCTGCCGCCGCCCCGCTCGACAGTCCCTCGGCGACCGGTCCGGGCCAAGCAGGAGACAAACCGATTGTGCATCGGGTACCGCGCGTTCCCATCACCATCGACGGCAGATCGGTCAGTCCGGACACCATCACCAAGTACAATGGACGGCCGCTCTACATGGCCCCGCTTCCGGAGGGGCGGCTTGCCGTCTTCACCAAGCCCGCCGACTTCGAGCGGTTCGTGAGTGGTCGGGGCGGGCCGGCACACGCGCTGGCCAAGCCGGTGAAGAACGCCGACCCCCGCACGCCGCGGCGAGGCTGGGGCTTCGTCGAAGCCGGCAAGGAGGCGACCGGCCCGTCGACGCAGGAATGGCCTTACACCGGTTCGGTCCTGTGGGAGCACATGCACCTGGGAGGCTACGGGCTCTGGGTGGAGGACGGCTGGGGGTATTCGGATCTGTCGAAGGTGTCGATGCCCTGCCCATTCTGCGGCTCCTACAACGACAAGGCCTCTTCGGTATGGACATCTGCCGTGTCCTACCTGGTCGTCTGGGAGCACGCCAACTACACCGGATCGACGTTCTGGTGGCCGCCGGGAACGACCCACAACTACCTCGAAGACATCGGCTGGAACGACCGGATCTCGTCATTCGCCTCGTATCGATGAGCTTCCGATCGCATCGGTGCCCGCGTCTGATCCGGAATTGCTGGGGCGGCGCCAAGAAGCGTCGACTCTGATCCTTGCCGACGTGACCTCCTGAGGTCACACCCCGGACGGGCCTGTCACCGACAGGCCCGTCCGGTCTGTGTTCTCGACCTGTTCGTGCCGGGTCGCCAGGGTGTCCGGTCTCGGCGGCCGCCGGCAGCTTCCGTTCCGGGCCCCGGGGCGACTCACGCGTCGGCGTCGCGTGGTTGTCGAGCACCCGCGACACGATTACCCGACTGACGCCCGCCAACTCCACTCCGTCACTTTGGGTGACGCGCCGGGATGCCGGGGGGGCACGGTGGCATCCGCCGCGGCCCCCGATACGCGTCGGCACCCGGGACCGGAAGCGGGCCGCGCGGGCCGACCCGGTCGACGTCAAGGGGTGACGCAAGATTTCGGGCCGATGAACTCCCTGAACTAATGCGGATTAACGAGCCGCCCCCAGGCGCCGCCGCCAACGCGGCGCGCCGCAGTCCCGCCATGGGAGACGCTTCGGCCGCAACCTCTTGACAGGGCGCCAACTCGCCCAGCAAGATTCGAGAAACAAGTTAGTAATACGTATTAGCAAGCCGTTCTGACTCACTCGCAGTCAGCTCACGCCCTGCCGATGCATCACGGAGTGTCACCTTGAGCTCCACCAGTCACCAACATCGCGGCAGACGTGGGCCGACGCCGAACCATGTCCGCGTTCCCCCATCGGCGCCCGTCCCCGTACCGCCCGTCCCGGTACCGCCCTGCGTCCGATTCCACCCCTGAAAGGAAGACGCATGACGCGAACATCCCTCGTGCCACGCCGCCGCGCCGCCGCCGCAGCAGCCGGCGCCGGGCTGCTGGTCACCGCCCTCGCCGGCGCCCCGCCGGCCGCCGCGGCCGATTCGAACTTCGCCTTCCCGCAGTTCAGCTACGTCGGCAACGCCTTCGACAAGAGCACCCTCGACTACAACCCGACCAACGAGTTCATCTTCCCGAGCATCATCCGGGCCGCCGACTACTTCCCGAACCCCCTCGGCACCTACTACCTGTACTACGCCCCCCACGAGCGCCCCGGCGGCATCGCCCTGGCCTACGCCGACTCGATCAACGGCCCCTGGACCGAGTACGCCGCCAACCCGCTGATCAGCAACAGCTGGCTACCGCACTACTCGACGGTCAGCCACGTCTCCTCACCGCACGCGATCTGGGTCGAGGGCGAGCGGAAGCTCTTCCTCTACTTCCACGGCGAGAACTCCATCACCCGGTACGCCACCTCGGACGACGGCATCCACTTCAGCTACGGCGGCACCGCCGTCAGCCGGGACGCCACCACCGGTGGCGAGACCTCCTACGCCCGGGTCTTCGAGCAGTCGGTACCGAGGCTGGGTACGCGTTACCTGATGGTGTTCATGGACAACCCCACGGCGGCGCTGCCGGGGCCGACCGGACCCGTGTCACGCCGGATCCGCTGGGCGGTGTCCCACGACGCGAGGACCTGGACGATCCAACCGGAGCCGCTGGTGACCCCTCGGGGCATCCAGGGCCCCAACGCCTCGGGGCCGTTCTTCCTGCGCTGGGAGAACCGCAACCTGGTGATCTTCCACGCGGCCGACGGCAACATGCACGCCGTCGACGTCGGTGACGACTTCGACCAGGAGACCCACCTCGGCATGGTGCACGACTCGATGACCGTCGCGCCGGACCTGGGCCGCTCGGCCGCGCCGACCTTCTACTTCGACGGCCAGACCGTGCACATGTACTACGAGGCGGGTGGGCGACTCACCGCGACCATCGGCCACGCGGTGGCCAACCTGGCCGAACCGCCGCCCACCCGTCCGGTGGACTGCGTGGTGGACCGACCGGTGCTCTGGCCCCCGAACCACCGCATGGTCGAGGTCACCGTGACGGCGGATCTGCCCAACGGCGTGCTCGGACCGAACGCGCTCACCCTGACCGGGGTCACCGGCGGTACGGCTGAGGACGTCGAGGGGTTCGTCGACGGCACCGCGGACTTCGGCGGGCGACTCCGCGCAAGTCGCCCCGGCAACGGCGGCGACCGGGTCTACCACCTGACCTACGCCGGCCACGACGAGATCGGCCGTCCGCTCGGCTGCACCGTCACCGTCACCGTTCCCCACGACCGAGGCAACGGCTGACCCGGCGGTCGCACCACCGGCCCCGGTCCTGACACCTCCATCCAGGTCGGTGCAGGACCGGGCCGGTACCCACTACGACCCGATGGTCGGGGCTTCCGGGCGGCGGGCTCTCCGCCGACCTCGCTGACCATGCGACGCATCGGTCCAGCGCCGGCGGGGTGAGCGGCAGCGCCCGGTCAGGCGCTCAGGGCGGACAGCGCGGTAAGCAGGTAGAGGCAACCGCCGATCATCACCGCGATGCCGGCGAGGGCGGGAATCCACGCCGCGAGCGTCGAGGCCAGCGGCCACCGCCGGGAGCGGGTCGCCACCAGCGCGACTCCGCGGATGGTCACCACACCGACGCCGGTCAGGGTGAGCGCCATACCGGCTCCGAACGCGACGACGAGGACGACCGCGTCGAACGCACGACCGGTGAGCAGCCCGCTCACCAGCACGATGAAGGCAGACGGCGACGGCAGGAGCCCACCCGAGAGCGCGAGGGCGAGCAGTCCCCGCCGTGACCACGGATCGGTCAACTCCTCGTGGTGGTGGTGTCCGTGGGAAGAGGACTCGTCGTGCGTGTGGGAACGGTCGGAGGCGTGCTCGCCCGGATGGGCGTGGGCGTGCACCGACGCGTGGGCGTGCGTGTGGGAGTGGGAGTGCGCGTGGGAGTGGTCCCGTCGCCGTAGCTGACGGTAGGTCAGGTTGACGCCGACGCCGACCACCACCAGGCCGGCGGCCGCCTGCATCCAACCGGTGATCGCCTCCGTGCCGAGGCTGGCCACCCCGCTCAGGCCGACCCACGACAGTGCCAGCACGAGCACCGAGAAGGTGTGCATCACCGCGACGATGACCCCGAGGCGGAGCGCGTCCTGGTAACGGCCGCGGGTGCCCACCAGGTACGCCGCCGTGACGCTCTTGCCGTGTCCGGGCGCGACCGCGTGCGCCGCGCCGACGCCGAAGGCGACGATCAGCGCCACCCAGAAGGCCGCGCGGTTGTCGAAGAGCGCGACCAGCCTGCTGTCGAACCCGTTCAGGCCGTTCACGAACGCCTCCGCGCGCGTCGGATCCGAACCGCCGTCAGCAGCCCGACGACGGCCAGCGCGGCAACCCCGGTGCCGACGGCCACCGTCGTCACCGCCGCCGGTCCACCCGTCGGGGAGAAACCGAGGCGCTGCGTCGGCTCGGTCGCGGTGAAGAGCGTCCGCGCCGGGGTAGCGGGCGTCTCGGCGGTGAGCATCGTCCGGTACGCCTCGTTGAGGTCGGTCAGCGCGTCGAGAGTCACGTCCACCTCGGCGACCGGGCCGGAGCAGTCGAAGGTGACCTCGGCTCCCCGGTTCAGCAGGTTCTCCAGCGCCGTCACCTCGCTCGCGCAGGGCTTTCCGTTCTGCGCGACCACGATCCGGTCGAGCAGGTAGTCGCGTACCGCGGTCGAGCGCTGCAACTTCTGCTCCCCCGTCAGCTCGGTCGACACCGTGCCGGTGGCGGGGTCCTCGAAGGCGCCGAGCGACTGGCCGAGGGCCACCCAGTCGTCCTCGGCTGCTTGCCAGGTGATGACGACCTCGGAGCCGTCCGCGCTGATCCGCGCCGTCGACGGGGGTCCGAAGGGATGGGCGGCCGTCGGGGCGGCGGGCCCGGCGGCCACGGCCAGCGTCGCCACCGCCACGCCGAGCGGCACGGCGAGGGTACGGATAGGGATGCTCAACGGTTCTCCTGTTCGCCGCCGGGTGGTGCGGGCCGGCAACCGCCGGCCCGCACCTGGCGGGTTCGCGATGACGTGGTCGCGTCGACGGAAGCTACGGCTTCAGCTCGACGACAGTCCGCGCGCCGTTCTCGTTCTTGCGGATGACGAAGCCGTCGTGGTGCTGGCCGTTGGCGTAGCGGGCCTCGAACCGGATCTGGTTGGCCTCGACGTCGATCATCTGGTAGAGCTGCACGTCCTGAGCGGAGCTGCGGACCTCAGCGCCGTTACCGGTCCAGTTCACCCCGCCGTTGAGCTCGTACATCTTGCCGCCGGAGACGGACACGACGTAGGCGACGCCCTTGTGGACCTGGGCCGAGAGGCGGTTCTCGACCTTGTTGCCGCGGCCGTACGAGTGGTCGTGGCCCTGCAGGACCAGGTCCACGCCGTACTTCTCGAACAGCGGTCCCCACTGGTCACGGACGTTGGGGTTGTTGCGGGTGCCGGTGGTCGAGTAGACCGGGTGGTGGAAGGTCACCACGGTCCACTTGTTGGGGTTGTCCTTGAGCAGCCCCTCCAGCCACGCCGTCTGCGCGGCCATGAGCTCGGCGTTGCTCTGCTTGTTGGTGTCCAGGCCGATGAACCGTACGCCCTGGTAGTCGACGTAGTAGGCGGTCTGCTTCAGGTCCGCGTTGCCCGGGCCGTTGTCCGGGTAGGCGAACTGTGGCCGCCAGAAGGTGGACAACTGGCCACCGCTGTACTCGTGGTTGCCGGGGATCGAGATGTTGTTGACCTGCGCGTTGATGAAACCGTCCGCGCGGTGCCACTGGCCCCACTGCTCTTCGCTGTTGGCGGAGTCGATGAGGTCGCCGGCGTTCACGATCATCTTGGCCTGCGGCCGGTCGGCGAAGGCCTGCCGGAACACGCGCGGCACCGCGCTGTCGATGTAGTTCTGCGCGTCGCCGTAGTAGACGAACGAGAACGGTTCGAGATCGCCCGCGGCGGTGGTGAAGTCGATCCACTCGCTCCAGTTCGTGCCGTCGCCGACCCGGTAGGTGTAGCGGGTGTCCGGCTTGAGGCCGGTGAACTCCGCGGTGTGGAACGTGGAGGCGTATCCCAGGGAGGTGTTGACCGCGCTGGTGTTCAGGGCGCGGACGGTGGTCACGGCACCGGTCGCCGGCACGACCTCGCCCAGGGCGCGCGGCGCCTCCAGGATCTGCGCCTGGGCCCAGGTGGGCTCCGCGTCGGCGCGCCAGGTCACGCGCTGGCTGGTCGACGGTGTGGTGGTCGGGATGAGCATGATGCGATCGGGCATCGGGGACGGCTTGTGGATCTCCGCAGCCGGGAACTTCGTCGGAACGGAGTCACCGAGCGCGGGGCCGACCGCGACGCCACCGACGAGCAGCGCGGTCGCGCCGATCGCCGCCAGGGTCACGCGTCGGGTCCCGCTGAACCAAGGCCTCTTGACCTCACTCACGGTTGGGTCCCTCCAGAATCGTCGTGGGGAGGTGAGCCCCGTTATCCACGCCTTGTTGATCAACGAACGATGGTCGTCGGCCTTGCCGGCGGGTGAACCCGGGACGAAGCCATGCGAGCTGTGAGTCAGATCATCTGGATGCTGAGCAGGGAAAACACGGACTGGTCAGGCATCACCACGGCTCCATCCGGTGGACACCTGGAGTTGGCCTCGGCGCCAGCCCGCCGCGCCTACCATCGGCCCGTCCCACTGGTCGGAAGAGTCAGGTGCCCGATGAACGTCGCCCGGCAGGGTCACAGGTGGTGGTCATACCGTCGGCCGGCGGCGGCAGCCGTCAGCGTCGCCGCGCTCGGCACGCTGTTCGTGAGCCCGACGCCGCCCGTGCTGGTGAAGGACGACAGGTTCATCACCGCGGCGACGACCGGCATCCTCGACATCGAGGTCACCGAGTGTTTCGACGACCCCGCCTACTCGCGTTCGGCGAACGAGGAGGTCGTACGCTACCGACCGTGCGGCGAACGGGCTGACAACCAGGCGTACGGCATCGTCCACGTCCCCGACGGCCCCTTCGACCCCGACGCGCTCGCCACCTTCGCCTGGGACAGTTGCGAGCGGGGCTTCGCCCACTACTGGGGCAGCAGGGAGGAGTCGGGGCTGGACTACTACCCGATCGTCCCGACGGCGGAGACCTGGGCGGACGGCGACCGCGACGTCATGTGTGCCGTCTACAACCCGCAGGGGAAGCTGCCCGGCTCGGCGCTCCCCCGGCACGACCCCTTCGGCTGACGTCAGCGGTCACCGTCCGGCGTGGCCCCGGTCAGCGCCGCCGGGTCGAGGCCCCCGCCCGGAGCGGGATCGCACCGTGCCGGGCGAGCGGGTTCAGCGCCCGGGGCGGGAGCGTCGCGCAGGGTGTCCCCGTGGTTGCCCTGCGCATATATATGGAGTACTTTCGATCCGTGTCTCGACTGACCCCTCATCGGAACGTGGTCCGAGACGCGAACGTGCGACCCCTGACCACCAGGGCCGGTCGGTGACCGCGCCGGGCCCGGACGACGGCCCGGCCGAAGCGCCACCCCGGGCCTCGCTCTGGCAGGTCGTCGGACTGGTCGCACGGGCCGGTGGTCCGTCCTTCTACGGCGTGCTGGCGACGATGTGCGCGACCGGGCTCGGTCTCGCCGCGGTGCTGGTCCTCGGCCGTGGCCTCGCCGCCGAACTGGCCCGGCACCAGGGTCGGCCGGCGAGCCTGTCGGTATGGGTCCTGCTCGCCGGCGTGATCCTGCTGGTCTCGGTCATCGCGTTCGGCCGGATGGTCGGCGGCGGGCTCCACCGCTTGCTCACCGAGCGGGTCATCCGGTGGTGCGAGGAACAGATCACGCTGCTGTCGGCCCGCAGTGATCTCATCGAGTTCGACTCTCCGGCGTTCCACGACCGTCTCGTCCGGGCCCGGCGGGCCTCGACGTCGGCCCTCCAGATCACCCTGGCGGTGCCACGGGTGATCGCCTCGGCCCTGACCGTGGCCGGTCTCGTGGTCGCCGTGGCGCTCACCGCGCCGGTCCTGCTGCCGGTGGCGCTGTTGTCCGGGCTGCCGGTCCTGCTCACCGGCCGGGCCCTCGGCGAGCGACTACTGACCTTCACCTGGGGGCACACCCCCAGCGACCGGGAACGCCAGTACATCGAGAACATCCTCGAAGCACGTGACCAGGCCGCGGAGATCCGGGTCTTCGGTGTCCAGGAGTTCCTCGCCGACCGGTGGCGATACCTGTACGACGAGCGGATCGCGGAGATCGCCGCGCTCGTCCGGGGATTCCTGCGCCGGGCCGTGGTCGCCGCGCTCGGGGTCGCGGTCAGCCTGACCGTCCTGCTGGTCTCGCTGGCCTGGCTGTTGGCTCGCGGCCACGTCGACCTCCTGGCGGCGGCCACCGTCGGGATCTCCGTGCTGGTCCTGTCCAACCAGTCGCAGACCATCGCGGCCAACGCGGGGGCGCTGCGCGAACACTCCGGGCAGATGGCCGACTTCCTGGAGACCATGCGGCTCCTGGAGACACTGCCGGGTGGTGGCCGGGACGCCCCGGCGGCCGGCCCGTTGCACCGCCTGGAGGCGGACCATCTCACGTTCCGCTATCCGGCCGCCGACCGGCCCGCGCTCCGGGACGTCACCTTCGCCCTGGACGGCGACGAGATGGTGGCGATCGTGGGGCACAACGGCTCCGGCAAGACGACGCTCGCCAAGCTGCTGTGCGGACTGTACGCGGCACAGTCCGGGGAGGTCCGGTGGAACGGCCGGCCGGTCCAGGGGCAGCACCTGGGGAACGAGATCGGCGCGGTGTTCCAGAGCTTCGCCCGCTACTGGTTCTCGGCGGCGGACAACATCCGGGTCGGCGCGGCCCCGGACACCGACGGCACCGACCTGGCGAGGGTCCGCGCGGCAGCCCGGGAGGCCGAGGCCGACGCGTTCATCGAACAGCTTCCCCGGGGGTACGACACGCTCCTCGCCGCCGAACTGGCTGGTGGGGTCGACCTGTCCGTCGGGCAGTGGCAGCGCCTGGCCATCGCCCGGGTGCTGTATCGGGACCCGTCCCTGGTCGTCCTCGACGAGCCGACCGCCTCGCTCGACGCCGAGGCGGAGGCGAAGATGTTCGCGACGCTTTCCCGGATGCGTGGCCGGCGGGCCGTCGTCGTCATCAGCCACCGATTCTCCACGGTACGGGCAGCCGACCGGATACTTGTCCTCGAACACGGCCAACTCACCGAACAGGGCACACACGAAGAGCTGATGGCGGCGCGCGGGACGTACGCGCGGATGTATTCACAGCAGGCTTCCGCCTACGTGTAGGAAAACTGGATGCCGCTCGCGGGTGGCCTCCGGGAGGTGGAGATACCGCCACCGGCGGGACGGACGTCCGGCGCGGTCAGGGCTGCCGGCTGCCGGCCACGCCCCCCGGAACCACGAAAAATAATATTGTCGATTTTCGATGAATGCAGAATAGGATCATTTGCGAAAGGTTGAATCCGGAGAATTTGTCGACTACGTTCTGCATATTGACCAGCGTTGCCTGCGGGCACGGGAGGTGCAACAATGGCAGTCGAAAGCCGAAAGCTGCGCATGCTCGGTGACGGCATGCACGGCGACAACACGGTCACCACGTCGACCAGCACCTGGGACGTGGACAACGCACCACTCGTTCTCCGCGAGACGTACACCCAGTCCTACGTCCAGGGCGTCTACGACGAGATCTCCGCCTCCGACGACGTGGAGTTCGCCGCACCGGCCGAGCCCCAGCTCTGCCCGTGCAGCGCCACCTTCTGACGAGGATCCGCTAGCCCCTCCGAAGACGTTGCCGGCCCGGTACGCACACCTACGGGCCGGCAGCGCCGCGTCCCCGCGGTTCGTGGCCCGGTCCCGGCGATCCCGTCCCACTCACCCGGGGCGCCCACCCGAGTCGCGCACGCACTCCCGACGACACCCCTCTGTGAGGAGCACGTGTCCCGCCTCGATTCCCTCGGGTCCAGTCTGCGACCGGCCTTCTCCGGCCGCGAGCCCACCTTCGTCAGCGACTCGGCCGCCGTCGTTGACGTTCTGCGGCAGCACGGCCTCACCGCCCGCCACTACGGCGAACTCCCCACGACCGACCCCGACCTGCTGCTGGACGTGGTCGCGATCCCGATCGACTTCGCCACCACACCGACGGGACCGGTCATCGAGCGGTACTTCGCGAACTCCGCCATGCTGGTGCTCCCGGTGGCCTCGTTCTGCGGCACCGAGCGCGGCGCGCTGTACATGCTCGGCTACCTGGCCGACATCGACCTGCGGCGGTGCGTCGACGGGGTCCAGTTCTGGCTCGGCCAGTTGGAGACCGCCCCCCGGCTGCGACTCGCCGGTGGCGGCACGGACGTCGAGGTGGTCCTCGGTGACGAGGTCAACCTGATGAGCCCCAAGGGGAACGTGGTGATCCAGCGCGGCGAGTGGGTCAGCGTGGCCCAGTACCTCGAGGTGGGCCTGGTGTCCTCGCCGGAGACCCAACGACCGCACCACGACATGAACGGCACCTTCGTGGCCGAGGGCTTCGTCGTCGCGCACCACCGGCTCTACGCCGACCGGGTCAGACACACCGCGGAACGCACCTGGGACTACCTGACCGACCTGCGTGCGCGCAACCACCACGCCCCGATCGTCGTGGAGATCAGGGACTCCCGACCGGTCTCCCTGACCTGCGGCACCGAGTCCGTCCTCGCCGAGGTGCTGACCTTCGTCGACCCGAACAAGAAGGAGTACGTCAGCGAGTTCGGGTTCGCCGCCACCACCTGGCCGACCGACGACGTCGACTGGACGATCAACTCCCAGTTCAACGAGGCCATCGGTGGACTGCACATCGGCCTCGGCAACGGGGTGACCGGCGCGCACATCGACCTGGTGGCGCCGAAGGTGACCCTGGCATGACCGAGGTCCGGGACGCGGCGCACGACGAGTGCCTACGGATCGTCCGGGCCTCCGGCGGGACGCTCGCCTGGCACGTCAGTTGCTACGAACTGGTCCGGTCACTGCTCGGGGACGAGCGGCTCGGCCTGGCGCACCCGGTACCCCGGCTCGCCTCCCGCCTGCTGGACTCGCCGATGGTCGGGCCCCTCGACGTCACACCGGAACAGGAGCGCGCCCAGCACGACCTGATGCGGCAGGTCATGCAGACCATCGCGAGCTGGCGCGCCTCCCAGCGGCTCAGGCACATCGTCGAGGCGGTGGTCGACACCCACGTGCGACGTCTCGTCGAGGCCCCACGGCCGGCGAACTTCCACGAACTCGTCGCCGTCCCGGTCCCCCGGGCCATCGCCGGCGCGATCCTCGGCGTACCCGACGAGGACCAGGAGCACCTCGGCGTCCTCGTCGAACGTACCCACGACGACCACGACCGGCGGGGCGCGAGCGCGGCCGTGTCGGAGTTGCAGGGCTACATGCTGCGGCAGCTCCGGGGGCGGGTCCGCGCCCCCCGGGACGACCTGCTGACGGTCCTGTCCCGGGCGGACCGGTCCGGTGACGGCAACCCCGCCCCGCCGATGCAGAACCTCGCCGCCCTCATCCTGATCGCCGGCAGCGTCACCCCCACCTCGGTCATCGATCACGGACTGGTGCTGTTGCTCTCCCACCCCGAGCAACGGCCGCTGCTCGACGACGAGGACCTCGCCCCGGGGCTGATCGACGAGATCGTCCGGGTCCGCTCCTTCGTGCCGCCCCGACCGGGGGCGGATCCACCGAACGGCCTGTCCCGCTACGCGAACACCAGCTTCCAACTCGCCGACGCGCAGATCAACGTCGGGGACCTGATGATCCTCGACACGCACCGGGCGAACTTCGACGAGACCCAGTTCGGCGATCCGTACGACTTCGACGGGCGCCGGCCGACCAACCCGCACCTGGGGTTCGGCTACGGACGGCACCGCTGCCCCGGGGCCAACCTGGCCCGGCTCGAACTCGAACTGCTCTACCGGGCCGTCTTCCGCAGGCTGCCGACGATCAGGCTCGCCGTGCCGACCGACGAACTGCTCAGCCAGATCCGCCGGGACGGTGGCGTCGTGCGGACGCTGCCCGTCACCTGGGACTGACCGGCCATGGCCCGGACCAGCCGGTCGCCTGATGGGACGGTGCCTACCCGAACCGGACCGACCGTAGTGAGGTGAAGCCGACGTGACCGATGCCGGGACCGACTCGGGGCCAGTGATCCGGAAGCTCTCCTTCTTCGGCAGCGGGAGCCGACCGGCCCGCACCGTCGACACCCCGAACGGCACCTACCCGGTGGCCCGGGCCGGCACACCGACCGACGACCCGCCGCCCGGTGACGGAGAACCGAAGGGCTGCCTGTTCTACCGCCCGGGCTGCCCGTGTGGTGTGCCCTTCTGACCGTCTCCGGGTGGTCGACGCGGTCACCGGCCGCGACACCCGCGGCTCCGATGGCCGTACCGGTCACCCGTCGTACCGGCCCTGTCCTGCCGGTAACCTGCCCAAACCCGTCGGATACGGTGCGGGGATGGTGGGACTGTCGACGCGTCGTGGTCCGGACGGTTGGCGACCGCCGGCCCAGCCGAAGCCGCCGTCGACGCTGGACCTGGCCACCGCCGAGCACGCCGTCCTCGCCGACGACGCCACGTCGCGGCGGCTGGGCCTGGTCGACCTCGACCTGTCCGGGCAGTCGGCGGACGAGGTCGAGTTCGTCCAGTGCCGGTTCCGGCGTACGGATCTCAGCGGTGTCCGGCTGGCCGGCGCGCGGTTCACCGACTGCCTGTTCGAGAGCACGAACCTGGCGAACCTGCGGGCGGAGAAGTCGTCGATGCAGCGGGTCCGGCTGTCGACGGTGCGCATGACCGGGGTGCAGTGGATCAACGGCGCGGTCCGGGACGTTACGGTCTCGGATTGCCGGCTGGACCTGTCGTCGTGGCGGTTCACGACCTTCTCCCGGGTGACGTTCGAGGGGTGCAACCTGACCCGGGCGGACTTCCAGAACGCGGACCTCCGCGGCGCCCGGTTCACCCGCTGCGACCTGACCGGCGCGCAGTTCTCCCAGTCGACGATGGCGGGTACCCGCTTCGCCGACTGTGTGCTGGCCGGGATCGGCGGGGTGACCAGCATGAGCGGGGCGGTCCTCGCCCAGCAGGACCTGGCCGCCCTGTCGTACACCCTGGCCAGGGCGTTGGGTATCCGGATCGAGGGCCCCGACGACGCGTAGACCGGCCCGACCGAGCACATCCGTCGACGGCGTGACCGTGCCCGGCGCCGACGACAGCCCGACGGGCCACCGACCCGGCGGACGGCTGGCGACGGAACCGCGGTCGTCGCCCAGCGGGCAGGTCTCCCGACGCCCGTGGGGTCCGGCTGCGCCCCGGCACATCCGCGCCAGTCCCCCGACGTCCGGGCAGCCACCGAGCAGCATCTCCCCGACCCCGGACATCGCGCGTCGCCGATATGCGCATGGGTGGATGGTGCGGCCTGGCAGGATGGCATATGTGGGAGATGTGTCGACTAGAGCTAATTTGCCGCAAATCTCGCCGCTCGCGGGCGAGCCGATCAAACGCGCTGACGCCGAGCGGCTCGCGGGGGTCCTGAAGGCCTTCGCGGACCCCGCCCGACTGCGGCTGCTCAGCCTGATCCAGTCGACCCCCGAGGGCGAGGCGTCCGTGACCGACCTGACCGCGCCGCTCGGGCTCTCGCAGCCCACGGTCAGTCACCACCTGCGCATCCTCACCGAGGCCGGCCTGCTGGAGCGGGAGAAGCGCGGTGTCTGGGCGTACTACCGGCTGGTGCCCAGCGCGATCGCGACGGTCGCGGAACTCCTGACCCCGCCACGCAAGCGCTCGACGCGGAGGAGCCGCTGAACCGCGGCGATTCCGCCGTCCCGCGCGCCGGCCCCGGCCGCGCTCCCGACACCGCTCGGCCACCGACGGGCGCACACCGAGCCAGAAGGCCCGGACCTGCGTAGACACTGGGTGTATAACCTGAGTGTATAGTCGCTCCCATGTCTGTTGGCTTTGCCTTGCTGGGCCTGTTGGAGCGCGGCCCTCGACACGGTTACGACCTGAAGCGCTCGTACGACGACCAGTTCGGCCACGGTCGGTCGCTGCACTACGGCCAGGTCTACTCGACGCTGGCCCGGCTGCTCAAGAACGGCCTCGTCGAGGTCGAGTCGGAGCCCGGCGACGGCCCGGACCGAAAGCGGTACGCGATCACCGCAGCCGGCGTCACCGACGTGGAGCGCTGGCTCGCGCAACCGGAGCAGCCCGAGGTCTACCTGCAGAGCAGGCTCTACACCAAGGTCGTCCTGGCGCTGCTCACCGGCCGGGACGCGGCCGACCTGCTCGACGTCCAGCGGGCCACGCACCTCAAGCACATGCGGGAACTGACCA
Organism: Micromonospora echinospora; assembly: GCF_900091495.1. NCBI lineage: Bacteria > Bacillati > Actinomycetota > Actinomycetes > Micromonosporales > Micromonosporaceae > Micromonospora > Micromonospora echinospora. The sequence goes on along the minus strand of NZ_LT607413.1, from coordinate 5,104,057 downwards.
ACCGCAAGCTCTCCGGCGACTTCGCCGACCAGCTCGTCTGTGACCACGCCCTGTTCCACCTGGAGGCCGACCTGCGTTGGCTGGAGCTGACCGCCGCCCGGCTGGACCAGCTCCGCGCCCAGGTGCGGAAGGAGAACCGTTGACCACCCCGCGCACCGGCTCGCCGCTGCTGGTGGCCGACGACCTGACCAAGACCTTCGGCGTCACCACGGCCCTGGACAACGCCTCGATCCAGGTGCACGCCGGGGAGGTGCTGGCCCTGATGGGCCCCTCCGGTTCCGGCAAGTCGACCCTGCTGCACTGCCTGGCCGGGATCGTCGCCCCGGACTCCGGTCGGGTGACCTACGCCGGCCAGGACGTCTCCGCGATGTCGGACGTACGGCGCAGCGCGCTGCGCCGTACCGAGTTCGGGTTCGTCTTCCAGTTCGGGCAGCTCGTGCCCGAACTGACCTGCCTGGAGAACGTGGCGCTGCCGCTGCGCCTGACCGGCGTCGGTCGGCGGGAGGCGCACCGACGGGCGACCGACCTGCTCACCCGCCTCGAGGTAGCCGACGTGGCGCGCAAGCGGCCCGGCCAGGCCTCCGGCGGGCAGGGCCAGCGGGTCGCGGTGGCCCGTGCGCTGGTCACCGACCCCAAGGTGGTCTTCGCCGACGAGCCGACCGGCGCCCTCGACTCGCTCAACGGTGAGCGGGTGATGCAGCTCCTCGTCACGGCCGCCCGTGAGACCGGCACGGCGGTCGTGCTGGTCACCCACGAGGCGCGGGTGGCGGCGTACTCCGATCGGGAGGCCGTGGTCCGCGACGGCCGGGTCCGCGACCCGGAGTACGCGCGGTGAGCGCCGCCGGCACGCCCGGGCGTCGCGGCCCGACGGCGTGGATCGACGACCTGGCGCTCGGGGTGCGGCTGAGCGTGGCCGGCGGCCGGTCCGGCTGGGCCCGGCTCGCCATGATCGCCGCCGGGGTGGGGTTGGGGGTGGCGATGCTGCTGGCCGCCACCGCCATGCCCACCGCCGGCGCCGCCCGCTCCGACCGGAGCGCCGCGCGGGAGCCGGGCCCCCGGGTGACGGCGCCCGGCCCGGACACCCTGCTCCACGGCGAGGTCCCCTCCCAGTGGGGGGCGATCCGCATCGACGGTCGCCTCCTCCAGCCGGAGGGGGACCGGGCGCCGGTGCCACCCGGCCTGGAGCGGCACCCCGCCCCCGGGGAGATGGTGGTCTCGCCGGCCCTCGCCGCGCTGCTGGACTCCCCGGACGCCGGCCTGCTGCGCGAGCGGTGGGACGCCCGGGTGGTCGGCACCATCGCGCCGGAGGGACTCGCCGGCCCGAGTGACCACCTCTTCTACCAGGGTGCCGACCACCTCGATGCCGACTCCTACGGGGTGGCCCGGATCGACAGGTTCGGCGGGCAGGACTTCGGGGAGCCCGGGGGCCTGCCCCCGGCGCTGCTGGTGCTGGCCATCCTCGGGCTGGTGGTCCTGCTGCTGCCGGTCATGATCTTCGTGACGACCGCGGTACGGTTCGGCAGCGAGAGCCGGGACCGCCAACTGGCCGCGATCCGCCTGGTCGGCGCGGACGGCGCCACGACCCGCCGGATCGCCGCCGGGGAGACCCTGGCCGGCACCGTGCTGGGGATGGTCGTCGGCGCGCTCCTCTTCCTCGCGTCCCGCCACCTGGTCGGCGACCTCCTCCCGGCCGGGTACGACTTCTTCCCCGCCGACCTGCGTCCGGTGCCCGCCCTGGTCGCGCTGGTCGCGCTGGCCGTGCCCACCGCCGCCGTCCTGGTCACCCTCTCCGCGCTCAGGCGGGTGATGATCGAGCCGCTCGGTGTGGTCCGGCGCGGCGGTGAGCGACGCCGCCGGCTCTGGTGGCGGCTCCTCCCCCCGGCGGCCGGCCTGCTCCTGCTCGTCCCGCTGCTCGACGGGCTGCCGGAGAACGGCGACGCCCTGGTCGAGGCACGGATCACCGCCGGGGTGACCCTCCTGCTGGTCGGCGTCGTGCTGCTGCTGCCCTGGCTGGTCCAGGTGGTCGTCCGTCGGCTCGGTGGCGGCGGCGTCGCGTGGGAACTCGCGGTGCGCCGGCTGCAACTCGACAGCGACACCGCGGTACGGGCGGTCGCCGGCATCGCGGTCTCCGTGGCCGGCATCGTCGCCGTCCAGGGCCTGCTCGGCTCGACGCAGACGGCCTTCGCCGGCAGGCACGGTGACACCGACCGGTTCCAGGCCTCCGTCGCCTTCTACGGTCAGCCGGCGGGGTGGCCGGCGGGACGCGCCGCCTCGGCCCTCGCCGACACCCCCGGGGTCGACGCCGTCGACGCCGTCTCGCACCTGCGCACCGACCCGGACGCGCCGGACCCGGTCAGCGTGCGGATCGCCGGCTGCGACGCGCTGCGGCACTACGCCGACCTGCCGACCTGCGCCGACGGCGACAGTTTCGTCGCCGCCGGGCGGGATCGGCCGGCGATCGCCCCCGGAACGACGTTGACGTTCCAGGACGAGGGCGTGGAGTCCCGGTGGACCGTGCCGACCGGCATGCGCGGTGTCGCGCAGTACGACCCGCTCCTCGGCACCGACATCCTGGTCACCCCGGGAGCCTTCGACGCCGCGCACGAGCCGTACACGTTCCTGGTGGGACTGGATCCCGCCGAGCCGGAGGCGGTCGAGCACCTCCGCAACACCGTGCACCGGATCGACCCGTTCGCTCACCTGCTGGACTTCGACGACCCGTACCACGACAGCGTGTTCGCCATGGTCGAACGGGCGCTGCGGGCCGGCGCGGTCGCCCTGCTGCTGCTCATCGGCGCGAGCATGCTGGTCAACGTCCTGGAACAGCTCCGGGAGCGGCGGCGGCTGCTGGCGGTGCTCGCCGCGTTCGGCACCCGCCGTCGGACCCTCTCCGGATCGGTGCTCTACCAGGTGGCGATCCCGGTGCTGCTGGGGCTCTCCCTGGCCGTCGCCACCGGTAGCGCCCTGGCCGCGATCCTGCTCGCCGTGGTCGACGAACCCATCGCGTTCGACTGGGCGGCGATCGCCGGGGTCGCCGGCACGGCCGCGGTGATGGTGTTGGCCGTCACGGCCGCCACTCTGCCGCTGCTCTGGCGGCTGACCAGGGCCGAGGGGCTGCGCGCCGAGTAGGTCGCGGACCGGGCGGCGCCGACCCACGGGGCGGTGCCGCCCGGACGCCGGGCCGCCGCCGTCCCGTCGGACGGCGAGACGCCACGACACGCCGAAAGGCGAGTAGCTTTCTCGCTGGCGGGGCCGTGACACCATTGATCCGGTTCGGACCCGGATCCGCGGGATACGATCCGGTCGATCCGCACCTGCGGCCGGGCTGATGGCTGATGGCTGGTATCGACGCCGTCAGCCGACACCCTGGAGGAACGAGATGGTTTCAGGTCGATCGACTGCCCGGCCGTGGTTGCCGTACACCGCGGCCATCGTGGCCGGGTTCGCGGTCATCACGGCGGCCTACGTGATCGCCCGGCCGGCGGCGGACGTCGAGTGCACGCCGTTGGAGGTCAGCTCGTCGATCGAGAAGGACGTGCTCCTCGGCGAGCTGGCGGAACGCTACAACAAGAGCGATCGCCGGGTCGGCGGCGGGTGCGTCGTCGTGACGGTGCACGGGCTCGCCTCCGGTGCGGCGACGGACGCGCTGGCCGGCGAGTGGGAGGTCAAGCAGCCCGGCCTGCCACGACCACAGGTGTGGTTGCCGACGTCCAGCCTGTGGACCGGGCAGTTGACGTTGCTCGACGAGGCCGCCGGACGTCCCGCGCAGACCCCCGGCCAGTACCCGTCGATCGCGAACAGCCCGCTGGTCATCGCCATGCCGCAGCCGAAGGGTGAGCTGATCCAACAGCAGGGTCCCCTCGGCTGGGGCGAGATCCTGGGCTCGTCGGGGCGCACGGGCTGGGCCGCCTTCGGTCGCCCCGAGTGGGGGCGGTTCACCTTCGGCAAGGTCAACCCGCACCAGTCCACCTCCGGCCTGGCGGCCACGATCGCGTCGTACTACGCGGCCATCAACCGGGCCAGCGATCTCACCGAACATGACCTCGCGAATCCGGCGGTAGCCCAGTTCGTCCGCCGCATCGAGGCCAATGTGTCCCACTACAGCGACGACATCGTGGATCTGCTGAGGGACCGCGCCGAGGCGGACCTGTCCGGCACGGCGGCCCCGACGGACATGAGCGCGGTGGTGACGCAGGAGGAGTTGGTCTACCAGTACAACGAAGGGGAGCTGAGCCCGACCCGGGGCAAGAAGCCGAAGGTTCCGCTGGTCGCGGTCTATCCGAAGGAGGGCACGTTCAACCTCGACCACCCGTACGTGGTGCTTCCCTCGGCCAGCCCGGAGCAGCGTGACGCCGCTGCCGACTTCCTGACGTTCCTCCGGGAGCCGCCGCAGCAGCAGAGCTTCAGCCAGCACGGGTTCCGCGACCACGAGCGGAAGGCGTCCGGGCCGCTGACCGCCTCCGTCGGCGGGCGCGGGGCCCAGGAACTCACCTACTTCGAACCGCCGGAGCCCACCGTGGTCAAGGCGATCCTCGCCGGCTGGGGCACGCTGCGCAAGAAGGCGAACATCCTGCTGGCCGTCGACACGTCCGGTTCGATGAACGCGAAGATCGGTGACCGGACCAGGTTCCAGGTGGCGACCGGGGCCGCCGCCAAGGGCTTCGGCCTCCTGAACTCCGAGGACCAGGTCGCCCTCTGGTCGTTCTCGTCGGAGACGAGACAGCGGCCGAGGTCACCGTACAGCGAGGAGGTCCGGCTGTCGGCGTTCGACCAGAAGGCGCTCACCAAGGAGATCGACAGCCTCCACGTCGAGGGTGGCACCGCGCTGTACGCCACCGTACGGGCGGCGCACCGGCACATGCTCGACCGCTACGACCAGTCCCGGATCAACGCGGTGGTCGTCCTGACGGACGGCCAGAACGAGTACAACAAGGACAACGATCTCGCCCGGCTGCTCCGCGATGTCGCGTTGGACCCGGACCGACCGATCAAGATCTTCTGCATCGCCTTCGACGAGAAGTCCGACTTCGACACGCTGGACCAGATCGCCAAGGCGTCCGCCGGCAAGGCGTTCGACGCCCGCGACCCGGCGAAGATCGACGATGCGTTCGTCAAGCTGGTCAGTAGCTTCTGACGCCAGGCAGCCCGGGCGCTGGCCGTCCGGGAGCCGGTAGCGGAAGGTGGGTGCGCCCGGCCGGAACCGGGCACACCCACCTTGTCGTGCCAGCGCCCACCCGAAGGATCGGGCGCCCGTGGGTCAGCAGGCGCCCTGGAACTCCCAGGGACCCCACTGCCCGCTGTTGGCCGGGTTCTCGCCCTGCGTCCACCACTTGGCCCGGTAGCGGCGGCCCTCGTGCGCGACGATGCTGCCACCCGAGTAGCTCGTGGTCGCGTTCCAAGTGGCGAGGCCGCCGCAGTTGTCACCGCCGGTCGGCGTGACCGAGGGCGACACCGTCGCGGTCGGTGTGGGCGACGGTCCGACCGCGCCCCGGGCGTGGTCGGCGGCCAGTGCGTAGCTCTGGCCACCGAAACTCAGCGTGAAGTTCGAGGGGCCGGCGATCGGCAGACTGTAGTTGAGGGTGACCTCGGCGAACGAGCCCGGCGCGATGGCCGTCGGCACGGTGAGCCGCACCCGGTGGAAGTCTCCCTTCAACCCGCCGACGTTGCTGCCGGTGTGCCCGGTGGACACCACCGAGAGCGCCCACCCGGACTGCTGCCCGAGCGTGCCCGGAGCCGAGGTGGGGTAGTCGAACTCGAGCTGGGCCCCGGCCGGGATCGTGGTACCCGAGTTGTTGGTCAGGCGCAGTTCGGGGTTGATCGGGTAGTTGTTGTCGCCGAGCGCGAAGCCGCCCATCGTCACCCCGACGTTCAGCGTCTGCGTCGGCATGGTGATGCCCGCTTTCCGCTGTCCGTAGGGGCTGGCGGCGCGGAACCTGTCGTAGATCAGGTTGGTCATCGTGTTGCCCATGAAGTACTCGCCGCGCTGCGGGTTCCACGCGTAGTCCCCGGCCAGCTCCCAGATCATGATGCCGCCGATGCCCTTGGCCACGACGTAGTCCGCCTTCGCGGCGATGGACTGCTCGTCCTCGGTGGACAGGTACACCTGCTTCTGGCTGTTCCACAGCCAGGGGGCGACCAGGCTGGGCGAGTAGTGGCGGGTGTAGGTGCCGGTGAGCTGGTCGGTCGGGTCGGTCCCCGGGGTCAGCCCGTACGCCTCCAGGTAGCTCCCGCTCCGCCCGTCCTGGAGGTTCTTCGCGTGCCACATCGGGTTGGCGCCGGCCGACACCTCGTTGCCGTTCTCCAGGTCGTGCCAGATGTTGTCGATGCCGATCGCGCCGTTGCCGCAGGGGACGGTCGATCCGATGGTCCCGCCCGTTCCGGCCGGACACTTGGTCTGGTCGGGCAGCGCCGCGCGGCCCCACAGTCCGTTGGTGCCGCCGGTCACGCCGCGCCACCCACGGGTGTAGTACGGCACGCCGATGTTGATCCGACCGGACTGCATCGCGCCCCGGTAGTAGTGGTACGCCCAGTCGGTGTTCAGGTATCCGATGTTCTGGTACGCCCCGTACACGCCACCGGCGGCGAGTTCGGCGTCCTGCCCGTCGTCGTAGAGGGCGGCGTTCGGACCGACGAAGTGGTTCCACGCCCCGTGCAGGTCGTAGCTCATGATGTTGGCGTAGTCCAGGTACTGCAGTGTCTGGTACGACTCCATGCCGCGCAGCAGCCAGCCGGAGGCGGGCGCGGCGATGGTGAGCATGTAGTACCTGCCGTCGGCGGCCGCGGCGGCGTCCAGCTTCTCCCGCAGGGTCCGCATGAGCACCTGGTAGGAGGCGTTCAGGCCGGCCCGCTTGGCGTCGGCCTGGGCGAAGTCCTGCGGGTGGCCGGCCTTGTTGTTCGACGTCGGGTACTCGTAGTCGATGTCCACCCCGTCGAAGCCGTACGTGCGCAGGAAGCTGACCACCGAGTCGGCGAAGGTGTTGATGCCGGCGGTGTTGACGGTGTTGCTGCCGGTCGTGGTCATCCGGTAGAAGCCGCCGGCGTCGACCCGGGTGCCACCGGCGTCGATATAGCCGCCGGTCTCGGCCCAGCCGCCCACGCTGACCAGCGTCTTCACGTCCGGGTGCTGCTTCTTGAACTTGTTGAGCAGGTTGAAGTGGCCGGTGTACGAGTACTGCGGGTCCATCTCCGCGCCCGCCACACCCGGCCAGGTCATGTTGGTGGCGGGGTTGTCGGGCGCGGTGGGCGCGCCGACGGAGATCTTGTTCGCCGCGTCCACGTGCGCGAAGGCGTAGTTGATGTGTGTGATCTTGTTCCAGGGGATCTGGTTCGCCAGGTACGCCGGGGCGCCGTTCTTGCCGGTGCGCCAGCTGGTGAAGTATCCGATGATCCGTCGCTTGTGGTCGGCACCCATGACCTCGCGGCCCTCGGTGTCGTAGACGTCGCAGTAGGGCACGGTGACGCCGGGCGTGCGGTAGAGCCCGTCCGGTCGGCACTGCGCGTGGTCCACCTCGGCGGAACTCGCCTGACCCGCCACCGCCACGACCGCCGGCACGATCAGCAGGCCGGCGACGCTCGTGGCGATGAGATGCGGTAGTCGCCTCCGACGCATGAGATGCCTCCCAGCTTCAGTAAGGAAACTTAACAGTTAGGTTAACGAATATATATCGAGGTAGATGCGGTGGCAAGGGCGACGGCGCGTACCGCACCGGCCGCCCGCCGGGTCCTGCCGACTCCTCGACGGCCACGGACTCGTCGCCGCCGCCGAAGGGGTGACCGCCGATCCACCGCGCCCGGGTCGCCGATCCATCGAGGCCCATTGGTAATTCGTATTAGCATCTTGACGCCGCGGAGGCGACGCGACCAGACTCATCGACCAACGAACCGTCCGCGACGAGCACCGTCCCGTCCGGTCACTCGGCGAGGTCGAGTGACACCCGCCCGTCGCGGCCGGCCCGCTCCCCTGCCACCCGTCGGCTCGCCTCACGAATGGAGGGATCGCGATGACGCGTACCCCTGAAGGCTTCTTCTCCCGACGCGCGCTGCTGCGTGGCGCGGCGGCCGCCGGTGTCGCGACCGCGACCACCGGCGCCGGCCTCGCCGCGACGGCCACGCCAGCGCTCGCCGGACCAGCCGGATTCCCCAACTACCGGTACGTGCGCGACGCGTTCGCCACACCGCTGCGCTACAACCCGACCGGTGAGTTCATCTTCCCGTGCGTGCGCGGCGTCTACGACAAGATCAGTAACTATCGCGGCCGCTACTACCTCTACTACGCCCCGCACGACGCGCCCGGCGGGATCTGCCTCGCCTACGCCGACCGGCTCGAAGGCCCCTACACCGAGTACCCCAACAACCCCATCGTCGACCGGCAGCTGCCGACCACGACGGTGAGCCACGTGTCGTCGCCGCACGTCATCTGGGACGCGCCGACCCGGCAGTTCTACCTGTACTTCCACGGCGAGAACTACACGACCCGGGTCGCCCGGTCGACCGACGGCATCCACTTCACCGACGAGACGCCGATCCTGTCGACCAGACTGGTGCCCGGCACCAGCGAGACCTCGTACGCGCGGGTCTTCGAGCACTCGGTGGCGGGCAAGGGCAACCGCTACGTGATGGTGTTCATGGGCAACACCGCGGGGAGCAGCAGCTGGGGCAGCCGGAAGATCTTCTGGGGCTGGTCGCCGAACGGGTGGAGCGGCTGGCAGTTCGACCCGAACCCGCTGGTGTCACCGTCGGGCGACGGGCTCACCGACATCTCCGCGCCGCACCTGCTCAAGCGCAACGGCACCACGTACGTCGCGTACCACGGCAACAGCGGCAACATGTACCTGACCGAGGTCGGCAACAACTTCGACCGTGAGGTCCACCTCGGAGTGTTCCACCGGCCGATCGCGTCCGACAACGGTCGGGTGGCGGCGCCGACGTTCGGCACCGACGGCGGCGTCTCCTACATGCTCTACGAGGCCGGGCACCGCCTCGACGCCAGGATCTGCGTGGCCCGCGCGGTCTGACAACCCCCTGCGCGACAGGTGTGTCGCGGGTGGTCAGGGCGGTGCCGATCTTCCCCGGTTCGTACGGCCCGGCGCGAACCTCGGCACCGCCACCGCCCTCGTCCGGGACCCGAACCCCGGCGACCCGTCCCGCATCGCGGCAGCCGTGAGCCGTCGACGAGCCATGTCCGCGTTCCCTCGTCGACGGCGTCGCGGTGCCCCCTGCCACCGCGGGCTGGGGTTGGCTCGCCCGTCAGCGGCGGTGCGGGCCGGCGCGCCATCAGCCCTTGACGCTTCCAGCGGCCATGCCCGACACGATGTAACGCTGCAGGAGCAGGTAGAGAGCCACGGCGGGCAGCGTGTAGATCATTCCGACGGACATGACGGTCTGGACCGGTGTGCTGATCTCCCCGATGAATCCGGCGAGTCCCACGGACATCGGCTGGAGTCCGGGGTCGGTGAGGAAGCTCACCGCGAAGATGTACTCGTTCCAGCCGTGGAAGAACGCGATGACAGCTCCGGCTGCCATGGTGGGCGCCACGATGGGAACGATCACCCGCCACAGGGTGCTGACCGGTGAGCAGCCGTCGATTTTGGCCGCGTTGTCGAGGTCGCGTGGCACGGTGTCGATGGCGTTCTTGAGGATCCAGGTCACGACCGGCAGCACGAAGGCGGTGTTGCCGAGTACGAGCCCGCTGCGGCTGTCCAGCAGATCGAGCGTCTTGAACACGGACAACAGCGGCACGACGAGCACCGCCTCGGGGAGCATCTGGGTCACCAGGAGTCCGATGCCGACGAGCACCTTGCCGCGGAAGCTGAACCGGGACATCGCGTAGGCGATCGGCACGGCCAGGATCATCGTCAGGAGCGTCGTCCCAGCGGCGATCATGGCGCTGTTGGTGAGCCAGCCGACGATGGTCGTGTCGCTGAACACGTCGGCGAACGTGCTCAACCCCGACAGGTCTGGCAACAGGGGCGGTCGGTCGCCGAACAGCTCGTCGTCGGTACGGGTGGCGGTGACGAGCATCCAGTAGAACGGGAACACGGCGAGACCGACGAGGGCGAGCACGATCGTGACGGCTCCGGTCAGCCCCATCCGGTGCTTGATTCCATGACGCATGGCTAGGCCGACTTCTCTGCTCGGTTGCTGACAACGAAGAAGATGACGGTGATCGCCAACGAGATGACGACGCCGACGAACCCGACGGCGGCCGCATGCCCGAGCTCACGCTCGACGAAGCCCCGTCGATAGAGGTCGATGACCAGGGTGTTGGTGCTCCCCGCCGGTCCGCCCTGGGTCATCAGCCAGATCAGCTCGAAGCGGCGGATCGACCAGATGGTCATGAGCAGGGCCAGGATCGAGATCGTGGGCTGGATGACCGGCCAGGTGACGGCCCGGAAGCGTTGTGTCCAGGTGGCGCCGTCGAGCAGCGCCGCCTCGTGGAGTTCCTCGGGAACGGCCTGAAGCGCGGCGAGGATGATCACGGCGGTGAAGGGGAACAGCTGCCAGATCGTGATGAAGAGGATCGTGCCCAGGGCTCGGGACGTGCTGTCGAGCCACTGCCCGTCGCTGGGCGCGAGGCCGACGCCGCCGAGGGCGTCGTTCGCCACACCGTACTGGGGGTTGAAGATCCACGCCATGACGAGCGCGACGGCGACGGCCGGCGCCGCCCAAGGGATGATCAGCAGTGATCGCGCGAGGCCGCGGCCCTTGAACTTACGGTTCATCAGGAGCGCCGTGCCGAGGCCGAGGAGCATCGTTCCGGCGACGCAGGCGACGACGTACACGATCGTCACGCGAACGGCGTCGAGGAACCCGGGGTCGGCGAAGACATCGCGGTAGTTGTCCAGGCCGATCAGGTCGATGCTGGTGGGGTTGAGCAGGCTCGTGTCGGAGAAGCTCAGCACGACCTGCTGGAGGAACGGGATGCCCTGGAACGCCACGAGGTAGATGACGGCCGGCGCCGCGAGGAGATAGGGCAGCAGACGCTCACCCGGCCGTCGTCGCGGTGCCGGTTTCGGCCCGCCGACACGCTGGCGGCGGCGCGTCGATGTCACGTCGAGTACGGACATGTGTGACTCGTTTCGTCGGGGGAACGGGCGTAGGCCCGGGGGTGGACCGGCGGGACGGGGGCGGGGAGTGGGGGCGGCGCGGGGGCGCCGCCCCTCCCCTGGGCTGCTATTCGCCGGCGATCTGCTTGGCCTTGTCCTGCGCTCCGTCGAGTGCCTGCTGGATGTCGCCGCCTGACTGCAGCGCGTTGAGTACCGCCTGCACCACCGCGGAGCGGATCCGCGGCGTCTCGACCTCGAGCCCGGTCGGGATGAACGAGCGCGCGTGGTCGCTCTGCGCGTCGAACACCGTGACGAACGGCGACTTGGCGAGCTCCTCCGTGGTCCGTTCCACACCGGTGGCGACGAGGCTTCCGCCGAGGAAGCCCTGGACGGTCGTCTGCGCCTCCTTCCCGAGGAACCAGCGAACGAACGCTTCGGCCGCCTCGGGGTGCTTGGTGTTGGCGTTGATGCCGATGGCGGCCATCACCTGGCCGATGCTCCGCGTCGGGAAGGGCGCCGGCGCGGCGGCGATCGGGATGTCCGGGTTGGTGCCCCGGAGCACGGTCGGGATCCCGCCGTTGTCGATCATCATCGCAACCTTGCCGGTGGCGAACATCCGGCGGTAGTCGGCGGCGGTCGAGCCCTTCGGGATGACGCCGGCCTGGTAGACCTCGGCGAACGCCTTGACCCCGGCGACCGTCTGCGGACTGTTGATCGTGGGGTTGCCGGCGTCGTCGCTCCACGCGCCGCCCGCGCCGTAGACGAAGTTGCTCAGGTCGTACCAGACACCGGCCTCCTCGGCCTGGGTGGTCCGGAACGCAAACCCGAACCGGCCCGCCGTGGTCTGCTCCCGGGCGACCTTCTTGAACTCCTCGAACGTCGTCGGCGGCTGCTTGACGAGGTCGGGGTTGTAGATGAGCGCGTAGTTGGAGACGTCGAGCGGGACGCCCCACTGGTGGTCGTCCATCTTGAGCGACTCGGAGGCCGCGGTGAGGTCGATGCCCTTCACGACGTCGTCCAGCGGACGGATCAGTTTCGCGTCGGCGGCCTCGTAGATGTTCATCTGGTCGAACGCGATCACGTCGGGGCCCTTGCCCTGGCCGAGCTGCGTGAAGATGGTCGTGCCGAAGGACGCGAACGGGATGGAGACCGGTTCGATGACGTAGTCGTCCTGACTGGCGTTGAACTTCTCCAGCAGGGCCGTCAGCTGCGGGCCGCGCGTCGGCTCACCGAGCATCGACGCGGCGAAGGTGATGGTCTCCGGGCCGTCGCTGTCGCTGCCGGCGGAGCCGCCGCAGCCAGCGAGGAGGGCGAGTGCGGTGACGGCGCAGATGCTGACGCCGAGTCGGTGGTGTCGCATGCCTTACCTCTGATCTTCTCTGCCGCCAGGCACGCTGGCGAGGTGATCGGCAGGGTCGACGGGCGCACGGTGGGGGTGGTCGGGGGCGGTGTCGACTGCCGAGTCGGACGATGGTCCGGTGATCCGGATCGGGGGGACGGCCCCGGCGGCCATCCGGGCGAAGTGCGCGGCACCGAGGCTCGTGGCCTCGGAGATGTCCGGCAGTTCGTAGTCGCCGAGATAACGGCGCTTGATCTCGCGGACCGCGCGGCTGGTCAACCCGCCGCCGGTCATGATGCGTCGCCGTGCGGGGATCCCCGCCACGACGTCGAGTTGGTGGACCAGGTAGGCGGCGCGTTCCTGCACCGCCTCGATGACGGCTCGCCACACCTCCGCCCGGTCCGGTTCGTAGTCGATGTTGGTGAGCTGGGCCTGGTCGAGCCAGACGTTCGAGACGCGGGGCCCGTCGACCCGAGGAACCACGGCGAGTGCCGCCGCGTCCAGCGCCGGCAACTCGTCGCGCTGGATCCCCATGAGCTTCAGGAACCGTCCCATGCCGATCCCGCTGCGCACGCTGGCCATGGCCTGCAGCCGTCCGGGGAACACGTCCCGGCCGACGGAGAGCTCGCGGTTCACGGCATCCACCAGGTTGAGCGCGTTCCACGGGCGCTCGGGAAGGTGCCGGATGATCGCCTCGCCGGTGCCACACGAGTCGACGAGATCGGCGTCGTCGAGGGCGCCCAGCCCGACCGCGGCCACGAGGTGGTCGAGGCCGGCGATGGTGACGTGCGCGCCGTGGATCCTGGCCGGCCCGGTCGTCACCCGGCCGATCGAGGTTCCCGCCCCCACCCGGTCGGGCAGCAGGGTCGGCGGCACGCCCGCCCAGATGCTGGTCTCCTCCGACTGGCGGCCGGAGACGACGTCGAGCAGTCCGGTGCGGCTGGCCAGCGACGCCTCGCCGGCGATCGTTCCGGTCAACTGGAACGCCAGCCACTCCTGGATGCTGAGCCACCGGACCCACTGCGACAGCGGGGTGTACCGCTCGGCCAACCAGGCGAACTTGAACAGCGACGGCTTGAGGTTCACCGGCAGGCCGCTGCTGCCGGTGAACGCCTCCAAGCCGAGCGTGACGGCGAGCCGGTCGAGTTCGTCGGCGCCGTGCACGTCGTACCAGGGCAGGCCGGGGGCCAGGACGTCGCCCCGCGCTCCCAGTGGCACGCCGGTCTCGCCGAACCCGGTGAGGCCGATGCCGACCACCCGGCCCGCCGGGTGGTCGTCCAGCACCGCTTCGAGGTGCTGGAGTACCTCGTCGAGCAGTCGGGCCGGGGTGAGGATCGTGACCCCCGCCGTACGCTCCCAGGGGGTGGCTCGAGAACTCAGCGCGACGGTGTTCCCGTCGGGGTCCACGATCTGGATCTTCGTGTACGTCGTGCCGACGTCGACGCCGAGATAGAGCTCGTCGGCGGCTCTGGTCATGGGAGGTCCCCGGTCCTGCCCTCGAAGGTGTCGACGTACGACACGAATCGGCCGGCGATCTCCGCGCGGGCCTGCTCCGGGTCGAGTCGGCCGGTCATCAGCCCCTTCAGGCTCGGTGCCCACGTGCTGCGGCCGATCGCGAAGCCGGTGAAGCCGTCGGCCTGCCCGGCAGCGTGCAGCCAGCGCAGGATCTGCTCGTCGTCGGCACCACGGCCGAGAACGATGCACTCGACGTCGTCGCGGCCGTCCGCCCGCGCCTGTGCGGCAACCGCCTGGTACTGGTCTACGGTGGCGAGGCCCTCGACCTTCCAGATGTCCGCTTCGATGCCAGCCTGCTGGTAGGCACGGATCGTGTCCACCATGATCTGCGGGCGAAGCTCGGTGTCGAACCTCTCCCGGTCGCCGCCGATCCGCTCCAACTGCGCGGCGGAAGGGAGCACGAGGAGCTCCAGCATCAGCCGCTGACGCCGTGGGGACACCCACTCCGAGAGCTGCCGGAGCCGGGACATCGAGACGGCCAGCAGGTCGGCCGGCAGCGTCTCGTCGGCGATGGCGAGCACCTTCACGTGGTCCGGGTCGAACGCCTCGATGTGTACGTCGAACTGGTCGCCGTACTCGAGTTCGAAGACCCGTTGCAGGCTGCGCTCGGCCGGCATGGCCAGCACGAGACCCGCTCCGGCGACCTCCCGGGCGACATCGGCACCGTACTCCTCGTCGACGAGGACGCCGAGGGTCGACCGTTGCAGCCCGCGTGCCTCGATCGCCAGCGGCAACGACTCCCAGATGACGCGCTTGAGCGCGGAGTAGTCGACCGGCCGCCCCTGGTAGGTGCCCCCGTGCTCGCCGAACATCTTCGTCAGCGAGGCACGGTGGTCGAAGGCAAGCATGTACAACGTGCTCATCGGGTAGCTCCGATTCTCAAGGGGTGGCCGACACGGCGACGGTCTTGACGCGGGTGTAGAAGGCGAGCCCGTCCAGACCGTGCTCCTTGAACGCGGAACCGGACTCCTTGAACCCGCCGAACGCCTGGTGCACGTCCCAGCCGCTGGGGGCGAGGTTGACGACGACCTGGCCGGTCTCCATGCCACGGACGAACGCCTCCGCTGCGGCCAGGTCGTTCGTGAAGATGCCCGACGCCAGTCCGTATGTCGTCTCGTTGGCGATGCCGATCGCTTCGTCCAGGTCGTCGAACGGCATGACCGCGACGACCGGACCGAACACCTCGTCGGTCCAGATCCGCATGTCGGCGCTGACCCCCGTGACGACGGTGGGCCGGACGAAGCAGCCACGGGCCGCCGCGCCGTCGATGAGTCGCTCTCCGCCGGCGGCGATGACCGCGCCCTGCTCGCGGGCGGTGCCGATCATGGTGAGGACCTTGTCGAGCTGGCGCTGGTTCACCACCGGGCCCATGGTCGTCGCCGCGTCGGCGGCCGGTCCGACGGCGACCGCGCCGGCGCGGGCGACGATCTGCTCCACGACCTCGTCGTAGCGGTCCCGGTGGACGAGGAGACGGCTCACCGCGGTGCACCGCTGACCGGTCTGGCCGAAGATCGACGGCAGCAGCACCTCGAGCGCCCGGGTGACGTCGGCGTCGGCCATGATCACCGCCGCGTTCTTGCCGCCCATCTCCGTCTGCAGCCGGGTGCCGGTGCCCGCGATCGCCTGGCCGAGGTGGCGGCCGGTCGCGGTGGAGCCGGTGAACGTGATCCCCGCGATCCGGGGGTCGCGGACCAGGGTGTCGCCGATCTCCGCCACGTCGCCGGTGACCGTGTTGAAGGTCCCGGCGGGCAGTCCGGCGTCCTGCATCACCTGGGCGAGGAGCAACGCCACGGCGGGCGTGTCCGGGCTGGGCTTGAGCACCACGGTGTTGCCCCGGATCAGCGCGGGCGCGGCCTTGCGGACCGGCACCATCAGCGGGTCGTTCCACGGGGTGATGGCGAGGACGACACCAATGGGCTCGTGTCGGGTCGTGGTCACGACACCGGGGCGGCGGTCCGGCACGACGTCACCGTGCGGGAGACGACCGACGCCGGCGAAGAACTCCACCAGTTCGGCACTGCGCTCGACCTCGATCGTCGCCTCGGCGGTGGTCTTGCCCATCTCGCGGCAGATCGTGTCCCGGAACTGGTCGGCCCGCTCCCGGATGAGCGCGGCGACGGCGAACAGGTGCTTGCCCCGTAGCACGCTCGGCGTGTCCCGCCAGGCCGGCAACGCCGCGGCGGCGGCGTCGACGGCCGACCGGGCCTCGGCCGCGGACATCCGGGGCACGACCGCGACGACGTCGGCGGAGTCCGCCGGGTTCGTCGACACGTCCGTGCCGGCCGCGCCCTCGACGTACGTCCCGTTCACGAGGTTGCGCAGGGTCAGGGCGCTGGTGGTCACGGTGGCCTTCCCGGTGCTGGTGTCGCTCATTTCTCCACGACCTCCCACGGACCGACCAGGTAGCGGTCGAGGGCCTCCTCGGAAAAGCCGAACCCCAGCCCTGGTGTCTGGTGCAGTCGGATGACACCGCCGGCGACGTCGAGCTGACGATCGAGCAGCGCGCCGATGTTGTGGATGTCGTTACCGACGAAGTACTCGACGAAGGTCGCGGCCGGAAACGCGCCCACCATCGGCGCGTGCAGGTCGTGGAACCAGTGCGGGGCGAGCGACGCCCCGTAGGCGCTGGCCAGGTCGGCGATCTTCCGCAGTTCGCTCAGGCCACCGCAGACGGCCGCGTCGCACTGGAGGATCACCGCGGCCTCGGCGTCCAGAAGGCTCTTCGCCCGCCAGCGTCCGGCCTCGATCTCGCCGGTGGCGACGGTGATCGACGTCGCCTTCGCCAGCCGCGCGTGGTTCTCGATGTCGTCGGGCCCGAACGGCTCCTCGATGAAGTAGGGGTCGAACTCCTCCCAGCGACGCAACGCGCGGACGGCACTCGGCAGGTCACTCCACGCGTTGTTGGCGTCGAGCATCAGCACCCCCTCGGGGCCGACGACCTCTCGTGCCGCGGCGATCCGAGCCCGGTCCTCCTCGACCCCGACCCGCCCGACCTTGATCTTGAAGGCGGAGAAACCGAGGTCCTGGTAGCCCTGAAGCTCCGCCGCGAGCCCGTCGACACCCTTTCCGTCGAGGTAGTAGCCGCCGGAGGCGTATGCCGGGACCTCGTCGGAGTGGCCACCCAGGTACTTGTGCAGAGGCATGGCGGCAGCGCGGGCACTGCGGTCCCACAGCGCGATGTCGAGGGCGGACAGGCCACGGACGACCGAACCCACCCGACCGTGGAGCAGGGCCTCCTGGTACATCGCCTGCCAGGCACCCTCGATGAGGTCGGCGTCCCGGCCCAACAGGACGGGGGCCAGCAGGTCGCGCACCGCCAGCGTGGCGATGTTGGCCCCGCTGTGTCCGGGGTAGCAGAACCCGATTCCGGTCACGCCGTCGTCGGCGGTGATCCGGACGAGCGTGTACTCACGATTGGTGATCGTCCGTCGCGCGATGCCCGTGACCCGTGGTAGGGGCACGACGGCGGTGGCGACCTCGATCCGGGTGATGACAGGCATGCGGATTGGTCCTCGTCGGCTCTGCGAGCGCCTTGCCGCGCTCGTCGATCGCGGCCAACGTAAGACGGGCCTGGCCAGGCCGAATAGCAATCGCCAGTAACATTGATTTCCTCTATAGGAAATCCTGATGAAACAACCGCACAGGAGGACACGGGTGGAAACTCGCTGGCTGGAGACCTTCGTAGCGGTGGCGGACCGGCGCGGGTTCGCCGCAGCCGCCGTGGAGCTGGGCGTGTCCCAGCCCACCGTGAGCGCCCAGATCGCCGCGCTCGAGAAGGAGTTCGGCGTGGCGCTCTTCGACCGCGGCCGTCGTCCCATCGGCCTCACCGACCGGGGTCGCGCGCTGCTGGTCCACGCCCATGCGATCCTCGGGGAGATCGAGTCGGCCCGAGGCAACGTCAGCGAGTCGGTCGGGCGCAGGCGGGGGGAGGTACGCCTGGGCACCTACCCGAGCGCGACGGCCGGCTACGTCCCCGAGCTGTTGAAAGCCTTCCGGGCGGTGTATCCGATGATCCGGGTCCGGCTGGTCGAGCTGGGCGGCGCCCACCTCCACGACGCGGCGATCCAGGGCGACGTCCAGCTGTTCCTCCGCCAGACGACGCCGCCACTGTCGGACACGGTCTTTCGCAGCCACCCGATGTGGCGGGAGAAGTTCAAGGTGGTGACGCCCGCGCACCACCCACTGGCCAGATCTGCTGAGCCGCTGGCCCCCGCCCAGCTCCTCAAGCATCCGCTCATCATGACCGGCCGGTACGACACGGACGGCCTCCAGACCCACCCTCTCTGGTTCTCGCTCCGGCAGCCGCCCCCGCTGGTGTATCAGGTGAGCAACCCGCAGTCACTCGTCGCGCTGGTCGGCGCCGGCCTTGGTGTCGGGGTCACCACCCAACTGGCCATGGACGTGTCCCGCACCGACAACCTGCATGTCCGCGACATCGATCATCCCGACGCCGTTCGGGACGTCCGGGTGTGGTGGCCACGGCAACGCCGTCTGTCGCTCCCGGCTCAGACACTGCTGCAGTTCATGACCGAGACCGCCGGCGTCCCGTACAACACCATCGACGCGCGCAAGGAACCACGACCCGCATGATTCGGCCGGTGTCGCAGAGTGCGCTCGCCCTCGCCACGTACGGCAGACGGATCAGGGACTCAGGACGCTAGGACGGGACGTCGAGTCGGGTGCCGAGAGCCGCGAGCGCGGCGCGCACCCCGGCGGGGATCGCGTACCCGGGGTCCGGGGCGAAGTGCGGCGTGTGGTTCGAGGGCATGTCGCCGGGGTCCCGGCCGGGGCGGTACGCGCCGAACATCCAGAAGACGAGCGGCACACCGATCGCGTCGGCGAGCCAACCCACGTCCTCGCTGCCGGTCGCCCGCAGATCGCGCGCGACGTTGTCCGGCCCGAAGACGGCGTCGAGGGCCGCCGCCACCTCAGCGGTCTGCTCCGGCGCGTTGAAGCACCGGGGGAAGCGGCTGATCTCCTCGATCCTCGGCTCGGGCGCGCCGCTCGCGCTCGCCTCGGCGGCGATCACGCGGCGGACGGCGGAAAGCACGGTCTCCCGCGTCTCGGCATCCGGCGTGCGGATGTTGAGCGAGAGGATTGCCTCGTCGGGGATGATGTTCTCCTTGGTGCCGGCGTGGAAGGTGCCGACGGTGAGCACGGCCGGGGACCCGGGTTCCACCTGCCGGGAGACGACGGTCTGCAGGCGGGTGACGAGATGGGCGCCGAGCACGATCGGGTCGATGGACTCGTGCGGGCGGGCCCCGTGCGCGCCGCGTCCGCGCAGGCGCACGCGCCACGAGTCGCCGAGGTTCATGACGTTCCCGACGCCGATCCGCACCTGGTCGCTCGGCAGGGATGTCACGTGCTGCGCCAGCACCGCCTCGGGCCGCGGGGCCTTCTCCCACAGCCCGTCCTCGACCATCGCCGCCGCCCCCGCGGCCGTCTCCTCGGCCGGCTGGAAGATCCAGACGACGGTGCCGGCCCAGGCGGCCCGGTTCTCGGCCAGCACGCCGGCAGCCGCGAGCGCGACCGTCGTGTGGAGGTCGTGGCCGCAGGCATGCATCACCCCGGACACCGATCCGTCCGGCAGGTGGCCCTGGTCGGTGCTCGCGTAGGGCACGCCCGACTCCTCCCGGATCGGCAGCCCGTCGAGATCCGCGCGGTAGGCCACGACCGGTCCCACACCGTTGCGCAGGACGCCGACGACGCCCGTACCGCCGCACCGGAACGTCTCGACGCCCAGGTCGGCGAGTCGCGCCTCGACGAACTCGGCGGTCCGGTGCTCCTGTCCGGACAGTTCGGGATGGGCGTGCAGGTGGCGGTAGACGGACAGCGACGCCGCCAGCCGGCTCCCGTTCCAGAGCCGGCTCAGGGCGGCACCCGCCGCACCCGCCCGGTTCACGCCGGCACCGGGGCCGTGGCCTCGAAGCCCTGCGCCAGCTCGTCGAGGGCAGCCGTGACGCTCGCGTCGACGACGAGTTCGGCGCCCGCCACGACGTCGTCCAGATGCGCCTCGCGCCGGATGCCGCAGATGACGTTGACGGCGTCCGACGACGCGAGCAGGTAGGCGATCGCCAGCGCGCCGGGGGTGGTGCCCAGGGACGAGGCGACGGCGGTCAGCCCCTCGACCAGGTCCATGGCCGGTCCGAAGCGGTCGCCGAACAGCGGGTCGTCACGCCGGGAGCCTTCGCGCGCCGGCGGCGCGGACCTGGTGAACGCGCCGGCGAGCAGCCCGTTCGCCAGCGGTGAGTAGGCGTGCAGGGACAGCCCCGTCGACGCGCACAGCGGCAGGATGTCGTCACGCACCTCGCGGGAGAGGAGGTTGTACCTGCGCTGGACGATCTCGATCGCGTCGTGCGCGAGGTAGGTCTCGACGTCCTCGGGAGGGCAGTTCGACGCGCCGATCGTGAGGATCTTCCCCTCGTCGCGCAGTGCGAGGAGGGTCGCGATCGTGTCCTCGATCGGCGTCACGAACGGCGGCATCGCCGGGTTGTGGGTGTAGTAGATGTCGATGCGGTCGGTGCCGAGGCGGCGCAGGCTCTCCTCCACCTCGATCCGGATGGTCCGCGGGCTGAGGTTGCGCTTGACGGCGTGCCCGTCCCACGTGAAGCGGTAGCTGCCCTCGTCGTCTCCCCACCACAGTCCGCACTTGGTGGCGATGACGACCTCGTCGCGGCGACCGCGAACGGCTTCGCCGATCACCTCCTCGCTGTGGCCGAATCCGTAGACCGGCGCGGTGTCGATGACGTTGACACCACGGTCGAGGGCGGCGCGTACGGCGCGGACCGACACCGCGTCGTCGGCATCGGGGTAGCGGAATCCGCCGCCGATGCCCATGGCGCCGAAGGTGACCACGGACGCCTTCAGCGAGGTCCGTCCGATCGGGCGGTACTTCATGCGTTGTTCTCCTCGAACTCACTCGATCCACGGGACGGGCGGCCGTCAGTCGGGCCGGTGGCGCGGCGGCGGCTCACCCGCGGCGCCCGGCTGACGGCCGCCGCTACTCGGCGACGGCTCCGTCGGCCGGTGTCAGGTCATGTCGAGGCGGAGGACTCCGCCGACTCCGACGTTCTCGGCGGCATGCTCCTTGATGATGACCACCACCTTGACGGTGTCGCCCCAGTCGGTGGCCTGGACGACGTCGTGCAGCGCCTTCACCATCCGGCGCTTGAGTTCCACGCTCTTGTCGGGCGCGGTGTACAGGAAGAACGTGATCTCGTAGCCGTCCTTCACCGTGCAGTTCTCGGGTGGCAGCGGCACGAGGTAGACGCTGCGCATGTGCGGGGGCAACGCGAAGGCGGTGTGCGCCGCACGCCCGATGTCGTCGACGAACGTGGGGAGGTCGACCTTGTCGAGCGGGAGATCGGTCATGCCGACGACGCTGACCATGGGGTTTCCCTTCCTGGGGTCGTGGTGCGATGGGCTGGCGAGGACTCAGGGCGTCTTCTTGAGGCCCTGGTAGGTGTTCGCGATCCAGGTCTTGTAGTCCGTGGACTGCATGAACTTGGTCGCCGCGTCGAGCCAGGCGGTGTTCTCGTAGCCCTTCCGGACGACCCAGAGCGTGCCTCCGTACCTGCCGTAGACCTCCGGCGTCTCCTCGTAGAGCGCCTTGATCGAAGGGTCCTTCATCAGGTGCACGGTGATCGACGGAGCGGTCATCGCGTCCAGGTCGGGGAAGGCCGCGGCCTTGCTGCGCGGGTTGACCTCGACCCAGCGGAGGTTCTTCGGGTTGGCGGTGACGTCGAGGATCGTGGGCACCTCCACGCCCTTCGCGAGCTCGATGAGGCCGTTGGCGGCGAGGAGTTGGAGTTCCCGGGCGCGGTTGGCGGAGTCGTTGGCGATGCCGATGCGCGCGCCGTTCGGGAGCGCGTCGGCCGAGGCGTGCTTGCTCGAGACGAACTGCACGGCCGTGGTCTGCAGCCAGGGGCCGTACGTGACGAGCGACGACCCGTTGCTCTCCTGGTAGCTCTTGAGGTAGTTGGCGTTCTGGAAGAAGTTGGCGTCGATGCTGCCGTCCTCGGTGGCCCGGTTCATGGCGATGTTGTCGTCGAACACCTGGACCTTCATCGTGTAGCCCTGCTTGGCCAGATGCTCGGCCACGAAGTTCAGGTCGGGCTCCTCGCGGGCGAGCACGCCGATCGTGACCGTTTTGCCATCACCTTCGGCGGCGGAGCCGGACGAGCAGGCGCCGACGGAGACGGCGAGGGCGACGACAAGCAGCGGGATCGCTCTCCTGAGGGGATTTCTCATGGGGGTGTTGCCTTTCGTGCTGGGCGGATCTTGGGGTTGGGGTCACCGGAGTCTGCGGTAGAGGGCGTTTCCGCCGAGTTGGATGCCGATCACCATGACGACCAGGATCGCGACGGTGCCGTACATGATCTGGTCGTTGAAGTTCTGGTAGCCGTAGGTCAGGGCGACGGCGCCCAGGCCGCCCGCGCCGATCGTGCCGGCCACCGCGGTGAAGCCGAGCAGCGAGATCACGCCGAGCGTCATCTGCGAGACGATCGCCGGCACCGACTCGGTGACGATGACCCGGAAGGTGATCTGCCAGTCGCTCGCGCCGAAGGAACGTGCCGCCTCGACGAGGCTCGGATTGACCTCCTTGAAGGCGCTTTCGAGGAGTCGTGCGATCAGCGGGCTGCCCGCGAAGGTGATGGCGAAGACCGCCGCCCACACGCCGATCGACGTGCCGACCACCAGGCGGGTGAGCGGGATGATCGAGATGGCGAGGATGATGAAGGGCACCGACCGCAGCATGCTGATGACGGTGCTCACGATCTCGTGGACCGTCCGGTTGGGTCGAAGCCCGTGCGTGTCGGTCGTCACGAGCACCAGGGCGAGCGTGAACCCCACGAGGGTGCACGTGACGAACGAGCCGAGCAGCATGGTGATGGTGTCGAGCAGCCCGGGCAGGATGATCCGCTCGAACAGCTCGGAGAACTCGTACTGGTACATCAGATCTCCGTCCAGTCGGCACCGAGAGCGGTCAGGCCGTCGCACACCGCGCGGAGGTCGGCGTCTGCCACGTGCAGCAGGAACGATCCCGAGACGCGGTCCCGGTAGCGGTCGAGCCCGCCCCACGAGATCTCGAACGGCACGCCGGTGCGGATGGCGAGCTGCGACAGCAGACTGGATCCCGCCGCTTCCCGCTGGACGACCCGGACCAGCGAGGTGCCGGGAGCGACGTCCGGGCGACGGCCCGCGTCCCGGATGAAGTCCCCCAGCAGCTCCGGCTTCTCCAGGAAGAAGTGCTCGACGTCCCCCTCGGCGCGCAGGCGGCCATTGCCGAGCAGGCCCATCCGGGTGCACACGGACTTCATGACCGCCACCTCGTGGGTCACCACGACGATCGTGAGGCCGAGCTCGGCGTTGATGCGCCTGAGCAGGTCGAGGACCGCCTCGGTGATGTTCGGGTCGAGCGCGGAGGTGGCCTCGTCGCACAGCAGGATCGTCGGATCGTTCACCAGGGCCCGCGCGATGGCCACCCGCTGCTTCTGCCCGCCGCTCAACTCCCGGGGCAACGCCTTGAGCTTCTCGCCGAGTCCGACGAGGTCGAGAAGATCACGCACCTTGCGGTCGGCCGCCGCCCGGCGCACGCCCTGGCACTTGAGGGGGAAGTACACGTTGTCGTAGACGTTTCTGCGTTCCATCAGGGAGAACTGCTGGAACACCATGCCGATCCGGCGGCGGAACGCCGGCAGGTCCCGGTCGCCGATGGCGCGTACGTCCGTGCCGTCGACGATGAGGCTGCCACTGTCGATCCCTTCGAGCCGGTTGATGCACCGCAGCAGCGTGGACTTCCCCGCGCCGCTCACGCCGACCAGACCGAAGATCTCCCGCTGGTCGATGCGCAGGTTGATCCCGTCGAGCACGACGTGATCGCCGTATGATTTCCTCAGGTCACGGAACTCGATCACCGCCGCCACCCTTCCTGCACGCTCGTTTGAACCTCGACACCATTCGGGAAAGGGCAGGCGACCGCGCGTCGGTGTGGCGATCGCCGCGGCAAGCCCCGTGCGGCCCATCGCCACCGACACCGTGTGCTCGTCGCTCGGAATCGGCGAGGAAGGTCAACCGCCGGACCGACGGTGGGCCATGTCCTCGCCGCAAGCGCCCGACGTCCCGGAGGGGGTCACGCTCTCCGTCCCGTCGGCGTCACGCCGCTATCCTGCTCGCGGATGCCGGATGACCAGCAACTTCACCATGCCGGAACCATACTAAACCCAGCGGCGAAGTAGGGTATACCTGTGACCCGGTTCATAGACATTCGTCCACTATGGACAGCTTGCCCCGCCCGCCCCACCGTCGCGCTCGTCGGCGCAGGCCCCCGAGGGGTGTCGCTGCTCGAACGGATCGCCGCCAACCTCGCGGACTTCCCCGAGATCGACCATCTCGACATACATGTCATCGACGACACACAGCTCGGCGCGGGTCGTATCTGGCGTACCGACCAGACCCGTCAGATGTGCATGAACACCCTCGCGGGGGCGGTGACACTCTTCACCGACGACAGCGTGACGATGGCCGGCCCGGTCGTACCCGGGCCCACGCTGTTCGAGTGGTGCCGGCTCGCGCTCGATGCCGCCTACCCGTCGCCGTCGTCTGCGGTCCAGGTGGCGGACATCGATCCGGCCCACCGCGCCGCGTTCGCCTCCACCACCGTCCGGCCGGGCTTCGTCGACGACTACCGCGACGAGTTGGAGGCGATCACGGTCGCGTCCCATCCGAGTCGACCGCTCTACGGCGAGTACCTCCGCTGGTGCTTCGAGCGGGCGCTGCACACCATGCCGGAACGCGTCACGGTCACCACCCACCTGGCGCGAGCCGTCGCCGTGCACGAGGACAGCGGACGCCAACTCGTCGAACTCAGCACCGGTACGGTGCTCGCGTGCGACGCCGTCGTGGCCGCGCCCGGGTGGCTGCCGCGCGCCCACACCGACGAGGAGCACGGCTTCCTGGCGGCGCTGGCCAGGCATCCCGAGATGACGTGGGTACGCCCCGACAACCCGATCGACCAGACCCTCGGGGATGTTCCGGATGGGGCGACCGCGATCGTACGGGGGCTCGGGATGGGCTTCTTCGACGCGATGACGCTGCTGACAGTCGGCCGTGGTGGACGGTTCGTCGACGACTCACGGACGCGGGCGGGCGTGCGCTACGAACCGTCGGGCCGCGAGCCACGGATGCACGTCACCTCCCACCGGGGCGTCCCGTACCGGGCGAAGTCGCTCTACGGCTCACTGCCGCCCTCGGCGCCGCAGCGTCACCTGCGGTCGGTCGACTGGTCCACGGTCCCACGCCCCATCGACTTCGACCGCCAGCTGTGGCCGCTCATCGTCAAGGACGCGTTCGTCGACTACTACGAGACCCTGCACCGCGTGCGCCCCGAAGCGTTCGCTGCCCCACTGGCCACGGTCCTCGCGGCGATCGACACCGCCGACGGCCTGCCGTCGGCGCTCGACGCCGCGATAGCGCCACACGTCCCGGACGCCACGGACCGGTTCGACCTGCCGGCGGCGATGTCACCGGTCTGCGGACCGTTCCCCGATCCCGAGACGTTCACCGCCCGGGTCGCCGACTACCTGACCGAGGACCTGGCCGAGTCGGCGAAGGGACGGGACAGCGCTATCAAGGCCGGGCTGTGGTCGATCAGCGCGGCGCGGAAGCCGGCGAACGTCATCGGAACGTTCGGCGGCTTCGACGCCGAGTCGCGCGCGAACGGATTCCGCACCCTCCAGGCGTTCGGCGGCATGGTCGGCAGCGGTCCACCGGCCTTTCGCAGCCGGCAGTTGCTGGCTCTCGTGGACGCCGGTCTCGTCAGGTTCGTCGGGCCCGCGGCGCACGTCGTCGCCGACGCCGAGCTCGGCCTCTTCCGCGCCGAGTCGCCCGCCGTCGCCGGCTCCGCCGTCACCGCTCCCGTGCTCGTCGACGCCTGGATGCACGCGCACGACGTCAGGGCCAGCGCCGACCCGCTGACCCACTCGCTCGCGGTGGCGGGCCGCATGCGTCCGTTCAGCGTGAGCGGACGGGACGGACGTCCGCACCTCACCCGAGGATTCGACGTCGACCCCCGGACGGGGCTACTGGTCCACCCCGACGGCACGCGCGACGCCGCGCTCCACGTCGCCGGCATCCCCCTCGACGAGGTCATGGGCGACACGGTCATCAGTCCGATGCCGGGCACCGACGCCACGATGCTGCGGGAGACCGACCGCGTGGCCCGTAGCGCCCTGCGGGTGGCGGCGGATGCCGCCACCTCCGCCCGGACGTCGCCACCGTCTGGTCAGTAGGCCGTGTCGTGGGCAACGCCACGACGGCGCGCAGGTGGTCTTCGCGGCGCCGTTGGGACCGAGCAGTCCCACCAGTTCACCCCGGTCGAGGTCCAGCCGCCCGTCCCGCAGCACCGGCCGGCCGCCGAGGCCCACGTCGAACCGGTCGATCTCCAGCGCTCTCACGGTTGCCCCTCCGCGTCGTCAGGGTTCCCGGTCCGCGTATGCCGAGGCGGGTCAGGGTGACGCCCCGGTCGCCCATCGGAGCGGTGGCCCGTGAACGTACGGCCGTCACCGACGTCACCACGAGGCCTTGCGGACCCCGGGCAGCTCGCCCCGCAGGGCCAGCTCGCGGAACCGGACCCGGGACAGCCCGAACCGGGTCAGCACGCCACGCGGGCGACCGTCGATCTGGTCCCGGTTGCGCAGCCGCACCGGGCTCGAGTCCCGCGGCAGCCGACTGAGCCGGCGGACCATCTCGGCGCGTACGTCCGGCCCGGTGTCCATATGGCTGATCGACCGTTTCAGCGCGGTACGCGTCCCGGCGTGCCGGGCCACCAGGTCCTCGCGACGGGCCTGCCGGTTGCCCAGGCTCCGGCGTGCCATCAACGCGCCTCGCGGAACTCGACGTGCCGGTGCACGACCGGGTCGTACTTGCGCAGCACCAGTCGGTCCGGGTCGTTACGGCGGTTCTTGCGGGTCACGTACGTGTAGCCGGTGCCGGCGGTGCTGCGCAGCCGCACGATCGGGCGCACGTCGGTCTGGCGGGCCATCAGACCTTCACCCCCCGGCCGCGCAGCTCGGCGACCACCTTCTCGATGCCCTTGCGGTCCACGGTCTTCAGTGCCTTCGCGGTGAGGGTGAGGCTGACCCACCGCCGCTCCGACGGCAGCCAGTAGCGGTGGTTCTGCAGGTTCGGGTTCCAGCGGCGCCGGGTGCGCCGGTGGGAGTGGGACACGGCGTTGCCGAAACTCGGCTGCGCGCCGGTGACGTCACAACGTCTGGACACAGTGAGGCTCCTTGCTCAGGTCACCACATTAACGGTAACGATTTTCAGTTTTACATCACCCGTTCGACCCGAGTACACCGACCCCGGGCGCCCCCGCCGGCCGTCACTCCGGACCACCACTGGCCCATTCGGCCTCAGCCCGCCTAGAATGACAATCGTTTCCAACAAAGCCGGAAGGATCATGATGCCGTCGTCACCCCAGGCTCCGGCCGCCGCCGTGACAGCCGACGCCGACGCCCGCCCCTCGCTGACCGTGCTGTCCGGGTTCTGGCCGGCGGCGACCTTCGCCGTCGCCGTGACGCTGCTCGCCGCCGATCCCTCGGTGCTGCTGGTGCGACACGACCTCACCAGGCTTCGGGACGGCGTCGTCCGGCGCGTGGTCCGCTCCGGCGCCGGCACTGTCGAGGACGAGCAGGTCGACCTGAGACACGGCTGCGTCTCCTGCACCCTCCGCGAGGACGTACTACCCACCCTCACCCGGCTCGCCCGCAGCAACCCCCGTCACGACCTGATACTGATGCTGCCCGAGGTGGTGGAACCGGAGGCGGTCGCCGCCGCCTGCACGCACTGCCTCGTCGACGGCGCCCCGATCACCGATCTGATCCATGTCGACTCCTACGTGACCGTCGTCGACGCCGAGCACCTGATCGACGCGCTCGCCAGCACCGACGACCTCGCCGCCCTCGGTATCCAGGCCGCTGACGACGACCACCGCGGGTGGGCGGACGTCGTGGTGCGACAGATCGAGTACGCCGACACGCTCGTGCTCTGGGGACAGTCCCGGGAGGGCGCCTTCGACACCAGCAGGTTGACGGTGCTGCTGAAGCGGATGGCACCGTGGGCGGTCCACTTCGGGGTCGACGGCGACCTCGTCGACGCCACCGCGCTCGCCCGCCAACTACGCCACACCCACCGGCACCGGCCGGAGACCCCCGGGATCCTCGCGCGCGGCCTACAGGGATACGCGCTGGGCACGCACGAGCCGGAGGCTGACTGCGGCGTCGTCTCCTCCGTCTTCCGCGCCCGCCGTCCCTTCCACCCGCAGCGGCTGCACGACATCCTGGAGGAGGTCAACGCCGAGATGATCCGCTCCCGAGGCCACCTCTGGCTGGCCAGTCAGCCCGACACGGTGGTGGCCTGGGAGTTCGCCGGCGGTGGCCTGTCCATGGGCTCGCTCGGGCACTGGCTGGTCAGCCTGCCGCAGGACCGGTGGGAGTACGTCGGTGACCAGCGCCGGCTCGCCGCCGCGCTGGAGTGGGATCCCTACTACGGAGACCGACACCAGCACCTGGTCTTCATCGGCATCGACGTCGACCCCGTCGAGCTGCACCGCACCCTCGCCGGCTGCCTGCTCACCGACGCCGAACTCGCCGACGGCGAGGAGACGTGGCGCGGCTACCAGGACCCGTTCGCCGGCTGCTTCCCTCTGGGCACGGAGGAGCTGACCGCCCCCGCCCCCGACACCGACACCGACACCGACACCGACACCGACACCGAAGGAGCCCAGCCCGCATGAAGCCCGGCATCCACCCCGAGTACCGACCCGTCGTCTACCGCGACAAGGGTGCCGACTTCGCCTTCCTCACCCGATCCACCGCCACCAGCGACCAGACGATCGAGTGGACCGACGGCAACACCTACCCGGTCATCGACGTCCAGATCTCCTCCGCGAGTCATCCCTTCTGGACCGGCAAGCAGCGCCTGCTCGACACCGCCGGCCGGGTCGAGAAGTTCCGCAACAAGTACGCCCGCCCCGAAGGCCGGGCCGGCAGGTGACGACCGAGCCGCCCCTCACGCACGCCGGGTGGCCCAGGTCGGCTCTCGACCGCGGCTCCTCGGCGCCGACCACCAGCAGCGCCTGGCGCTCCCCTGAGCGTCTCCACGAATCGTAGCGACGCGGTCCGCGTCAGATCGGTGCATGATCGAGGTCAGTCCACCGTCGGCTTCCGGCCCACGCCGCCGAGAATCCAGACCTCTTCCGGCGTGATGTCGGTTTCGGTGTCGGGCCGCCAGGCGGGAACGAACACCAGGCCGGGGTCGAGGAGGTGCACGCCGTCGAAGAAGCGTTCGATCTGCTCGCGCGAGCGGTGGGTGGCCGGATACCTGGTGTTCCGGTAGACCTCCTTGGCGCCCCCGGCGTTGTCCGGCCTGGGGTCGGCGGTGGCGTGGTTGACGACGAGGTAGCTGCCCGGCGCCATCGCGTCGCGGAGACGGGCGACGATCGCGTACGGGTCGGTCTCGTCGTCGATGAAGTGCAGGACGGCCACCAGCAGAATGGCCATCGGCTGGTCGAAGTCGATCAGCGCCCGGGTCTCGGGGTGGTCGAGGATGGCATCCGGGTCGCGCAGGTCCGCCGTGATCACGCTCGTGGTCTTGGCCTCGGTGGTCAGAAGGCGCGAGCGGGCCAGCACCTTCGGATCGTTGTCGACGTAGACCACGCGTGCGTCCGGCGCCTCGGCCTGGGCGATCTCGTGGACGTTGCCCTGGGTCGGCAGGCCACTGCCGATGTCGAGGAACTGGCGGATGCCCGCCTCCCGGGCGAGGAATCGCACGGCCCGTTGGATGAACGCACGGTTCTCCCGGGCCATGAGGATCACCTCGGGAGCCGCTGCGAGCACCTTGTTCGCGGCCCGGCGATCGGCTGCGAAGTTGTCCCTGCCACCCAGGTAGTAGTCGTACATCCCGGCAGCAGTGGGGACGGAGGTGTCGATGCCGTCCGACTGGCCTGAGCGATCCGTGGTCACCTGTCTCCGAGTCCTTTCCCGAGCCCGTCCACATCGTCCGTCGGGAACTGACGCTAGCCGGCAACCCAGCGTGACGTCACGTCCCGACGAGGTGACCGCGGAGCACGCCCGCCCCCTGCGCTCCCTCGGCTACGCCGCTGAGCATCGGGACCGCCAACCCTGTCCCACGGTCACCACGACATGGCTTCGACCTCGGATTGTTCACGCTGGCACCGGGTCAGGCAATGTTGCCTTGTCGGAATGTGGCTCGCCGACGTTGCTCTGGACAGCCGAATGTCGCCAGCCAGCCCGGGTGGCGGGCCGAGCACGAGCCCCGTGGTCAGCCCTCCCCCGATCGTCCCAGGGCTGATCGTCGGGCTCGCCATCGACGCCGCCGGGCGGCTCGACCTGCGAACCGGCTCCAGGTGGTCTCGTCAGCAGGGATCGATGTAGTAGATCGGGTCCCAGTCGATGCGTACCGGATCGGGGTCGGGCTCGAGGGACACGCGGATCACCCGATTCTGGTTCAGCAGGTGGGCTGTGGCGCTGTCGGTCTGGGCGTTCTTGGCAGAACCGTCGCCGATGAAGTTGGTGAGCGATCGCTCGGTGCAGTAGTAGAGGTAGTACACGGTGTGCAGACCGTTACCCTCGCCGGCAGCAACGCACAGACGCTTGCTCGGGCAAAGGTCGATGAGGAGGTTCCGCTGTTCCGTGTCCACATTCGGGAAGCGCCTTTCAAGGTCGGTGTAGAAGGGACTGACCACCGGTGTCCAGGCCGTCGCCCGGACGTCGGCCGCACTCGAAGCCCCCGCGCGCGTCGCTTCTGCGGCCTGTGCCGTCGGCGTGCTCATCGAGAACACCGAGACCAGCACGACCAGGGCAGCGACGATGGCCGTCATGCGGGGGCGCGACCGCCCAGTTCCGCCGGTGTGCCTCCGGGAAGGACCTCTCCATGGTTGTGGCATGCGAAATCCCGCTCCTCTCAGGATGTGCCGTATGGTGCCGGCCAGGCCGACCCGCACGGCGCGTTCACTGTCCGTCCCCATGAGGATGCGCGCCGTGGCGTGTGGGTGTCCTTACGGCTGCGTGCACAGTGGTGCGGTCTGCGCGCACTCCTGGCCCGGACCGCGCTGCCCGGATCGACACACGGCCACGTCGACGCCTTCGCCGTCGACGGCGGCCAAACCGCATGACCAAGCCAAGGACACGAAGGAACAACGCCGGGGCCGTGGGGCTTGAAGTCGGCGCGGTCCTGCCGTAGAAATTCTTCAGTAACTTTCGATGAATTGAAGACTAGCGACGACTCCCCCGCCCCTCGCGCGGTGGCCGTCATCCCCCAACGTCGGCGGCCACCCGTACCGATTCGAGGAGAGAGCATGAACAGGCGTGACATCCTGCGGCGCAGCGCCGCCGCCGGCCTGCTGGCCACCCCCGCCGCCGGCCTGCTCGCCGGCTGCGCCACCTCCGGCGGTGGCGACGAGGGCGACACCAAGACGTACCAGGGCACCAAGAGCGAGCAGAACCCGCTGGGCGTCAAGGAGGACGCCCCGCTGGAGGTCGTGATCTTCAACGGCGGGTTCGGCGAGGACTACGCCAAGGCCCACGAGGCCATGTACACCGAGCGGTACCCGAAGGCGACGATCAAGCACACGGCCACCCAGGAGATCAGCAAGACCCTCCAGCCACGCTTCGTCGACGGCACCCCGCCGGACGTGGTCAACAACTCCGGCGCCGGCCAGATCGACTTCAACGGCCTGGTCTCCCAGAACGCCCTCGCCGACCTCGGCGAACTGCTCTCGGCCCCGAGCCTCGACATTCCCGGCAAGACCGTCAAGGAGACGCTGCTGCCGGGCGCGGTGGAGGTCGGCTCGTACGACGGCCGGTTCCTGGTGATGAACTACACCTACACCGTCTACGGCATCTGGCACTCCACCAAGCTCTTCGCCGACCGCGGCTGGGAGTACGCGAAGACCTGGGACGACCACATCGCCCTGTGCAAGAAGATCAAGGCCGCGGGCATCGCTCCCTGGACGTACGCGGGCAAGCACCCCCGCTACATGAGCTGGCCGGTGATCTCCACGGCGATCAAGTTCGGCGGCCCCTCCGTGGCCACCGCGATCGACAACCTGGAGCCCAACGCCTGGAAGTCCGACGCGATGAAGGCCGCCGCCGACGCCTGGCACCAGATCGTCAAGGACAAGTACATCCTCGACGGCTCGCCGGGGCTGGACCACGTGCAGTCGCAGACCGCGTGGTGCCAGGGCAAGGCCGCGTTCATCTCCTGCGGCTCCTGGCTGGAGAGCGAGCAGAAGTCGGTCACGCCGCCCGGGTTCAACATGACCGTGGCGCCGACCCCGAGCCTCGGCAGCGGCGACAAGCTGCCCTTCGACGCGATCCGCGGCACCGCCGGCGAGCCGTTCATGGTGCCGGCCAAGGCGAAGAACGTGGCGGGGGGCCTGGACTACTTCCGGACCATGCTGTCGAAGAAGGGCGCCCAGGACTTCACGAAGAAGGTCTCCAGCCTGACCGTGGTGGCCGGAGCCACCGAGGGCGTGGAGCTGCCGTTCGGTCTCACCTCCGTGGTCAAGGCGCTGGAGACCTCCGGGACCAACGGTTTCAACTGGGTCTACAACAACTACTACCGGAAGTTGGAGCGCAACCTGGTCGACGCCGCGTGCGGCGAGTTCTTCAGCGGGCGCATCGGCCCGGCGGAGTTCCTGGACCAGTGCCAGAAGGGCGCCGACTCGATCGCCCAGGACAGCTCGATCAAGAAGTACAAGCGGGCGGCGTGACACCTGCGGCCGGGCGGGGCAGCGCCCCGCCCGGCCGCCGTCGGAGAGTAGGCCCTTGTGAAACACGGCAAGTACCCGCTGATCGTCACCTTCCTGGTGCCGCCGCTGCTGCTGTACGTCGTCTTCGTCGTCTCGCCCTACCTACAGGCGTTCCAGATCTCCACCACCGACTGGCTGGGCTACTCGGCCGAGGCCAACCCGGTGGGCCTGGCCAACTTCCGGGCCCTGTGGCACGACGACTACGTCTGGAACGCGTTGAAGAACAACGCGGTCCTGCTCGCCCTGGTGCCGGTGCTGACCATCGCGCTCGGCCTGTTCTTCGCCACCATGCTCAGCATGGGCGGACGCCGGGGCCGGGCCGGGGTCACCGGGGTACGCGGCAGCGCGCTCTACCGCACCGTCTACTTCTTCCCGCAGGTGCTCTCGGTGGTGATCATCGCGGCGCTGTGGAAGGAGGTCTACCAGCCCAACGCCGGGCTGCTCAACGGCATCCTGCGCGCGGTCGGGCTGCCCGCGCCGGCCTGGCTCGGCGACCCGCGGACCGCCTTCTGGTGCGTGCTGGCGGTGATGATCTGGGCCAACGTCGGGTTCTACGTGGTGCTCTTCGGCGCCGCCATGTCGGCGATCCCCCGGGAGATCTACGAGGCGGTGCTGCTCGACGGCGCGTCGCGCTGGACGACGCTGCGCCGGATCACCATCCCGCTGCTCTGGGACACCGTGCAGGTCGCCTGGATCTACCTGGCCATCGCCGCGCTGGACGGCTTCATCCTGGTGCAGCTGATGACCAACGGCGGCCCCAACTTCTCCTCCGACGTCATCGGCGTCCGGTTGTACGACACCGCGTTCGGCAGCGAGACCAAGTTCGGCTACGCCTCGGCGATCGGTGTGGTGATGTTCTTCCTGACCCTGTCGGTGGCCGTGCTGGCGCTGCGGGTCGGCCGGCGGGAACGGATCGAGTTGTCATGACGACCCTGGACAAGACCACCGACGTCGCCTCCGACCGGGGTCGCACTGGTACCGACCGGACGGTCCGCCGCGACCTGGGCGTGGTGAACGCTCTCTCGCACGGCTTCCTGCTGCTCTGGAGCGCGCTGACCGTGCTGCCGCTGCTGTGGATGTTCCTCAGCTCGTTCAAGAGCAACGCGGAGATCCTGGCCGACCCGTGGGGCCTGCCCGGCGAACTGCGCCTCGACAACTGGGTCCGGGCGTGGACCACCGCGCACATCGGCCAGTACTTCCTCAACAGCGCGATCGTCGTCACCGGCTCGGTCGCCCTCACCATGCTGATGGGCGCCACCGCCGCGTACGTCTTCGCCCGGTACGAGTTCCGGGGCCGTCAGCTCGCCTACTACCTGTTCGTCGGCGGTCTGATGTTCCCGGTCTTCCTGGCCCTGGTGCCGTTGTTCTTCGTCGTGCGCAACGCCGGTCTGTTCGGCACCTGGACCGGACTGGTCCTGGTCTACGCCGCGTACTCGCTGCCGTTCACGGTCTTCTTCCTCACCGCGTTCTTCCGCACCCTGCCGACGTCGGTGGCGGAGGCGGCGCTGGTCGACGGCTGCGGACACTTCCGGCTGTTCTTCCGGGTGATGCTGCCGATGGCCCGCCCCGGGATGATCAGCGTCGCCATCTTCAACTTCCTCAGCCACTGGAACCAGTTCCTGCTGCCGCAGGTGCTGCTCCAGGGCGACGACTCGAAGTGGATGCTGGCCCAGGGCCTGGCCGCGCTGTCGGTCAGCCAGGGCTACGCGGGCGACTACGCGCAGCTCTTCGCGGGCCTCACCATCGCCGTGGTGCCAGTGCTGCTGGTGTACGTGGCCTTCCAGCGCCAGGTCCAGTCGGGCCTGACCGCCGGCCAGCTCAAGTAGTCAGGTCAGGGGCGCGTACCAGTGGGCACCGGTGACCCGGATCCGCCGGGACTGCTTGCGGTTCCACTCCACCCGCATGCCGTGCCTGTGCAGCACCGGGAAGGCTACCTCGTCCAGGAACCGCTCCAGGTCGGCCTGGTAGCGGGCCTGCTGTTCGGCCTCCGACAGGGCCGCGTAGGCGTCCTCGTCGAAGTCCGCCGGCGGGTAGACGCCGTAGCCGAGGTAGACCTCGCCGTCCTCGCTCGCGACGAGCGACTCCGTGTCCTGCTGGTGGTACCAGAGATATCCGTGCCAGTGTCGGGAGCCGTCCCGCTCGTCGTGGATCTCCGCAGCCGCGCAGGTGCCGCAGCAGGTGAAGTTCTCCCTGGCCACCACACCGAGCTCAGTGAGTTCGTCGAAGGCGCGGGTGAGGTTGCTCCGCACCTCACCCCAGCCGCGCTGCTGCTCCCGCCGGGCAGCCAACGCCTTCTCGTACGCCACCCGGAGTTCCTCGTCGGTGGCACCGTGCCGCTGCTCGTCGACGTCGAAGAACTCCACGAACTCGTCGGCGTCGTCCTCACCGCGCACGATCCAGTCCCAGATCTCGTTCTCGATTGCCGTGCGGCCCGGTTCCGTGATCCGCTCGGCCAGGAACCGCACGCCCTCGGGGCGGTCGTTGTAGATCCATCCAGTCACGGCGATGATCTTCCCACCCGCCTCCGACAATCTGGGCCGGACCGCCGGGACGGCCACCGGGGCCCTGCCGACCCTCGACACGCCGGAGCGGCTGACGCTCCCCGGTTCCGACCAAGCCCGCGGCAACCTGCTTTACTGCTCCTTCTGCTGGTACGTTTCATCCATCGGATGCTCATGTCGGCCTCGGGGCTGAACATGCCGGGTCAATGTCGATAGTTGAGGGGAAGATGGCATCCGCCAACATCAAGCAGGTCGCGCAGCACGCCGGTGTGTCACTGGGAACGGTCAGCAACGTGCTCAACCGGCCGGACCTGGTCTCGCCGGCGACCCGCCAGCGGGTACTCGACTCCATCGCGACGCTCGGTTACGTGCGCAACGACTCGGCCCGGCAGTTGCGGGCCGGCCGTAGCCGCACCGTCGCCATCGTCGTCCTCGACATCTCCAACCCGTTCTTCACCGACGTGGTACGGGGAGCCGAGGCCGTCATCGAGGAAGCCGGCGGGATGCTGGTGGTCTGCAACAGCGGCGAGGACGTCAGCCGTGAAACCCGTCACCTGGACATGCTCGAAGAACAGCGCGTCCAGGGGTTGCTCATCACCCCCGTCTCCGACGGGCACCACGCCCGCCTGGACGCGCTGGTCGACCACGGGATTCCCGTGGTGCTCGTCGATCGCGGTTCCGGTCGTCCGAGTCGGTGCTCGGTGGCGGTGGACGACATCGTCGGCGGCCGGCTGGCCGCCGACCACCTGGCCGACAACGGCCACAAACGCATCATCTTCGTCGGCGGCCCGATGAACATCCGCCAGGTCTCCGACCGCCACGCGGGCGCCGCCGCCGCGCTCACCGAACGTGACGACAAGGTGCATCTCGACATCCATCCGACGCCGACCCTCTCGGTCGCGGCCGGACGTCAGGCCGCGGACGCTCTCGTGGCACTGCCGGCGGACCGGCGGCCGACGGCGGTCATCTGCGCCAACGACCTGCTGGCGCTCGGCGTCCTGCAGGGGCTCACCACGCACGGCGTGCAGGTGCCCGACGACATCGCGCTGGTGGGCTACGACGACATCGAGTTCGCCGCCGCCGCCGCGGTTCCGCTGAGTTCCGTCCGCCAGCCCCGCGAGCAGCTCGGCCGCACCGCCGCCCAGTTGCTCCTGGAAGAGTCGGTCGACAACGCGAAACACAGCCACCGGCACGTCGTGTTCCAGCCGGAGCTGGTGATCCGGGCGTCCAGCGCCCGCGACCGGAAACGACGCGGCCGGGCCTGACGGCCGGTCTTCCCTCCCGCACGGCCACCGCCACCACCGGGCAGCGCCGCGTTCATTTCAGCCGGGCGCCCCGGCCGCACTCCCGGTACGCGCACCGGACACCCACCGTCAACGGCGGCTGCCCGGCGGGGGCTTTCGGCACGAACGGCCACTCCGCAGTTCCGATCCGTAGCGACAACGGGGTGAGGTGCGGAGTTCTTGACCCGGCAAGTCTGGCCACATATTCTTTGCCCAACCATGAAACGTTTCACAGCAGTGGAAGGTGCGGCATGGGCAGGATCTGCTTCACCCTCCAGGTGAGGACCGGCCGGCTGGCGGAGTACCGGCACCGCCACGCCGCCGTCTGGCCGGAGATGCTGGCGGCGCTCAGGGCGGCGGGCTGGCAGGACTACTCGTTGTTCCTGCGCGACGACGGGCTGCTCGTCGGCTACTTCGTGACCGACGACCTCGACGCGGCGGTCGCCGCGATGGAGCGCACCGAGGTCAACGCCCGCTGGCAGGCGGAGATGGCGCCGTTCTTCGTCGACCTGCCGGACGGGCGGCCGGACCGCGGCTTCCTCGTCCTCGACGAGGTGTTCCACCTGGAGGACCAATGGGAAGGCCGAGCATGACCGACATCGCCCCCGCCACGCGTACCCGGGTCATGTCCGCCCTACGCGGACAACGGATCGAGACGCCGTCCTGGGCCTACGGCAACTCCGGAACCCGGTTCAAGGTCTTCCGGCAGGAGGGCGTGCCCCGCGACCCGTACGAGAAGATCGCCGACGCGGCCACGGTGCACCGCTTCACCGGCGTGGCACCGACCGTGGCGCTGCACATCCCGTGGGACCGGGTCGACGACTACGCGGCCCTGGCGGCGTACGCCACGGAGCAGGGGGTCGCGCTCGGCACCGTCAACGCCAACGTCTTCCAGGACGACGACTACCGGCTCGGCTCGGTCACCAACCCGGACCGCGAGGTGCGCCGCAAGGCGATCGGCCACCTGCTCGAATGCGTCGACGTCATGGACGCGACCGGATCACGCGACCTCAAACTGTGGTTCTCCGACGGCACCAACTATCCCGGCCAGGACAACATCCGGCAGCGGCAGGACCGGCTCGCGGCGGCGTTGCGTGAGTCGTACGGGCGGCTCGCCGGCGACCAGCGCCTGCTGCTGGAGTACAAGCTGTTCGAGCCGGCCTTCTACACGACCGACGTACCCGACTGGGGAACGGCCTACGCGCACTGCCTGGAACTGGGCGAGCGGGCCCAGGTGGTGATCGACACGGGACACCACGCGCCGGGCACCAACGTCGAGTTCATCGTCGCGTTCCTGCTGCGGGCCGGTCGGCTCGGCGGATTCGACTTCAACTCGCGGTTCTACGCCGACGACGACCTGATGGCCGGCGCCGCCAACCCGTTCGAGCTGTTCCGCATCATGCACGAGATCGTGCAGGCGGACGCGTTGCGGCCGGAGTACGGCATCGCCTTCATGCTCGACCAGTGCCACAACATCGAGCCGAAGGTCGAGGCGGTCATCCGTTCGGTGCTCAACGTCCAGGAGGCGACGGCGAAGGCGCTCCTGGTCGACGTCGAAGCGCTCGCCGCGGCGCAACGCTCCGGTGACGTGCTCGAGGCCAACGCCGTACTGATGGACGCCTACCACACCGACGTGCGCCCGCTCCTGCGCGACCTGCGCGCCGACATGGGTCTGGACCCGGACCCGGTGGGGGCCTACCGGCGGTCGGGCTATCTGGAGAGGGTCAGCGCCGAGCGGGTCGGCGGCGAGCAGGCGGGATGGGGGGCCTGAACATGTCCACGGTGGATGATCTGGTCACGCGGTCGAACCGGCTCGGAGCCGATCCGCGCAACACCAACTACGCCGGCGGCAACACCTCCGCCAAGGGGCGGGCCGCCGACCCGGTCACCGGCGAGCCGGTCGACCTGGTGTGGGTGAAGGGCTCCGGCGGCGACCTCGGCACGCTCACGCCGGCCGGACTGGCGGTCCTCCGGCTGGACCGGCTGCGCGCGCTCGTCAACGGCTATCCCGGCGTCGAGCGCGAGGACGAGATGGTCGCCGCGTTCGACTACTGCCTGCACGGGCGGGGTGGGGCGGCGCCGTCGATCGACACGGCGATGCACGGCCTGGTCGACGCGGCGCACGTCGACCACCTGCATCCGGACTCCGGCATCGCGATCGCGACCGCCGCCGACGGGCCGGAGCTGACCAGGAAGATCTTCGGCGACCGTGTCGTGTGGGTGCCGTGGCGGCGTCCCGGATTCCAGCTCGGGCTCGACATCGCCGCCATCGCCCGGGGCAATCCGCAGGCGATCGGGGTGGTTCTCGGCGGGCACGGCATCACCGCGTGGGGAGCCACCAGCGAGGAGTGCGAGGCACGCTCGCTGGAGATCATCCGGTCGGCCGCCGACTTCCTGTCCACCCACGGACGACCCGAGCCGTTCGGCGCGCCGATCCCCGGATACGAACCGCTGCCCGGGCCCCAGCGGCGGGCGCGGGCGGCGGCGCTCGCGCCGGTGCTCCGGGGCCTGGCCTCCACCGACCGGCCCCAGGTCGGCCACTTCACCGACAGCGACACCGTCCTGGACTTCGTCTCCCGGGCCGAGCACCCCCGGCTCGCCGCCCTCGGCACCTCGTGCCCCGACCACTTCCTGCGCACGAAGGTGCGGCCGATGGTGCTGGACCTGCCGCCGGACGCCCCGTTGGACGCCGTGGTCGCTCGCCTGCGGGAACTGCACGAGGAGTACCGCCGCGCCTACCGCGACTACTACGAGCGGTACGCCGACGCCGGGTCGCCGCCGATGCGCGGCGCCGACCCGGCGATCGTGCTCGTGCCCGGGATCGGCATGTTCAGCTACGGCGCCAACAAGCAGACCGCCCGGGTCGCCGGCGAGTTCTACGTCAACGCGATCAACGTGATGCGCGGGGCGGAGGCGGTGTCGGCGTACGCGCCGATCGACGAGGCCGAGAAGTTCCGGATCGAATACTGGGCCCTGGAGGAGGCGAAGCTGCGCCGGATGCCCCGGCCGAAGCCGCTCGCGACCCGGATCGCTTTCGTCACCGGCGGCGGGTCCGGGATCGGCCGGGCGACCGCCCACCGGCTCGCAGCCGAGGGCGCCTGCGTCGTGGTCGCCGACCGGGACGCCGGTGCCGCCCGGACGGTCGCGCAGGAGATCGGCGACGCGGACGTGGCGGTCGCCGTCGAGGTCGACGTCACCGACGCCGAGGCGGTCGCCGCCGCGCTGCGCGAGGCAGTCCTCGCGTTCGGCGGGGTGGACCTGGTCGTCAACAACGCCGGGCTGTCGATCTCCAAGCCGTTGCTGGAGACCACCGAGCAGGACTGGGACCTCCAGCACGACGTGATGGCCAAGGGCTCCTTCCTGGTCTCCCGCGAGGCCGCCCGGATCCTGGTCGCCCAGGGCATGGGGGGCGACATCGTCTACATCTCCAGCAAGAACTCGCTCTTCGCCGGGCCGAACAACGTGGCGTACGGGGCGGCGAAGGCGGACCAGGCGCACCAGGTGCGGCTGCTCGCCGCCGAACTGGGAGCCCACGGCGTCCGGGTCAACGGGGTCAACCCCGACGGCGTCGTACGCGGTTCCGGCATCTTCGCCGGCGGCTGGGGCGCGCAGCGGGCGGCGGTGTACGGCGTACCCGAGGCCGAGCTGGGTGCCTTCTACGCGCAGCGCACGCTGCTGAAGCGCGAGGTCCTGCCGGAGCACGTGGCCAACGCCGTCTTCGTCCTGACCGGCGGGGAACTGTCGCACACCACCGGGCTGCACGTGCCGGTCGACGCCGGCGTAGCCGCCGCCTTCCTCCGTTGACCCGGCTGGCCGGTGGGCGGCCCGCCGTCGTGGCGGCCGTCGACCTGGGCGCCTCCGGTGGCCGGGTCATGGCCGGTCGGGTCGGCCCCGACGACCTCGACCTCACCGCCGTCCACCGGTTCGGCAACGAGCCGGTCGAGGTGCGCGGCACCCTGCACTGGAACACCCTGGGCCTGTACGCGGAGGTGCTCGCCGGCCTGCGCGCGACGCTGGCCGACCATCCGGACCTGGCCAGCGTCGGCATCGACTCGTGGGGGTGCGACTTCGGCCTGCTCGACGGGGACGGTCGCCTGCTCGGCGACCCGGTGCACTACCGGGACCGGCGTACCGACGGGGTGCTGGCGCAGGTGTCGGCGCGGCTCGGCGCCGACCACCTGTACGACGTCACGGGGATCCAGGCGCTGCCGTTCAACACCGTCTACCAGCTGGTCGCGGCCCAGCGGGCGGGGCTGCTGGACGCGGCCCGCACGATGCTGCCCATCCCGGACCTGCTGTCGTACTGGCTCACCGGTGAGGTCGGGGCCGAGATCACCAACGCCTCCACCACCCAGCTGCTCGACGTCCGTCGGCGTGGCTGGGCACTCGACCTCGTCGAGCGGTTGGGGCTCCCCGGTGGGCTGCTCCCCCGCCTGCGGGAACCGGGCGAGCCCGGCGGGGCGCTGCTGCCGGCGGTGACCCGACAGGTCGGGGCGGACCGGGCGGTCCCGGTCACGGTGGTGGGATCCCACGACACCGCCTCCGCCGTCGTCGGGGTGCCCGCCCGCGACGACCGGTTCCTCTACGTCTCCTGCGGCACGTGGTCCCTGGTGGGGGTGGAACTGGACCGGCCGGTGCTGACCGAGGAGAGCCGGTTGGCCAACTTCACCAACGAGTCCGGTGTGGACGGCACGGTCCGCTACCTGCGCAACGTCATGGGGCTGTGGCTGTTGCAGGAGGCGATGCGGGGCTGGGCGGCGGCCGGGGATCGGCCGGACCTCGCGGCGCTGCTGGCCGCCGCCGCCGAGGTCACCCCGTTCGCGGCGGTCGTCGACTGCGACGATCCGGTGTTCCTGCCGCCGGGCGACATGCCGGCCCGCATCGCCGACGCCTGTCGGCGCACCGGGCAGCCCGTCCCGGGTACCCCGGCGGAGGTCACCCGCTGCATCCTGGACAGTCTCGCGCTGGCCTACCGGCGCACCGCCCGCCAGGCACGGGAGCTCTCCGGGCGGGACGTCGACGTCGTCCACGTCGTCGGCGGCGGCGCCCGCAACGGCCTGCTCTGCCAGCTGACCGCCGACGCCTGCGGGCTGCCGGTGCTGGCCGGGCCGGTGGAGGCGACGGCGCTGGGCAACGTGCTGGTGCAGGCACGCGCGGTCGGTGCGGTCAGCGGCGGCCTGGCCGAGCTGCGCTCGCTGGTGGCCAGGACCCAGGGCGTGGTGCGGTACGAGCCGCGGGGGCACGAGGCGGCCTGGGCGGCGGCCGAGCGGCGGCTGACCGCCTGACGACTGCGGCGCCCGGCCCCTCCCGAGGCCGGGCGCCGCCGGGGTCACGCCGGGCGGCGCAGCACCAGCACGCCACGGGCGGGT
Source organism: Micromonospora echinospora (assembly GCF_900091495.1). Classification (NCBI taxonomy): domain Bacteria; kingdom Bacillati; phylum Actinomycetota; class Actinomycetes; order Micromonosporales; family Micromonosporaceae; genus Micromonospora; species Micromonospora echinospora. The sequence goes on along the minus strand of NZ_LT607413.1, from coordinate 5,062,173 downwards.
ACCGTCGGCGTCCCGCCGGTACCGACGAGCACCTCCCCCTCGATGCCGGTGACGACGTCCTCGTCGGTCCGGTTGACCAGGAACCAGAAATCGTGGACGCCGTCGGTGCGCACCGCCAGTTCGACCCGTCCGGCCAGCTCGGCCACCTCGCCCCGCAGACCGACGCGGGCGAGCAGCAGGGCGAGGAGTCGGCGCAGACCGGCCACGCCGAGGCGGGTCGACACGTAGGTCGCCGAACCGGATCCGACCTCCCGGCGGGTGATCGCGGGCCGGCCGGCCTGTTCCCCGTCGACGTAGCTGACCAGCACCTCGACGGCCGGGTCGACGACGTCGACGTGGTCGGTCCACAGGGCGGCTGCGCTGCCGTCGGACAGGGTCACCGTGGTGTCGTCGAGCAGCGGACCGAACTCCTGGACACGGAGCCCGAGCAGGTCCCGCAGGGCGCCCGGGAAGGCACCCGGCCAGAGGTGGTCGTTCTCGTCGACGATCCCGGAGAAGTACGTGGTGACGAGGTGCCCGCCGCCCTCGACGTACGCCCGGAGGCGGGCGGCCAGCCCCGCCGGTACGACGTACAGCACCGGGGCGATCACCAGGTCGTACCGGTCGAGGTCGTGGTCGACGGGTACGACGTCCGCCCGGGTGCCGGTGTCGAGCAGGGCGGTGTACCAGTCGAGGGCCTCCTGCCGGTAGTCGAGCCGGCTGGTGGGGTGCGAGTCCAGCCCACTGCCCCACCACGAGTCCCAGTCCTGGAGGATGGCCACCCGGGCCGGCCGCCGGGCCGATCCGACGACCGGGGCGAGGTCGGCCAGCGTACGGCCGAGCGCGGTGACGGCCCGGAACACGTCGCTGTCCCGGCCCGCCTGGGGCAGCATCGCGGAGTGGTACTTCTCCGCGCCGGCCACGGACTGCCGCCACTGGAAGAAGCAGACCGCGTCGGCGCCGTGCGCGACGTGGGTGAGCGAGTCGCGGGCGAGTTCGCCGGGCCGCTTGGCCAGGTTGACCGGCTGCCAGTTGACGGCGCTGGTGGAGTGTTCCATGAGGAACCAGGGGCGACCGCGGGCGAGGTTGCCGGTCAGGTTGGCCGAGAAGGACAGCTCCTCGAAGCTCTGCGGGCCGGGACGCCGGTAGTGGTCGTTGGCGACGAAGTCGACCTCGTCGGCCCATGCGGCGTAGTCGAGGGCGTCCACCTGACCGGTGACCATGAAGTTGGTCGTCACCGGCACGCCGGGGGTCAGCGCGCGCAGCAGGTCCCGTTCGGCGCGCAGGTGGTCGAGCAGGGCGTCGGAGGAGAACCGCCGGAAGTCCAGCTGCTGGGTCGGGTTGGGGTGGGCGGCGGCCAGCCGGGGCGGCAGGACGTGGTTCCAGTCGCCGTACCGCTGCGACCAGAACGCCGTACCCCAGGCGTGGTTGAGCCGGTCGAGGGTGCCGTACCGGTCGCGCAGCCAGTCCCGGAACGCGCGGGCCGCGTCGTCGGAGTAGTCGTACGCGTTGTGGCAGCCGAGTTCGTTCGACACGTGCCAGGCGACGAGCGCCGGGTGGTCGGCGTACCGGCGGGCCAGGGCGTCGACCAGCCGCAGGGCGTGTTCCCGGAACACCGGTGAGGTCGGTCGCCAGTGCTGCCGGGCGCCGGGCCACACCGTCTCGCCGCGTTGGTTGACCGGCAGGATCTCCGGATGCCGGGCGGTCAGCCACGGCGGCGGCGACGCGGTGGCGGTGGCGAGGTCGACGGCGATGCCGTTGTCGTGCAGCAGGTCCATCACCTCGTCGAGCCAGGCGAAGTCCCACTCGTGCGGCGCGGGTTGGATCCGCGACCACGAGAAGATCGCCAGCGAGACGATGTTGACCCCGGCTTCGCGCATGGCGGCGACGTCGTCGTCCCACACCTCGCGCGGCCACTGGTCCGGGTTGTAGTCGGCGCCGTAGCCCATCCGTGGTCGGCCGGGTTCGGTCGGCCACTCGATCCATCGGGTCATGCTCGCTCCTCCGTTGAACCAGCCGCCGGCCCGGACCGGGTGCGCCGTCATGGCACTCCCGGTCCGGGCCGGCTGTCGATCGCGGGTGTCCGGTCACCCGCCGGTGCGGTGTGGCGTCACGGCCGCGGCCAGACCCAGTGCGACACGGGGTCGCCGTCGAGGTCGGTCCGCTGCTTCTCCACCACGAGGCTGCGTCCGGTCTCCCGCATCTCGTACAGCTCGGTCCGCATGACGCTGCCGCCGTTCATGTTGTTGTGCAGCGACATCATGATCGTGCCGTGCGGGTTCTGCTTGTCGGCGAAGGTGCGGAAGAGCATCGAGTGCCCCTTGTTCTCGGTGACCACCACGTCCTCCTGGGTCCAGGGACCCTTGAGGTCGCCGGACGTGGAGCGGGCCAACGTCACCACGTACTCGTTGTTGTGCTTGCGGTAGCTGGTCCAGAACATCAGCAGTTCGTTGCTGTTGGTGCGGTAGAACGAGGGACCGTCGGTGACGTACGGCGGCAGCTGCCCCGCGTTGACCATGCCCTCCTGGTAGTACCAGGGGGCGTCCGAGCCCTTGAACAGGTAGATCGGGTCGCCCTGTCCACGGCCGGTCAGGTTGCCCGCACCGTCGCGCTCCAGCCGGATGGCCTCGATCGTGCCGTCGATCTTCTGGACCCACTCGTGGGCGTAGACCATCCACGGCTGCCCGTCGGGGTCGACGTAGAGGGTTCCGTCGAGCGTCATGTGGCTCGACGGGGCGACCGGCGAGTCGAGGTTGAGCAGCTCGAACGGCCCCATCGGCGAGTCGGCGGCAGCGATGACCGTGCCGCGCCAGTGCTGGTTCTGCCAGACCTGACCGCAGTCACCGCAGTGCTGCCCGTTGGTCGAGGCGGTGGCCAGCACCCGGTTGCGGTTGTGCAGGGTGGCGAACCAGTAGTACTTGCCGTTGTAGTACCAGGCCTCTGGCGCCCACGTGCCGTGTGCCGCGTTCGCCCAGGACCCCTGCGGGTTGGTGAACACCGTCTCCGGCGCGCACCAGTTCTTCAGGTCGATGCTCCGGCGGACCGTGGTGCCCTGGTAGAGGTAGTAGATGCCGCTGACCGGGTCGGGCATGATGAACGGGTCGTGGATGCGGATGTCCCGCAGCTGCTGGGTGGCCGCGCAGGGCAGGCTGTCGGCGACCTTGGCGCCCATCGTGCCCGCGACGTGGTTCGTCTTGCGGGTGGGGCCGGCGTTGGCGGAGCCGGCCACGCCGGCGGCGACGACGGTGATGGTCAGGGCGACCGCCACGTGCCGGCGGAACCGGCCGTGGAGGAGGCGTTTCAACGACATCAATTCGGGTCTCCTTCGGGAACCGTGCTGGCGGGTTGACGAACCAGGTCGGGAGGTCCGGTCAGCCGCCGGCGACGGGGATCGACTGCGACTTCAGCGCGTCGACGGTGGACTTCTGGGCGGATTCGAGGGCGGAGTTCAGGTTGCCCTTGCCTTCGACGGCACCGGCGAAGCCGTCCCGGACGTCGCTGTAGGTCTGCGTCATGGTCGGGCCCCAGGGGAAGTCCGCGTTCACGTTTCCGGCCGCCTCGGCGAAGATGCCAGAAATGTCCTGGCCGCCGAAGTACGGCAGGGGCTTCGCCAGCGCCGGCATCCGCTGGCCCTCGACCGTCGCCGGGTAGAGGCCGCCGTTCTCGTTGAGCGCCTTCAGGGCCTCGGGGTCGCTGTTCAGCCAGGTCGCGAACTTGGCCGCCTCGAAGGGGTGTTCGGCGGAACGCAACACGGCGGTGGTGGATCCACCCCAGTTGCCGGCGGCCCGCTGGCCGGCGGTCCACTGCGGCATGTAGGTGACCGCCCACTTGTCGCTGGTCTTCGGGGCGTTCTGGGACAGCAGGGCGTTGGCCCAGTACGGGCTGACCCAGGTCCAGATCTGACCGGAGTCCATCGCGTTCCACCACTCGTCGGACCAGCCCGCCATCGGCCGGGCCAGTTCCTCGTCCAGCATCCGCTGCCAGTAGTTGGCGACCTGCTGCGACTCGGGCCCGGTCAGGTTCACGGTCCACTGGTCGCCGTCGACGGAGAACCAGCGTCCGCCGGCCTGCCAGATCTGGCCGAGGAACCAGTTGACGTCGCCGGAGGCGAAGTGGTGGATGTGGCCGCCCTTGGTGCGGATCACCTTCGCCGCCGCGTAGTACTCCTCCCAGGTGGTCGGCGGTTTGAGCCCGGCGGCCTGGAAGAGGTCGGCGCGGTAGTACATGCCGATCGGACCGATGTCCTGCGGCACCGCGTAGACCGCGTCGGCCTCACCGAAGGAGACCTGCTGCCAGGTCCAGGGGACGAACTTGTCCTTGACCTCCGGTACGCCCTCGCAGTCGGCCAGGTTGACCAGGCCGTCCTGGAGCCGGAAACTCGCCAGCGAGTCGTACTCGACCTGGGCGAGATCCGGCGCGTTACCGGCCTTGATGCCGTTGAAGAAGTTCTGGTACGCCCCGTCGGGCCCGGCCGGGCCGGTGACGAACTTGACCTGGATGTCGGGGTTCTTGGCGTTCCAGATGTCGATTACCTTGTCCATTCCCGGCACCCAGGAGTAGTACTCCAGCGTGACGGGCTTGCCGGCGGGCGCGCACGCCTGTGCCGCGTCGTCCGGCTCGTCGCCGCCCCCGCAGCCGGCGACGGCGAGCACCACCGCCAGCGCGCCACCCACGGCGCCGCGCCTCATCCAGCGATCCACGATTGAACCCTCTTTTCTTTCGTTCGGGGGTGGGATACCTGTCCAGGCCGGCGGTCAGGGCGTGTTACTTCACTCCGCCCGTGGTCAGTCCGGACCGCCAGAACCGTTGCAGGGAGAGAAATGCGATGATCAGGGGAACAACCGAGACCGCGGCGCCGACGATCACCAGCGTGCGCAGTTCCGGCGCCTGTTGGGTCGCCTGGCTGTTCCAGGCGAAGAGACCGAGCGTGACCGGGAAGAGTGACTCGTCCCGCAGCATGATCAGGGGCAGGAAGAAGTTGTTCCAGATCTGCACGAACTGGAACAGGAACACGGTGACCAGGCCGGGCGTCATGAGCGGCGCCGCCACCCGGAAGAACGCGCGCACCTCGCCGGTTCCGTCGACGCGGGCGGCTTCGAGCAGTTCGTCGGGAACGCTGCTGGCCGCGTACACCCGGCTGAGGTAGACGCCGAAGGGGCTGACCAGGCTGGGCAGCAGCACCGCCCAGAGGGTGTCGGCCATGCCGGCCTGACTCAGCAGGAGGAACAGGGGAAGGGCGAGCGTGGTGGCGGGCAGCAGCACGCCGCCCAGCACCACGTTGAAGACGACCTCCCGACCGGGGAACTCGAACTTCGCCAGGGCGTAACCGGCCATCCCGGCGATGACGGTCGCGCCGAGCGCGCCGACTCCGGCGTAGAGGACGCTGTTGAGGATCCAGCGGACGAACAGTCCGTCCTGGAAGGTGAACAGGTCGCGCAGATTGTCGAGGAGGTCGAAGTCGGCGAACCACAACGGGTTGGTCGAGGTCAGGTCGGCGCGGTTCTTGCTGGCCGCGATCAGGAGCCACCACAACGGCGCGAGCATGTAGCCGACGAAGACCACCATGACCAGCAGCGGCAGCAGCTTTCGGGAGTACGGGATGGTCACGCCCCGTTTCTCGGCGGGCACCGGGGTCCGTCCGGTCACGGTCACAGCGACGACCCCCTCTGGGTGATCCGGAGGAAGATGAACGACAACGCGAACGTGGCCAGTGCCAGGACGACCGAGAACGCGGCGGCGAGGTTGAAGTTCGGTATCACCGAGGTGCTGTAGACGACCAGGTTGGGCGTGTAGCTGCCGGTGACGGCAGTGGTCAGGGACCGGAAGACCTGGGGTTCGGTGAAGAGTTGTAGCGTTCCAATGATGGAGAAGACGCCGGTGAGTGCCAACGCCGGACGCACCATGGGCACCTTGATGGAGAGCGCGATCCGGATGTCGCCGGCCCCGTCCAGCCTGGCGGCCTCGTACAACTCCTGGGGCACCGCCTTGAGAGCCGCATAAATGATCAACATGTTGTAGCCGGTGAACATCCAGGTGGTGATGTTCGCCAGCGACCACAGGACCAGCGACCCGGACATGAACGGCACGCGTTCGGTGACCCAACTGAACGGCGACAGCGCGGGCGAGTAGAGGAATCCCCAGATGATCGCCGCGATGACCCCGGGCACCGCGTACGGCGTGAAGTAGGCGAGCCGGAAGAAACGCTTCAACGGCAGCAGGCCAGAATCGAGCAGCAGGGCGAAGAGCAGGGCCAGTCCCAGCATCAGCGGCACCTGGACGATCCCGAACAGCAGCACCCGGCCGACGCTCTCCCGGAACGCCTCGTTCTCGAAGACCCTGACGTACTGCTCGAAGCCACCGAAGACGGTTTCCGGGCGACCGAACGTCCCGTCGCGTTGCACCTTGAAGAAGGACTGGTAGAGCGCGTATCCGATCGGCGCAAGGTAGAAGAGCAGGAAGAGCACGACGAAGGGCAGGAGGAGAACGGCGACCGCGCCATGTGCCCGCCGCCCGCCTCGGCGCGGCGTCCGCCGGGTTCTCCGGTCCGCCTCGCCGTCCGGCGGCTGTTCCGGTGGGGGTGCGGAGGACGGTCTCACCACCTCGGCCATGTCCACGGTTTCCCCTGCTCGTCAGCGTCGCTCGGTGATTTCCACGACTTTATGAATCGTTTCACTTAGCCTGGAAGTATCAACCGTGTTACGGCGACTGTCAAGGCATCGAGACGCACCGCCAGCAGGTCGGCGCCACACTGCGGCCGTTCGTCAGGCGCTTCCCGTACCAGCGGATTCAGCCGGCCGGCGGCGCCTGTCGCACCGGAGCCCGGAGCTCAGCGGACTCCGGTGGCGACGTCGTGGAAGGCACGGATGTGCTCCTCGACCCGCCGGGCCGCCTCGTCCGCGTCGCGGTCGACGACAGCGGCCAGGATGCCCCGGTGCTCGACCCGCAACCGCCGGCACACGGTTGGCCAGTCGTCCAGTCCGCCGACCAGGTCCAACACGTACCCCTCGATCGCATGCCGTAGCGACGACATCATCAGGGCCACCGCGCGGTTGCCGGCCGCGTCGGCGAGCGCGATGTGGAACCGCACGTCGGCGGCGTGGAACCGCTCGGGGGTCAGCCCGGCGTCGTCCATCTCCCGCAGCAGCGCCTCGGCCGCGTCGAGCCGGGGTTCGGGCGCGCGGGCCAGGCGGGACACCGCGTGCCGCTCGAGCAGGACCCGGGTGTCGACGATGTCCGGTACCGACAGGCCGCTGGTGGCGATGGCGAGGCGCAGCACCGCCCCGAGGGCGGCGTCGGCCCGGCCGGCGACCACCGCGGCGCTGCCCCGCCCGACGGTCTGCGTGGGAAGGACGACGCCGAGCGCCTCCAGGGTCCGCATCGCCTCCCGGACGGTGGGACGGCTGACGCCGAGCCGCTCGGCGAGGACACGTTCACTGGGCAGCCGGTCGCCGGGGCGGATCAGGCCGGCGCTGAGCAGCCGCTCGACCTGGTCGAGGATCGCCTCGTGGGGGCGGGCACCCACGACCGGCGAGAAGAGCTGCTCCGGCGTCACGGCGCGAGTCTAGACATTCGAGGGCTTGCACCACGACCGAAATGGCCTGACCATTTAGGCCGTGCGCATCGCCCTCTTCGTAACCTGCCTGGCCGACACCATCGCTCCACAGGTCGGCGTCGCCACCGTCCGGTTGCTGCGCCGCCTCGGCCATCAGGTGACCTTCGACCCGGCGCAGACCTGCTGCGGGCAGATGCACGTCAACTCCGGATACCCGCGCCAGGCACTCCCCCTGGTCCGCCGTCACGTCGAGACGTTCGAGGACGCCGAGGCGGTGGTCGTACCGTCCGGTTCCTGCACCGGGTCGATCCGGCACCAGCACGCGGCGGTGGCGCAGGCCGCGGGCGACACCGAACTGGCCGCCCGGGCCCGGGCCGTCGCCGCGCGGACGTACGAGCTGAGCGAACTGCTGGTCGACGTCCTCCGCGTCACCGACGTCGGCGCGAGCTACCCGCACCGGGTCACGTACCACCCGACCTGCCACTCGCTCCGGATGACCCGGGTGGCGGACCGGCCGCTGCGGCTGCTGCGCCAGGTGCGCGACATCGACCTCGTCGAACTGCCCGGGGCCGAGGAGTGCTGCGGCTTCGGCGGCACGTTCGCGCTGAAGAACGCCGACACCTCAGCGGCCATGCTGGCCGACAAGCTGCGGCACATCCGGTCGACCGGCGCACGGGTGGTCACCGCCGGCGACGCGTCGTGCCTGCTGCACATCGGTGGCGGCCTGACCCGGCTGACCACCTCGACGCCGCGCGGCGAGATCCGGGCGGTACACCTGGCGGAGATCCTGGCTACGGAGGCCACCCGATGAGGACGTTCCTCGGCATGCCCGGCCCACCGACCGGCGCCCCCGGCTCCCGGCTCCGCGGCGACCAGCCGTTCCCGGCCGCCGCGGCACGGGCGCTGCGCGACACGCAGCTGCGCCGCAATCTCGGCAACGCCACGGCCACCATCCGGGAGAAGCGGCGCACGGTCGTCGCCGAGGTCCCGGACTGGGAGGAACTGCGGCTCGCCGGCAGCGCCATCAAGGCCGACGTCCTGGCCCGGCTGCCGGAACTGCTGACCAGGTTCGAGTCCGCCGCCACCGCCCGGGGCGCCACCGTGCACTGGGCGGCGGACGCCGAGGAAGCCTGCCGGATCGTCACCGAACTGGTCCGGGAGACCGGCGCCGACGAGGTCGTCAAGGTCAAGTCCATGGTCACCCAGGAGATCCGCCTCAACGACGCGCTGGCCGAAGCGGGCGTACGGGCGGTGGAGACCGACCTCGCCGAGCTGATCGTCCAGCTGGGCCGGGACGAGGGCAGCCATATCCTGGTCCCGGCCATCCACCGCAACCGTCGGGAGATCCGGGACATCTTCCTGCGGGAGATGCCCGACGCCGATCCGGCGCTCACCGACGACCCGGCCGCCCTGGCCGAGGCGGCCCGCCGGCATCTGCGCAGCACGTTCCTGCGGGCCCGGGTCGCGGTCTCCGGGGCGAACTTTGCCGTCGCCGAGACCGGCACCCTGTCGGTGGTGGAGTCCGAGGGCAACGGGCGGATGTGCCTCACACTGCCGGAAACCCTCATCACCGTCGTGGGCATCGAGAAGCTCGTGCCGACCTGGCGGGACCTGGAGGTGTTCCTCCAACTGCTCCCCCGGTCCAGCACCGGCGAGCGGATGAACCCGTACACCTCGATGTGGACCGGGGTGACGCCCGGCGACGGACCGCAGCGGGTCCACGTGGTCCTGCTCGACAACGGCCGGACGGGGGTCCTCGCGGACCCGCAGGGCCGCGCCGCCCTGCACTGCATCCGCTGTTCGGCCTGCCTGAACGTCTGCCCCGTGTACGAGCGGGTCGGCGGTCACGCGTACGGGTCGGTCTATCCCGGACCGATCGGGGCCGTGCTCTCCCCGCAACTGACCGGCATCACGGGCAGTGGCGACCCGAACGCCTCGCTGCCGTTCGCGTCGTCGCTCTGCGGGGCCTGCTTCGACGCCTGTCCGGTCCGCATCGACATCCCGAGCATGCTGGTCCATCTGCGGTCCCGGGCGACCGACGCCCGGCGCGGGCCCGGGCGACCGCCGTCGGCCGAGGCGGCCGGACTCGGCGCGCTGGCGTGGATCCTGCGCGACCCCCGTCGGCTCGCGCTCGCCCAGCGGCTCAGTCGAGCCGGCCGGCTCCTGGCCCGGTGGCAGAGTCGCCGAGGGGATCCGCGTCCCCGGATCCGCCGGCTGCCCGGACCGGGCGCGGCCTGGACCCGGAGCCGGGACCTGCCCGCGCCACCGGCACAGACGTTCCGCGAATGGTGGGCCCGGTCCGGCCCGGACGATGGGAGCCCGTCCGCCCCGGACGACGGAAGCCGGTCCGCCCCAGACGACAGGAGTACGCCGTGAACGCCCGCGAGCGCATCCTCGACCGCATCCGGCGGGCGACGACGGACCAGGTCGGTGGGGTCGAGGTGCCGCGCGGCTACCGGCGGGCGGACACCCGTTCCCCGGGCCATCCCGAACTGCTCGACCAGTTCGCCGATCGGCTCCGCGACTACCACGCCGGGGTACGCCGGTGCGGCGCCGACGAGGTGGGGACGGCCGTCGCCGACGCCCTCGACGGCGTACGACGGCTCGTCGTCCCCGCCGGGACACCACCGGAGTGGCTGACCCGCTGGCGGGCGACGACAGCAGAGGCGGCCGTGCTCGCCGACCAGCCGCCGCTGGCCGTCGGCGACCTCGACACCGCCGACGCCGTCGTCACCGGCTGCGCCGTCGCGATCGCCGACACCGGAACCCTCGTCCTGAACGCGGGCCCGGGCCAGGGCCGGCGGATCCTGTCGCTTATCCCCGATCACCACGTCTGCGTGGTCGACGCCGCCCAGGTCGTCGGCCTCGTCCCCGAGGCGTTGGCCCGGCTGGACCCGACGCGGCCGCTCACCTTCGTCAGCGGTCCGAGCGCCACCAGCGACATCGAACTGCACCGCATCGAGGGTGTGCACGGCCCACGCCGTCTCGACGTCGTCATCGTCGGCTGACGCTCCGCCGGAGCGGAACATGAATAGTAAAGTTTGTGAACAGAACATGTTACAGTCATTCCTATCGATGTGTGGCCCTCTCGTCGGCCCGCTGACCCCAGGAAGGAGTGACCGCATGTCCAGACTGCGCGCCATGATCGCGCTCGCGGCACTGGTTGTCGCCGGTGGGCTCATGGTGATCATCCCGTCGACCCCTGCGTCGGCAGCCGCCTGCGCGGCGTCGTGGCAGTCGTCGGCCGTCTACTGGCAAGGGGACCAGGTCTCCCACAACAGGCGCAACTACCAGGCGAAGTGGTGGACCCAGAACGAGGCTCCCCCGGGCACCACCGGCGTCTGGCAGGACCTCGGCGCCTGCGACGGCGGCACCACGCCACCGCCGGGAGGAACCTGCAACCACCCGAACTGGGTCGCCGGCACCTGGTACCCCGCCGGCAGCATCGTGCGGTACACCAACGGGCTGTACTACATCGCCGAGCACGACAATCCCGGGTACGACCCCATCATCAGCACCTGGTACTGGGAGCCGTACACCTGTAGCGGCCAGCCGCCCACCACCCCGCCCCCCGGTACCGGCGGCTTCGTGGTCACCGAGGGGCAGTTCAACCAGATGTTCCCGAGCCGGAACCCCTTCTACACGTACTCCGGCCTCGTCGCCGCCCTCAGCGCCTACCCGGCGTTCACCAGGACCGGGAGCGCCACGGTCCAGCGGCAGGAGGCGGCGGCCTTCCTGGCGAACGTGCACCACGAGACCGGCGGACTCGTCCACATCGTGGAGCAGAACACCGGGAACTACCCGCACTACTGCGACGCCGGCCAACCCTACGGCTGCCCCGCCGGGCAGGCCGCCTACTACGGGCGCGGGCCGATCCAGCTGAGCTGGAACTTCAACTACAACGCCGCCGGCAACGCCCTCGGGCTGCCCCTGCTGACCAACCCCTGGCTGGTGCAGAACGACGCTGCCGTGGCCTGGAAGACCGCCATCTGGTACTGGATGACCCAGAACGGGCCCGGCACCATGACCGCCCACAACGCGATGGTCACCGGGGCCGGGTTCGGCGAGACCATCCGCAGTATCAACGGCTCAATCGAATGCAACGGCGGGAACCCCGGTCAGGTGCAGAGCCGCGTCACCAAATACCAGCAGTTCGTCGGCATGCTCGGCGTGCCGGCCGGAGCCAACCTCTACTGCTGATCCACCGCTTCTCCGGGCCGGGCTCACCGCAGTCCGGCCCGGCCTCCTCCGTCCTCGGGTGCCCGCCCTGTGACGAGCACCCGAGGGCGGGCGACCACCGGTGGCCGGGGGCCACCGAGGACGACGGGCTCGACCTCGGAGCGATCACGCACCGCGCTCACGAGCCAGCAGATCACCACGCTGTGGCGGCCGGTAGACCGCTCGCGTCCACAGAGGAAGTCAGGCGTGGCTCCGTATGGTAGAAACCGGTGTGCCGGCGCGGAGAATTCAGGGAGAGGTTCCTCGACGATCCGGTCTCGGCCTGCTTCGCGAGCCTGATTTCCGTCGCTTCTTCGGCGCCACCGTGGCTGGTCAACTCGCCGATCGCTTCGTGTTTCTCGCGCTGCCGCTGGTGGCGATCGTCTGGCTGGACGCGGACGAGTTCGAGGTCGGGGTGCTGACCGCGATGACCACGGCCGGGTCGCTGCTGATCGGGCTGCCGGCGGGGGCGTGGATCGACCGTTGGCGCAAGCGCCCGGTCATGGTCTACACGGATCTGCTGCGGGCGGCGCTGCTGCTGCTCGTACCGGTGGCCTGGTGGGCGGACGCGTTGACCATCTGGCTGCTGTTCGCGGTCGCGCTGGCCCACGGCCTGCTGACCGTGTTGTTCGACGTCAGCTACACCAGCTACCTGCCGGCGCTGGTCGCCCGCGAGCACCTGGTCGAGGGCAACGCGAAGATCGCCGCAGCCCGCTCCGCTGTCAGCATCAGCGGCCCCGGGGTGGCCGGGCCGCTGGTGGGCTGGTTGGGGGCACCGCTGACGCTGGTCGCGAGTTCTGCCGGGATGCTGCTGTCCGCCCTGGGCGTGCTGCGGATCCGGACACCGGAGGCGCGGCCACCGTCGGGCGCCGCCCGGCACCTGTCGCGCGAGGTCGCGGAGGGACTGCGATTCGTGCTCGGCCATCCGCTGCTGCGGCCGATGCTGCTAACCGACGGTGTCTTCAGCCTCTTCCTCGTCACGTACCAGACGATGCTGTTGGTGTTCCTCTCCCGGCATCTTGGCCTGGGCTCGTTCGGCATCGGCCTGGTGCTGTCCGTGATGGCCGGCGGCGGGTTCACCGGCGCGCTGCTGGCCCGTCGCGTGATCGCCGGGATCGGCGCCGGCCCGGCCGTCTGGCTGGCCCCGTTGTGCACAGCACCGGCAGCTGCCCTGATGCCGGCGACCCGGAGCGGCTGGCCGCTCTGGCTCGCCGTGGCCGGGCTGGCTCTGGTCTCCGCCGGCGGCGTGGTCCGCCTGATCGGTCAGGTGGGCCTGCAGCAGGCCGCCACGCCCGACCGGCTGCTCGGCCGGATGAGCGCCACCGTCCGCTTCGTCCAGTGGGGCGGCATGCCGATCGCCGGGCTGCTCGGCGGCACGCTCGGTGGCCTGCTCGGCGCGCCCGCGGTGCTGTGGATCGGCGCAGCCGGGATGACCGTCGCCTTCCTCCCCGCGCTGCTGTCTCCGCTGCGGACAACGCGCGAGCTGCCCAGGACGGCCACGCAGGCGACGTGACCGGAGCGGACCCGACGGGCCGGACGACACCTCGCAGGCACGGGGCGCGGTCGAACAGTCGGCCTTCGGTGCTCGCCGCGAACGAGACCGCCTGGGCCGAGATGTACTCGGCCGCGCCCCGCACGACGCGTGCGCCACCGCCACCAGGCTTGCGCCATCGCGTTCTGCCGGTCGCTGGGCTGGTCTACGCCCTGAGGGACGTCCTGTAACTCCTGGGCTGGGGCGACGGCAGCCTACCGCTGACCGAGAAGTCCAAGGTCGGTGCGGTACCAGGATGTTCCGAGGATGACGTGGAGTTCCGGGCCGCGGCAGAAGGTACGAGCCCTGCGTACCTCCATGCCGTCGGGCAGGACGAGCCGGGTCGGTTCACCGGCGGGTGTCACCGCGGCGGCATCGATCTGGAACGGAGTCACCAGGTCGTACTCGGGTCCGTGGCCGCTGACGAATGCGCCACTGGTGCCGTCGGTCAGTAGGGCGTACGCGCTGCGGTAGGGGGCCGAGCCGTGGTCGGTGGGCGTGTCGCCAGTGACGGAGACGAGGTGGAACTGGGTGTAGGCACAGGTCCATGCTGTTTCGGCGGCCAGGTTGAGGGCGTAGCAGTCGAAGATCTCCGGCATTGCCGGTCGCTGCGGATAGAGCCAGTCTGGTTCGAGGTCTGCGGTGAAGCGGGCCAGGCCGTGTGTCTGGGGGCCGTTGCCAGACATGGCTTCGTCGAAGTAGCCGACCCAGATCGCCCCGGCAGGGGTGGTCAGCACGTGTCCGATTGCGTCGCCCAGGTCACCCTGGTGTACACGTCGTCCGTCGGGGGTCCATACCTCCGCGTTGGTGCCAGCGCCGTTGCGTGAACGGACGAGCAGGATCGAGTCGCCGGGTAGGGGCTGCACGAACCAGGGCTGGATGCACCCGTCGAGTGATACCGACCGAACCGGCTGTCGGCTGCCGTCGTGCACGGTGATCAGACGCCGATGCGGTTGCTCCCTGCTGGCCCAGACGGCGAAGGCCCGATTGTCCGGGCCGACACCGACCGTCTCGGGTGTCCGCTCCCATTGCGGGTCGGTCCGATCGGGGATCAGGTAGCCGGCGCGGCGCAGCGGCGAGACGCCGAGCCGGAGGACCTCCAGCCGCCGGCGCAGGCTCTCCTGGTCATGCTCATGTCTGGTCTTGGGCACGGGGTTGTCCTCCTGGTTGCTCGGTGTCGGTCGGCGTGCACGGGCAGCTCGCGGTTGTGGCGGTAGCCGGTCAGCTGAGGCTGGCGATGATCTGGGCGCGGGTCGTCAGGGCGAGCTGCAGATGTTGTTCGTCGGCGCGCATCTCGGCGTCGAAGTCGCCCAGGTACACCGCCGTGCGGTGCCGGGAGGCGATCAGCCGGTCGAGCGCGGGGATGACCGGCTGTGCGTGTGGGCCCATCGCGGCGAGGGCTTCCATGGCCGGTCGTGCGTACGCTTCGTCGTCGAGGTACTGGGGAAGCGTGCCGAGGAGGGCCGGAACGGCCGGCGGGCCGTGCTGCCGCCAGTACGCGATCGCGACCCTGGCCTGCATCAGACCTGGCGGGGTGAACAAATGGTTCAGTTGGCGGACCTGCCGATCGGTGAGGCCGCCGTGCTGGACCAGCCAGTCGAACAGGTCGGGGGCGATACGACAACGGCGCAGCTCTTCAGGCCGGGAATCAAGGTGGTCGTCCGCGATGCGGCGGTTCCCGGTGATCCTGAGCAACGCGCGAACGGCGAGATCCGCGGCGGCATCGTTCGAGACGGCGAACTGGCGCAGGAGCGGTACCGCCGGCGCGGCTGCCGCACCGATCTCTTCGAGCGCAGAGACCACCAGCCGCCCCTCGGCCAGGGCACCACGCTCCATCGCCTCGGCGAGTACGGCAGTCAGGTCGGGCACTGCGACCGCCGCGTCCGGACCGAGCGCTGACAGACAGCGCACGGCCACGAGCGCCGGAGAGCTGTGCCAGTCCTGCCCCTGGTGGCAGGACCCCTGGTGCTCCGCCAGCACGTGCTGGGCGGTCGCGACCAGGCTTGTCGGGTCGGACACCGCCAGCGCTACTGCGGCGAGCGCCTCACCGAGCCGGGGATGCGGTTGCCCGCCGCGCAACAGACGCAGCAACTCCGGAACCGCGCGAGCATCCCCCACGCAGCCCAAGGCCGTCGCGACCGTCGCCGACACTCTCGACTCGACCACCATCTCCGCGAGCTGGTCGGCGACCAGCCGGGTGGCGGTCAGCGACGCGCACACCACACCGACAGCCGAGGTACACACCGCCGAGGCCGGCTCCGCGAGCACGGCAGACAGCACCGGCGCCAGCCGGGCCGGGGCAGCCCGCCAGGTCCACATCGCCTCTCCCGCGATTCCCAGGCCCGCCTGACGAGCCAGTTCACCCTCGCCTGCGCGAACCAACTGCGCGACCGTCGCATAGGCGTCCTGCTCTCGATCCCTGCGGCGGAGGGCGATCGCCCATCGTTCACCGGCCCGCCACGAGATCCGGCCGCCCACCCCGCCGAGCGCTTCGGCAGCCGGCACCAGGTCAGCACGAACCGCGGCGTCCAGCATCGGCCAATCAGGCGGGTCGGCACTCAACAGGGCCGAGCAGGCCCCGAGGAAACGCACCGCTGGGAGCTCGTCGCGCCGCATCCGCCCGACCGTCTCGGCCCACTGGTTGCCACGGTCACCAAACTGAAGCAGCGGCGGCCACAACGCCTCCGCCAACGCCGTGCGCGCCACCGGGTCGGACGATCCGAAGAGCACACCGGCCGCCTCCTCCGGGCCCGCCGCCGCCACGAACAGCCGGGCCGCCGCACGCCGAACACGGTCATCGGGGTCACCGAGGGCACCCACCGCGACGTCAGCCGCAGCAGGCCAGGTATCCGCCTGCGGACACAGGTCACCAAGGAGCCGCAGAACCACCAGTCGGAGATCAGGAGAAGTATCGACAGCGCGGGCGAGCAGACGCCGTACCACCGCGCCGCCGCGGTCCGACTCAAAGGCCTCGAACACCCTCGACCGCGCAGGGCCATACCTGCTCACATCACCTGCGAGGAGTGCGTCATCCAACCAGGCCAGATCAGCCGATCCACCCATCGGCGCTGGCCTGCTCATCGAACGGGGCGGCAACCGCCCTTCACATCACACATGAACCAGATCATGAAGCAGCCCGACAGCACCCGCAACCGACTACCACCGGCACCGATCCGACGCTCTCTCACCGAGCGCCAGCGGACTGCTTGTCCGACTCGGCCGTGAGGCTCCTCGCCGGAACCGTCACGGCCGCGGAAAAATCGATTCGACGCCGGCTGAGCAGTGGCTATCGTCGGCTGGTGCAGCCCACCGTCGCCGTTCGCGAGCTCACCCCCGACGACATCCCCACCACCTGGGCCCTGGGCGCGCAAGCCTTCGGCTACGACCCGCAACCCCCGCCGGACGCCGCCGGCCCGGCCACGCCCGGCACGACCCGCTACGGGGCGTTCGACTCGGCCGGACGTCTCCTCGGCAAGGCCGTCGACCTGCACCACGAACAGTGGTGGTCCGGCCGAACCGTGTCCGCCGCCGACGTCGCCGGCGTCGCCGTCGCTCCCGAGGCGCGTGGCCGCGGCGTCGCCCGCGCCCTGCTCGCCGCCCTACTGCGCGGCGCCCGCGAGCGAGGGGCCGCCGTCAGCGCACTGTTTCCCACCATCATCGGCCCCTACCGGGCCTGCGGCTGGGAGGTCGCGGGCACGCTACGCACCGTCGACCTGGTCACCGCCGACCTTCCCCGGTACCGGCCCGCTCCGCACCTGACCGTCCGCGCCGCCACCGCCGAGGACATGCCGGCCGTCGCCGACCTCTACGAGCGCGTCGCCCGTCACCGCCGGGGACTTCTCACCCGCCGCGGCGAACTGTTCGACCACCTCGGCGCCACCACCGACCTGCCCTCCGACGGCGTCACTCTCGTCGAACACGACGGCGACCTGGTCGGCTACGTCAGCTGGGACCGAGGGCGCGGCTACGGCCCGGATTCCGTGCTGACGGTCTACGACGTCCTCGCCACCACCCCCGACGCGGCCCGGGAACTCGTCGGCGTCCTCGCCAGCTGGCGCAGCGTCGCCCCCACCCTGCGGATGCGCCTGCTCGACGGCGACGCGGTCACCGCCCAGCTGCCCTTGGAGACGCTCCGGGAACACCGCCAGCAGCCCTGGATGCACCGGCCCGTGGAGGTGACCCGGGCCGTCCGGGAGCGCGGCTGGCCGTCGTACGCGCGCGGCAGCGTCGAGTTCACCCTCGACGACGACCTCGCCGAATGGAACACCGGCGCCTGGCGGCTGGAGGTCGCCGACGGCGCGGGCGAGCTGTCCCGGTCCACCGGCGAACCGGCACTGCACCTGAGCGTGCTCGGCTTCGCCCAGCTCTATGCCGGCGCCACCAACGCCGAGAGCCTCGTCCAGGCCGGTCAGCTGCGACCCGGCCCGGGCGCCGATCCCCGAGTCCTCGACCTGCTCGCGGTCGGTGGCCCGGCCCACCTGCTCGACTACTTCTGACCGGTTCTCCAGGAGCCTGAGCGCCGGCCGCGAGCACGTCATCACCCGGAGAGGCCGAGCATGGACGCCCGAACCGCCGATGGTAGGAAAGAGCCATGCTGACGATTGGGATGCTGGGCGGAATGAGCTGGGAGTCCAGCGCCCACTACTACCGGCTGGTCAACGAACTGGTCCGTGACCGCCTCGGCGGCCTGCACTCGGCACGGTGCGTGCTGTACTCCGTCGACTTCGCCGACATCGAGAGCCTTCAGAGCGCTGGGGAGTGGGAACAGGCGGGTCGCCTGCTCGGCCAGGCCGCCGCCGCGGTGCAGGACGCTGGCGCCGACCTGTTGCTGCTGTGCACGAACACCATGCACAAGGTCGCCGACCAGATCCAGGCCGCCGTCAGCATTCCGCTGCTGCACCTGGCCGACACGACCGCCGAGGCGGTCACCGCCGCCGGCCTGCACACCGTGGGACTGCTCGGCACCGCCTTCACCATGGAACAGGACTTCTACCGCGACCGGCTCACCCGCCACGGCCTGCGTGTGATCGTCCCCGAACCGGACGACCGCGCCGAGGTGCACCGCATCATCTACGACGAGCTGTGCCTCGGCGACGTCCGCGAGACGTCCCGGCAGACCTATCAGAAGGTCATCGAGCGCCTCGTCGAATCCGGCGCACAGGGCGTCATCCTGGGTTGCACCGAGATCGAACTGCTGATCTCAGGTGACGACAGCCCCGTTCCCGTCTTCCCGACCTCTCGACTGCACGTCGAAGCCGCCGTCAACGCCGCGTTACGGGACGGGACCCCGCATCCCGGCGTAGACGACGCCGCCGCAGCGCGTAGAGCATCGCGCTGACGGCGAAGATCACCGCGCTGACCGCCAGCCAGCGGGTCAGCAGCGGCTGCGGGGTCAGGCCGCTCGCGTCCGTGTACGTGTCCCCGCCGAGTCCGAGGATGCCGGGAAGGTAGACGAGCAGGAGCAACCCGGAGGCGAGCGCGGGCACCCGCACGTGGTTCAGCGCCGAGCGGCGGTCCGGACGTCCCATCGCGGCGCGAAGCATCCGGTCGGCCAGCGCGTAGACCGGGAACAGGAACAGATCGTGGACGACGACCGCACCGAGGAACCAGAGCAGCATCCGGCCCGCAGCCGGCTCCCCGGACAGCCGCAACGCGATCCAGCCGGTCACCGCGAAGCAGCCGAGCAGGAGCAACAGGTGCCAGGGCGCGGCACCGTAGCCACGCCGGAACTCAGTCATCGGGCCGTTCCTCGAAGGTGATGCTCCGGACCCACTTCGTGCAGTGCACACCGGGCAGCGCCGGGACGATGACCCGCGCGGGGTAGCCGTGATCGGTTGAGAGATCGACCCCGTTGACCCGCAGGGCGAGCAGCGAGTCGGGGTGGCGGACCTGGTCGGCGTGCAACCGGGCCTGACGGAACAACCCGGCCCGTTCCAGCGACTCGACCCTCGCCAGGGCGCGCTCGGGTGCGCCGACCAGAGCGGCGAGGTCCCGTAGCCGTACCCCGGTCCAGGTCTGCTCCGTCGACCAGCCCTCCACGCAGGCGATCGGCAGGTCCGCGGTGTGCTGCGTCATCGCGAGCAGGCCGCCACGGTCCACCTCCACCGTACGGTCGCCGCCGCGCACCGTCAGCCGCCACCCGGCCCCGGTGTCGGCGGGTCGCACACCGGCCGCGGCGGCGGTCCGGTTCACCGGGAACCCGTTCGGTCCTTCGCCGGGCTGCCGGCCCCGGGGCAGCAGCAGCGCGGTCCGGCGCAGCACTCCGTCCAGGGTCTGCCCGACGGTCAGCGCCGCCAGCAGCAACACGCCGCTCCCGGTCAGGGCGAGGACACCACGCCGGCTCATCGTCGTCGGGCCGGGCCGTCGGGAGACCAGCCCGTCCGGATCCGCCGGCTCCGGCGTGGTCTCCCCCACCGGGGTACGCGCCATGTTCGGACCACGCAGCGCGGAGATCATCCGAGGAAGCTTGATCGCCACGTGCGTGACCAGGGCGGCGGTGAAGACCCAGGCGCCGTACCAGTGCGCGGTGTAGAAGTCGAACCCGAACAGGTACGCGTACTGGATGTTGAGCAGGCCGGTGACCATCTCGAAGAGGATCCCGCCCACCAACAGCAGCAGCGACAGCCGTTCGAGCACCTGGGCCACCGAACGGGCCGGCGGCCAGTCGAACAGCTTGGGCACCACCGACCAGAGCTTCGCCACCACCACCGGGACCAGCATGATGCCGAGCGTCACGTGCAGGCCCTGGGTGACCCGGAACAGCCAGGCGGGGCGGGTCGGCCAGTCGAAGACGGGGGGACGCAGCCAGCCCACGTCGGTGGGGAGGGCCTGGCCGAGCCGAGGACCGTACGCGATCCAGTCCAGCAGACCGGTGACGATCACCAGCGGTAGCGTGGCGAGCAGGACGACGCCGAGCACGGAGGTCAACCACGGGCCGCGTACCGGGCTGCGCCAGGCGTCGGCGGTGGCGGCGGCCCCCGGCGGGCGGTGCCGGTCCAGCGCGCGCCACAGCCGCGCCGGGTAGGCGTACACCGGCGCGCCGGCTGTCTCGGCCGACCGGCCGGAGGTGTCGGACGTGCGTCTCGGCTCACCACGGTCGGCTCCCCCGGCGGGCTCGTGGGACGGCGGGTCGGCTGGCACGGATCCTCCACGTGAGGGCGTCGACCGGACGCGACGGGCTCTGGTTCAGGACGCTAGCCGTCAGCGCCGGTCGCGGGCGGGCTTTGTGGCATTACCCGGGGCGTACCGTCCGGTTGCCACGAGTTGCCGACGTCCGAGCCGAACCGGCACCCGTGGCCGTCGGTCTGTCCTACCGTGACGGGAATGCGGGTACTCGTCACCGGCGCCGCCGGGTTCATCGGATCGCAGGTCGCGGACCTGCTCGTGGCGGAGGGGCACCGGGTGGTCTGCCTGGACGCGCTGTTGCCGCAGACGCACGGGAGCGTGCCCGAGTGGTTTCGCCGGCACGATCCGGTCATCGGCGACGTCCGCGATCCGGGGCTGCTGGACGATCTGCTGACCGGGATCGATGCCGTCTGCCACCAGGCGGCGATGGTCGGGCACGGGCTGGACCCGTCGGACGCCCCCGACTACGTCAGCCACAACGACTACGGCACGGCGGTGCTGCTCGCCGCGATGCACCGGGCCGGCGTGTCTCGTCTGGTGTTGGCCAGTTCCATGGTGGTCTACGGTGAGGGCCGCTACACATGTGCCCGGCACGGAATCGTCCGACCGGCACCACGTCGCCAGGCCGATCTGGCCGCCGGCCGGTACGACCCCACCTGTGGAGTGTGCGCCGGCGTCCTCACCGACGCGCTCGTGCCGGAGGACGCCCCGCTGGAGCCCCGCAGCACGTACGCGGCCAGCAAGCTGGCCCAGGAACATCTGGCCGCCGCGTGGAGCCGGCAGACCGGGGCGGGGGTGTGGGCGCTGCGCTACCACAACGTCTACGGCCCCCGGATGCCCCGCGACACCCCGTACGCCGGGGTCGCGTCGATCTTCCGGTCGGCGCTGGCCGACGGCCGGCCGCCCCGGGTCTACGAGGACGGCCGGCAGCGACGCGACTTCGTGCATGTCACCGACGTGGCGCGCGCGAACGTGCTGGCGCTGACCGCGCCGGCTCCGGACGGTCTGGTACCGGTGAACGTCTGCTCCGGTCAACCGCACACCGTCGGCGACCTGGCCACCGCGCTGGCGGCGGCGATGGGCGGGCCGGCGCCGGTGGTGGTCGGCGGAACCCGGACCGCCGACGTGCGGCACGTGGTCGCCGATCCGGCCCGCGCGCGCGAGTTGCTCGGGTACACGGCCCAGGTCGGCTTCGTCGACGGGGTGACCGCCTTCGCCACCGACCCGCTGCGGGAGACCGCCGCCGTGTCGGCCTGAGCGGCCCTGGCCGCCCACCGGCGGCCCGGAAGCCGGATCGCGCCGTCTCACGAGACGGTGAACAGCAGGTGATTGACGGCGAGGGCGGTAAGGGCCTGCCCGGCCAGCCACCAGCGGCGAGCCGGGACAGGCAGATGCGCGGCGACCAGCAGCCAGACCACGAACGGAAGCCAGATCCGCTCCACCTCGGCCTTGCTCATGCCCGACAGGTCGGCGGCAGCCACCGCCAGTGCCGCGGCGGCGGGTAGCAGAACGGTCGGTCCGAGCGCCTCGATCCGAGGAACGAGCGCGAGCCGGCGGTGACGAACGAGGTCGCGCACCAGCGGACCGCCGACCGGTCCCGAGCCGCCGACCGGCGGTGCCGGTGCGGTCGGCTCCGCCGGTCCGGCTCCCGCCCGCCAGGCGCTCCGGGCCGAGTGCAGGGTGCGGCGCAGTGCCGGCCCGACCACCGGCCCGGCGGAGAGGAGCAGGGCTGCCAGGTTGGCCCAGACCCAGTAGCCGTAGGGACGGTCGGCCGCCCAACCCTGGTAGTAGCGCTCGACCACCCGGTCGTACCCCTGCCACCAGTGGAAGCCGGCGACGGTGAACGCCGCCACCACCGTGGCCACTCCGGTCGCCCCGGCGAGCAGCGCGACGCCCCGCCGTCCGGGGCGCAGTGCCAGCACGACGAGGGCCAGGGGCGCGAGCAGCACGAAGCCGTAGGACAGGTACAGCGCGAAGCCGAGCAGCAGGCCGCCGGCCACCACGGTCACGGGTCCCCGCGCGGCCAGCAGCGCGAGACCGGCGGCCGTCACGCCGGTGAAGAGACCGTCGCCCGAGGCACCCACCCAGACCGCTCCGGGCAGCAGCACCAGGAACGGCAGCACCGCCCGGGCGGCCTCGCCGGCGCCCAGGGCCCGCACGGTGATCGGCACGGACACCGCGACGCTTGCCCCGACCAGGACGCAGGCCAGCGCCGCCGCCGTGCCACCGCCCAGGCCGACCCGGTCCAGCCCGACGAACACCAGCAGGGCACCCGGTGGGTGGCCGGCGGTGTGGGTGGACCACGAGTCGGGCTGGAAGTCCAAGATCCGATCGGCGAATCCGGCCAGCATCCGCCGGACGTCCGTCACCCCGGGCACCTCGTGCAGGTACTCCGCCTGCGGGGTCAGCCGCCTCGTCAGTCCCACCGACCAGCCGTCGACCAGCGCCAGAGCGAGTGTCCAGCCGACCGCCGCCAGGTAGCCGACGCCGAGCAGAGGGCCCCATCGGGCGGTCCGGGCCCACCGCGTTCCGGGTCCGACCACGGCGACCGCGACTGCCAGCGCCACCGGCGTTCCCCACCCGAGGTGCGGCCTCCAGGTGGCGTAGAGCGGCGCGGCGTCGGCGTACAGACCCACCCCCGCGCGGTTGAGCACCGCGCCCACCGTCACGGCGACGACCAGCAGGGCCCCCTCGACGCCCAGCACGACCAGGTCGCCCCGGTAGCGGCTCGGGCTGCGGTCGGAGCCGGGCGCGCGGAGAGGTGTCACACCGGTGCTCATGTCGACCGGACGGTACGGTCTTCGTCCGCGCCCCGTCAGCCGAGTCGTCGGCACGTCACAGGACGGTAAGAAGTGTCCGTCCGGTAGGCGTTCCGTGAGGTCGAATCCGGCACGGGCCGCCCTGGGCGGCCCTAGCGTCGGCGGTATGCCGACACCGATCGACGTGGTGCTGCCGTGCCTGGACGAGGCCGCCGCCCTGCCCGCTGTGCTGACCGCGCTGCCGCCCGGATATCGGGCGATCGTCGTGGACAACGGGTCCCGCGACGGCTCGCCCGAGGTGGCCGCCCGGCACGGCGCGCGGGTGATACACGAACCACGGCGGGGGTACGGCGCGGCCGTGCACGCCGGCATCGAGGCTGCCGACACCGAGCTGGTCTGCGTGCTGGACGCCGACGGGTCCTTCGCTCCCCGAGAGCTACCCGCCCTGGTGGCCCCGGTCGCCGACGGGCTGGCTGATCTGGCGGTCGGCCGCCGCCGACCGGTCCGTGTCGGGGTCTGGCCCTGGCACGCCCGGGTGGGCACGGCGCTGGTCACCACGCTGCTGCGGCGGCGGGGCGTGCCGCTGCGCGACCTCAGCCCGATCCGGGTGGCCCGGCGGGAGGCGCTGCTCGCTCTCGGCGTCACCGACCGGGCCTTCGGCTACCCCCTCGAGCTGGTGATCCGGGCCGCTGCGGCGGACTGGCGCATTCGTGAGCTCGACGTCACCTACGCCCCGCGCGCCGCCGGCACCCGTTCCAAGGTCTCCGGCTCCGTGCGGGGCACCCTCCGGGCCACCCGGGACTTCGCCGCCGTGTTGCGCGACATGCGGGAGCCCCGATGACGGTTCTGCTGGTGGTGGCGAAGGCACCCGTGCCCGGCATGGTCAAGACCCGGCTATGCCCGCCGGCGACTCCCCGCCAGGCCGCCCGGCTGGCCGCCGCCGCGCTGCGCGACACCCTGGACGCCGTCCGGGACACGCCGGGGGTGACACCCGTGCTGGCGTTGTCCGGAAACCTGGCAGACGCCGAGGACGGCGCCGAGCTCACCGCCGCCCTGGCCACCTGGTCGGTCCTGCCGCAGCGGGGCACGGATCTCGCCGACCGACTCGCGCACGCCCATCTCGACGTGGCCGAGGCGTTCCCGGACCGTCGGGTGGTGCAGATCGGGATGGACACCCCGCAACTGACCCCGACGCGGCTGGCCGCCGCCGTACGCCGGTTGGCGAACGCGGACGCGGTGCTCGGGCCCGCCGACGACGGTGGCTGGTGGGCGTTGGGGCTACGCGACCCCCGCCAGGCGGCGGTGCTGCGCGGGGTGCCGATGTCGACCCCGGAGACGGGCCGGTCGACCTGGTCCGCGCTGGCCGGCCGCGGGCTGCGCGCCGTGCCGCTGCCCCCGCTGCGGGACGTGGACGACTGGTCCGACGCGCGGGTCGTGGCGGCGGCGGCCCCGGACGGCCGGTTCGCCCGCCAGGTCGCGGCCGTACGTCGCGCCTTGGTGGTACGGGCGTGACCGGGGACGGTTTCGCCTCCACGCTCCACGACCGGCCCGGGGCCGTGCACTGGCTGGTTCCTGCGGACGGGCCCCGCCGACGACTGCCGGTGGACCGGTGGCATCGGGCGGCCGGGCTGGCGGACGCGGCGGTGGTCGCCCGCTGCGCCGGTCCCACCCTCGACCTGGGGTGCGGTCCGGGCCGGATGTCCGTGGCGCTGGCCAGGGCCGGACTGAGCGCGGTGGGGGTGGACGTGTCGGCACGGGCGGTGGCGTCGACCCGGGCGCGAGGCGCGGTCGCCGTGCAGGCCGACCTGTTCGGCACACTGCCGGCGGAGGGGCGGTGGGCACACACGCTGCTGCTCGACGGGAACATCGGCATCGGGGGCGATCCGGTCGCGCTGCTGCAGCGGTGCCGGTCGCTGCTGCGGCCGTCCGGCACGGTGCTGGTCGAACTCGAACCACCCGGCTTCGGCGTCTGGCAGGGGCAGGCCCACGTGGCCACCGGATCGCACCAGGGCCCGGTCTTCCGCTGGGCGTGGCTCGACACAGGCGCGGTGGCGGACGCCGCGGCGGTGGCGGGACTGGCGATCGGCGAGGTGTTCCGGTTCGGCTGTCGCTGGTTCGCCGAGTTGACCCGCCCGGACCGTACCGTCACGCCATGACGTCCGCCGGTGCGCAGCGATGAGGCATCTGCCGGGCGACCGGCGGATCAGACCTGTTTCTGCCTAGTACTGGACGTACACGGGGGGCGCGGAACGACCGAACGGATCGGTGATCACCACCATGTATCCGGTGGGGCGGGGGTTGACGGTGGTGTCGCGCACCACCGTCGTCGTGGCGGTGATCGGTACCGGGGGCAGCGCGGCGCTCGGGTAGGGCCCGGACGCGAAGAACCGGTGGACCACCACCTGGTGCGGTGCGATCGCGTACCGGTGGGAGACCGGTGCGTTCGTCACGAGGATCTCGTTGTACCCCTGGCCTGGCCGGACGGTGGCCCGGGGTACGAGCTGGACCTCGGGGGTCAGCACCGTGTTCGTGGGCGGGGATGCCGGGCCCCAGCCGGACACCTGCGGACCCGCCGGTACGCCGCCGATCGGCTGGACGTCGCTACCGGCGGGCAGCGCGTCAGCCGGCAGGTGCGGTTCGGCCGGGTAGCGGACCTCGGCCAGCCAGGTCAGCCGGACGTACCCGGGGAAGCCCGCGGCCGGTCCGTCGACGACGGTGGCCGACCACGTGCCGTCGGGGCCTTTGACGAGCGGGATGCCGGTCTGCACGACGGGCATGTACTCGGGGTCGCTGTCGGCCAGGCGACCGCGCCGCAGCCGGGCCTGCGGCGGCTCGGTGAGCCCGGCGAGCAGGTCGTCGCGGAGTCCGGTGGCAGTGATGGTCACATCCACCCGGCCGTCGCCGCGCGGTCGCACCTGCACGACCGGCGCGGGCGGGCGGTCCGGCACGGGCACCGCGACCGGCGTGAGCCCGCACGTCTCGAACGGGGTCTCGACGCCGGCGCTGGTGACCGGAACCACCCGGACGAACTGCACGTTGCGCAGCGACCCGGGTAGCCGGTGGGTGAAGCGCACGACTCCGTCCGGCGCGGCCCGCAGTGGCTTCGGTGTGACGAGGGTGAACCGGCGCCGATCGGCCAGGTGACCGGAGCGCGCCCAGACCTCGGCCGCCCGCTCGCACCGCGGGCCGGCGCCCGTGCCGCCCAGCCTCCGCTCGTCGCCCAGGTACACCCGGTATCCCCACGCGCCGCCGCTCCACTCCAGACCGAGTTCGCTGTCGCCCATCGGGTTCCGCTCGGCGGCGAAGAGCAGGGTCGGCGCGACCCGCAGCGGAGCATAGGCCCGTGGATCGTGCACGGTCCGTTCGACCTCGGCGGGAGCGGACGGACGGCCGGCCGCGTCGACCAGCTTCGCGATCACGGGGATCGCCGCGGTGTCGCCGACGCCGAACTCGCGTACCGCCACGGTCGCGACGACCGACGTCACGCCGGCCGGCACCGGGATCGCGGGTTGTGGCACGCCGTCCACCGTCAGCAGGGCGGAGGTCACCGGCGCCCCGCCCGGGCTGGTCACGTCCCGGGACGGCAACGCACCCGGCAGGCTCGGTCCGGGCACACCGATCCGGATCCGCAGCGCGCCGGGCGAGCGTGGCTGGAGGCCGCCGTCCGGGATGGCGGGTCGGAACTCGGCCTCCACGATCGGCGTGGGCGGTCCGGCGACGGCCGGTGCCGGGGCGGCGACCGTGCTCCGGTCGCTCCACCGGCCGAACTCGTCGGCGCGCCACAGCCCCCAGGAGTTCGACGGGCCGGTCACCGCGAGGTCGGTGACCGAGCCCGCGTCGTCGTGGTGCCTGTCCCAGTGGGCGACCATGGCGCGGGCCCGGTCCACCGACCCGACCCGGATCGTGCCGTGCAACGAGACCGGGGTGGGGCTCAGCCTCGCCAGGCCGAGCATGCCACCGGCCGCCGGGCCGAGCAGCGGGATCCGCTGGGTCCACAGGCGCTCGCCGGTGGTCACCCGCCAGGTGGCGGCCGGCAGGGCGAGCGTGCGGGGTGCGGCGGGCCGGTCCGGGGTGGCCTTGGCCGCGACCGCGGGCACCATCAGCGGCACGGCGGTCCAGCCGTCCGTGGGGTGCGCCGCCCTCAGCTGGGTCACCCGCTGCGTGGCCAGCGCCGACAGCCCGGGGTACCGGCTGTACAGCGCGGACACGACGTGGGCCGGCGGTGGGAAACCGGTGATGAGCGAGCGCAGTGTGCCAGCGTCGTGCGGCCGGTCCAGCGGCAGCAGCCACAGTCCGGCGACCATCCACAAAGTGCAGACCGACGTGCCGGTCGGCGGGTTCACCCGGGCGGCCAGCCCGAGATGGCGGGCGACGGCCGGGTCGACGGCCGCGGCGAGGAGCGCGTTGAGCGGGGAGATCGTGCCGGAGGCGTCGGCGACCGGGCCGCCCGCCAGACTGACCCTGGCGTCCAGCGGCGGCGTCGCGGGGTCGGTGAAGGCCCGCGCCAGCCAGTAGTCGAGGCCGGACGACGCCCCGGACAGAGCCTGTACCCGGTTCACCTCGTCAGCCGGGGTCAGCGGGACCACCGCGCCGTCCGGGCGGTCCGGGGGGCCCATCCGTCTGGCCGCGCCCTGCTCCACCCGCGTCCGGGCGGCGGCCACCGGATCGGTCGCCGGTTCCGGGGCGTACCAGGGGCCGGAGCCGATCGGCAGGCCGAAGGAGACCGCCTGGGCAGGGTCGATCACGATGTACGGCGACTCGGTGCTGACGATCTCGACCAGGTCGACCACGCCCGCGCCGCTGACGCGCAGCAGCGTGATGTCGGTGCCGCCGAACTCGTACGACGGGGCGGTGCGGGTGGCCAGCACCCTGGGTTCGGCGTCGGGCAGCTCGGCGGTCGGGTCCAGCACGTCGACCCGGAAGGCGCTGCCCGACTGGGTGAGCAGCCGGACGAAGCAGCACCGCACCGCCCGGAACGTCCACTGCCAGCCATGGAGCACGAGGTAGTGGACGTCACCGGAGCCGGTGTGCCGGATGCCACCGCCGGTGGCGGCGACGGAGAGGTCGGGGTTGAGCCACACGTGCTGTGTCGAGGTCTCCAGCTTGTCCGGTCGGGTGTAGATCGGCACGACGTCGATGCGGAAGGCCGTGAGCGGATGCAGCGGGAGCCCGATCCGGGGCGAGACGTTCACCCGCAGATGGGTTCCGTCGGGCAGCCAGGGGTCGCTCGTCGTGGTGATCGCCGACGCGCGCAGCAGGTGGCTCGGGGCCGCCGCCGACTGCCCGGCGGCCATGGGTTCCGCCGCCAGCGGCTTGGCGGCGGCCGGGTTCGTGGCCGCCACCGATGCCACGCCGCCGGCCACCGCCCCGCCGAGCAGGCTACGACGCGAGAGTCCCTTGTCCGACATCAGATCTCCTGGGCGAAGCGGGGGGTGGTGTTGCAGGAGCAGAGCAGGTACGTGGTAGCCGTGGTCGTGCCACCGGTGGCGAGCGGGCGGTTCTCCTCGATGCTCAGCCGAAGCCCGGCGGAGGGGACCGCGGGCGAGGTCGTGCGCAGTAGCACGCGGCACCCGGAGCTGTCCCGCCAGACCTGGTTGAAGGGGTTCGGGGCGCTCAGTGACCCCAACCGGACCCGGGACGGGGCGTTCCCGTCGGCGCCGGGCTCCCGGCCCATGTCCGGCCGCTCCAGCGGTTCCGGCGACTCCAACAGCACCCCGGACAGCAGCCAGCCGGAGCCGCTGCGGATCCACAGCGCGCTCGTCCGGGCCCGGGGCGTCGGACGAAGATCGAGGCCGAGGTCGCGCAGCACACGGGCGAACACACCATCGCCGACTCCGGGCGGGGGCAGCGTCGTGGGGGCCGACACCGCCAGGTCGCCCGCGAGGCCGGTGGTACCGGTGCTGACGAAACCGAGGTCCGTGAACTGTTCGAGCGCGGAGGCGTAGCGGGAGGTGGTGAAGACCACGCCGGGCAGGCCGACTCCGCCGGTGGTCTGCCCCTGTCTGCGGAACCAGGTGGCCAGGTCGTAGGTCGCGTTCGGCTCCAGGGACGCCTCGGGCACCAGCGACGCGCCGACGGCCGGGCGACGGCACGCCCCGCTCGATTCGAGCGCCAGCGTGTGGAGCCGCTGGTCGGGCCGGGCGAGTTGCCAGACCCCGAGCAGCGTGACCAGCCGCGCGGTGACCAGGTCGGGAGGTGGGGCGGCCGCCGGCTGGGTGTCGGTTCGGCGCAGCCGGAGCAGGGTGTCGTACCCGTAGCGTCCGGCCAGCGCGGTGATGTGCTTCCGGGTGAAGCTGGCCGCCACCGGGTCGTCGTGGTACCAGAAGCGGGTGCCATCGCCGGGCACGTAGCCCAACAGGTACCGCTCCAGGTAGGTCGGGTCGAACCGGTCGACGGTCCGGAAGATCGGCGCGAAGGCGCTGGCGGCGAACTGGGGTGGCGCGCTTCGCGTACCGGACTCCGGCGCGGTGCGGAAGTAGTAGTCCGTGCTCGGCAAGGCCTTCTCGCCCTCCGGGCCGCGCACCACCATGGTGTTGCTGATCTTGTACAGGGTGCCGGGTCGGAGCAGGTTGGTCCCGTCGTCCAGCGGCCGCTCCGCCTCCGCCCGGCCTGCGGCGGCGGCCTGCGCCCGGCTCGCGCTGACCGCGGCCGCGTCGTTCTGCGCCGTCAGGTTGATCCCGCGTACGCCCAGCACCTCGACCCGGCTGCGTGCGTGGTAGTACAGCCGGAAGCCGCCCTCGAGGGTGTTCGACGGCGGGGTGTAGCAGTAGATGCGGTGGCTGGGGTCCGGGTTGAGGGTCTGCGCGCGGGTCCACTGGGTGGAGGTGCCCAGCGAGTACACGCGGATGCTGTCCTCGGTCGTGGTCGTCCGCACCCGCAGCCACACCCGGAACTGGGCGATGGGCTCGTCGAAGGTGAACTGTGCGAGGGCGAGCATCGGCGCGCCGGTCGCGATGCGCCATTCTCCCTGGAGCGGATGGGGCAGGAGCAGCCCGCCGGAGAACGTCCGGTCCGGCGTGGCGGCGGCGACCTTGCGGGGCCCGCCGGGATTGACGGGCGCCGGGAGACCGACCGAGGCGAACCAGGACGCCCGCAGCGGCTCGCCGTCCAGGGTGACCGTCACCCGTGCCGCCAACCGCCCACGGAACCGGCTGGCCGACCCCGCCTCCGGCGGAATCTCCCAGCCGGCAGCGGTCCGTCTGGCATCGACGCCGAGCAGCCAGCCGGCCTGCGCGGTGAACGCCGGCCCGCACAGGTTGCGCAGTGGGACCAGCGGGTCCTCCGGCAGGCTCACGCCGCCGTCGGCCAGGGTCTGCAACCACGGGACCGGGTCGGTGGAGAGCAGGCTGAGGTGCCGCGCGGTGGTCAGCGGGTTGGGCGAGTTCTGGTCGGCGGCCGGAATCCACCAGGTGGCGTCCGGGTTGCCCGGCACCGTGGTCTCACCGTCGGCGGTGACGCTGACCATCGTCAGATGGGTGAGGACGTACTGGTAACGCAGCTCCGACGTCCCGGCCTCACCGGTGCTGGGGTGCGGGTCGACCAGCCGGAACGGGCCGACGTCGCTCGGCGTGCCCTCGGTGCGGGGACCGACGGTGAAGGCCAGCACCGGCACCACGTCCGGCCACACCACCGGGGCGTCGTCGGGGTCGGTGGCCGCGTCGGCGACCGTACGGCCGTTGCGGTCGGACAGCGCGACCCCGGTCAGCGGGCTGGCCAGCGGGGTCGGCGGCGGGCCGGGTTCGTCGCCGAGGCGGAAGTCCACGCAGCCGCCGATGGAGAAGAAGGCGAGGTCCACCTCGCCGCAGACGTGGAAGTCGACCATGTGCCGCAGGCCCGGCCCCACCTGCACCTTCAGCGCCGCGCTCGCCGCGACCGAGACCGGGCCGAGGTCGAGCGAACCGGACAGTCGGCCGTCGGCGGCGAGGACCAGCGACTGTCCCTGTTCGTCCGGGTAGGGCATGGTGCCGATCCCCGCGACCACCGACGCGGACATCTCCAGGCCGAGCGGGCCGAAGCGCAGGTCGCGGTGCCAGCCGGCGCCCATGCCCACGGAGAAGCCGGCGAGGTCGCGGCCGTCGTCGAACAGGTCGGGCAGGCCGTTGCCCGCGACCATGAAGAACGCCCAGGCGTGCTCGTCGAGGATGTCCGGCAGGATGGTCAGCAGCACCGGCGCGCCGCGGCCGAGCTTGTCGTCGCCGCCCACCCGCAGGAACCAGTCCCTGCTGTGCCGGGGGAAGTGCGCGCCGACGGGCACGGTCAGGTCGAACAGCACCGGCACCCGGTAGCTGCCACGCAGCCCGATGGTGAGTCCGCTGTCGCCGTACGCGAGACCGCCCAGGTAGTTGATCAGGTCTCCGTCGGGTGCGGTGCCGACCTCGCTCAGCTGCGCCCTCGGCGCGAGCAGGGTGCCCTTGAGGCTGGCGTTGACGGCCACGTCCGGCACGCTCAGCGCGAACATCGCCCGGGCGGAGAACGTGAACCCCAGGTCCGGAACGGTGCCCAGCACCGCGCCGATCCCCAGCGTCGTGCTGCCCGGCTGAAAGCGGGTGTCCCCGGCCCGGCGCGGGTCCCAGGAGAGCTGCTGGACGACGACGTCGTCGCCGGGTCGCAGCGCGATCGCGGTGTTGGTGCCGAAGACGCCCAGGAAGCCGAACACGCCGAGGCCGGTCGGACCCAGGGGCACCGGCCCGGGCAGGTCGATGGCGAACACGACCAGGATCTGGTTGCCGTCGGGCCCGTGGTCGGCGGTCATCAGGTACGCGTCGGCGGCGAGGTTCAGCGGCGGAACACTCGCCGCCAGCCGGATGTCGGTGATCGGACGGCCGGTCGTGGCATCGGAAACGATCTTGAGCTGGCCGCGCCCCTCGATGACGTCCAGACCATTACCCGCGCCGGGGAAGGCCAGCGTCACCGCGAGTCCGCGCAGGGTGACGTCGAGCGAGCCGCCGCTCACGGTGGCCCGGATGGTGGCGCCCTCGACCCGCACCGGCCCGAGGTCCAGCGCGAAGGCCAGGTCCACCTCGAACCAGTTCGAGCCCTTGCCGGACCGGGTGCCCAGCACGTCGAACAGTGACCCGAGGTGCTCGACCTGCCAGCCGCCCGGGTCCTCGACGTCCACCCGGGCGGAGCGGTAGTCGAGGGTGTAGCGGTCCAGGCCGCTGGCGTTCATGTCGACCCGTAGACGTACGCCGTGGAAGCGCACCCGCATCGGCCGGGCCGGGTCCATGCTGACGCCGAACCCGTTGCCGCCACCCACCGTGAGCGGCTTGACCACGATGTCGGCGCTGTAGTCGACGGTGAAGTCGAACACCGAGGCCGTGGAGTAGCCGATGGTCACCCCGTGCACGACGACCCGGCCCTGCTGCGTGAGCACGGCGCTGAGCCCGAGCGCGGCCACGAGCAGGTCGTGCAGGAGCGCGCCGCTGCCGTCGTCGCCCGGCCGCGGCGGCGGCTTCGGCGCGTCCGCCATCACCGCCGTGGCCAGCGCCGCAGCGGTGATCACCGCCTTCGGCGCCACGGACGACTGCGGGTCGGCGCGTACGGTGATCAGGCCCTGGTCACCGTCGGCCTCAAGGGCCGCGGTGAACCCGACGACCACCGGGCTCTGCCGGGGGTCGCGGGCGTAACGGACCCGGAGCCGCGTCGGGGCTCCCCCGCCGACGGTCAACTCCTCCCCGACGGCGGGGACCTTCATGCCGTCGACCGGCAGCAGCGCGACGATCTCGATGAGCGTGGGCAGCAGGTCGCCCAGCCTGGTCGCGGCGGGATCCCGCCACTGGACGACGGCGGTCAACTCGGGACGGCCGTCCGCCGCCGGCAGTCGCACGGTGGCCGTCGCGTCCACACCCGCCGGGCTGGTCAACGACAGGCTGGCGGTGACCGTGGTGCCGCCGGCAAGCGGAACGCCGCGCGGCACGTACAGCTTCAGCTCCGGGATCGACAGGCCGCGCCATGCCGGATCAAGGCCGTTGGGCGACATCGTCGGGTTGTCGTCGATCAGGATGACGCCGTCGGTGACGCTCATGCCGACGCCGGTCGTGCCGAACAGCATCGCCGACGGGCTGATCCGCACCGTGACCAGCTCGTTCTCGGCCAGGTTCTTCGGCAGCAGTCGCATCTTTGCCGACTGGCCGGCTGCCCCCGTCACCCGCACGACCAGTTCGCCGTCCACCCGCAGCCGCCCGGCCACCGGCTCCAGCCACTCCTGCCGACCGGCGCCCGTACCGCTCGAACGCGGCTCCGCGGGCACGAGCGGCGGCGCGGTCGGGAAGTAGAACAGCGCGCCCGTACCCGACAACGCGATGTCGGCGCGCCAATTGCTCGGGGTTCCCTGGAGAGTCACCACCACGGGACGACCGGTGGCCATGGTGAAGCTGAGGAAGCCGGGCAGCGCCGGGCTCAGCGTGACGACGCCCGTGACCGTCGTTCCCGACTGGACCACCACCTGGTTCACCGACCGCAGCAACGTGTCGATGTCCGGCGGAATCACCACCAGGACCGTGAAACTCCGAGAGTCCAGGTATTCCCGCAAATTCATGAGAAGCCCCATTCGGGTCCGCGGGCAGGGTCAGGACGAGCCGATCGCCGACCATCCGCTCCGGACGCAATTCGTCAGGAAGGGCGCGACAAGTCAGCGACAGTCGCCAGCCGAACAGGTGTGATCATTGGAGCTTGCCTATATGTAAATTGAAACACGCTCGTGGCACCGTTCTCTACTGGCGACCGAACGGTCGGGCCCGCGCTCCCGAGGCCTACGGGCGAGCGCGGCCTCGGCGACCAGCCGCAGCCCCAGGTGTCGCGCCATGACGGACGGTTCGACCCGGGACTACGTATTTGTCGCCCGCCATGACGGCCAGCCCTGGGGCCAGGTGTCGGGCCAGTTGCCGTCCGGGGCTGCCACCACGGTCCCGGTCAGGCTGAGCACGTCTCGGGTGAGCCGTTCGGCGATGTCGCCGATATCGGCAGCGGTCAGCGGCACCCAGTGGTCGAAGCGCTTGTCGACTGCGCTGTTGACCAGCGCCTCAGCGTGTTCCGCAGGCACGTCGGCGGCAGTGAGGAACCACCGTAGGACCAGGCGGCACCAGCCCTGCCAGCCGTCGTCATCCACGACGGGGGCAACGACGGTCCTCATCAGGTGCGCGATGGCGGCCTCCCAGGCGGCCACGATGTCACCCGGCCCCGCTTGTGCCGGATCGAGCAACGGCAGCAACCGGTCGAACCGCTCGGCCAGGCTGTCCAACCACCGCCGCCAGACCAGGAGCGATCCGGCGACGAAGGCCGGTGCCTCGGCTGGTGCGGGAATGCGTTCGGTGACCCAGCCCAGCCGCTCGCCCTCGCCGGGCCCCCAGTACCAGCGGTAGGCCCACGGTCCGTAACGGTCGGACAATGCCATGCTGACGGCGTCGACCCATGCCCAGGCTTCCGATTCCCCGATCCACCAACCCTCGCGCCATACCGGCACGGGTGGCGGCGCGGGCACCATCGTCCGAACCAGAGCCGGCACCTCGATCGGGTCGAACGGGTATCGCGTGGGGTCGACCTCCGCCCACGTCGCCAGAGCCGGCGGTTCTTTCGGCCCCTCGTTCACCATAGATCATCATCGTGACAGCGGATCACGCCTGGCGTCGAGCGAGTATCCGCGAGAGTGCGCGCTCATCGGCTGGTCACCGGTTGCTCCGACTGTCGTCTGCCGGAACACCGGCCGCGTACGGGAGCCCTTCCGGGCTCGGCTGGTCAGCGGCTTCGTGGCAGTCGTCGGTCGGGAGTACGGGCATGGTGAAACGGAGCGCGCTTCCCTCGTCCACGGTCGTGTCGGCCCAGATCCTGCCGCCGTGGTACTCGACGATCTTCTTGACGATCGCCAGGCCGATGCCCGTCCCCGGGTAGGCGTCCTTGGAGTGCAACCGCTGGAAGATCACGAAGATCTTGTCCGCGAACTCCGGTTCGATCCCGATACCGTTGTCCCGGCAGGTGAT
Organism: Micromonospora echinospora; assembly: GCF_900091495.1. Classification (NCBI taxonomy): domain Bacteria; kingdom Bacillati; phylum Actinomycetota; class Actinomycetes; order Micromonosporales; family Micromonosporaceae; genus Micromonospora; species Micromonospora echinospora. The sequence goes on along the minus strand of NZ_LT607413.1, from coordinate 5,027,034 downwards.
CTCCCACTCGCCGTCCACCAGACGCGCCGACACATGCACCCTCGGCGGCACGTCCGGCCGACGGAACTTCACCGAGTTGCTGACCAGGTTCGCCAGCAGATTGGTCAGCAACGGCTCCTCACCCCGGATGGTCGGCAACTCCGACCAGGTCAACTCGGCACCGGCCTGCTGCCGGGCGACCTCCGTCTGCCCCGCCACCTCCGCCATCACCCGATCCAGGTCCACCTCCGTGAAACCCGTCGTCAGACGACCGATCCGGGAGAACGCCAACAGATCGTTGATCAGACGCTGCATCCGCTGCGCCCCGTCCACCGCGAACCCGATGTACTGGTCGGCACGCTCGTCGAGCTGCCCCGCGTAACGACGCTGGAGCAACTGACAGAAACTCGCCACCTTACGCAACGGCTCCTGAAGGTCGTGCGAAGCCACGTACGCGAACTGCTCCAGGTCACGATTGGACCGGACCAACTCCTCAGCCTGCTTCTGCAACTGCGTGTTGACCCACTCGATCCGCTCCCGGGCCTCCCGCACCTCGGCGAGATCCTCGGCGATCTTCTGTCGCATGGCGTCGATGTCGACCGCGAGTCGGCGGAACTCCGTCGGGCCGCTGCCCTCGATGTGGTGGTGGTAGTCGCCCTCGGCGACTCTGCGCACTCGAACCGCCAGCGCGGTGATGGGAGCGACCACCGTCCGGTCGATGGCGACCACGAGGATCACCCCCAGGGCCAGGACCAGCGCCAAGGCGGCACCGAGCAGCCCCACGAGCAGGTTGCTGCTGCCCTCGACCGCTGAGACGGCGGACTGGCGTACGCGGAAGATGTCCGCCTGAAGTCGTTCGACAGCCACTCGGATCTGCTCGAACTGCGCGCGGGCCTCGTCGTTGATCAACGCCCGTCCGGCGGCGCCGCCTCCCTGGGTGGCGGCGATGACGGGCTCTGCCACCGCCCCACGCCACTGCGCGGACCGCTGCTCGACGGCGACAAGATCCCGCCTGATCTGCGGGTACGGCTGCGCCAGGTCGTCGAGCGAGGCGATCAGGGTCTGCTCCTGCGCGACGCCGCTGCGGTAGGCAGCCAGGTCGGCGGGGTCGCCGCCGACCGCGTACCCGCGGATGGCTGTCTCCTGGTCGACGAGGGAATTCAGGAGCTCCTGCCCCTGCACCCGCAGGGGACCGGTCCGGTTCAGAACGGTGTCGAGCTGACCACGGTGTCGCGCGGCGACGGCCGCCTCGACCACGGCAAGACCCACCAGTAGGACGCCCGCGACGGTGAGCAGCGCGAGCAGCCGACGGCGCAGGGTCCAACCTCTGCGGTAGGTGTTCACCGGCCACCCTCCGGGCTCACCAGCAGCAATGCATCCTCCACGCGGCCACGAGCAGAACCGCCCCGCCGCACAGGCCGATTGATCCTGCCCCACCTCTTTGCCCGATGGCAAACGTCCGTAGCGCGGCTCGGCGCGGTCGAGCCGGTCGGGCCGTGGAACGCTACGGTTGTCCAGGGCTGAGCTGGACGGTCTGGGTGAGCGGCGCGTGGCGGATCAGGTGGTCGGAGCCTGCTCTACGATGCCGCGGGGGTCACGGCTTCCGAGGGTGGCATCGGACCTGCGCCGTCCACGGCGACGATCAGGGTGAGACGTCCGGTTCGAGGGAGTTGTCGCAACGATGAGCAGCGCTCAGCGGGGGCCGCTGACTGGTGGGGACGTGTTCGCCGGGGGCGGTGAGATCGGTCGTGACCTCGCGAAGGTGGACTGGGCGTCCACGCCGCTGGGGCCGCCTGCCGACTGGCCGCAGAGTCTGCGGACGGCGGTCAGCATCCTGCTGTCGTCGCGATTCCCGATGTGGTTGGCGTGGGGCCCGGAGCTCACGTTCTTCTGCAACAGCGCGTACCGGCGAGACACTCTCGGTAGGAAGTACCCGTGGGCGCTGGGCCGTCCGGCGGACGAGGTGTGGGCGGAGATCTGGCAGGACATCGGTCCCCGGATCAACCGGGTGCTGACGACCGGAGAGGCGACCTGGGACGAGGCGCTGCTGCTGTTCCTGGAGAGGTCCGGCTACCGGGAGGAGAGTTACCACACCTTCTCCTACAGTGCGCTGCGTGACGACGCGGGCACCATGGTCGGCATGCTGTGCGTCGTCAGCGAGGACACCGAACGGGTCGTCGGCGAGCGCCGGATGGCGACGCTCCGGGATCTCGGGTCTGATCCCAGCGTGGTGCGCACCGAGGAGGAGATGCTGACCTTCGCCAGTCGGCAACTCGGCCGCAATGCCCACGACCTCCCGTTCACGGCGACCTACCTGTTCCGGGACGACGGCAGCGCCCAGCTGGCCGCAGCCGCGGGCATCACCGCAGGTCATCCCGCCGTCCCCGGCACCATCCCGGCGGACGGTTCGCCGGCGGTGTGGCCGATGGCAGCACTGGCCCGTGGTGAGTCGGTCCTGGTGCCGCTCGACGGTGCCCTGTTCGCCGGGCTGCCGTCAGGTGCCTGGCCCGAACCGCCCAAGCAGGCCTTTCTGGTGCCGCTCCTGCAACAGGGCGGTGCACCGTACGGCTTCGTCGTCGCCGCCCTGAACCGCTACCGCCCGTTCGACGACGGATACCGGGGATTCGTCGAGCTGGCCGCAGGCCACGTCGCGACCGGGATCGCGAGCGCACGCAGCTACCGGGCCCAGCAGCAGAGGGCCGAGGAACTCGCCGAGCTGGACCGGGCGAAGACGGCCTTCTTCTCCAACATCAGTCACGAGTTCCGGACCCCGCTCACTCTGATCATGGGTCCCCTGGAAGAGCTCCGTAACCGGCTCGGTGACACCGACCCACGGGTCCGCGAGGAACTACAGGTCGTCCACCGCAACGGGCTCCGGCTCGGCAAGCTGGTCAACGCGCTGCTGGACTTCTCCCGTATCGAAGCGGGACGGATGCAGGCGCGATACGAGCCGGTGGACCTCGCCGCGGCCACCACCGACCTCGCCAGCCTCTTCCGCTCCGCGGTCGAACGCGCGGGCCTCGCCTTCGAGGTGGACTGCCCGCCGCTGCCGGAGCCGGTGTACGTCGACCGGGGCATGTGGGAGAAGATCGTCCTGAACCTGCTCAGCAACGCGCTGAAGTTCACCTTCGACGGCGTGATCCGGGTGACGCTGCGCCCGGCGGACGGGCAGGCGGTGGTGACCGTGACAGACACGGGCATCGGCGTACCCGCAGAGGAGATGCCGCGACTGTTCGAACGGTTCCACCGGATCGAGAACGCGCGGTCACGCTCGAACGAGGGCAGCGGCATCGGCTTGGCTCTGGTCAAGGAACTCGTGGGGTTGCACGGTGGCGGCATCACCGCCCACAGCGTCGTCGGCGGGGGCACGACCTTCACCATCCGGCTGCCCTTCGACGCCGCTCATCTGCCTCCGGAGGCCCTGGTGAGCGGAGAGGGCGCCGCGACTGTCTCGGCCACCGCCGATCCGTTCGTCCACGAAGCGCTGCGCTGGCTGCCCGAGGGCCCGGCCCGGGGTGCGGAATCCGATTCCCTGCTGACCGCCGGGGAGGGGCCCGGCGAGGTGGAGGGAGATGCGAGACAGGCGTCGGCCCGGGTCCTGGTCGCCGACGACAACGCGGACATGCGGGAGTACCTTGCCCGGCTGCTACGTTCCGCCGGCCACCGGGTGGAGGCGGTCGGCGACGGCCGGGCCGCGCTGGAGGCGGCACGTACCTCCAATCCCGACCTCGTGGTCAGCGACGTGATGATGCCCCGCCTGGACGGGCTGCAACTGGTCGCCGCCCTGCGAGCCGACCCCCGCACCGCGGGAACCCCCGTCCTGCTGCTGTCCGCGCGGGCCGGGCAGGAGGCCTCCATCGAGGGGTTGGAGGCGGGGGCGGACGACTATCTGGTCAAGCCGTTCTCGGCCGCCGAACTGCTCGCCCGGGTACGGGCGAACGTGGAACTGGCCCGGCTGCGCAACCACCACGCGCGGTGGCGGACCGCGCTGGTCGACTCGTTGCAGGAGGCGTTCTTCGTCTGCGACGACAAGGGTGCCGTCATCGAGATCAACACCACCTTCGCCGACATCCTCGGCTTCGGTCCCGAGAATCTGCCCTACGCGCCGACCCACCCCTGGTGGCCGAGCCAGGAGACCGAGCCGGAGGCGTACCAGCAGGTCGCCGACGCCTTCGCTCTCCTCGTCGGGCAGACCCGTGGCACCTACACCATCCCGGTGACCCACCGCGACGGTCACCGCCTGTGGGTCGCTGCGTCGTTCAACCAGGTCGAGGATCCCGACACCGGCCGACGGGTCATCGTCGGCACCTTCCGCGATGTCACCGCGGAGCACTACGCCCTGCAACGGGAGAGCGCGCTGGCCGCGCTGAGCGTCCGCCTGTCGCAGGCGGACAATCTGGCCGACGCCCTGCATGGCGTCCTCGACGAGCTACGGGGACTGTGGCGGGCGACGTGCGTCCTCGCGGCCGTCTTCGACGGCTCGCACACCCCGGCGGTGACGGCCACCGACCCGCACCTGCGCTGGGACACCCTGACCGCCGAGCGTCGGCGCACCCTCGCCGCGCTGCGGGACCGGCCACTGCTCACCACCATCGCCGACCAGATGACCGGCACCGGGATCGCCATCGAGCATCCGTACGGCACCATGGCGCTGTGGATCGATCTCGGCGAGAGACGTCCCGTCACCGAGCAGGACCAGACCCTGTTGGCCCTGCTGGCCGGGCACCTCGGCCAGGGGCTGCACCGCGTCCACCAGATCGACCAGCAACGGGAAACCGCCCTCGCGCTGCAACGCGCCATCCTCGGCCCCGCGCAGCTGCCCAGTGGATTCGCCGTACGGTACTCACCCGCCACCCGTCCGCTCAAGGTCGGCGGTGACTGGTACGACACGGTCGAACTCGCCGACGGGCAGATCGGCATCGTGGTCGGGGACTGCGTCGGCCACGGTCTCGGAGCCGCCACGGTCATGGGGCAACTGCGCAGCGCCTGCCGCGCGCTGCTGCTCCAGGACTCCAGCCCCGCCAGCACCCTCACCGCGCTCGACCGCTTCGCCGCCCAGCTTCCCGGAGCCATGTGCGCCACGGTCTTCTGCGGCGTCCTCGATCCGGCGACCGGGCGGCTGCGCTACGGCAGCGCCGGCCATCCACCGGCCATCGTCGCGGATCCCGACGGCACCACCCGACTGCTCGACCAGGGCAGATCCCGGCCGATCGGGGCCCGGGGCCGCGCCGCGCGACCCGAGGCCGAGGACGTCGTCCCGGCACGTGCCACCCTGATGCTGTACACCGACGGTCTGGTCGAACGCCGCCGCCAGCCCCTGACCGCCGGCATCGACCGCGCCGTGGCCGTCATCCAGAACGGACGAGCCGACCCCATCGAGGCGCTCGCCACCGACGTCATGAGTCAACTGACCCCGGCGGGCGGGTACGACGACGACGTCGCGCTCCTGCTCTACCGCCATCCCGGCCCCCTGGAACTGGACTTCGCCGCTGAACCCGCCGGTCTCGCACCCGTACGCAGCGCGCTGCGAACCTGGCTCGACCGCTGCGGGCTCGACCAGGCCAACGCCTACAACGTCCTCGTGGCCGCCGGCGAAGCCTGCGCCAACGCCGTCGAGCACGGGCACCGCGACAGCCCTGGCGGACGCATCCGGCTACGGGCCACCGCCACCGCCGAGGATCTGCGCCTGAGCGTCACCGACAGCGGCCGCTGGAAGGCGCCCGAGCCGGGCGCCAACCCGCACCGTGGGCGGGGACTGGCCCTCATGCGCGCCCTGATGGACACCATCACCGTCACGTCCGGCACCGCCGGCACCATCATCGACATGCAGGCGAGGATTCGATGAGCACCGCACTGACTCTGACCACCGGCCGCCGCCCGGACGGTTCCCCGGTCCTGGTCGCAGCCGGCGAGGTCGACATGAGCAACGCCGCCGAATTCGCCGCAGCCCTCGCCCATGCCGTGGAGACGGCGGCAGGCCCGGTCATGGTCGACCTCACCGCACTGGAATACCTCGACAGCGCCGGCCTCGCTGCCCTGTTTCCGCACGCCGAACGTATCCACCTGCTCGCCAGCCCGCTGCTCGCTCCCGTCCTGACCATTGCCGGCCTTGCCGACGTCATGACGCTCGTCCAGTCGTGAGCCGGCAGAGGCTGGACGCGCCATCCGACGGACACCGGGACGTCTGACCCGTCATCGACGACGCCAGACCGCGACGCCGGCCGCCGCCGCGGCAAGTCCCGCCGTCGTGATCACGCGGTGTCGGGCGAGCCACGCCTGCGGGCTGTGGACGTGCGACCGGGCGGTGAAGCTTCCCCGCACTCCGTAGTCCCTGCCCTCGACGCCGTCCGCCGGGTGCCACAGGTTCACCGGCTGGTCCGGGGCTACCGGCTGGTCTGTCTGTTGCGACCGGTACCCCGTACGTGCGAGGTAGCGGTCCAACAGCCCTGGCACGATCCGGTTGCCGAGGATGGTCAGCACGGTGGGGGCTCCCACCCAGTACTCCCGCCGCGTCGGTCGATCGGCGGCTACCACGATGGCCCGGGCCGCGACCACGGGATCGTAGATCGGCGGCACCGGCTGGGCGTGCCGGGGCAGCCGGGACAGCAGCCAGTCGAACTGCGGGGTGTTCAGTGCGGGCAGGTGCACCATGGTCACCTTGACGTTGCTGCGATCGTGCCGGAGCTCGCACCGTAGCGACTCGGTGAACCCGACGACGGCGTGCTTGGCACCGCAGTACGTGGCCTGCAGCGGAATGCCCCGGTAGGCCAACGCCGACCCGACCTGCACGATCGTCCCCCGGTCGCGGGGTGTCATGTGGGTCAGCGCCACCCGGGTGCCGTGCACGTAGCCCAGGTAGGTGACCTCCGTCGCTCGCCGGAACTCCTCCGGCCGGGTCTCCCGGAACGGCGCGAAGACCGAGCTGAAGGCGTTGTTGATCCACAGGTCGATCGGGCCCAGTTCGTCCTCGACCCGCTGCCCGGCCGCCTCCACCTGGTCGTACTGCGCCATGTCCACCTCGATGGCCAGGGGTCGGCCACCGGCCGCGCGAACGTCCTCGGCAGCGGCGTCGAGCCCCTTACGTCCCCTCGCCAGCACCGCGACCGCGATGCCCCGGCGGGCGAGGTGTCGGGCGGTGGCGCGTCCCACCCCCGCGCTGGCTCCCGTGACCACCGCCACCTGATGTCTCCGTCGGCCCATGCAGCCCCCCTGCGCCCGCCTGTGTCCGGGTGTAGTCACTGGTCTGACGGCTCATGACCGCAGCTCGTTGATCTTGTCTCGGGCGACGGTGGCCAGCGTCGCGGCCTTGTGCGGCTGGCCGCGCAGGAACGCCTCCGTGAAGTGCTTGGCCTGGTCGTACCGCACCTTGCCGGGCATGGGCGGTTCGTTCGGGTTGACGTCGCAGTCCACCAGCGCGGGACCCGGGTGCGCGAAGGCGGCGCGGACGGTCTCGGGCAGCGCCTTCGGGTCGACGACCTTCGCGCCGAATCCGCCGCACGCACGAGCCCACGCGGCGAAGTCCGCTTCCGGCTGACGGTGCCGCACCGCGTACTCGGGATAGCCGAGGACGATCTGCTCCCAGAGGATCTGCCCGTACGAGTTGTTGTTGTTGACCACCACCTTGACCGGCAGCCCGTGCCGCACGGCGGTGAGGAACTCGGCCATCAGCATGGCGAACCCGCCGTCCCCCACGAAGGCGATCACCTGCCGGCCCGGGTACGCGTGCTGCATCGCGATCGCGTACGGCAGGCCCGGGGCCATGGTGGCCAGGTTGCCCGACAGGTAGAACTCCCGTCCGCCGCGAATGGTCCAGTGCCGGGCCGCCCAGGTGGCGATGGTGCCCGAGTCGCAGGTCAGGATGGCGTCCGAGGTGGCCGCCTCGTCCACGCAGCTCATCAGGTACTGCGGGGCGACCGGTTCCCGCGCCGGGTCCTGCAACGCGACCATGTCCGAGCGCCACGCGTCGCGCGCCTGCTGGTACCTGGTCAGGAAGGACCGGTCCGTGCGGGTCGACAGCATGGGCAGCAACTGTCGCAGAGCCCGTTTCGCGTCGGCGGTGACCGCGGCGTCCAGCGGCAGCCGCATGCCGATCAGGCTGGCGTCGATGTCGATCTGGACCACCCGGGCCTGCCCCGGCGACGGCAGGTACTTCCCGTACGGGAAGGACGTGCCCACCATCAGCAGGGTGTCGCACTCCTCCATCAGCTCCTCGCTCGGCTTCGTGCCGAGCAGACCGAGGCCGCCGGTGGTGAGCGGATGGTCGTCGGGCACCACCATCTTGCCGGGCAGCGTCTTGACGATCGGGCTGGCCAGCGCCTCGGCCACCAGGAGAACCTCGTCCCGGGCGTGCCGGGCGCCGACGCCGACCAGCATGGCGACCTTCGTTCCGGCGTTGAGCACCTCCGCCGCGCGGGTCAGGTCGGCCTGCTCCGCCGGCACCGCCGGCTGCGACACCACCGGGCTGCTCGTCGGCGGCGTGCCGGGGCTGACATGCCGGTACGGGTCCGCCTCGGCGGCGGCGACCTGCACGTCGTTGGGGAAGCTCAGGTGGGCGACGGTCCGCATGGCCAGGGCATGACGGATGGCGATGTCGACCACCCCGGGCACCTGCTGCGGGTTGGTGACCATGAGGTTGTACGCCGCCACGTCCTGGTAGAGCAGCGGGGTGTGCACCTCCTGCTGGTAGTGCGAGCCGAGCACCGACGTCTCCTGCATCCCGGTGATGGCCAGCACCGGCACGTGGTCGAGTTTCGCGTCGTACAGTCCGTTGAGCAGGTGGATCGCGCCCGGCCCGGAGGTGGCGGCGCAGACGCCGAGCCGCCCCGTGGCCTTGGCGTACCCGGTGGCCATGAACGCCGCCGCCTCCTCGTGGTGCACCAGCACGAAGTCGAGCTTCTCCCGCTGCCGGCGGAATCCCTCCATCAGGCCGTTGATGCCGTCGCCGGGCAGGCCGAAGACGGTGTCGACACCCCAGGCCACCAGCCGCCGGGCCAGGCTCTCGCCCACGATCTCCTGCACGTCGTTCCCCCTCGACACGGGTTCGTCCACTGGTTCGACTCGCTGTTCGGTAGCTGCCGGAGCGCCGCGCATCGCGGCACCCGGTGACGGCGGAACGCGGCTACCCGGCCTTCAGAGGGGCAAACCCACCAAAGGCCCCAGACTTCGTATTCCTGGTCACCTGCGGCGACGTTCGCGCCGCTGCCGGAGGGCCACCGCGAGGAGCGAGACCCCCAGCGCGGTGTCGCCCCACCGGCGCAACGCGACGCGGACCCGGCCGGGTGGCGGGGACGGCGGGGGGCCGGGCACCCGCACCTGGTCCACGCCGGGGTAGGCGATCCGGGCCGCGTCGGCCGCCTCCTGCGCGGTCGGCACGACCCGGTTGCCGACGAGGACGACCCCGGCCCGCTCGTCGCGGTAGCGCCAGCGCCACACCGGACCGTCCGGCCAGAGTTCGATCCGCTCCCCCGGCCGGTCCGACGCCGGCACCTCCGGCGCGTCGGTCCCGCCCGCCGACCCGGTCCCGCCCGCCGACCCGGTGCCGCGTGGCGTGCGGCCACCCGCCACGGCGTGGCCGTCCGCCGGCCCTCGGGCGGCCCGCAGGTCGGCCCCGGTCAGGTCACCGAGGCGCGCGGCGTCGCCCCGGCGCAACGCGCGGGCCAGCAGGAAGGCCAGCGCCCCGGCGAGCACCGGCAGCACCAGCGCCAGCACTCGGAAAACGTCGAGGACGTCGTACAGCGGCACGCGCAGCAGCCGGGCGACGATGTCGTCGCCGGCCGCGACGACCAGCACGCCGAAGAACGTCAGGGCGGTCACCCCGATCCCCGTCCGGACCGGATGGTCCCGGGGCCGGTCGAGCAGCTGGTGGGCCCGACGGTCGCCGCCGCACCAGCGCTCCAGGAACGGCCAGGCGTAGAGGGCGAGGAAGGTGACGCCGCCGAGCACCACGCCCGGGAAGAACGGCGCGGGCACCAGGTGACCGGCGACGTGGATCTCCCAGGGCGGGAACAGCCGCAACGCCCCGTCTCCCCAGGCGACGTACCAGTCCGGCTGCGCGGGCGAGCTGGCCTGGTCCGGGGCGAACGGGCCGTAGAGCCAGACCGGGTTGATCTGCACGAGACCGCCGAGGGCGAACAGCACCGCCAGCACCCAGGCGAACAGCGCCAGGGAACGCAGGGTGTAGCTGGGGTAGAGCCGGGAGCCGACCACGTTGTGGTCGGTCCGACCGGGACCGGGGAACTGGCTGTGCTTCTGCCGGACGATGATCGCCAGGTGCACGGAGACGAGCGCGATGAGCAGCGCGGGCACCAGCAGCACGTGGGTGACGAACAGCCGCGGGATCATCTCGTCGGAGGGGAACTCGCCGCCGAGGCCGAGGAAGGCCAGCCACGAGCCGACCAGCGGGATCGACTCCACCACCGAGACGATGATCCGCAGGCCGAGGCCGGAGAGCAGGTCGTCGGGCATCGAGTAGCCGGTGAAGCCGTTCGCCAGGGCCAGCATCAGCATGGTCACGCCGACCAGCCAGTTCAGCTCCCGGGGCTTGCGGAACGCGCCGGTGAAGAAGATCCGCGCCAGGTGCACCAGGATCGCCGCGACGAAGACCAGGGCCGCCCAGTGGTGGGTCTGCCGGATCAGCAGACCGGCCCGTACGTCCCAGCTCAGCCGCAACGTCGAGGCGTACGCGGCGGAGGTCGTGGTGCCGTCCAGCGGAGCGTACGAGCCGTGGTAGACCCGGTCGGCGGAGCTCGGCTCGAAGAAGAGGGTCAGGTAGACGCCGGTGAGGACGAGCGCGACGAGGGAGTAGAGGGCGATCTCGCCGAGCATGAACGACCAGTGGTCCGGGAACACCTTCGCCATCGCCCGGCGGGTCAGCGGGGAGAGCCGCAGCCGGTCGTCGGTCGCGCGGGCCAGCCGGTCGAGGATCACGGCCGGTTCCAGAAGCCGGCGCCGGGCGGCGCGGTGAAGTCCCCGGTCGCCCGGAGATGACCGTCCGGGTCGACCTCGACCGGCAGGCCGGGCAACGACCGGGCGGCGGGTCCGGCGACCGGGGCGGCGTCGGCGAAGAGGTCGAACGACGACTGGTGGCAGGGGCACAGGATCCGGCCGGTGCCCTTGAGGTAGAGCCGCACCGGACAGCCGGCGTGGGTGCAGAGCAGCGAGTAGACGACCAGTCCGTCCAGGTGCCCGGCGGACGGTGGTCGGGTGAACCGCTCGGGCCGCAGCCGGACGGCGAAGGCCGGGGCGTCACCGGCGTCGACGCCGCCCTCGGGGAACACCCCGACCACGGTGCCGGCGGGCACGTCCTCGGGGCGCAGCGGCTGCCCGCCCCCGGTCAGCAGCCGTACGCCCGGCCCCCACGGGGTGTCCCGGCGGGCCTGCACCGGCCGGGCACGGTCCCACGGGAGCAGCGACCGGAGCGGGAACAGCGCCGCGACGCCGAGCGCGGTCAGGGCCAGGCCCAGCGTGGCCACGAGGCCGCGCCGGCGGATCGGGCTGTCCGGCGCGGTCAGTGCCGCGGCGGTCAGCGTCTGCTCGACCGGCGGCGGGGTGAAGCCCTCGTGTTCCTCGACGTACCCGCCGGTCGGCGCGAGCCGGCGTCCCCAGATCGCCAGGCCCGTCGCCAGCCCGGCGAACGCCACCGCCAGGCACACCCCCTCCCACTGGGTCTGCCCACCGAGACCGTAGACGACCGTGAAGCCGACCGCCCCGGCGGCGCTGGTCAGGAAGGACAGGATGATGCGCCGGTTCACCCCGGGCGGTGTCGGTGCCACCGGTGGTCGTCGGCTCACTCTCCGGCCCTCCTGCCGAGCCAGCGGGCCGCCGCGACGAGCAGGCCCAGCGTGGCGATCCAGGCGACGATGCCCTCGGCCAGGGGGCCGAGCCGGCCTAGCGGGTTCCCGCCCCGGTCCGGCCGGTGGCCGCGCAACTGCTGGACGTAGGTGGTCAGGTCGTTCACCTGCTGGTCGGTGAGCACCTGGCTGGGGAAGACGGGCATCAGGCCGGGGCCGACCCGGATCGCCTCGGCGACCTGGACGGGCGTCGCGTCGTACAGCGGCGGCGCGATCCAGCCGTCGGTCAGCGGCGCCCCGGAACCGGTCGCGCCGTGACAGGGGGCGCAGTTCGCCGCGAAGAGTTCCCGACCGGCGGTGAGGCTGCCCGGGGCGACCCGGGGGATCTGCGGGCCACCACCGCCGAAGCTGGTCACGTGGTCGACCAGCGCGGCGATCTCGTCGGCCGAGAAGACCGGTTCGCCACGGCGCGGTTGCCGCGTCTCGGCCGGGACGGGCATCCGTCCGGTGGCGAGCTGGAAGTCCACCGACGCGGCCCCGACCCCGACCAGCGAAGGGCCACGCGAGCTGCCCTGGCCCTGATCGCCGTGACAACTCGCGCAGCTCTGCCGGTACAGCTCCCCGCCCCGGTTCTGTTCACCCGGTGCCGTCCCGGTGGGGCTGCCACTCGACGCGGCGGGGTGGGGTGGGGTGGGTACCGCGAGGGCCGCCGGTCCGGTGGCCAACGCCAGTACGGCGCCCGCCGCGCCGGCGCGCGTCACCCACGACCACTGGCGTGCCCGGGTACGCATCGCTCAGTCCAAGGTGTACAGGTAGGCGGCGATGTCCCGCGCGTCGATCGCGCTGACCCCCAGGTCCGGCATGGCCGTGCCGGGCTCGACCGCCTGCGGGTCGGCGATCCAGTGCTGGAGGTTGTCCGCGTTGTTCACCAGTTCCCCGGCGATGTAGGAGCGGGACCCGAACCGGGTCAGCGGCGGGCCCACCAGACCGTTGGCCCGGTCGATGCCGGGAATGGTGTGGCAGGAACCGCAGCCGTACCGGGCGATGAGCGTCGCCCCCCGGTCCGGTTGTCCGTCGCGGACCTCGGGCGGCGGAGGCGAGTCGTCGCTCCCGCAACCCGGCGCGGCGAGCAGCGCGGGCAGCGCCACCAGCAGCGCCAGCGACCAGCGGAGCCGGCGGTTCACGACAGCACTCCCCCGGTGGCTGCCCGCCGGCTCCCGGCCTCCGGCGGTGAGGTCACCCGCTCCGGGCGTCGCCGTTGCAGCGCCGACAGCCAGCGCAGGAACGTCACCAGGGTGGCGACCAGCGCCACGACGTCCATCGGCGCCCACATGAGCAGCCCGGCCAGCTGCTGGTCGGCCAGGGGGTCGGCGCCGAGCACCTCCGGCGGGTAGACCGGTCGGGGCGCGAAGGTGAGTACGGCGCCCAGCGCGGTCGCCGGCAGCATGGTGCCCATCAGGAGCAGCATCCCGACCGGTGCCGGCAGCCGGTGCCGGGGAGCGCCGAGCAGCGGCGCCCAGAGCAGCCAGGCCGACCCGACGAAGCAGACGTGCTCCACCACGTGCAGGACCTGGTTCCGCTCGGCGGCGACGTAGGGCACGGGCAGGTGCCAGAACCAGAGCACGACGGTCTGGAGCCCGCCGGCGATCGACGCCACCACCACCGGGCGACGCAGCCACCGGCCCGGTCCGGTGACGCGCAGCCGGGCGAGCCGTCGACGCGCTGCCGCCGGGCAGGCCAGGGTCAGCGGCAGTCCGGCGGCCCCGGCCGCGAGCAGCGGTCCCGCGACGAGCAGCAGCAGCATGTGCTGCGTCATGTGGCCGGCGAGGCCCCGAGTCGCCAGTGCGGCGACCGGACCGTTCTGGGCGGCGAGCAGGACGAGCAGGCCGGTGCCGAAGGCGACCACCCGCCAGCCCGGCAGGACGTCGCCGACACCTCGTCGGTCCCACAGTTCGTGGACGCCCCGCCCGTAGCCGGCGGCGAGCAGGGCCAGCGCGGTGGCCAGCAGCATGGCGAGGATTCCGCCGGCCACCTCGTCCGCGCTTCCCGGCGCGGCGGCGGTCAGCGCTGGCATGGCGGTAGCACCAGGAGAGCGAGGCCGCCCAGCCCGATGATGGCCAGGAACAGCAGGTTGGACCAGATGCCGACCACGGCGAGCATCCGGCTGCGCTCCAGCGACCGCTCCCCGCCGGCCGGTGCCGGCGCGCGGGTGGTGCGCCGCCAGACCAACGCGGAGGCCAGCAGCGCGCCTACGGTGGCCAGCGCCGGCAGCACCACGGCGGCGCCGATGACGGTACGCAGGGGGACCGCGCCGACCCGATCGTTCCCGCTGGCGCAGGTCAACTCCTCGACCCCCCAGCCGGCCAGCAGGTGCACCGCCCAGGCGACCGCGCCACCGAGCACCGCATACCAGAACAGCAGCCCTCCGGCGAGCCGGACCCGGGGTCCGGGGTGGGTGCTCATCACAGCCTCGGGGAGAGGTAGACGGTGAACAGGATGGCGACCCAGACGGCGTCCACGAAGTGCCAGTAGATGGCGGCGTTGCGGATCCGGTCGTGGCGGTGCGCGCCGAAGCTGCCACCGCGCAGCGAGGCGACCAGCAGCCAGGTGATCATGGTCAGCCCGACCGCCACGTGCAGTCCGTGGAACCCGGTGACGACGTAGAAGAGGGAACCGTAGGCGTCGGTGGTGATGGTGAAGTGGCGCAGCTTGTCCGCGTACTCGGTGGCCTGGAGGGCCAGGAACGTCACCCCGAGCAGGAGGGTGGCGGCCAGGCCGGACCGCAGCCGCCAGCTCTGCCCCTTCCGGATGCCGCGTTCGGCCCAGACCACCGGCAGGCTGCTGGGTACCAGTACGGCGGTCATCACCAGCGGGAGCAGCAGCTCCGGCGGCTCGATGCCCGGTGGCGGCCACTGCGCGCCGTACTGGAAGCGCAGGTAGTAGTAGCTGCCGAGCAGGCAGGCAAAGAGGGTGGCCTCGGTGACGACGAACATCACCATCCCCCACCAGCCGGTGGACCGGCCGACCGGCAGCTCGGTGGTCAGCGCCTCGGTGCCGGTGACCGCCGCGATGCCCCGGGTCATGCGCTCACCCCGACTTCCTGGTCCGGCCGGCGCGGCGGCCAGAGCCAGACCGCGACGGTGACGGCCACCGCCCCGGCAGCTCCCACGGCCACCGGATACCAGGCGAACAGCATCGCGGTGAAGAAGACCAGCATCGCCACGGCGAGGAGCAACGGTTGCAGGGACGCCTCGGGCATCTCCACCACCCGTTCCCGACGGCCGTCGAGTTCGCTGGTGAGCAGGGTCTTCCGCCCGTCGGCCAGGATCCGGTCCGGTTCGGCGCCGGAACCCATCGACTCCCTGCTCGGTTCGTCCCAGGTGGGGTGCAGGCTGTGCACCTGCGGCAGCGCCGGGAAGTTGTACGGCTTCGGCGGCGAGTCGGTGGACCACTCCAGGCTGTCGCCGCCCCACGGGTCCGGCGCGGCCGGCTGGCCGCGCCGGATCGCGTGCACGACCCCGACGAGGACCAGCAGCAGCCCGACCGCCAGCACGTACGAACCGAGGGTGCTGAGCAGGTTCCAGCCGTCCCAGCCCAGCTCGCCGGGGTAGGTGTAGACCCGCCTCGGCATGCCGAACAGTCCGGAGAGGTGCATCGGGAAGAACGTCACCTGCGTGCCGGTGAACACCAGCCAGAAGGCCCACCGGCCGAGCCCCTCGTGGTACATCCGCCCGGTGATCTTCGGAAGCCAGTAGTACACGGCGGCGAGGATCGGGAACACCGCCCCGCCGATGAGCACGTAGTGCAGGTGGGCGACCACGAAGTAGGAGTCGGTGACCTGCTGGTCGAAGGCGGTCAGCGCGAACATGGCGCCGGTGAAGCCACCGAGCACGAAGGTCACGACGAACCCGATCACGAACAGCAGCGGCACCCGGACCACCAGGCGGCCGAGCGCCATGGTGGCGAGCCAGGCGAAGATCTGGATCCCGGACGGGATGGTGATGATCGTGCTCGCCGCGCTGAAGAAGCTGCACGAGAGCCGTGGCAGCCCGGTGGCGAACATGTGGTGCACCCAGACCCCGAACGAGATGATCGAGATCGACACGATGGCCAGCACGATCAGCGCGTAGCCGACCACCCCGCGCCGGGTGAACGCGGGCAGCACGGCCGAGACGATGCCCAGGGCCGGCATCACGACGATGTACACGTCCGGGTGACCGAAGATCCAGAACAGGTGTTGCCAGAGCAGCACGTTCCCGCCGGCGTCCGGGTCGAAGAAGCGGGTGTCGAACCGGCGGTCGAGGAAGAGCATCGCGTTGTCGAGGTTCAGCGCGGGCAACGCGAAGATCACCATGAAGGCGGTGGCGACGATCGCCCAGACGAACAACGGCACCCGGTTCAGCGACATGCCCGGAGCCCGCAGCTTGAGCGCCGTGACGATGAAGTTGATCGAGCCCACGGTGGTCGCGACGCCGAGGAACAGCAGCCCCAGGGCGTAGACGTCCATGTGCAGGCCGGGGGTGTTCTGCTCCTCGGTCAGCGGCACGTAGGCGAACCAGCCGCCGTTCGGCGCCGCCCCGAAGGGCAGACTCGCCCACATGAACAGACCGGCGAAGAGGAACACCCAGTAGCCGAACGCGTTCAGCTTCGGGAAGGCCATGTCCCGCGAGCCGATCATGAGCGGGACCAGGAAGTTGCCGAACCCGAAGAGCATCGGGGTGGCGAACAGGAAGATCATGGCCGTGCCGTGCATGGTGAACAGCTGGTTGTACTCCTGCGGGGAGAGCAGCCGCGCGTCCGGCCGGGCGAGCTGGGTGCGCATCGCCAGTGCGCTCAGCCCGGCGAGGACGAAGAACAGCCCCGCGGTGACCAGATAGCGCCGGCCGATCCGCTTGTGGTCCACGGTGGTGAACCAGGACCGCAGCGAGGGTCGTTCCCCCCAGTGCGCCTCCAGCCGGGTCAGGTCCTCCGGGCTCGTTCCGGGAACCGGTGCGACGGTCGTGGACATTCCTCCTCCCCTCCGCTCACGTCAGCGACTGCAGGTAGGCGACGAGGTCCGGCAGCCGGTCCGCGTCGACCGGCTGCGGTGGCATGTAGTTGCCCGGCTTGACCGTCTGCGAGTTGGCGATCCAGCCGCCCAGGTGACCGCCGTCGTTCGGCACCGCTCCCGCCCCGATGCTCCACCGGGAGCCGACGTCGGACAGGTCGGGACCGACCCGCCCGTTCGCGCCGGTGCCCCGGATCGCGTGACAGCCGGCGCAGGTGCCCTGCACGAACGCCTCCTGCCCACGTCGCTGCGCGTCGGTCCGGGGCTGGGGTGCGGGTGAGCCGAGTCGGGTCACCCAGGCGTCGAAGTCGCTGCGGGGTTCGGCCACCACGAGGAACGTCATGTGCGCGTGCTGGGTGCCGCAGTACTCGGCGCACTGGCCCCGGTAGCTGCCGGCCCGGTCGGCGTGCAGCCAGGTCTCCCGGTCCTCCCCGGGGATCAGGTCGGTCTTCGACATGAGCTGCGGCACCCAGAAGCTGTGCAGCACGTCGGCGCTCCGCAGCCGGATCCGCACCTTCTCCCCCACCGGGATGTGCAGTTCGTTGGCGGTGGCTCCGGCGACGCCCGCCACCCGTACCTCCCACCACCACTTGTGGCCGGTGACCTCGATGACGGGCCCCCCGGGGGCCGGACCGTCGCCCAGCGCGGCGAGGTCGCGCAGCCCGAGGCTGTAGACCGTCACCAGGATCACCAGCGGTATCCCGGCGCCGGTGATCGCGACGAATCGCAGCGGCTGGCCGTGCCGGACCCGGACGCCTGGTCGGCGGCGGAACACCAGGGCCCAGGCCAACAGCAGCATGACCTCGACGAAGACCGCCATGGAGATCCAGAACAGCACCCACCACAGCCCGGCGATCCGGCTGGCGCCGGCCCCCGCCGGGTCGAGGATGGACGGTGCCGTGCCGGAGCAGCCGGCAGACGCCAGCACGCCGCCCAGCACCACCGGGACGAGTCGCCGACGCCAGCGCTGCCAGCGGGAGCGCGTCCCCGGGTCTCCGCTCGTGTCCATCGACCCAAGCCTAGTAACTTCGGGCGTTTTCGCCGCTCTAATTACGAATTACAGCTAATGGTCGGTTAAGGCCGGTTAGCGTCAGCAGGCGAGCATCGACCGCCACGGACAGGACGAGGATGCGCACTTCCACCGTTGAACTGACCGCGGACTCCGCACGAGGCAGCGCGGCCCGACGCACGACGGCCTGGATCGGAGGTGGTCTCGCCGCCGCGGCCGGCCTGGCCAGCGTCCTGCTGGCCCCGACCGACGCCCTGCAGGGCCACCCGCAACGCCTCATGTACCTGCACGTGCCCGCCGCCTGGGTGGCCTATCTGGCGTTCGCCGTCGTGCTCGCGGCCAGCGGCGCGTACCTCGTCCGGGCCGACGCCCGGTGGGACGACGTCGCGCTGGCCGCCACCGAGATCGGGGTGGTCCTCACCGTGCTGACCCTCGCCACCGGGTCGCTCTGGGGCCACCTGGTCTGGGGCACCTGGTGGGCCTGGGACCCCCGCCTGGTCAGTACCGCCCTGCTGGCCCTGGTGTACGCCGCCGCGTTGGCCCTGCGCCGGGCCCTCGCCGAACGGGCCGGGGTGCCGCACCACGGGGACCCGAAGGTCGCCCGTCCTGCCGCAGCCGTCGGGATCGCCGGCTTCCTGCTCGTACCCGTGGTGCACTTCTCGGTGGTCTGGTGGCGCTCGCTGCACCAGCAGGCCACCATCCTCGCCCCCGAACGACCGCCGATCGACCCCCGGATGGCGCTGGCGCTGCTGCTCGCCCTGGCCGCCGCGACCGTCGCCGCCACCTGGGTGCTGGCCCACCGGGTGGTGCGGTTGCAGCGCCGACTCGACCCGGCCCGCGTCTCGCCGCCGCAGCGACGTCCCGCGCCACCGGTGCCGGCCCGGGTGCCATGATCCGCCGCCCCGGACGCCTGGCGCTGACCGCCGTGCTGCTCGGCGCGGGCGGACTGGTGGTGACCGCCGCGCTGCGCGACACCCTCACCTACTACCGCACCCCGGGCGAGGTGCTGGCCCACCCGGACACCGCACGGGAACGGGTCCGCCTCGGCGGCGAGGTCGTCCCGGGCTCGGTGCGACGCGACGGTGAGCTGGTGGTGTTCCGCCTGTCCGACACGGGCCGCGAGGTGACCGTGCGGCAACGCGGGGTGCCACCGGAGACCTTCCGCGAGGGCGAGGACGCGGTCGTCGAGGGACGGCTCGGCGCCGACGGGGTGTTCGACGCCGACCACGTGGTGGTGCGGCACGGCAACGAGTACGGCCCCTCCCCGTCGGCCTCGGAGCCACCCGATGCTCGGTGACCTCGGCACCGCCGGCCTCGCCGCCGGGCTGGTCGCCGCTCCCCTCGCCGCGCTGCTCTGGCTCCGGGTGGCGCTGGCCGGAACACCGGCCCGGCCCGCCCGGCTGGCCACCCTCGGCGCACTGCTCGCCGCCGCCGCAGCCGGTGCCGCGCTGGAGACGGCGCTGCTGGCGCACGACTTCAGTGTGCGGTTCGTCGCCGAGAACGGCGGCCGGCACGTGCCCACCTACTACGCGGTCACCAGCCTGTGGTCGGCGATGGACGGGTCGCTGCTGCTCTGGCTCCTGGTCCTCACCGGGTACGGCGCCCTGCTCGCCCGGGGGCGACCAGACCGGCTGCGCGCGTACGCGATGGTGGTGGTGAGCGTGGTCAGCACCTGCTTCTTCGCGCTCTCCACCTTCGCGGCCAACCCCTTCCGCGCCGTGGACCCGGTTCCGCTCGACGGGCCGGGCCCGAACCCGCTGCTGCAACAGCATCCGGCGATGGGCCTGCATCCACCGCTGCTGTACGCCGGATACCTCGGCATGCTGGTGCCGTTCGCACTGGCGTTGGCCGCCCCGCTGGCCGGACGGGCCGGGCGGCGGTGGGTCCGGGTGGCCCGCCCCTGGGCGCTGGTGGCCTGGTGCACGCTCACCGCCGGCATCGTCCTCGGCGCCTGGTGGTCGTACGCGGTCCTCGGCTGGGGTGGCTACTGGGCCTGGGACCCGGTGGAGAACGCCTCCCTCCTGCCCTGGCTGACCACCACGGCCTTCCTGCACACCAGCCTCGGTGGCCGGGGACGGGAACGCTGGAACCAGGTCCTGGCCTGCGCCGGGTTCCTGCTGGTGCTGCTCGGCACCTTCCTGACCCGCTCCGGCGCGGTGGCCAGCGTGCACGCGTTCACCGAGTCGCCGTTGGGGCCGATCCTGCTCGGCTTCGTCCTGCTGGCCGTGCTGGCCGCCACCGTCCTCGCCGGGCGACACCAGCCGGCCTCCGTGCCCGGATCCGCCCCGCTGTGGTCCCGGCACAGCGCCGTGCTGGTCAACGCCGTCCTGCTGGTCACCGTCACCGCCACGGTGCTGATCGGCACCGTGCTGCCGCTGCTCACCGAACCGCTCACGGGCAGCCGGAGCAGCGTCGGGGCCGCCTACTACCACCGCACGGCGGTGCCGCTGGCCGTGGTGGTGCTGCTGCTGGCCGGGCTGCCACCCGCTCTACGCGGCCGGACCCGGGGCGAGGCGTTGCGCCGCCTCGTCCTGCCCGGCGCGGCGGCGCTCGGGACGGTGGCCACGATCGGCCTGCTCAGTCGACCCGGTCCGGCGGCGCTCACCGCGTTCGGGGCGGCGGCCTTCGTCCTCACCGGTCTCGTCGCCACGCGTGCCCGACCCCGGGCCGCCGTGCTGGGACACGCCGGACTCGCCCTGCTCGCGGTGGGCGTCGCGGCCTCCTCGGCGTACGCGCGGGCCGACGAGCGGACCCTGCGGGTGGGCGAGACGCTGCGGGTGGCCGACGTGTCGGCACGGCTGGTGTCGGTGCAGCGCGCCGCCCCCGACGGCCGGATGACGGTGCGGGCTCGGCTGGAGGTGTCGTCGGGCGGCAGCCGCCACCCGGCCACCCCGACACTGCGGTACGACCCGGCGCGGGACATGGCGGTCACCGTGCCGGCGATCGACGACGGCATCCGCCGCGACGTCTACCTCACCCTTCTCGCGGTGGCCGAGGACGGCGGCAGCGCGACCGTACGGCTGGCCGTGAACCCGCTCGTCGGTCTCGTCTGGGCCGGCGGCGCGGTCGGCACCGCCGGTGGCGTGCTCGCCCTGGCCGACGCGGCCCGTGCCCGCCGACGGCGACGGCCGGAGCCGGTCGGGGCGGACGCGCCGGTGGCGGCGGGAGTCCCGGCATGAGGACAAGACTCGGGCGGTGGTGGCGGTTCCGGCCCGCCCCGGCCACCGTCCTGCTGGTGGCCGTCGCCCTCGGCATCGTGCTCACCGTCGACCACCGACCCCGGGCAGGAGGTGACGGGCGACCGGCGGTGACCGCCCCGGCGCTCGCCGGCACCACCCTGACCGGCGAGCCCTTCGACCTGGCGGCCGTGCGCGGAAACGTCGTCCTGGTCAACGTCTTCGCGTCGTGGTGCGGACCCTGCCGGGACGAACTGCCGCTGCTGGTGGAGATCGCCCGGGACTGGTCACCACGAGGGCTACGGGTAGTCGGACTCAACCTGCGCGACGGGCCGGACGCGGTGCGTGCCCTGCTCCGGGAGACCCGGGCCGACGCACTCACCGTGCTGCCCGACCCCGACGGCGTCCGAGCTGTCGAGTGGGGCGTCCGGGGCGTGCCGGAGACCTTCCTGGTGGACCGCGACGGCCGCGTCGTGGCGCACCGGAACGGCGTGGTCACCCGGCAGTGGCTTCAGGTCCAGGTGTCCCCCCTGCTGGAGCCGGTGTGACCCGTCGGCGTCTGGTCGTCGCGCTGGGCCTGGGCGTGCTGCTCGCGCTGGCGGTCGGCGGGCTGGTCCGGTCGACCGGGGCGGCGGACGGAGCCGATCCGGTCGCCGACATCGCCGCCGGGCTCCGCTGCCCCTCCTGTCAGGGCGAGTCGGTGGCCGACTCCCGCTCCCCGGTCGCCGCCTCGATGCGTCAGGTGGTCGCCGACCAGGTGGCGCGGGGCCGCAGCCCGGAGGAGATCCGCCAGTGGTTCGTCGCCCGGTACGGCGAGGAGGTGCTGGCCCAGCCGCGCCTGCGGGGGCTCGCGCTGCTGCTGTGGGTCGTGCCTGCGGTGACGCTGCTCGGAGCCGGCGCCGCCGCGGCGCGTACTCTCCGGCCCCGCGCCCCGGACGGCGAACGGCGGCGACCGGACGGCGGCTCCGCCCGGATCCACCGTCGGCGCCCCCGTCGCACCCTGTGGCTCACCGCCGCCGGGCTGGTCGCCGTCGTGGCGACGGTGGCCGTGGCCGCCGACCAACTGGTGCCGCCGGCCCCGCCGACACCGGTGGCCGACCCGACGGCGGTCACGCTGCGGCTGGCGCAGGACCTGGAGAGTCAGCAGCGGTACGACGCCGCCGCGCAGATGTACCGGGAAGCGCTGCGGGACCGGCCTGACGACGACCTCCGGCTCCGCCTCGCCTTCGCCCTGCTGCGCTCGTCGGACGCCGCCGGGGCGGAGGACGCCGCGCGGCAGGTCCTCGCACACGCGCCCGACCTGCCCGACGGGCTGCTGGTGCTGGGCCTGGCCCAGCGGACCACCCGGCCCGCGGACGCACCGGCGACGCTGCGGCGGTTCCTCGCCGTCGCGCCGGAACACCCGGCCACCGCGGAGATCCGTCGGCTGGTCGAGTCCCGACCCCGGTCAGCGACGACGCCAGGACCGGCCCAGCAGGAACCCGAGTAGGAGACCGGCGGTCAGCGTGACCACCGAGCGGGGGGTGACGGCCGAGCGCAGCTTGCCCAGACCCGCTCGCGGGTCCACCACGCTGCCGGCCACGTCGCCCGCCGTACCCACCACCATGTCGCCCAGTTTGCTGAGGTTCACGTTCCCACCGCCTCTGGCCCGTCGCGGGCCGATACCCGGTGGGCCGGCACCGAAACCCCGCCCGTGGTAGTCGGCGCACCGGCCGCCCCGGTTCCGTCACCGGTCCGACCGTTCCGGCTCCGCCGTCACAGCAGCCGGCGATGGGTCATGACCCGCAGGGCCAGGTAACCCGGCGGTACCGGCAGCCAGAACGTCGCGAGGCGGTAGACCAGGACGCCGGCGATGGCGGTGTCCAGGGGCACCCCGTAGAGCACCAGGCCGGAGACGAGCGCGGCCTCGGTGGCGCCGAGGCCGCCGGGGGTGGGCGCGACGGAGGCGACGCCCTCACCGACGACGCACACCAGGACGACCGGGGGGACGAGAGCGAGGTCGAAAGGCTGACCTGCGGCGAGGAGCGCGACGTAGAGGCAGAGGCCGTAGGTGAGCGTGAGCGCCCCGGACGCGACGACGAGCCACCGGAGGCCGTGCTGGTGGGTCAGGGCGCGCAGGGCGGCGGCGACCTGGCCGGCCACCGCCCGCCCCCGGCGCCGGATCCCGGGCACGGCGAGGACGACCGCCAGGACGAGCAGGGCGGCGAAGGCTCCCAGCAGCAGCGGCCACGCCCTGGTCACGGCGTGGGTGAGGGCACGGGCGGGTTGCCCGGCGAAAGGCAGCAGCACCGGCAGGAGCAGCAGGAGCGACACCGCTCCCGCGGTACGGGAGACGGCCACGGCGGTGGCCGCCTCAGCGGTAGCCAGTCCCTTCTGATGCAGATACCGCAGACTGAGCACGGCACCGCCGAGGCTACCGGGAGCCAGCCGGTTGGCGAACGAGGCGGCGACCTGCACCAGGGTGGCCTCGCGCAGCGGGATCCGGTTCGCCGTGGCCAACCGGAGCACGACGCCGCTGATCAGATAGGTGAGGGCGGAGCCGAGCAGCGCCGCCGCGACAGCAACCGGGTGGGCGTGCACGAGGAGACGCAACGCGGTGCGTACCTCGCCGACCTGCGGGAGCAGCAGATGCGCGAGCAGCCCCAGGACCAGCAGCTCCAGGATGCCGCGCCGGCTGATCCGGACCACCTTGGCGGCGGGGCGGTCGTGGTCCGGGCAGCGTCGCAGGATCTCCCGGCGGAGGTGGTCCAGCATGCCGGGGTGGGCGCGCAGGGCGGCACGGCCGGCGCGGGAGAGCACCGGCGGTTGCAGGAACGGCACGCAGTCCGCGACCACCTCGGCGCCCAGGCACCGCACCGCGACCGCGACCACGCTGGCCGGGTCGACCCGCGTGGCCAGCGCGACCATCAACTCGACGACGTCGGCGGCCTGCTGGTCGGCGGTGGCGTCGTCGGTGCCGAAGCCGAGGTCGACCAGGTACGCGCGGTCCCGGCCGACGAGCACGTTGGCGGCGCGTAGGTCGCGGTGCGCGATGCCGGCCCGGTGCAGGAGCGCCACCTGTTCCCAGGCGTCCCGTACGGCGGCGATCGGGACCGGCCCGACGATGGCGTGCAGCGCGGCGGCGTCGACGAACTCCTGCACGAGGACCGCGTCGTCGCCGGACACGCTGGTGGTCGTGACGACGGCCGGCACCCGGACGCCGGCACGTTCGGCCAGCAGGGTCAGACAGGTCTCGTGTTCGTTCTGCTGTCGGGCGCTCAGGTACGGCGGCGCGTCGGCGACGTGCCGGTACCGCGTCCTCCGGTAGAGCTTGTAGGCCCAGTCCGCGTCGCGTTGCTGGCCGCCGGTCACCTTCACGAAGAGCCGCCGCCCGTCGGTGGTGACCGCCTGCCACGGCTGTGACCCCCGGGCGTCGCCGTGGATCGGCTCCAGCCGTGCCACGTCGACCGCGCGTCGCCGCAGTGCCGCCCGTAGGGCGGGCTCCGACCGTTGCGGTCCGACCTCGCCGACCGCGAGCCGGGTCAGGCACACCGCGAGCCAGCCGACGAGGAACCCGCCGACGGCGTCGGCCGGCAGGTGCGCCCCTACGTGGATCCGTGCGACGGCGACCAGGGCGATCACCACCCAGGCCGCGCGGCGCCACCGGGTGCCTCCGGCCTGGGCCGCGACGAGAGCCAGCGCGGTGGCGACCGCGACGTGCCCCGAGGGATAACCGTACGGACCGGTGATCGTGTCGCGCAGCACCACGTCGGTGAGCAGCGCAGCCGGACGTTGCCGGGCGACCGCGACCTTGACGGCGACCGTGAGCCAGTACGCGAGGTTCCCGGCCAGCAGGAGTCTCCACGCAGTGCCGACCCGGCCCGCGACGACGGCTGCGGCGGCGGCGACGAACACCGCCGGGTACGAGCCGGCCTGCATGACGAGGAGCAGGGCCGGGGTAAGCCCGGCGGGAAGGTGGTTGAGCAGGGTGAACAGGTCCCGCTCCGACAGCGGTACGGGACGGCTCCGGGTGGCCGCGCTCACCGCCACCAGCAGACCGGTCGAAACGGCCAGGCTGACCAGCAGCGCCGGCGACGGGCGACGTGTCCGCGTTACCACCGCTCCTCGGCCGCCCCCTCATCCGGCTCGGGTGCCCGCTGTCGCCCCGAACCCTACGGAACACGCACCGCGGAATGGCTTTCCCGCCCACCCGCCAACCCGTTCGGGACGACAATCAGCGGATGGACAGGGTGGTGACGGCACTCGCCGGGCTACCACCGGCCCTCGTCCTGGCACTGGTGTTCGTCCTGCCGGCCCTGGAGTCGTCGACCCTGCTCGGGCTGGTCGTGCCCGGCGAGACGGCGATCCTGGTCGGCGGGCTGGCGGCCCACCACGGTGCGCTGCCGCTGTGGGCGGTGGTCGTCGCCGGGACGGTCGGGGCATGCCTCGGCGACCAGGTCGGCTATGCCCTGGGACGACGCTACGGACCGGGCATGCTGGCCCGTGCCCCCGGTCCGCTGCGCCGCCGCCTCGACATCGCCCAGGCCCGCCGCCTGGTCGCCCGGCGCGGGGCCTGGGCGGTGGTGTCCGGCCGCTGGATCGCGGTCCTGCGGGTCGTGGTGCCCCTGGCGGCGGGCGCGGGCGGGATGCGCTGGGCGACGTTCCTGCGGGCGAACCTGGCCGGTGGCGTGGTGTGGGCGACCGGCGTCGCGCTGCTCGGCTATCTCGCCGCAGCCTCCTACCGTTACCTGGAGCGGGAGCTGGGAATCGGTGAGTGGGTCCTGCTGACGCTGGTCGGCGTCGGCGTGGCCCTGCGGGTGTGGCGGCACCGCCGCAAGCGGCCGGACCGGGGACCGGGTGGACGGATCAGGCGACGTGCGTGAGGTAACCGGCGACGGCCTCGTCGAGCACCTCCCGGCCGGGGCGCGCCCACACCTCCTCGGCGAAGACCTCCACCTCCACCGGTCCGACGTAGCCGGCCGCGTCCACGGCCTCCCGGAAGCGGCGCAGCTCGACGCAGCCCGTGCCGGGCAGCCCCCGGCCGAGCAGCACCCCCGCCGGCAGCGGCGTCACCCAGTCGGCGATCTGGAAGCAGGCGATGCGTCTCTCCCGGCCGGCCCGCGCGATCTGCGCCCACACCTGGTCGTCCCACCAGAGGTGGTACGTGTCGACGACGACGCCCACCGTCTCCGCCGGATACGGCGCGACGAGGTCCAGGGCCTGGCCGAGACTGGCGACCACGCACCGGTCGGAACAGAACATCGGGTGCAACGGCTCCACGGCGAGCTGAACCCCGGCGGCCCGCGCGTACGGCACCAGCTCGCCGATCGCGTCCCGCACGTGCGCCCGGGCACCGTCGACGTCCCGGCTGCCGTCGGGCAGGCCGCCGGAGACCAGCACCAGCACCGGCGCGCCCACCGCCGCGGCCTCGTCGACGGCACGCCGGTTCTCGTCGAGCCAGCCCGGCGTGCTGAAGAACCCGCCGCGGCACAGCGACGTGACGGTCAGGCCCGCGTCCCGCACCAGCGCCGCAGCCGCCTCGACCCCGTACGCGGCCAGATCCTCCCGCCACAGCCCCACCCCGGACACCCCGGCGTCGGCGCAGCCGGCGACGAGGTCCGGCAGGGGCCACCGCTTCGTCGTCGCCGAGTTGAGCGCGAACCGCTTCACTGGGCCACCCCCGCCGTGGTCATGAACGCCCGCGCCCGGTGCGCGGCCAGCTCGGCGTCGGGCAGCAGCCCGGCCGCGTCGGCCAGCCGCAGCAGCCGGCCCAGGTGCGCCGGTGACCGTCCCGACTGGAGACCGCCGACCATCGTGAAGTGGTCCTGGTGACCCGCGAGCCAGGCCAGGAACACGATGCCGGTCTTGTAGTAGAAGGTCGGGGCGCCGAACAGGTGCCGGGCGAGCGGCAGCGTGGGCGCCAGGATCCGGTCGTACGCCGCCAGGTCCCCGGCGTCCAGCGCCCGCAGCGCGGCGGCGGCCGGGGGCGCGATCGCGGCGAGGACGCCGAGCAGCGCGTCGGAGTGGCCCTCGCCGTCGCCCCGGATCAGGGCCGGGTAGTTGAAGTCGTCGCCGGTGTAGAGCCGCACCCCGGCGGGCAGACGCCGACGCAGCGCGACCTCGAAGTCCTCGTCGAGCAGCGACAGCTTGACGCCGTCGACCCGGCTGGCGTACGCGCCGATCAGCGCGACCACGGTGTCCGCGGCGCGCACCGGGTCGACGTCGCCCCAGTAGCCGGTGAGCGCCGGGTCGAACGCCGGGCCGAGCCAGTGCAGCACCACCGGGCCGTCGACGTCGGCCAGCAGCCGTCCGTAGACGTCGAGGTAGTCGTCGGCGGACCGGGCCGCGGCGGCCAGGTGGCGGCTGCACATGAGCACCGGTTGGGCACCGGCGTCCTGCACGTCGGCGAGCTGCTCGGCGTACGCCTTGCGGATCTCGTCGAGCGTGGCCGGGCCGGCCGGCAGCTGGTCGGTGGCGACGCCCGCGCAGATCGCGCCGCCCTCGGCGCGGGCGGCTGCCGCCGAGCGTCGTACCAGCTCGCGCGCGGCCGGGTAGTCCATGCCCATGCCACGCTGGGCGGTGTCCATCGCCTCGGCGACGCCGAACCCGTAGGACCACAGGTGCCGGCGGAACGCCAGGGTCGCGTCCCAGTCGACCGTGGCGGGCGTGCCGGGCACGTTCTCCGCGCGGGGGTCGGCGACGACGTGCGCCGCCGCGTACGCGACCCGGCTGGTGAAAGGGACGCCGGGCGTGAGGTGCTCGCGCCCGGCGCCGCAGAGGGTGAGCGGCCCGTCGAGCAGGTTGACGGTCCGGGTCACGACCGCAGCTCCGTCACCTCGACGCGCCGGCCCTCCCGGGCCGACTGGAGGCCCAGCTCGGCCAGCTGCACACCGCGCGCGCCGGCCCACAGGTCCCAGGTGTACGGGGCATCCTCGACGACGTGCCGCAGGAACATCTCCCACTGCGCCTTGAAGCCGTTGTCGAACACCTCGTTGTCCGGCACCTCCTGCCACTGGGCGCGGAAGTCGTCGGTGGACGGCAGGTCCGGGTTCCAGACCGGCTTCGGGGTGGCGGCCCGGTGCTGGACGCGGCAGCGACGCAGTCCGGCGACCGCGCTGCCCTCGGTGCCGTCGACCTGGAACTCGACCAGCTCGTCCCGGTTCACCCGGACGGCCCAGGAGGAGTTGATCTGGGCGACGACGCCACCGTCCAGCTCGAAGATCCCGTACGCGGCGTCGTCGGCGGTCGCGTCGTAGGGCTGCCCGTCCTCGGCCCACCGGCGCGGGATGTGGGTGGTGACGTGGGCGGTGACCGCCCGGACCGGCGCGAAGATCTGTTCCAGGACGTAGTGCCAGTGCGGGAACATGTCGACGACGATGCCGCCGCCGTCGGCGGCCCGGTAGTTCCAGCTCGGCCGCTGTGCCTCCTGCCAGTCGCCCTCGAAGACCCAGTAGCCGAACTCGCCGCGCACCGACAGGATCCGGCCGAAGAACCCGCCCCGCACGAGCCGGTCGAGCTTGCGCAGGCCGGGCAGGAAGAGCTTGTCCTGCACGACGCCGTGCCGTACCCCGGCCGTGTCGGCGGCGCGCGCCAGCTCGACCGCGCCGTGCAGGGTGGTGGCGGTCGGCTTCTCGGTGTAGATGTGCTTGCCCGCCGCGACGGCGAGTCCGATCGCCTTCTCCCGTTCGCTGGTGACCTGCGCGTCGAAGTAGATCGAGACGTCCGGTCGCGCCAGCGCGGCGTCCAGGTCGGTCGTCCAGTCGGTCAGCCCGTGCCGGTCCGCGACGTCGCGCAGCTTGGCCTCGTTCCGCCCGACCAGGACGGGTTCCGGCCAGAGCCGGCTCCCGTCGCGCAGTGGTAGGCCGCCCTGCTCGCGGATGGCCAGCAGCGACCGGACCAGGTGCTGCCGGTAGCCCATCCGCCCGGTCACGCCGTTCATCACGATGCCGATCGGGACACGTGCCGTCATCGTCCCACTCTCCCTAGGGGTCATCTCGGGCACCCGGGTCGCCCCGGGTGCCGCACACTGCCGGTCCCCGGCGGGGACGACGGTCCTGCCGTCGTCCCCGCCGGACCGGTTCAGGCCGGGGTTCCGGTCACCGTCAGGTGACGCAGCCGGCCGATGTTGTCGAACGAGCCGAAGCCGACCCGTCCGGAGCCGAACGTGGTGTCCTTCGCGGTCATCAGCGGGTCCTTCTTCCCGTCCACGTAGACCGCGATCTCGCCGGTGGCCGGCAGGTGCACGACGCGCACCTTGTGCCAGTCGGCGTCGACGATCGCCGGGTTCGCGCCCCGCGACCGGCCGTTCCACTGGTAGTCGATGCGCTGCCGGTCGGCGTTGTCGACCTTGAAGATGCCGTTGTGCGGCAGGATCGTGTTGTCGGTCGACAGGTGGGCGTAGTAGAACTCGGTGTCCGAGCGCCAGCCGAAGACGACGATCACGTCCCGGTTGCTCACCTCGACCGGCGTGTCGAGCCGGACGTCGGCCTCGATCTCCACGGACGACCACTGCGGCCCGTCGGTCACCACCGCGTACTCGAACGGACGGCGCGGGCCGGGCCGGCTGACGCCCGCCTCGGCGAGGATCACCTCGTCCCGGTCGAACTGCCACTTCGACGGGGTGACCGGCGTCCAGCTGTCCGGGCCCGAGGGCTTGTGCAGCTTGGTGCCGCCGACGTCGCCGTCCGCGAACTCCCGGGTGCCGGTCACCTTCCAGACCTTCCCGTTGGCCTTGGCGAGGAGGTAGAGCCCGCCGGCGGCGTCGGTGCCGAACCGCAGGTCGACCCGCTCCGGGTTGCCCGGGGCGCCGGGGCCGGAAAGGTCCTGCATGCGCACCGGCTGCCCGGCGGCGTTGAAGAGCGCGAGGCGGTGGATCGTGGCCAGGTCGTGGCCGCGCCGCATCTCGTTGGCCTCGGTGTAGAGGACCTGCCCGTCGACCAGGTCACCGAAGACGTACTTGCCCTTCAGCGCGGGCAGCTCGTTGCCGCGGTAGACGAACCCGCCGGCCACCGCGACACCGACGTCGCCGGTGCAGTTCCAGCCGGGCGGCGGGTTGTGGTCGTACGCCGCGACCGGGTACGTGTAGCCGTACCGGGCGTCGTCCGCCGGCAGCGGCAGGAGCTTGTCGCAGGCGCTCCCCGCCTTGTCGAAGACGAACGCGCCCTCCCGCTCGCTCCAGCCGAAGTTGTCACCGGCGCGCACCTCGTAGATCGCCTCGATGGCGTGCTCGCCGATGTGGCCGAGGAACATCCGGCCGGTGGCCGGGTCCCAGCTGAACCGGTGCGGGTCGCGGAACCCGAGCGCGTACACCTCGCCCAGGGCGCCGGCCTGGCCGACGAACGGGTTGTCCGCCGGGATGCCGTACTGCCCGTTGGCCGAGTCGGTGCCCTGCGGGTCGATGCGCAGCAGCTTGCCGTGCACCATGCCCAGGTTCTGCGGCTCGGTGTTGCGGACGCCGGTGCCGCCGTCGCCGACGGCCAGGTAGAGCATTCCGTAGTCGCGCTGGCCGGGCCGCGCGGTGGGGTTGAAGTTGATCTCCTGGATGCCGTGGACCTGGCCGCCGAAGCCGATCCGCAGCACTTCGCGCCGGCTGCCGGAGAACGTGTCGGCGGCCGGGTCGGTCGCCGTCCACTCGGTGATCACGCCGTGGTAGATGCTGTTGGCCTGGGCGTAGTCCGGCGTCTTGACGGCCAGCGACGCCTGCTCGGTGTGGATGGTGTAGAAGCGGCCGTTGGTGCCGAACTCGGGGTGGAACGCGACGTAGCCGAAGCCCTGCCCGAGCCCACGGCCGGAGAAGAAGCGCGGCGCGAACGTGTCGGCGACGTCCAGGTAGACGTACGGCGCCCCGTCCCTGACCAGGTAGAGGTGGCCGTTGAGGTCCGGCACGGCGCGCCGGCCGGAGCCGTCGGGCAGCTCCATGATGGTGTTGATGCGGGCGGTACGCATGAGCCGCTGGTCGGTCGGCGCCGGGATGGGGGACGACTGTGGGAAGCTGGCGTACTCGGTCAGGACCAGTCCGAGCCGAGACTGGACGGGCATCTCGACGATCGGGTCGTGGACGGCGTCGGCGGCCCCGGCGGGGCCGGCGACCAGGGTGGACAGGACGAGGGTGGCGGCGGTCAGACCGGCTGTCAACGCGGAGAGACGGATCCTGTGGATGCTGCGCACTCGGGTCTCCTTCCCGGTGAGGCGGTGCGGAGGGTGGTCAGCGAGCCATGTAGCGGTACTGCTTCTCGACGTCGGACGCCGAGACGACGGTGTCGAGGAACATCAGGGCGTCCATGCGGCAGTCGCACGGGTTACGTTCGACGGTGTCCTGCGGGAAGCTCCCGCCGATCTTGATGCCTCGCGGGTCCGAGGCGCTGGTGACGTGCGGGCCGGGGCCGGACACGAGCCACGGGTCGTCGGTGCGGGTGTAGAAGCCGTCCACCGGCTGGCCGTTGCGGTAGAGCGCCAGCGCGCCGGTGTTGAAGTCGAAGGTGGCCGTGAGGTGGACCCACTCCCCCTTCGGCAGCAGCGTCCGCCAGTCCTCGCTCGCGGCGAAGGTCTGCGAGTTGCCCCCGTCGAGGCGCCGGCCGAGCGCGACCAGCCGCAGTTCGCCGTTGACGTCGATGAGTTCCAGCAGCGCCCGGACGCCGTGGCCGTCCGAGTCGCCGGTCAGCACACCGGCCAGCCCGATCGCGTTGAACCGGTCGGCCGGGTTGACGGTGGTGGAGTTGGGTGCCGGGGCGTCCATCTCCATCTTGAACCAGCCCATCACGGTGGTGCCCTGGGTGCCGGCGAAGGGGCGCAGGGTGCGTACGCCGCTGGCCGACCAGATGCCCGCCTTCCAGTCGTCGTTGCCGGCCTGGGCGGGGTTCACCTGCCGGGTCTGCAACGCGTTGCCGCTGCCCGGGTAGGCGTGCTCGGCCACGCGCATGTCCGCGCCGCCGTTGACGAGTTCGATCTCGGTGCCGGAGCGGCCCAGGTCCCGCTCGAGCGCCGCGTCGCCCTCGACCGGGTGGTCGAAGTCGTAGAAGGCGACCAGGCTCGATCGCAGGTGGGGATGGACGTCACGCGGGTTGCTCCGGTCCGCCAGGGCCGGTGGTGCCCCGGCGCCGGCCAGCACACCGGTCGCCAGTACGGTGGCCGTGGCGATGGCGAACCGTCTCGTTCTGATCATCGCGATACACCTCGTTTCAGCTCTGGGTGGGCACGTAACCGCTTTCGGAAGCGCTTACGTGCCCGCGTTCCACCTCTTCTGTGCCGCTGCCCCGTCGGAGTCTGTTACCGCTTCGACGGTGCCGTCGGCTCGGCGGGCCGTCCGCCGAGGTACAGCTCGCCGAGCTGCGGGTCGGCCAACAGCTGCGAAGCCGGCCCGGAGATGTGCACGTGCCCGAGGTCGAGCACGCAGCCGAGGTCGGCCGTCTCCAGCGCCCGCCGGGCGTTCTGCTCCACGAGCAGCACCGCCGTACCGGCGTCGCGCATCCGCACGACCTGATCGAACACGGTGGTCGTCGCCCTCGGGTCGAGACCCATGGACGGCTCGTCGAGGAGCACGACCTTGGGGTCGACCATGAGCGAGCGGGCGAACTCCACCTGCTTCTGCTGCCCGCCGGAAAGCAGTCCGGCCAGCGAGTTCCAGCGCTGCGCGACGACCGGGAAGACCTCCTTGACGAAGGCCGTGCGCTTGGCGATCAGCGCCTTGTCCTTCAGCGTGTAGCCGCCCAGCAGGACGTTCTCCGCCACGGTCATCTCGCGGAAGACGCTGTGCCCCTGGAGGACGTGCGCGACACCGGAGGCGAGCATCCGCTGCGGCCCCTGGCCGGTCACGTCCACGCCACCGACGAGGATCCTCCCGGAGCGGGGTTTGAGCAGCCCGCTGGCGACCTTCAGGACGGTGGACTTCCCGGCGCCGTTCGGCCCGACCAGGCAGACGATCTGGCCCGCGGGCACCGAGACGGTCAGGCCGCGCAGCACCGGCGCGGCGCGCCCGTAGCCGGCCTGGATGTCGACGAGTTCGATTTCAGACGCCAAGGTAGGCCCCCAGGACGCGTTCGTCGGAACGGATGAGCGACGGCGGGCCCTCGGCGATCGGGCGGCCCCGGTCGAACACCACGATGTGGTCGCTGACGCTCATCACGAGGTCCATGTTGTGCTCCACGACCACGAACGTCCGCCCCTCGGCGTTGAGTTCGCGGACCAGGGTGCCGATCCGGTCCAGCAGGGCCGGGTTGACGCCGCCGGCCGGCTCGTCGAGCAGGACGGTCTCCGGGTCGCTCATCAGCACCCCGGCGAGTTCCAGCAGCTTCTGCTGGCCCCAGGACATGTTGCGCGCCTCCACGTCGGCCAGGTGCTCGATGCCGAGCCGGGTGAGCCAGCTCCGGGCCCGGTCCACCTCCGCGCGGGCGCGGGCGCCGCGCAGCAGGCCGGTCAGGCCGGCCGGACGTACGGCCGCGAGGACGTTGTCCAACGCGGTCATCCGGGGGAAGACGCGGCACAGCTGGAACGTACGGCCGACGCCGGCGTGGACGATGCGGTGCGGGGCCGCGCCGGTGATGTCCCGTCCGCTGTAGGTGACCTGCCCGCCGTCCGGCCGGATCATCCCGGTGACGCAGTTGAAGAAGGTGGTCTTGCCCGACCCGTTGGGCCCGATCAGCGCGTTGACCTTGCCGTGCTGGAACTCGACGGTCGCGCCGTCGAGCGCCACCACGCCACCGAACGCCTTGGTGAGCCCGGCGGTGGCCAGACCCCGTACCTCGCTCATGTCCGCTCCTCTCGCGACTGGGACCGCGCACCGGCGGTGCCGCCGGCAGCGGCGTCCACCGGCTCCCGGGCGGCCGGCGCGCCGGCGGCTGCGGCGCGCTGCTCGCGCAACTCGGCAGCGGTGACCTCGCGGATCGAGTTCTGCGCCGGCCGCATCCGGCCGAGCAGGGAACCGACCGCCGGCAGCACGCCGTCGGGCATGAAGAGCACGACCAGCGCGAGCAGCAGGCCCGTCGCGACCAGGTGCAACTGCGTGTCGCCGAACTCCACCTTGAAGTACTCCAGCCCGATGCCGACCACCAGCGCGCCGATCAGCGGGCCGAACAGGTTCCGGACACCGCCGAGCAGCGCCATCAGCACCAAGTACGAGCCGGTGAGGATGGAGAACTGGAACACCGGGTCGAGGTCGCCGAACCAGAGCGCGTAGAGCCCGCCGCCCAGGGCGGTGAACGCCGCCGAGACCACGAACACCACCAGCTTGTACGCGAAGGTCGGGGTGCCCAGCGCCTCCGCCTTGTCCTCGTCCTCCCGGATGGCCTTCAGCCCGAGGCCGAACCGGGAGCGGTCGACGACCCACCAGGCCAGCAGGGCCAGCGCGAGCAGGCCGGTGAAGAGGTAGTAGAACACCCGGTGGTGCTCCGGGCGGAGCAGGTCCGGGAACGGGCGCGGCACGACCAGACCGCGTGACCCGCCGGTGAGCGACGCCCAGCTCTGGAAGACCAGCAGCAGGATCAGCACCAACGCGATCGAGACGATGACGAACGACGCGCCACGGACCCGCAGCGCGGCGAAGCCGATCGGTACGGCGAGGACGGCCACCAGCAGGGCCGCCACCGCGAGGGCCACGAAGCTCGGCAGGCCGGCCTTCGTGACCAGCAGGGCGGTCCCGTAGCCGCCGAGCCCGGCGAGGGCGCCGTGGCCGAGGGAGATGTACCCGGTGAACCCGCCGACGAAGTTCCACGACGTCGAGAGCACCGCGTAGTTGAGCACCACGACGCCGGCCGAGAGGACGTACGGGTTGGGCGCCAGGGACGGGAAGGCCAGCACCGCCACGGCGAGCAGCACGATCGCCGCCACCTGGAGGATCCGGCCGAGGCCGCGCCGCGTCGTCACCGCCCCGGCCGGCGGGACGGCCACCGTCGTCGGTTCAGAAGCGCTGGGCAAGTCGACCTCCGAAGAAACCTTGTGGCCGGAACGCCAGCGTCGCGAACAGGGCCAGGTAGAAGATGGTCTGCGCCCAGGTCGTGCCGAGCGGGATCTGCAACAGGCTCTGCAACATGCCGAGCACCATCGCCGCCATCGCAGCGCCGGGCACGCTGCCCAGTCCACCCACCACGATGATGGCCATCAGCGGGCCGATCCAGTGCCAGTGCAGCGACGGGTAGATGGTGGTGTCCAGGGCCAGGGCCGTGCCGCCGACGGCCGCGGTGGCGAGGCCGAGACCGAAGCCGTACCCGGCCACCCGCTCGGTCTCGATGCCCACCAGCCGCGCCGCGTCGCGGTGCTGGATGGTGGCCCGCAGGGCCCAGCCGAAGGTGGTCTTCTTCATCAGCAGGTAGAGCGTGAGCAGGGCGACGGCGGCGAGCCCGAACGCGATCAGCTTGACCACCGCGACCCGGGCGCCGAAGATCCCGAAGCTCGCCGAGCTGTAGTCGAGCTGGATCCGCCGCTGGGTGCCGGTGAACAGGTAGCCGAGCAGACCCTCGACCACGACCGCGATCGAGAACGTCAGCAGCACCGACATCATGGTCAGCGTGGCCGGACGCAGCCGGGCCAGGAGCAGCCGCTGCAACAGGACGCCGCAGGCGAAGAAGAGCGGCACGGTCGCGATCATCGACAGCAGCGGGTCGATGCCGAGCCGGGTATGGGACCACCAGGCGAGGTACGCGGCGAGGATGAGGAACGCCGAGTGGGCGATCATCACGACCCGCATGATGCCGAAGTAGAGGGTGAGTCCCGCTGCCAGGAGGGCGTAGAGCCCTCCCAGCAGCAGACCCAGGATGATGCTCTGGAAGAGCAGGGCACCGGAGGGCATGTCGTCTCCTACCAGGCCGGCTTCGGGTAGACGAGGTCGGTCTCCTTGGCGTCGGCCGGCAGCACGATCTGGATCTTGCCGCCCACCCACTGCTGGATCATGTGGGCGCCCTTGGGCTTGCCCGTCTCGTCCCAGGAGAGCGGACCGACCACCGTCTCCACGGTGTTGCCGCGAATCCAGTCGACCAGCTTCTTCTGGCAGTCGCCCTGCTCGGCGCAGCCCACCGCGGTGACCGCCGCCGCGACGACCTGTCCGGTCGTGTACGCGTTGGCCTCGTCCTCCTCCGGCGGCGAGCCGAACTGCGCGGTGTACTTCTCGACGAACTCCTTGTTGCTCGGGTACGGCGCGTCCTGCGTGTACCCGGTCGGCGAGATGATCCCCTCGGTCTTGTTGCCGATCGCCTTGGCGAACTCGGGGTTCGTCGGGGCGGTGGAGAAGGCCGCCAGCTTCGGCTGGTACCGCAGCTGCTGGAGGGCGACGATCAGGTTCACCCCGTCCTGGTACTGGGAGCCGCCCACCACCAGGTCGGCCCGGGACGACGCGATCTTCGCGGCGATGCTGCCGAAGTCGGTGGTGTTCGGCGGGTAGACCTCGTCGACGACGGTGCGGACGCCGCCCGCTTCGAGCTTCTCCTTCAGCCCGTACGCCGTGCCCTGCGCGAACGGGTCGTCCATGGCCGCGTACGCCGCGGTCTTCGGCCGCTGGTCGGGCGGCAGTGCCAGGATGTACTCGGCCAGGTGGTTGTAGTGGTCGTTCGCCACCGCCGGGGCGGCGTAGAACATGTTCTTGAAGCCCTGCTCGAAGACCTCCTTCGCCGCGCCCGCCGGCTCGACGAAGAGCATGCCGTACTCCTCGGCGACACGGGCCGCAGGCACCACGAGGCGGGTCGAGAACGGGCCCACCACGAGGTCCACGTTGTCCTTGCCGATGAGCTGCTCGTAGTCGGCGACCACGCGATCCGCGTTGGACTGGTCGTCGAGGATCTTCAGCTCGATCTTGCGGCCCAGAAGACCGCCCTTGTCATTGGTGATCTTGGCCCAGGCCTCGTAGCCGCGCTGGACGCCCTTGCCCGGTTCGGAGAAGTCCCCGGTCAGGGGCAGGGAGATCCCCACCACGATCGGATCGTCGGCACCGGAACCCCCGCCGCCGCCGTCACCGCAGGCCGTGAGCGCGAGGGTGAGACTCGCGCCGAGTGCTGTCATCCACTGGATTCGCTTCAATCGGGTTGTCATCCCGAGACGCTCCTTTGCCGGGACGGAAGCGCTTACGAAAGCGCTTCCGTAGACTAGGCTGTGGTCTACGCCACTGGCAATAGTCAGATGACATTGATGTTTCCGGGGAGTTGCCGATGCCCAGACCAGGTCCGAGACTGCGTCTGATCGACGTGGCGGAGCGCGCGGGCGTCTCCCTGGCGACCGCGTCCCGCGCCCTCGCCGGCCGGGAGGGGGTCAGCGAGGAGGTCGCGGGGCGCGTCCGGCAGGTCGCCCGGGATCTGGGGTACGTCGCCAACCCGTACGCCCGCACCCTCGCCGGCGGCGCGAGCTCGACCGTCGGGCTGGTCGTGCACCAGGTCGACGACCCCTACTTCTCGGAGATCGCCGGCGGGGTCATCCAGGTGGCCGCCGAGGAGGGGCTGCTGGTGCAGATCTGCCACTCCGGCCGGGACCCGGACGCGGAGCTACGGCAGCTGCGCCACCTCATCGCCCAGCGGGTCGGGACCATCCTGATCGCCGGATCAGGCTACGACGACGCCCAGGTCGAGGCCGAGGCCCGCGCCGAACTCGCCGAGTTCCAGCGCCAGGGCGGCCGGGTCGCCGTCATCGGCCGGCACGCCCTCGGCGTCGACGCGGTCCTGCCCGAGAACGAGGCCGGCGGTCGCGCCCTCACGGATCACCTGCTGAACCTCGGGCACCGCCACATCGCCGTCGCCGCCGGCACCGCCGGGCTCACCACCGTCGCCGACCGGCTCGCCGGCGTGGCGACCGCACTGCGCCAGCGTGGGCTCTCCCTCGACGACCTTCCGGTCGTGCACTCCGACTTCACCCGCGACGGCGGCCGGGTCGCCGCCGAACGGATCCTGCGCGAGCGCCCCCAGACCACCGCGATCATCGCGCTCAACGACGCGATGGCCATCGGCGTGCTGTCGACGCTGCGGGCACACCGCATCCCCGTGCCCGAGCGGATGTCGGTCGTCGGGTTCGACGACGTCCCCGTCGCCGCCGACCTCGCTCCCAGCCTCACCACCATCCGGCTGCCGATGACCGACATGGGGCGGATGGTGCTGTCGCTCGCGCTCAAGCCCCGGGCGACCCGCCCCCGCCGCCGGACGATCGGCCACCTCCTGGTGGTCCGCGACTCGACCGGACCCGTCCCCACGGTGCTGCCGGCGAGCCGCGCCGAGGCCGGCGAGCGGAGGGGAGTCGTCAGGCCCGTCAGCTGAGGCGCCGGCAGGCGCCGGTGACGGACCGTCCGGGCGCCGCGACGGCCCTGGACGGAGGACCGGCGCCCCGGTGACGCCCACCTGGGTACGACGACGGATCGCCGACGTGCCCGGTTCCTCGCGGTGTCCCGGGGTTCGGTCCGGTGCGGCGGTCAGCGCTCTCCGGCCGTGGTCAGCCGGTGCGGACGCGGCCCGGCCGCTCGGCGTCCGCAGCGGGGCTGTCGCCGCTCGTCGTGTCACTGCTGGCTTGGTGCTTCCCGGACCCGTCCAGCCCGTGCGAGGACGATCTCCACGTCGTCGCCGGCCGTGGCGTCGTCCCCGGTCACGTCCCGGCCGGACTGACCGCGGAACGACCGACTCAGCAGCGGAAGGACACTGAGCGCGCCCAGTCCGGCACCGACCGCGAGTGCGGCGCGGGCACCCAGGATCTCGGCCAGGAGGCCGACCGCCGCGATGGCGATCGGGTGAACCAGTCGCGTGGTGGCCGCCCAACTGCCGACGACCGAGCTGATCCGGTCCGCCGGGGTGACCGTCATCCGCGTGGACGCGAAGGTCGGGTTGAACAGCCCTGTGGTGAAGAGCAGGCCGAACTGCAACGCCAGGACCGCCGCAAGCGCCGCGGGCCCCGCCGGTACGACGGCGAGGGGAAGCAGCCAGACGACGCGGACCAGTCCGGTGCCGCGCAGGACCCGATCCCTTCCCCACCGCCGGATC
This sequence comes from Micromonospora echinospora, assembly GCF_900091495.1. Classification (NCBI taxonomy): domain Bacteria; kingdom Bacillati; phylum Actinomycetota; class Actinomycetes; order Micromonosporales; family Micromonosporaceae; genus Micromonospora; species Micromonospora echinospora. The sequence goes on along the minus strand of NZ_LT607413.1, from coordinate 4,988,122 downwards.
CACCGGTACGACAGCGAGCCCGCGACCATCCCGCCGAGGCACGGGACGCCGAGGGTCAGCCCGTACTCCCACGCGGACAGCCCCAGGTCACGCACGATGAACAGCGCCAGGATCGGGTTCGTGGCCATGAGGGCGGACCCGAAGAGCACAGCGTTGACGTAGAGAGCACGAAGTGTCGGCACCCGCCAGATGGTGCGGAGACCTTCGCCGACCCGGAGGCCGGTCGACGCCCGTTCGGCAGCGGGACCCGGTTCGGACATCCCGGCCAGCAGGACGGCGGACACCAGGAACGACGCGCTGTTGCCGGCGAGGGTCAGGGACGGGCCGACGGCCGAGGTCACCACGCCGCCGACAGGCGGACCGATCAGCTGGGCCGCCCAGAACACCGACTCCTGCCGTCCGAGCGCCCAGTCCAGGCGATCGCGGCCGATGTGTTTGAGCATCGACGTGCTCGCGGCGGCAAAGAGGATCGCCACCGACATCTCGGTAGCGGCCACCGCCGCCAGGTGCCCCACCGTCACCGTCCCGGCCCAGGCGGCGAGGCTGAGGCTGAGCAGGGCGACGCCCGCCAGCAGGTCCAGCGAGATCATCACCGACCGCTTGTGCCAGGTGTCGATCCTCGGCGCGACCAGCAGGGCGGTGGCACCCGCCGCGAGGGTCGCCACGCCACTCAACAGCCCCAGTTCGCCGCCGCCGACACCGACCTCCGTGATGGCGATCCACAGGACGACGCCGCTGCCGAGCAGCGTGCCGACGGTGCTGACCGTGTAGGCGAGGAGCATCCGCCGCAGATCCGGTGAGGCGGCCGGCACCGCGCCCTGCTTCACGCAACACCCTCTCGTGCGGGTCGGAGAAGGCCCATGCGCCGACGTTACCGGTCCGGGACCGCCTGGACCGGAAGCCGGTGCCGGCATCAGGAGGTGGCTCCGCAGTCAGCGTCACGACGGTTTGGCGGAAAGCACCAACGGCACGGAGTCGACGTGCAGGTCATCGCGGACTGCAAGGAACGCCTCATCTGGGCCTCGCCCGCCCGGCCTAGCACCGTGCACGACCTGACCGCCGCACGCACCCACGGCCTATCGACGCTCTGGGCGGCGCGAACGTCGTGGCCTTCGCCGACAAGGCATACCAAGGCACCGGCGGCAGCATCCGAACGCCCGTCAAGCGCCGCCGTCACCGACCGCGACTGTCCCGCCGGTAGAAGACCGTCAACCGGCACCACGCCAAGATCCGCGCGGTCGGCGAACGTCCCGTCGGTCCCATGCTCTGATCGGAGGCGAGACGGCGGGCAGAGCCACATCGATATCATGATCCGATGACGGACTGGGAGCACCAGCCAGCTCCTGGGCCAACTCCATGGCTGATCGGAGGCGTGGCCGCATGTTTCAGCGCCGCACTCCTCTTCTTCATACCCGATTTGGCAGATCTCGCGATCCTGGCTACCAGCCTCGCCATCCTCGGCGCGGCCTTCCTCCTCACGGGCCTCGCCATCGCGCTGCAGAAATAGGGAACGCCAATCCCGAGCGAGTCATTCGAAACCGTGACATACACATCTATAAGTGCGAAGGTAGGCCAGTGAAGCCCCGCCACAGCCTCGGAACACCTCGGAAGTCACTGACGGTTGCGCGATGACGGACGACGCACCGATCAGTCACATCGTGCACCTGGTCAGATCCTTCGGAGACGACGCGACCGCACCGATGAAGATCCAGTTCGGAAGACGGCTGCGCCCTTCCGCTCTCGTCATTCTCTGGGCCCTGCTGGTCGCCGGCACGCTCAGCACAAGCCTTCTGCTCGTCTTCCTCTGGACAAGCGACTCGCCGGGGTGGTGGTTCAATCTGATCTTCACCATCCTGCCGGCCTTCTTTCTGACCGGGTGTGGAATCGCATTGACGGAATCACGCCGGCTCTCACGCCGTGAGGCCCAACTCGCCGAGCGCTGGCACGCGACACGGAACCACGCGCAACCATCGGCGGGACACGTCATCGACCGCACGGTGAGCCTTACGGAGCACGGAAGCGTGTCATCCTTCACCCTCACCGTCGCCATCAGAGAGGCATCGCGCATCCGCGCACGCTGGCACCGCACCAACCCGGAAAATGCAGACGCGACTCTTCTCCAGCCTCAGATACCCGCAATCGGCTCCAAAGTTCGCGTATGGTCCGTCGGAGCACCAAACGACGACGAACCCCTGATCGTGGAAGCACTCGATGCCAGCACGGTGATCCCATGAGCGTGCTCTATCGACTTCTTCCCACCAACCTCGCTGGGGAATTCTCCATCACCATGCGCGCTGAAGGCGAATCCGGGACCAGATACTTCGTCCACAGTGAGCGCTTCTCATCGTGAGTTTCGGCTGGTCTTGGACCTCATGCAGGGCGAGACCGGAAATCCTCTCCGGACCGCTATTCGACGGCCGCAAGTAGCCGGGACGAGTGCGTTGCCCATCGCTCTGTTCGCGTAAGGCAACCGACCACTTTCGACCGTCACCACCCGCCGTCCGGCCGGCTGCAATCCTGGCGAAAATGAAGTCCGTGCAGATCATGGCGATGCCGTCGACTCGACGTGTCGAGCGCTTGGAAATCGCCGCGCCCGGCCATGGCTGGACCGGCGGGCAAAGCGCAAAGCCGCGATCCATCAGCGCAGTCCAGGCCACTCCCCCGTCCGCAGCCCGGCAGTCGCCCGACGCGCACTCCGTGAGAGAAGCGACCGCGCACCTGACCGATCAGCGAAGCTACGACCGGTCGGGTGCTCGGCACTCCCCCGGCGACCGCGATGCACCTATTGACCTTCGCCGAACCGCCGGGCCAGCCTGTCTTAGCCGAACGGGTCGAGGTCGTGCAGATTCCCGAGTACGACGACGGCCACGACATCCAGGTGGCGGTCATCCACGACCGAGCAGTGCTGCTCGCCCTGCCGACAGTCGGGCAACTGTCCGATGACGACGCCGCCTGCTCGCCCTAGCTGGAAGCTTCGCCACCGGTCATGACAGAACGTACGACATCACTCCGACCGGGAGAGTCACCCCGAGGTCTGCCAAATCCTGCCAGTACGGCCCGTCGCCACCGGGCCTGCCCAACGACGGCGTCGATGACACCGTCCGTTACGTCAAGGCCGCCTGTCAGCGATTTTCGGATGCAAGCCATCGGCTAAGCGGCACCCATTATCAGCCTTTGTCGGATCGCCCTGCGTCGCGTCACTAATATCCGAGATGAGCTGTTTGATCACGTGGCCGGATTGCGCTGGCCCACCCGGCTTACCTTTCCCTTTTCGCACCTTGACACGCGGAGACGATCCGGCCACTCTCATGGGCATCCTGTTCGTGCAATTAGGAGTGAGAGGAGAACGTTCATGGCTACCTACAAGTTCATCGGCGGCGTCGAGGACGTCGTGTCCTACCGCGGCGGTGTCGAGGACATCGTCGCCGGCTGAAACAACACGGCCGGCCGCTGGTCGTCGGCGGAAAGCACGCCGAAGCCGACATCACCATGACCAGTTCGGATCCGATCGTACTCCCGGCAGTTCCGAGCGCCAGTCCATCTCGACGGGCTGGCGCTCGGCTCCCGGGAAGGGTTCTTCGGTAGAGCCACCCAGACGTACGCCTACTGCGGTCCGCTGCGTCGGTGACGTTGAGTGCCGCTGTCGGTATGGGCACCGCCACCCCGCCCTGCGGCAGCGCTGCGCCGACCATCACGATGGCCGCCGTCGGTGGTGTCGCGGCCAGCCGGCTCCTGGTGCTGCCGACGCCAGCGGCCCCCGGAGCTTCCTGCTCCAGGGGCCGCCAGTCGCCAGGGATCGTCAGTCGTTCGTGGTGTCCCAGCCGTAGTCGGGCAGCTCGAAGAAGTCGTCCCCCTCGACCTGGTCGACGGTGCCGTCGGCCAGGCCGTCGATCAGCGACTGAATGCCGGTCTGCACGCTCTGCACGAACATGCCCTGCTGCTTCTGGCCCAGGTCGTCCTGCTGGCCGCGCACCTCGAACAGCACCGTGCCGGTGCCGTTGAGGGCGAACGCCGAGCGGCCCTGGCCCGCGTACTCCCGCTCGTCCGGGTGGAGGTACCGGCCGATGGCCGCGAGCTTCGACTGGTTGCCGTACTTCTCGATCATGCCGTTGGCGACGGTGAGGGCGTAGCGGCGGGACTTGTCCTGGTCCAGCGCCGGCCACTTCGCCTTGTACGCGGCGCCGTCCTGCACACCCAGCGGCGGGTAGTCGAGCGAGACGGAGATCAGCTTGCCGTCCTGCTCACCGCCGGTGACCCGGCTGCACGGTCCCATGTGGTGCAGGTCGATGTACGCGTCGACGGCGCCCTTCTCGTCCCGCAGGTCGACGTAGACGTCCCGGACGGCCCGCGACTCGGGGGCGAGGAAGAAGCCGGCGTCGGTCTGGCGACCCGGCAGGTCGGCGGCGCTCGGCACGTAGTCGAGGTCCGGGTTGAAGTCCCGGTTCAGGTCGAAGCCGGGCAGGTTGATGCCGTCGCCGTTGGGCCGGTGGTACCAGGCGGTCGGGGCGTCGGCCAGCTGCGGGAACTCCGCGACCGTGTCGCCCCAGGACTGCACGTTGATCCGCCGGTTGAGCTCGCCGCCGTCGGGGTTGGTCATCGGCATGGCGACGAAGGTGACCTCGTTGAGGATCTGCCGCGTCTGCGCGTCACCGGCGCTGCCCAGGTGCTTGAGGATGTTGAGCAGCGCCTCGGTGCCGGTCCGCTCGTTACCGTGGATCGCGCTGGTGACCAGCAGCACCTTGTCACCGGTGCCGACCCGGGCGGCATACAGCTCCCGGCCCTCCGACGAGCGCCCGACCACCTCGACGTCCACCCGGCCGCCGCTGGTGCGCTCGATCTGCGCCAGCCGCTCGCCGACCTGCTCGTGGTTGCTCCAGCCCGACCAGGACGGGTCCTCGGCAACCTTGCAGCTGCCCTCCCCCGGACCCTCGGGAGCGGCGGCGGAGACGCCCGGAGCGGTCAGGATCGAGCCGGCGAGCGCAGCCGTGACGGCGGCGGCCATGGCCCTGCGGGAGCGGAGGATCGTTGACGTTGTGTGTGGCTGCACGTTACTCCTCTCGTGGATCCGCCGACCGCGAGCTGGGCGCAGAAGAGCGCCGGTGACGCCCGGGAAGCGGACCACCTTTTGCTTAAGGGGATCTTGACCTGCGCAAACGGAGGGAGGCAATAGAGAGCCGGAAATTTTTCGAGTCAGATGCAGGGTGGGTCGACGCGACAAACCTGTTACGCAGCGTGGCTGGAGCGGGTGCCCACCCCTCGGCCGGACGACTCTCGCCGGGTGTCCTGTTTGTCGCTCCGAATCGGACGGTGCTCGTCTCCGCGCCGTCACCCGGACCCGGAAAGTGATCACCCGTACGGTGGACGCCGGGCCCTGGGCGGGGCGACGGCGCCCACTCGGAGTGGGACGCGGCTCAGCTCAGCCAGTCGATCAGCTTTCCGCCATGCTGCCAGATGGTAAGGACGGAGAACACCCCGAACAGCGCCACCGCCCACACCAGGGCCGCCACCCGGTAGCCACGCGGGCGGATCTGCTCCGGCAGCACCTTACGGTTGACCACCAGCAGCAGGATGGCGTAGATGAACATCATCAGCCCGCCGACGCAGGCCGAGATGACCAGCAGCAGCAGCGGCTGGGCGAAGCCAGCGAGCAGGATCGCGCAGCCCAGCCCGACCAGGCCCCAGACCAGGAAGAAGTAGATCCGGCTCTCCGAGGCCCGGCGCAGGTACGAGGTGGCGAGCACGTCGGCGGCGAGCCGGCTGGTGTAGTCCACGATGCCCATCGCGGCGGCGAACAGCGAGAACGCCCCGATCAGCCAGAACAGGATGCCGAACCAGCCGCCAACCAGTTCCTGGAGCCGTTGCCCCTCCACCGCCAGGAAGTCCACGCTGTTGGCCAGCCCCGGCTCTCCGTACACGGTGGAGTAGGCCAGCATCGACATCAACGTGATGGTGACGAAGGAGATCAGCACGAAGGTGACCAGTTGCTCCCGGTTGGCCAGCCGCCACCACCGGCGCCACCGGCGCAGGTTTTCCTCGGTCGGTTCGAACACGAAACCTGCCACGTCCGGCGCCGCCTCCTTGCGGCCGGTGACCGGGCTGACCAGGCGGGGGACGTACGCGCCCATGCCGAAGCCCTTTTCCCTGATCCAGTTGCTCTGCACCAGGTTCTGGCCACCGCCGGCCCCGGCGAAGACCAGCGCGGAGAGCATCAACGCGAACCCCAGCTCGACCGGGAAGTCCGGCGCGGTGACCGTACGGGGCAACTCGCCCCAGGCGTCGGCGGAGATGGCGAAGAACACCGCCACCACCACGAAGAACACGACCAGGCCGACCTTCAGGAACTCCACCCGCTCGAGCGCGGTGTAGACCACCGGGGCCAGGGTCAGGGTCAGCCCGATGGCGAGCAGCATGCCGACGGCGATCCAGGTGACGTTCCCGCCACCGAAGAGGTACGTGACCATGGTGGCCGAACTCGACGCCCAGCCGGGCCAGAGGTTGGCGAAGTACGTCATGACCGCGAAGACCAGGCCCCAGTGCCGCCAGAACCGGGAGAACCCGGTCAGCGCGGTCTCCCCGGTCGCCAGCGTGTACCGCTCGATCTCCATGTTCAGGAACCACTGGGTGACCAGCCCGACGGCGGCGGCCCAGAGGAACACCAACCCCACCTGCGAGGCGATGTACGGGTAGAGGATGAACTCACCCGACGCGAGGCCGACCCCGGCGGCGATCACCCCCGGGCCGATGACCTTCCAGGTCGACCGGGGCGGTGGGGGCAGGTCCCGGACGGTGGGTCCGGGCACGTGTCGGGTCGGGAAGCGGTCGGCGGCGGTCTGCGTCATCGGAGCCTCCAGGGTGGTGGGGGCCCGGTACCCACGCCGCCGCCGCACCGAAACCCGCCGAGCCGGACGGCGCGCGGCCCATGGAGCCCGTAGCCGACCGGCGGCTTCCCCCGGGATGGATCCGAGGCGCGGGAGACCTGCGGTGTCTGGTTCCCCTGACCTGCGGCAAGGTAACCGGAGCAGACCGGACCTACGCGGAGATTGCAATCACCATTGCCGATATCTGAACAGATCGCCGAAGTCGGTCCTACACCATCGGGGGCCGTCGGCGCTACGGCGCACCGTGCAGGTCCACTGTCGACTTTGTGGAGGCTCAAGATCCGGTCCGGTTTGTAGGGTGAGCCGCGCTGACCGTCCACCCCAGAGAGAGCCGCCATGCGTCTGCTCGCCGTACCCGTCCGAATCGACGCACTGTGGCTCCCGGCCCAGCGGACCGTCGCCGGCCCGGTCGCCGACTTCACCCGACTGCCGTACCGTGACCCGGTCACCGGGCGGGACGTCCACCCCGACCAGCCCTTCCTCAGCGATGGGATCCTCCCCGCCCCCTTCGAGGAGGAGCTCACCCTCCAGGCCGGCATCCACCTGCACTGGGCCCTGCCGGACGCACTGACCCGCCTGGTCCACCGCCCGCAGGAGGGCGTCCTCGGCCGGGGGCGGGAGGCGGCGGCGCAGCCACCCCGGGTGCCCGACCGGTGGCTGGTCACCCGCACCGACCCTGACGGCCGGCAGGCCCGGTGGGTGGTGGAGAGCGACGCCCTCACCGACGATTCGTCCGCCTCGGTGGCCTACCCCCTCTCCCCCGCCGACCCCCCGGGCCCCTCGGGTCGGCCCTGGCGCCGGCTCGGGCGGGTCCTGCCCCTGGGGGCCTGGCCGGGGCCGGAGACCGACCGGGTGGCCCGGCTGACCGCCCTCGGGTACGGGGAGCCCACCTTCGCCGCCTTCTACCCCAACTCGGCCAGCATCTTCGGGTTCTTCGACCCCCAGTCGGGCACCCGGCGACCGGCCGGTACCCGGTACGACCTGCTCGGCTGGTACTCCTCCCCCGCCCTGGACGAGCTGACCGCCACCCTGGCCCGGCCGGGCACCGGCACCTGGGCCCAGCGGGTGGCCGACGAGCTGGGTTGGGCGGCGGGGCCCGAGGGGGCGCCCCCGGAGCGGATGGTCTGCTTCGGCCGGCTGACCCTCGCCCCGGAGGGGGAGCTGTCCCTGTTCGAGACCCGGACCACCGAGACCGGGGTCTACCTCGCCGACAGCGCCACCGAGGCCCTCGCCGCCCATCTGGGGGCGGAGCTGCCCGGGGTGAGCGCCGACGAGATGGAGCAACTCCTGGAGGCGATCGACTTCGCCGACCGCCTGGAGACCGCCACCCTGGACCTGCCGGAGCGGCTCGCCGAGGCCCGGCACACCGCCGCCTTCACCCCGGTCGCCGCCGGAACCCGCTGGACGGTCCGGCCCCAGGACGCCGTCCCCGGCACCGACCCGGCGGCCCTGGTCGCCGCCGCCAACACCGCCAACACCGCCGGCCCCGCCAGCACCGCCGGCTCCGCCCGCCCCGCTCCGGTGGGGGCCGCCCCCGCCCGGGAGCTGGCCGACCTGCCGCCCGAGCTGGGTGACCTGCTGGTCGCCCTGAACGCGACCCAGGCCGCCCACGACGGGGCCCAGGCCCATGCCACCGGGCTGCGGCAGCGTCTCTTCGCCGACTGGCACCGGTACCTGACCTGCGCCTACCCGCCCCCGGAGAACCGGACGGACTACCCCGACCCGGACCTGGCGGCCGCCTACCTGCAACGGGAGATGGCGGCCCTGGACGCCCTGCTCGCCGAGACCGGGGAGTTCCCCCCGACCGGGCGGGGCGACACCCTGGCCCACCGGCTGGCGGCGACCCGGGAGGCGGTGGAGGCGGTGGTGGCCCGGGTCAACGCGCAGCTGCCGGCGGGGGCCGGCTACCGGCTCCAGCAACTCCCCGACGACTCGTACCAGGTGCCCAACGAGCCGGTGGTGCTGCTCACCGGCGCCGAGGCCACCGGGTCGGACCGGTACGGAAGCGACGACGAGCACCCCGAGGGCCTGCTGCCCTGTCTGATGGTGGAGGCCCCCGGGGCAGCCGGGGCGCTGACCGAAGCCGAGGGGGTCGCCGCCGCCGGTGACCTGCTGGACACGGTCCTCGCCGGGCTGACCGAACCCCACCCGGCGCTGCGCCGCTGGACCGGCCAGCCCTGGCACCCCCTGCTGCTGCACTGGGAGGTGGAGTTCCTGCCGGCCGCCCCCGGGACCAACCTCGACCCCACCGACCGGAACTACGACCCCGAGGTGGTCAGCCTCAACTACCGGCTCCCGCCCGGGGAGGTCGAGCTGGCGGCCCGCCCCGGGCACCGGCTCACCGAACGGGCGGCGGTCACCTACAGCGGCAGCACCGTGCTCTCCACCGCCACCCGCCCGCTGCTCTCGGCCCGGATCCTGCGGTACCTCACGGGCGGCCCCCTGGCCCGGTACAACGAGGAACGCACGGCCGCCGGGCTGGGGCCCCTCACCCCGGAGCAGATGACCGGGGACCCCGGGGCCCTGCTCGCCTGGTGTGCCGGTCAGTCCGCCGACCCCCGGCTCGGCACCCTCGCCGCCGCCTACGCCCACCTGGCCGAGCACGAGGGGAGCAACCTGGCCCAGAGCCTGGGCGGGTTCAACGACGCCCTGCTGATGCGCCGGCTGACCCGCCAGCTCCCCGTCCTCGACCCTCTCGGTTTCCCCTCCGGGCAGCTCCTCGCCGAGCAGGTGCGGGACCGGGTCGGGGAGCAGAACCGGCAGGCCCCGGTGCCCCTGGCCGACTTCAACCCGCTGCGGGCCGGCTGCCTGCGGCTGCTGCGGCTGCGGGTGGTGGACTCCTTCGGGGTCGGGCACGATCTCTCGGTGGACCAGCCCGCCGCCACCACCCGGCTGCGGGTACCGGACCGGCCGGGCTGGATCGCCCTGCCGCCCCGGGCAGCCCAGCCGGCCCGACTGCGGCTGCGGCTGCTCGACGCCGAACACCCGGGCCGGCCGGTCAGCGGCCTGGTGGAGTCCTCCCCGGTCTGCGGGTGGCTCCTGCCCGACCTGCTCGACGACGGGCTTCGGGTGCACGCCGGCGGCGGGGAGTGGCTGGGCAGCCTCCTTCCCGACCCGGACCCGGACCGCCCGGCGCTGGCCCGTTGGCTGGCCGCCCCCACCGGAGGCGTTCCCGCCGTGGAGCAGATCACCAACCCCGGGCTCCGGGCCGTCGTCGACCGGCTGCGGGGGTACGGGGCCGACCGGCTCGGGGAGCTGCTCGGCTCCCTGCTCGACGCCCTGGATGCGGTGGACGAGGAGGGGGAGGGCGGCCACCAGGTCCGGTCCCGGCTCACCGGCCGACCGATCGCGGTGCTGCGCCTGACCCTCGGGCTGGACCTGCTCGGCCCGCCCGCGATCCACCAGGACTGGAACGTGTTCCGGCAGGACCTGGGGCGTACCGGCCGGGAGACCAACGGCTTCCCGCTGGTGCGGTTCCCGGTCCGGCTGGGGGCGTACGGGCGGCTCACCGACGGGGTGCTGGGCTACTGGCGGCACGAACCCGACGGCAGCCTCGGCACCGAGTACCACGACGTGCCCACCATGGCCGCCGCCGGCACCGATCCCCCGGTACGGCTCGCGTTCGGTCTGCCCGAGGAGACCCTGACGGTGCTCCTGGAGCCGGCCGGGGGCCTGCACGCCACCACCGGCATCCTGCCCACCGTCTCGGTACGGCTGGACCCCGCCCACCACCACGACGCCCTGGCCCGCCTGGAGACCGGTTTCCTCGCCGCCCCGGTGCTGACCGACGCGGCCGGGGTCGGGCTGGTGCTGCCCGCCACCGAGCCGGGTCGCCGGTGGACCTGGCGGGAGCGGGCGGGTGCCGTCTGGACCGAGACCGAGGATCCTCCCGCCCCGAACCCGGGGTTCCCCACCGACCTGACCCTGCGGGAGGGCTGGCTCGCGCTGCCCACCCCGACCGCCCCCACCCGATGAGCCACCACCCCGGTCACGTGACCGGACCAAGGATGCGAGCGATGCCCCCGATCACCCTCTCCCTCACCCTCGACCAGACGAACACGATCCTGGAGGCCCTGGGTCAGATGCCCTACGTCCGTGTGTACGAACTGATCGAGGCCATCGGCCAGCAGGCCGGGGCCCAGCTCCACCCGGAGGGGACCCCGGCCGGCGCCCGACCGGCCGGCCCCGGCACCGCCGCCGCCACCGCCCCCGTCGTCCCGGGCTCCCCGGCATGAGCGCCGCCCTGCTGCTGCACTGGCAGCTCGACGACCTGGCCCCCGGCCCCCTGGTCACCGGCTCCCCCGCCGCCCCGGCCACCGGGGTGATCGAGGGTGCCCCGCAGGTCCGCGCCGACGACCGGTTCGGCAGTTGCCTCACCCTGGCCGGGGGCTCCGACGCGGTGGTCAGCACCTCGGGCGTGACCCGGCCGATCACCAGCATGGCCTGGGTGCGGGTGCCTCCGATGCCGTCGAACTCGATGGCCGTCGTCTTCGGCCAGTGGGGCCACTTCGTGCTCTGGCTGCACGACGACGGTCGGATCGGATACCAGGGCTCCACGGTCAACGGGCCCTTCCGGCAGGAGACCGCCCCGGGGACCTTCACTTTCGACCGGTGGCACCACCTGGCGGTGACCAGCCAGGACAGCACCGCCCGGATCCTGCTGGACGGGGTGGTGGTGGCCGAGGACGCGATGCCGGGACCCACCCAGCCGAGCGGGGAGAGGTTCACCCTGGGCCGCGACCCCAACGCCGTCAGCTCCCACCTCCCCCTCGCCGCGGCCCACCTGCGGGTGTACGACGCTCCCCGGTCGGTGGCCGAGATCCAGCGGGACATGGCCGGCGACGAGGCCCTGCTCGCCACCTTCGTCCGTACCCACCCGCTCTCCTTCGAGCTGGTCAACGTCGACGACCAGCCGGTGCTCTACATCGACGACGCCTCGGCGGGGCAGACCCTCACCCTGCGGGTCACCAACTCCTCCCGCCAGGACCTGGCCCTCTGGTCGACGCCCGGACCCGCCGGTCCCGAGAACCACCACCTCGCGGTGACCTTCCGCCCGGGGGTGCTGGCCACCGACTCCCGGCCGGCCCTGGAGGTGCCGGGGTGGGAGCTGTCCCTGACCGGGTCCACCGGCTGGCTGCGCGGACCGGAGGAGCTGACCCTGCCGGCCGGGCACTCCCTCGACCTGCCCCTGACCGGGCTGCGGGCCGACGGGGTGGGGGGCACCCGGGGCAGCCGGGTGGAGCTGGGCTACCGGCGCATGGGGTACAGCGGGGAGCCCACCGAACTGACCGGGGCCCGGCACCAGGTGCTGGAGATCGTCAACCACCGGGGTCGGCCCGACGTCCCTCTGCACCTGGGGTTCGTCGGCGGGGACCGGGTGCTCAGCGACGGACGGACCCCCTGTGACCTGCGGGTCCGGGTGGCCAACGTCTCCCGGGAGATTCCCGTGCCGCTGACCGGGGCGGACGGGACCGCCCCCACCGAGCTGGTCCTCTCCTTCGAGGTGCAGGGCGACCGGGAGACCCGGGACTGGGCCCTGACCACCGCCGGTACCGCCGGCACGGTCACCCTCCGGGTCGGGGGGTCGGTTCCCGAGGTCTGGCAGGTCCACCGGGAGATGCTGGCGGACCGGGCCCAGTGGACGCTGATCCCCCAGCAGGACACGACCCTGCCCCCCGGGGGATGCCTGGAGCTGACCCTGGAGGAGGTGCAGGGGCTGCCGGACCCCGGCCACGCCCCGGTGGTGCTGGCCTACCGCAACCTCCCCGGTTTCCAGGACGGTCAGCTCAGCGCCGCGGTGGAGCGGGCACCCCTGGTCTTCTCCGCCCGCAACGCCGGGCTGGGCACCGCCACCCCGCAGGCCCGGCTGCACATCGTGGACGACAACGGCGACGCCAACGGGGGCAGCGTCATCGTCGGCCCCACCCACCAGCCGAACCTGCGGCTGGGCTACGACACCGGGTACTCCTGGATCCAGTCCCACGGCTCCGCCCCGCTGGCAATCAACCCGGTGGGCAACATGGTCGGCATCGGCACCACCGCGCCCCAGTCCCCGCTCACCGTGCAGGCGGTCTCCGAGCACCTGCAGCTGCGGCGGGAGGCCCAGAGCGGGGGTGGCGTGGTGTTCCTGGAGCTGTTCCAGGACCAGACCCCGGCGGGGGTGGACGTCTTTCCCAGCATCCGATTCCACCACTCCCACAGGTTCTGGCACCGCATCGAGGGCCGCCCCGAGGGCTTCGTGTTCAAGGAGGGCAACTCCGACGAGCTGACCGACGTGACGACCGGTGCCCTGACCGCCAGCGCCGTGACGACCGGGGCTCTGGTGGCCGGCGCCGTGACGACCCCCCGGCTCCGGGCCGAGGAGGTAAGCGGTACCCGGATCGCCGCCGGCCAGTCGACGCTCACCGCCGGCTCCGACCACCTCCAGCTCCGCCGGGAGGCCCAGAGTGGGGGCGGGGTCCTGTTCCTGGAGCTGTACCAGGCCGAGACCCCGGACGGGGTGGACGTCCACCCCAGCATCCGCTTCCACCACTCCCACAAGTTCTGGCACCGCATCGAGGGCCGCCCCGAGGGCTTCGCCTTCAAGCAGGGCGCCTCCGACGAGCTCAGCGACGTCCGGGCCGCCCGGGGGACCTTCCAGTCCCTGACCGTGGACGGGGTCACCGTCGGCGCCCACGAGCTGCGGGCCCTGCTGCGGCTGGCCGCCGGGGAGCTGGAGTTCGACCTCTACAACGTGCTGCAGGGCGAGTTCGCCTACGCCGCCGACTTCAGTCCCTTCGACAACGACCGCCGGCACGTCTTCACCTGGCGGCGCAAGGGCGAACGGGTCAGCCAGGGCCGCTGGCGGATCGCCTTCCCGAGCTGAGGAGCGCACCATGACCGACCCGACCCCTCCGAAGCGGAAGCGGAGAACGGCCGACTACAGCATCATGACGCAAGACGGGGAGACGATTCTCGACAAGAACCGCAAGGAGTCCAAGCGGAAGCGGATCAAGTTGGAGGAGGACCACGCGGCGAAGCTCCGGGAGGAGGCCGCGGCCCTGTCCAAGCTCTGGGAGGACGAGATCAGCAAGCGTCCGCCGGCCACCCCCGGCACCCGGGGTGACCGGAAGTTCTACGCCCGCATGATCAAGATGGGGCAGGGGGACTGCATCGCCCTGAGCACCCCGGGGGGTCGACTGATCCTCGTGGACTGCGGCTCCACCTCGAAGGAGATGGAGGAGACCAAGGAGAAGCTCTACACCAAGCGGGTGCGGGACTGCCTGGCGGACCCGAAGTTCCTCGGCCCGGTGCAGGCCACCAACGAACGCGGCGAGCCCCTGAAGACCCCGAAGGCCCAACTCGTCGACATCCTGGTCTTCACCCACTCCGACGAGGACCACTACAACCAGCTCGCCACGGTGCTCGCCAACAAGCCGAACAGGGTCGAGGTGGGTCGGGTCTACCACAGCGGGGACTTCGCCGGCTACGGTGCCGCCAACCGCTGGGTGCAGTCCCACGCCAGGAACAAGGACCTGGTCCGCAAGGTGGTCCACAACGCGGTCGACCCCACCAAGGCCCTCAAGGACGGCGAGGTGGCCGGGGAGATCACCCTCGGGGGCATCGCCGTACCGGCGGCCGTGACCGCCACCGACATCGACTGCCTCGACGCCCAGGGGGGCATCCGGATCGTCGCCGAGACGGACCCGGCCTGCACGGTGACCATCCTGACCGCCGGGGTCGCCTACGACTACAAGAAGGACAAGGACGCGGCCCAGGGCAAGAACCGGGGCAGCGTGGTGCTCCTGGTGGAGGTCTTCGGCAAGAAGCTGCTGCTCTGCGGGGACGCCACCCGCAGCACCGAGCACTTTCTGATGACCCGGGGGAAGTACGCCGCCCAGAACCGGATCCGGCTGGCGGGTGTCGACATCGTCCACGTCGCCCACCACGGCAGCAACAACACCTCCTCCTCCGCGGAGTTCGTGAAACTGCTGGACCCCAAGGAGAAGGCCCTGATCAGCGCCGGGAAGGAGGGGGTGTCCAGCCACCACCTGCCCTCCAAGACGGTGGTCGAGCGGTATGTCAAACGGTTCGTCGACAGCGGCCGGGAGAAGAAGCCGCCCCACTCCGGCTGGGCCTGGGACTCCGAGAACTACGAGCCCGCCAAGTCTGTCCAGTTCCCCTTCAAGGCCCCGGTCTACATCACCGGTTCCCACGGTGACCTCGACATCACCTGGGAGCGGGCATGACCCCCGAGGCGCTGGAGACCCTGCTGGCCGGGGTGCCCACCGGCCGGCTCGACCTGCCGGTCGCCGCCCTGGACCCATCGACCGCCGCCTACCTGGGTCGGTTCCTGCCCACCGGCCGGCTGCTGCTGACCGGCTGCACCCGCTCCCCCGCCCCCGGCCCGGTCACCGTCGTCGGCACCGGCTCCGGGGCCCCCTTCGACCGAGCCGAGGTGACCCTCCGGTTCACCCTGACCGGCGACACCGTCAGCCGGGTGGAGGTGACCGTCCGTCCGGGCACCGACTGGTCCCTGGCCGAGGCCTTCCCGCCCCTGCGCGGGACCCTGCTGGACACCCTCCGGTTCGGCGGGACCGTCCTGCGACTGGACACCGACCTGATCGCGGAGAGCGGGGAGCCCCCTGTCCCGACCGCCACTCCGATGACCTTCGAGGGGAACCTGCTGATCCGGCCCGGGATGGAGCTGGTCGGGCTGCTCTTCCCCGGGGAGAGCCACCCCCTCTCCGGGGAGATCACCATGAACTCCCTCGCCCCGCCCGAGCTCACCCCGGCCACCCCCCTGGTGCCGAGCGTGGCCCTGTACGGACCGGCGGAGGCCAGCCTCGACCTGGGCCTGTTCACCCTCACCAACCTGCGGTACGGGCTGTTCGGTCTGCCCGACCTGAACTACAACACCCTCGACCACCAGGTCCGGGGGGCCCTGGTCATCGCGGCGGGCATCCCGGTGTCGGCGGGGAGCCTGACCGCGCTCACCGAGGACCACGAGATCACCATCGACGCCCGGCTCGCCTCCTGGAGCGAGGAGCTGGTCCTCACCGCCGACTTCCGCAAGCTGGGCCCGTTGACCCTGACCGACATCGCCGGCCTGGTCGGGCTGGCGACCCTGCCGGTGCCCTTCGGCATCGACCCGGGGGCCGGGATCACCCTGGGCGCGGTGACCCTCGCGGTGGACCCCACCGCCGCCAATCCGGTCGAGTACCTGACCATGACCCTGTACACCGAGGCGGAGTGGGAGGTGATCCCCGGGCTGCTCACCCTCCAGCAGATCGACCTGACCGTCCGGGTGACCGCCCCCGGCCCTGCCGCCCAGGTGTCGGTCCTGGTCAGCGGCCTGTTCGGGATCGGTGCGGACGGCACCCTGGAGCTGGTCGCCGACTCGGACACCCGGCGGATCGGCGGGGGGCTGCGCACCGACGACCCGCCCCTGCGCATCCGGGAGATCTACCGGCACTTCACCGGCGTCGAGCCCGACCACGTCCCGGACCTGACGGTCACCCGGTTCCAGGCCGGGGCGGTGGTGCCCTCGGCCACCGTGCCCGCCGCCTTCGACGGGGAGATCGTCCTCGACGGCGCCTGGCAGATCACCGAGCAGGTCACCGTCACCCAGGTCGGCTTCGACCTGCTGCACGACTCCACCGGCACCACCTTCCACGCCCGGGCGGGGCTGGTGCTGGGCGGGGTCGGGGTGGTGCTCCGGGCCGCCTACGACCCGGCCCCCGACCGGCACTGGGAGTTCGCCGGGGAGACCGCCCCCGGGCAGCAGATCCCCGTCGGGCACCTCTTCGCCGACCTGGCCGACCGGTTCGGGGGGCTCGCCCTGCCGGCCCCGTTGGCCGAGTCCACCGTGGACAACCTGGCCGCCGAGGTCTCCACCGGGGCCGGGCGGCTCTTCCTCACCGGGCGGGCCCGGTTCCCGGTCGACGGCACCGAGGTGGCCCTCACCCTGGCCGTGGACACCGCCCGACGCTCCGTTGCCGGGACCCTGGACCTGGTCGTACCGGTGCAGGGAGGAACCTTCCACCCCGCCCTGGAGCTGCACTTCGCCCAGGACCCGACCGCCCGCCGCTTCGCCGCCTCCTACCGGCACCTGCCCGAGGACCCGGTACCCGAGCTGAAGGCCCTGGTGGGGGCGATCTCCCCCAGCGCCGCCGCGTACGTGCCAGAGGGGATCCGGCTGGACCTGCGCCAGGCCCTGTTCGCCCTCACCGGCAACGGCACCCGCACCGGCTACCTCTTCGGGGTGGAGGTCGCCGCCACCCTGGACCTGGGCCGGCTCCCGGTGGTCGGGGACCACCTGCGGGGCACCACGATGGGGGTGGACCCCCTGCGGCTGCTCGCCGCCACCACCGCCCTGCCGGCGGCCGAGGCCACCGCCCTGGCCGCCCTGCTCCCGGCCGGCACCACCCTG